>JAHDWL010000023.1 GCA_023384355.1 Anaerolineae bacterium
TCCATCGTAGATGCGCGCCGCCCGCTCGTGGCGATACCAGAAAGCCAGCGGCGTCTCGTCGGTCATGCCCATCGCGCCGTGGACCTGAATGGCCCGGTCGAGGACCCGTTGCAGCACTCCGGCCACGTGGAACTTGATGAGCGAGATGTCGTCGCGGGCGGCATAGGCTCCCTCGGTGTCGATCTTGCGCGCCGTGTTCAGCACCAGCAGCCGGGCCGCGTCGATCTCCGCCCGACTCTCGGCCACCCACGTCTGCACCGGCCCCGTCTCGGCCAGCGTCCGCCCCGGCGCGAGTTCCCGCAGCGCCGCTTGCCGGCACATCAAGTCGAAGGCGCGCTCGCAGATGCCGATCCAGCGCATACAATGGTGGATGCGCCCGGGGCCGAGCCGCTGCTGGGCAATGGCGAAGCCCATCCCTTCTTCGCCGAGGCGATTGGCCTGCGGCACGCGGCAGTCGTTGTAGCGAATCTCGGCGTGGCTGGCCCAACCCTGCCCGCGCTCGCCCATGACCGACGTATTCTCGACGATCTGAAATCCGGGCGTGTTGGTGGGCACGATGATCATACTGGCCCGCTGGTAGCGGGACGCGGCCGCGTCAGTGACGGCCATGACAATGGCGAAGGCCGCGCCGTCGGCGGCCGTCGTGAACCATTTATGGCCATTGATGATGTAGTCGTCATCGTCTTTTTCGGCCGTGGTGCTGAGCCACGTCGGGTTAGACCCGGCGTTCTCCGGCTCTGTCATCGAGAAGCAACTGCGCACATCCCCGGTCAGCAGCGGCATCAGAAATCGCTCTTTCTGTTCCGGTGTGCCGTGCTCGATAAGGATCTCCATGTTGCCCGCGTCCGGAGCCTGGCAGTTCAGGACGAGATGGCCGAGTGGCGTGCGCCCCAGCACTTCGCTGACCAAGCCGTGGTCGAAAAGCGACAGCCCCATGCCGCCGTAGTCGGCGGGAATCTGCGGCAGCCAGAAACCGAGGCGCTTCGCTTGCTGCCGCTTCTCTTCCACCAATGGCAACAGCGTGTCGAAGTCATGGTGCAGGAAAGAGCGTTCCAGCGGCATCAATTCCTCACGAACAAACTCATCCAGCGTCGTCAGGAGCAGTCGCATCTCAGCTGAGGGCGATTCAAAGGGCATGGCTCACCTCCCGGGGAATGAGGATTCGCGGGATCACAGATCGATCAAACGCCTGTCGACCGGTTTCGGCTTGCTGCCTGATTGCCGTGATCCATCGGCAGTCAGTTGTTCAGGCGGAAAAGAATTCCACGGCCGCGTCGGAGTCGTCAAATATCCTCAGGAACGTGTTGAATCCGGTCATCTCCAGCGTCTTGCGCACGCGACCCTGTGGGTTGACAATCACACAACCGGACTCGTAGCCCCGCTCGACATCCGTCGCGATGGTGTGGAAGGCGCTCCAACCCAACTCCGGGCTGGGTGGCTGCTCGCCGCGCATGATCAGCGCGGCACTGTGGAGTGAAACCAACCCGGAACTGGAGAGAAACTTGAGGTCGGAAAGATCGAGCACAAGTTGCCGCGCGCCCTCGCTGTAAAGCACGCGCACGCGTTCGATGACATCGAGGTAATTCGTCGCGTCCAGTTCGCCGCTGAGGTTTAGGATGACGGTTGCCGGTGAACCGTCCACGGTGCTGCTGTTCATCTCCATGAATGGTGCCTCCTGATCGCTTTTTGCATACAGGTTATCCAAAGGAACGTCTGCCGGATAATTGTAGCGATTCCTTCCCAGACTGCCACAACGCGGGTTGCCCATATCTTCGTTAACGTGTATAAATACCTATATCCGCTGCCGAGTGACCGGCGGAAGCATCTTGAAAAATCACCTCGCGCAGTTGTAACCCACCCAACAAACGCCATATTAACTTCGATGATGATATCGAAAACGATTGTTGCCGGTTGCATTCTAACGTGAAGCTTCAAAGCCCTATCTCAACGCACCGAGGTCGGGAAATAAACCTAACAGGGAGATGAAATGTCAAAGGAAAAATTATCCGCTTCTGAATGGGAAACAGTGAAATACGCGCCTTATTGGGTTAACCAGGCGCTGGCCGAGGCCGATGGCCGGGTGTCATTCTTCACAAAGCGGCGTGAGAGCAAGGCGTTCGAGAAGGCCATCAAAGAGTATAAATCCGGCAATGCTCTGGTCAATGATATCATTAAGGATGACAGCGACGCGCCGAAAACCATCGGCAAAGCGTCGCAGGCCGACGCCGAGAAGGCGCTGAACCAGATCGCGGCCATCGTCGAGCAAAAATTGGGCGCCGACGATCTGAAGGCGCTCTCGGATTTTCTGCTTAAGGTGGGTCACTCCGTGGCAAACGCTTCACTCGATGGCGGCGCGGGTAATGCCAAACCGGTATCCGAGAAAGAGGCGACCGCCCTGCTGCGGATCGAGAGCGCGTTGAAAGTCAGCGCTTCCTACGCCACGGCCCACGCCGCCACAGCCGCTGCGGCCGCCACGACCCAGCCGGTCCCCGCTGCCAAACCCAGCTCGTCGGCCAAGCCCGCTCCTGCACCCGCCCGTGACGACGAGGCCGACAAGAAGAAAGAGCAGGAGAAAAACCTGGCCGAGGCTCGCGAGCGCCAGGAGAAGGCCCGCGAGCAGGCTGAAGCCGAAAAGAAGGAAGCGGCAGCCAAGGAGCGTCTGGAAGCTGCGCGCAAGGAGACCGAGGAGCGCCAACAGGCCGCCGCGGCCGAGCGCGAGGCCAAGGAAAAGGCCGAGGCCGAAGCTGCCCGCAAGGAAGCCGAGGCCAAGGCGGCCGCCGCCGCGCCCAAATATACCCAGTTCATCGCCGAGCACACTGTGCAGCCGGGCGATAACCTGAGCTTCATCTCGCAGAAGTATTACGGCCACCAGGGCAACTTCCGCATCATCTACGAAGCCAACAAGGACGTCATCGGCGACAATATGAACCTGATCCGGCCGGGGCAGGTGTTGAAGATTCCGAAGCTGTAAGCCGACTATTTTTGAGGTAAATAAAAAGAGCCGCCATCACTCAGGATAGCGGCTCTTTTTGATTGAATGGATGGAATGGAAGTCCTAGCTGACCCGGCCAATCCGTTTCCCGCTGTTCCCGCTCGCCACCGGCGGGATGATAGCCGGCTCCGGTGCCTTCTCCGGCTCACCCACCTTCATCGGCGGCCCAACCGGCTCCAGCAGGGCCACGGCCATCACCTCGTCCAGGTGGCTGACCGGGATCAGTTCCAGGTCCTGGCGCACGCGCTCCGGCAACTCCGGGATATCCTTGGCGTTGCCCTTCGGCAGCAGCACGGTCTTGATACCTGCCCGGTGGGCGGCGATGGTCTTCGACTTCAGGCCGCCGATGGGCAGTACCTTGCCGCGCAGCGTCACCTCGCCGGTCATGGCCACGTCGCGACGCACCGGCCGCCGGGTGAAGGCGGAGATGATCGCCGTCGCCATGGCAATGCCCGCGCTGGGACCGTCCTTCGGCGTCGCCCCGTCAGGCACGTGGATATGGACGTTGACTTTATCAAATAGCGTCGGTTCAAGTCCCAGCGCCCGCGCGTTGGCTCGCGCATAAGTCAGTGCCGCCTGGGCCGATTCCTGCATCACATCGCCCAGCGAACCGGTCAGCGTGACGCGCCCCGTGCCCTCGCTCAGGCTCACCTCGATGGGCAGCGTGTTGCCGCCGTAGCTGTTGACGGCCAGTCCGGTCACCAGGCCGACTTCGTCCAGCTCCTCGATGACGCCGTAAGTGAACTTGCGCGGCCCCATGATCTCCTCGACTTCCGCTTCGGTCATGTGGAACGGCCCCGTCTCGCCGGACGCCACGCGCACAGCCAGCTTGCGCACGACCTTGCCCAGGTTGCGCTCCAGCTGGCGCACGCCCGCCTCCAGCGTGTAGTAACGGATCAATCCACGCAACGCCTCATCGGTGATCGTGACCTCGACGCCACCGATACCGTTGGCCTCTTGCTGCTTCTTCAACAGGTATTGCCGGGCAATGGCCAGCTTCTCGTCCTCGATGTAGCCGGGCATGGAGATGGTCTCCATCCGGTCCAGCAACGGGGCCGGGATGGTGCTGAGCTGATTCGAAGTGGTGATGAAGATCACCTGGCTCAGGTCAAACGGCACTTCCAGATAATGGTCAATGAAGTTGTGGTTCTGCTCGGGGTCGAGCACTTCCAGCAGCGCCGACGCCGGGTCGCCCCGCCAGTCCGTGCCGACCTTGTCGATCTCGTCCAGGACGATAACCGGGTTGCGCGTCTTGGCGTCGCGCAGGGCACGGATGATGCGGCCGGGAATCGCTCCGATGTAGGTGCGACGATGACCGCGAATCTCAGCCTCATCGCGCACTCCGCCCAGGCTGATGCGCACCATCTCGCGGCCGATGGCCCGCGCCACCGATGTGGCGATCGAGGTCTTGCCCACGCCGGGCGGCCCGTTGAGGTTGATGATCGCGCCCTTCATGTCCTTGCCGGCCAGCTTGCGCACCGCCACATACTCGACAATGCGTTCCTTGACGTCGTCCAGTCCGTAATGATCGGCGTCGAGGACCTCGCGCACGTGGGCGATGTCGAAGTTGTCCTCTGTCTCGTTGTTCCACGGCAACTCCGTCAGCCACTCCAGGTAGGTACGGATGACGCTGGCCTCGGCCGATTGCTGCCCCTGATATTCAAGGCGCTTCAACTCGCTCAACGCGCGCTCCAGCACTTTTTCCGGCATGCCGGCATTCTCGATCTTGGTTCGCAGATCGTCGGGGTTGTCATCGCTGTCGTCGCCCAGTTCCTTGCGGATAGCCTTCATCTGCTCCCGCAGCATGTAATCACGTTGGGCCTTCTCCGCGCCCTCGCGGGCGTCGGTCTGAATCTTGCTGCGGATGTCGGCAATGCGCACTTCCTGCCGCAGGTGCTCCAGGAGGATCTCCAGCCGGGCGCGGCCGTTGAGGTTCATCAACAAGCCGACTTCGATCTCGAATGACAGGTTGATCAGCCCGGCGATGTAGTCGGCCAGCTCGCCGGTCGTCTTGCTGGCGCGGGTCATGGTCATCACCTGCTGGTTGGTCTCGCCGACGAGTTCGATGTATTTCTCCAGATAGGCGATTGCTTCCAGCTTCAGGTTCTCATCAACAGCGTCTTCCTCGGCCAGCTCTTCATAGCGGCCGATAAGAAAAGGTTCCGTGCCCTCGATGCCAACCAGTTGCACGCGACGATGCAACTCGACCAGCATCTGGATACCGACGGGCGTGCGCAGCATGTCGCGCGCCGTGGCGAGGATGCCGACGGGGAAAACGTCATCCGTGCCGGGCGTCTCCACCTCGGCGTCGCGCTGGACGACGATCAGCAGATCGCCACCGCGCTCAATGGCCGCCTGGGCGGCCGCCAGCGATGCCCGCCGACCGATAGAAACGGTCGTCGTCACGCCGGGAAAAACCGTGCCCCCTCGCAGGGGTACGACTGGGATTGGTTTCGATTCGTAATGCTCGTTCATAACTACCCTTACGCGTTCGTCAGAGGCACGAATTGCGATGATGGGATTCTACCGGTCACTGATATACATTACGATAGCGGAACATATGAGTTGTGTTAGATCGTGAAAGTTCGCCGGTGGATTATTCAAATCCACACATGAATTGCCCAATTTGGCACCGACAAAGAGAAAAAGCCCTCGAACTATTCGAGGGCTTAAAGCCAATCGTATTTGACTGGACGGGAGCGACGGGGATCGAACCCGCGATCTTCGGCTTGACAGGCCGACGTGTTAACCGCTACACCACGCCCCCTGGGTGCAAGTCAGGATATTACCAGATACCAGTGAACGTGTCAACCGGAAATGAAGCGGGTTTTCTTAAAAGAAAAAGGGCGATGTGCATCGTGTTCCTGGCTCAGGTCGGCACCCAACTGAGAAACTCAATGTTTCGCGCCTCGAACTTGCCCGATGGGTGTCGCGATTCGACCAGCTCAAACTGGAAAATATGGTTATAGCTCGGCAAGTTGAGCGGATCGACACTGTCGGGCAGACTGGAATCGTGAAAATAGGCGGTCCCGTAGGGAGAGTCGGGATTCTGCGTGTCCGTCAGCCAGAGCTTCGAGCCTGTTGCCCTTAGAAACCTCATAAATCCATAATTCTGTTTGTGGAAATAGCATGTGCCGCGCACAACGGAGCCGATTTCTCCCCATTCCACCTCATCTCCCGACGTGCCGCCGTTGGTGAATGTCGGCACAAGATCGGGCACGAGATAGCCGGATATGAACAAATCGGATTCGCGCCGAAGGTCGGCCGAGGCGTTATCCAGCGCGACCACTTCCACGCGACACCCCTTGTTCTGCACAGCATGGACGACCCGCGTGAAATCACCGTCGCCGGTCACCAGCATGACACGATCCAGATTCTCGGATTGCAGCAGCATGTCCACAGCCAGGTCGAGGTCGGCATTGGCCTTGCCATAGCGCTTGCCGCTTTCGTCCTCATACCAGCGGACTTCCTTGATCATGACTTTGTAACCAAACTCCCGCAGCAACGAATAAAACCGCTGGGTGCTCTTCTCATAGATCGGATCAGCCCGCGCGCGATCCGCATCAAAGCTGACGTAGGCGTTGAGCCGCACCGGTTCTGCGCCGTCGCGGCAGGCGAACTCCCGCAAGACGTCATAGCGCATGCGAAATCCGCCGTTGCGGTACATATTGGCTGTATCGACGTAGATACCAATTCTGGAAAACGAGCGTGTGTTTTGCATGGAGATTATTTTTGTCCCATCCGAATCCATGAAATACAGAAATTATTGGAATCGTATTTTCCTGTTGAGGTTAATTATCCGCGAGAAGGCGGCCGATCTCGCCGCACTCTCAAATATCGTTCTGACGAATTGTACAATTCCCGGCCCACACGGCGAGATCAAATTGCCGATCGCAAGAAAAAACCTCTTGACACGGAAGAATATATGAATGTATACTTACTTTGTAAGTTAACTTAACTTACATAGCACTTCTGATCTGTTGTGGTCCCGGGGTTTTATGGAGAAGGCGACCCGCCAACAAACAAAAGATCATAACAGCCGCCTCGTTCTGAAGACTATCTTCAACGGCGGGGAGGTCAGTCGTGCCGACGTGGCCCGCCTTACCGGTCTGACCCGGCCAACCGTCTCAACAATTGTCGCCGATCTACTGGAAAATAACCTCGTAGTGGAAACCGGCCAAGGGCCATCCGCCGGCGGCAAGCGCCCTACCCTTCTGACAATCAACGGCCAGGGACGCCATCTAATCGCCATCGACCTCAGCGGCGCGGAATTTCGCGCTGCGCGCATGAATTTGATGGGCGACATAGAAACCCGCGATGTTCGGCCGGCCGCAGGTCTACGCGGTGAAGACGCGCTCGGTGTCGTTTACGAACTGATCGAGTCGATTCTTTCCGAACCGTCCCTCCTGCTGGGCATCAGTGTGGCCACGCCGGGCCTGGTCAACCCTACCAACGGCATCGTCCTGCGCGCGGTCAACCTGGGCTGGGTTAACCTGCCTCTGCGCGATCTGCTGGAAGCGCGTTTCAACCGGCCGGTCTACATTGCCAACGACAGCCATATGGCCGCGCTGGCGGAATATACATACGGTGGCGGGCTGGACAGCAATAATCTGATCGCCATCCGCGTCAGCCGCGGCATCGGCGCGGGGATCATCATTGACGGCCTGCCGTTCTATGGTGACGGCTTCGGCGCGGGAGAGATCGGTCATGTCGTAGTCGACACCGCCGGCGAACTGTGTGTTTGCGGCAACCGCGGTTGCCTGGAAACGACCAGCAGCGTGCGCGCCATCCTTCGCCGGCTTCAGACCATCGACCGGACGCAATCAGTGTTGGCCGGCATCCACTCGCCCACCTGGCCGCAATTCGTTGAGGCTGCCCTCGCCCACGACCCCGTAGCCACCGATATCGCCGTGAATGCCGGGCATTACCTGGGCGTTGCCGCGGCCAATCTCGTCGGCGCATTTGATATCCAGACGATCGTCCTGGCCGGCCGTATAGCTGAACTGGGCGACATCCTCCTGGACGCAATGCGGGCAGAGATGCAGCAGCGCGTGTTGCCTTCCATGGCTGAGGCCACAACCTTGCGGTTTTCATCGCTCGGCCCGCGCCGAATGGCTGACCTCATCCCTCTGGGTTGTTCGGCATTGTTGCTCAATCAGGAATTAGGAATCCTATGAACCTGCGCGTGGGTCTGGATATCGGCGGCACAAAGATCGCCGCGCTCGCGGTCGATCAGGCGGGCAACCCGCGCGGTAGCGCCGTTCGACCCACCGATGCCGCCACACCCGATCGACTTATCTCCGGTGTCGTGGACATCGTTGATCTGGTCCTGCAAGACGCGGGGTTACCGCGTTCGGCGCTGGTTTCCGCCGGCATCGGCATCCCTGGCCAGATTGAACCTGTCAACGGCACCGTCAGCCACGCCGTCAACCTGAATTTACGCGAGCCGTATCCACTGCGTGCCACGCTCCAGAAAGCTCTCGGCATCCCGGTGGTGCTGGAAAACGACGTCCGGGCGGCCGCCTGGGGCGCATATCATTGGGCATGCGCGTCCGAGTCGTTGAAGAGCCTGGCTTATCTCAGCATCGGCACGGGCATCGCCGCCGGCCTCATCCTGGATGGCCATTTGTATCGTGGAGCACACGGGATGGCGGGCGAAATAGGCCACATCCCCATGGATTCTGACGGACCGCGCTGTAGTTGCGGTTCTTTTGGCTGTCTGGAAGCGCTGGCTGCCGGCCCGGCTGTCGCCGCGCGCGCCGCCGAGTCTTTACGCGGATCAGGTCTGTCAACTTATGAAGTATACAAGCTGGCCGCCACAAACCCGCAGGCAGGTCGTGTAGTCGCCCAGACTGCCGGTTATCTGAGTCGAGCCGTCCTTCTGTTGCTGATGGCCTACGACGTGGAAAAGGTTGTTATCGGCGGCGGAGTGTCGCGCGCAGGCGAAGCATTCGAACAACCATTGCGACAGGCAATGGCGGATCTTCGCTCCCATTCGCCGCTGGTTGCTTCGATGATGCCCGACAACAAGGTCGTCATCATCTCTCCCGATTATAACGCTGGGGTCATGGGTGCCGTTTACCTTGCACCCGACCGATCGCCGGAAGCCCGGCAGGAGGATAATGAGAAGAGAGAAGATTCCCGTTTGCTTACCGTTTAATGTTGTTTGTTATGAGGTTGAGACCTATACTGTTTTGTTGACAAGGAGAAAAGCATGAAACGATTTACCCTTTTGATCACGTTATTGGTTCTGACCGCCCTGATGGTCGCTTGCGGTGGCGCGCCGGCCACCGAAGCCCCGGCCGCGACCGAGGCTCCGGTAGTGGAAGAGGCCCCGACCGAGGCCCCTGCTCCTACCGAGGCTCCGACCGAAGCTCCTGCCCCGACTGAAGCCCCCGCTCCGACCGAGGAACCCGCCGCGACTGAAGCCCCGGCTGAGGAACCCGCGGCCGAAGGCTCCTTCCTGGAGCGCGCCATCGCCGGCGAATACGCCGGAACGAAGGTTAACCTGATGGGCGTCATGGTTGAGCAGGACGGCGAGAAAATGGAAGCGGCTGTCGCACCCTTCGAGGAGCTGACCGGCATCGATGTCGTCTACGAAGGCACGAAAGAGTTTGAGACGGCGATCAACGTACGCGTGGACGCGGGCGACGCCCCCGACATTGCCAATATCTCCCAGCCTGCCATGGCTGCCCGCTTCGCCGCTGACGGCGCGCTGGTCGATGTCTCGTCCTTCATCCCGATGGAGAAACTGCAGGAGAACTACATCGACAGCTGGCTCCAAATGGCGACGATGCCCGGGCCGGATGGCGAAGACATCATGTCCGGTGTCTGGCACCGCGCCTCCGTCAAGAGCATGGTCTTCTATCCGAAGGCTAAATTCGACGAAGCCGGTTACGTTGTCCCGGAAACCTGGGATGAAATGCTTGCCCTGACCCAGCAGATTGCCGACGACGGCGACACTGCCTGGTGCATCGGCATCGAGTCCGGCGCGGCCACCGGTTGGGTAGCCACCGACTGGATCGAGAACATCATGCTGCGCACGACCTCCCTGGAGAACTACGACGCCTGGGTTGCCGGCGAACTGCCCTTCTCCTCCCCCGAAGTGAAGAACGCGTGGGAGAAGATGAGCGAGATCTGGCTCAATCCTGATTACGTCATGGGTGGCGTTGACTCCATCCTCTCGACCTTCATCGGCGACTCCCCGGTCCCGATGTTCACCGACCCGCCCGGCTGCTGGTTCCATGCCCAGGCTCCGTGGATTGTCGACTTCTTCGGCAAGGACGACCTGGTCGCCGGTGTGGATTATGACTTCTTCTACCTGCCGCCCATCGACGAACAGTACGGGCGACCGGTACTGGGCGCCGGCGACCTCATGGTCATGTTCAATGACCGTCCGGAAGTCCGCGCTTTGATGGAGTTCTTCAGCACGCCTGCGGGTGTCGAGGAATGGGTCAAGCTGGGCGGAACGCTGTCCCCGCACAAGGGCGCCAATATCGATTGGTATCCGACTGATACGGACAAGAAGGTCGCGCAGTTGCTTCTGGATGCCACCAGCATTCGCTTCGACGCCTCTGACCTGATGCCGGCCGAAGTCGGCGCCGGCACTTTCTGGTCCGGCTCGGTCGATTACCTGAGCGGCGAAGATCTGGACACCGTTCTGGCCGAAATCGACGCTTCCTGGCCGAAGTAAGTTTTTTAACGGCAGACCTGCTGAACTGGCCGGGAGTTCTTCTTCGAAAAGTTCCGCGGGTCGTTCAATAGCAGTTTAACCTGACAAACGACAAGGGGCGGGTCTCGCGCGAGCGGGATCCGCCCTTAGTCGTATGATCGGGCCCGGTTTTCCCAGACCCTCCAATTCCGCGAGTACTATTAATGACTACCAGGCACGAAGACCTCATCGGCTACAAGCTCATGCTTGCCTTCGACGGCATGACGCCCCCGGCGCGCATTCTGGAGTGGATCGCCAACCGTCGGGTGGGTGGCTTCTCGCTGTTCCGGCCATACAACTACACCAGTCCGGGCCAGGTGCGCGAACTGACGGCCGCCCTGCAGCGCGCCGCCCGCGAAGCCGGCCAGGCTCCGCTGCTGTTTGCAACCGACCAGGAAGGCGGCCAACTGGCGGCCATGGGCGAAGGCACGACGCAGTTCGCCGGCAACATGGCTCTGGGGGCCACGCGCGACCCGGAACTGGCGCGGAGAGTCGGCCGGGCAATCGGCCTGGAACTGGCGGCGATGGGGGTCAACATCAATTACGGCCCGGTGCTCGACCTGAACACCAACCCGCGCAATCCATCGCTCGGCATCCGCGCCTTCGGCGACGAACCGGGCAACGCCGCACGACTCGGCGCGGCATGGGTTCAGGGGTTGCAATCGGCAGGAGTGGCCGCCACGCTCAAGCATTTCCCCGGCAAGGGCGAGGCGGCGGTCGATTCCCATTAC
Source organism: Anaerolineae bacterium (assembly GCA_023384355.1). Classification (GTDB taxonomy): domain Bacteria; phylum Chloroflexota; class Anaerolineae; order Promineifilales; family Promineifilaceae; genus Promineifilum. The sequence goes on from JAHDWL010000023.1 coordinate 11,435, forward strand.
AAAATGCCCGTCATCGCCCACGATCGCCAACGTCTCGAGGCGGTCGAGCTTCCACCGTTCAAGGCCGGCATTGAGGCCGGGGCCAAGCTGCTCATGACCGGACACTTTGCCATTCCCGCCCTGACCGGCACCAGCGCCTACCCGGCCACCGTCGCCCGGCGCGTGATGACTGATTTCGCCCGTGGCGAGCTGGGATTCCAGGGCGTCATCATCACCGACGCTCTCGACATGGGCGCGATCACCCAGGGCGTGGGGCAAATCATCGACGTCATTGCCGCCGTCCGTGCCGGGGTCGACCTGATGCTCATTATGCTGGACGCCGACACCCAGGAGCGGCTCTATAATGGATTGAATCTGGCTTATACGCGCGAATTGCTCGACGCCGATCAGGTTCAGGCGTCGGTGAAACGCATTATGAACCTGAAGGAGTGGGCGGCCGCCAAACCGCAACCGGATATTGCCGTCGTCGGTTGCGCGGAACATCGCGCACTGGAGCGAGAGCTTGCCCGCCGGTCAATCACCCTCGTGAAGGATGAGGCCGGTTTGCTGCCCTTGCGACTTGCAGACGGCGCTCGCGTGGCCGCCGTCATGCCCGCGCCGAAAGACCTGACACCGGCCGACACATCCTCGACCATCACGCCCCACCTCGGCGCAGCCATCCGCGCCTGTCATCCGAACGTCGATGAGTTCGTGACAAGCCATCATCCAACCAGTCAGGAGATCGCCGCGCTGCGCGAGCGGCTGGCCGGCTACGATCTGCTCGTGCTGGGCACGATCAACGCCTCGATGCAGCCGGAACAACCGGCAATGGTCAACGAGTTGCTTACACTGGACATTCCGACCGTCACCGTCGCCATGCGAACGCCCTACGACCTGGCCACCTTTCCGGCGTCCCGGACCCATCTCTGTACCTACAGCATCCAGCCCGCTTCGCTCGACGCGCTGGCGGCGGCGCTGTTCGGCGAATTCAGTCCCACCGGACAACTCCCGGTCTCCGTCTCGGGGTAAATCAATGCTCGCCGTCACCCAGGTCACACTCATCACGCCGGACACGGTCATCGAAAACGGCACGCTGCTCGTCGCCGGCGGGCGCATTCTGGCTGTCGGCGGGCCGTCGTTGTCGGTCGCCGATGCGACCGAGATACGGGAAGCTCCCGGCCTTATTCTTGCGCCCGGTTTTCTTGATTTGCAGGTTAACGGCGGTTTCGGCCTTGATTTCACCGCTAATCCTGCCACGATCTGGGATGTCGCCGCCCGCTTGCCGCGTTACGGCGTCACCAGCTTCCTGCCGACCATCATCACCTCGCCGCCGGAAAAGGTTCGCGCCGCGCAACGCGCGCTGGCCGGCGGGCCACCCACCGGGTGGACAGGAGCCACACCACTCGGATTGCATCTCGAAGGGCCATTTTTGAATCCCGGCAAAAAAGGGGCGCACAATCCGGCGTATCTGCGGACTGCCTCAGCCGAGAGCATCGCCGACTGGTCGCCGGATAACGGCGTCCGGCTGGTCACGCTGGCTCCCGAGTTGCCGTGGGCGCTTGAGGCGACGGCCGAATTGAGTCGCCGTGGTGTCGTCGTCAGCGCCGGGCACTCGCTGGCCACCTACGACGAAGCCGCCGCCGGCTTCAACGCGGGCGCGCGCTACGCCACCCATCTCTTCAACGCCATGCCTACCCTTCACCATCGGGACCCGGGGCTGGTCGCGGCGGCGCTGGTCGACCCACGCATCACCATCGGCCTGATACCCGACGGGTTACACGTCCACCCGGCGCTCGTGAAGCTGGTATGGCGCTTGCTTGGCCGCGACCGCCTGAACCTCGTCACCGACGCGATGGCCGCCATGGGCATGCCCCCCGATGAATATCTGCTTGGCGATTTTCGGGTGAAGGTCGACGAGACCTCGGCCCGCCTGCCTGATGGCACTCTGGCCGGCTGCATCCTTTCGCTCGACGCCATACTGCGCGCCTTCCGGAGCATGACCGGCGCTTCGCTGCCGGATCTGCTGGCCACAGTAACGACCACGCCGGCCGGTCTGCTGGGTCTGGGGAATAAACTCGGACGAATCGCGCCGGGAATGGCGGCCGATTTCGTGCTCATGACGCCCGACCTGTCGATTGTCGAAACATTTATCGCCGGAAAATCGACCTTCCGGCAACAGGACGATCGCGCCGGATAGGTGAGGGCTGACCGCTTTGCTTGCCCCGGCAAAGGCGAGGTAGATACAATTGAGACCCGTCGCGAGGATCGACTGTTTGGCTCGATCGGCTCGCATAATTCCAATGTGGAAAGGGGAGTCCCCTTTCGTTCAAGGTGTTTTTGATTATGAAGACGACCAGGCAATTGTTGGTTGGCGTGTTCCTCATTAGTATGGGTGCGCTGGCCCTGGAAGTTGTATTGACACGGATTTTTTCCGTCACCATGTGGTACCACTTCGCCTTTCTGGCCATCTCCATGGCGCTCATGGGCAGTGCCACCGCCGGCGTGTTGCTCTATTTCTTCCCGCGCCTGACCCGACCCGAAGCAGCGCGAAAGTGGATCGGCCGCGCGTCAATTGCGCTGTCGGTAGCCGTCCCGGCCGTGTTCCTCATCTACCTGCGTATTCCCTTCCGCCCGGTGCTGATGAATCGCGACGGCGCATTTTCGCCCGAACAAATAGGTTGGCTGGCGCTCATCTATATCCTCCTCTCCATTCCGTTTTTCCTCTCCGGCTCGGTATTGGCGCTGACTCTCGCCGGATGGCCGGACGAGGCGGGAAAAATCTACGCCGCCGACTTGACCGGCGCAGCGCTGGGTTGTTTGTTCAGTGTGGCGGCGCTATCACGCCTGGGTGGGGTCAACGCGTTGCTTCTGCTGAGCCTGGTGCTGGCCCTGGCCGCAACTGCCTTCATCTATGGTCGTCGCGGCTGGGCGATCACCGCCGGCCTCGCCGTCCTGATCACCGGCGGCTTGCTCATCAGCAACCTGAACTCCCCCTGGGTGCGCATCGTCGTGAACAAGGCCGGCGGCGAGGAGCCAACGGTGGTCTATGAGAAGTGGAATATACATTCGCGTGTAACCGTCTATGAAACCCAGGTCTTCCCGTTCTTCTGGGGAATATCACCCCAAAAGTGGGAGGAGACCATTGCCGCCGGCGGCAATTGGGATCACTCCCTGTTACTCATTGACGCCGTAGCCGGGACCCCCATCCAGCGATTCAACGGCGATCTGTCAACCGTCCAGTTTCTTCGCAACGACCTGACATCGATCGCCTACCTGATCGCCGAAGATCCGGAGACATTGATCATCGGCCCGGGCGGCGGCAGGGACGTTCTGGCCGCTTTGGCCAGCGGCGCGCCCCACGTCACGGCTATTGAAGTCAATCCGGCTGTAATCAACGCTGTGAAGGGGCCTTTCGCCGATTATGCGGGACATCTCTATGACCGACCGGATGTTTCGGCCGTCGTCGCTGATGCCCGCGGTTTCATCGAACGCAGCACCGATTCCTTCGACATCATCCAGGCATCGTTGATCGACACCTGGGCAGCCGGCGGTTCCGGCGCGTTCGCGCTATCCGAAAACAGTCTCTACACCAAGGAAGCATTCACCAGCTACTTCAATCACCTGAGCGAGAACGGCATTCTGAGCGTGTCGCGCTGGTATTTGCCCAGTCGCCCGGCCGAAACCCTGCGGCTGGTGACGACCGGCCTGGCCGGCTGGACCGACGCGGGGGTGGCGGACGCACGGGATCACGTAGCCGTCATCGCCCTGCTCGATCCCACTCGCGCCCAGACCGAAGGATTATCCACCACATTATTCAAGCGAACTCCCTTCACGCCCGAAGAAGTATCACGATTGCAGGAATTGGCCGAGAGTTACGGCTATCGGGTGCTCTATGCCCCTGGGTTGGAGCCGTTCGAAGAGGTCGGCGAGTTTATCGCCAATCCCGATCATGACACACTCATCGCCAATTACCCGCTCGATATTTCCCCGGCGACGGATGATCGCCCGTTCTTCTTCAACCTCATCCTGCTCGGTGACCTTCTGGACCCGACCCTCAGCGGCAGCGGTGTCTATCGCACAAGCATGGAAGCCATTTATATTCTCTTCGCCGTCATCGGCGTCACGGCGACGCTCAGCATGTTGTTCATCCTGTTGCCGCTGTGGCTTGGCTCGCGCCGGCGGCAACTCGCGCGGCCATCCACCCCAACGCTGGCCTACTTCGGTATACTCGGTCTGGCTTTCATGATGGTCGAAATCCCGATGATACAAAAGCTGACAGTCTACCTTGGCCAGCCGGTCTACTCTCTGGCGGTTGTCCTGTTCTCCCTGCTGCTCTTCAGCGGCATCGGCAGCTGGTGGAGCGGCCGCTGGTCTCCCGACGCAATTGGGAACAATCTGCGACGCACCTTTCCGGCGTTGATCGCTTTCCTTCTGATCAACGCGGTGGTCAACAGCCTCATCCTGAAAGCGACGCTGCACTTTGGCCTGGGCGCACGGCTATTCGTGGCCGTCCTTTTGCTGTCTGTTCTCGGCTTTCTCATGGGAATCCCCTTCCCGGTGGGCATCCGTTGGGCCGGCCGGCGACAACCGTCCGTCGTGCCCTGGCTGTGGGGCATCAACGGCGTCACATCTGTACTCGGCTCAGCCCTGGCCACAGCGCTGGCCATCCACATCGGCTTTCGCCTTACGTTGATCGTGGCTACCCTCGTCTATGCGTCGGCGGCCGCGTTATTCTTTTATATGCTCAGGAGTTCCTCCTCGGAAGCGGAACCGGCCCTCACCGATGGTCATGACCTGGCCAGCCCTGAACCCGCCTGAGACCCACACAGATAAAAAATTTCACATGACATCACTCGAACAAACCCATCTTTACCGCGAAATCCACGAGCAGCCCGACACGCTGCGACGTTTGCTGGACAAGGAAGAAGCCACCGCCCAGGCCTTGGCCGACCTCATAACGGCGCGCGGGATTGACCATGTGGTCATTGCCGCCCGCGGCACCAGCGACAACGCCGGCCGCTACGCTCAATACGCGCTGGGCGCGATGAACGGCCTGTCGGTCGGTCTGGCCGCGCCCAGTCTGTTTTCCATCTATCACCGGCCGCCCCGCTTCGGTAACGCGCTGGTGTTGGGCATCAGCCAGAGCGGTCAGAGTCCCGATATTGTCTCCGTCCTGGCCGAGGCCCGTCAGCAAGGCGCGTTGACCGCTGTGCTGACCAACCGGACCGACTCGCCGCTGGCGGCCCAGGGAGACGTGGTGATCAACCTGCAAGCCGGCCCCGAACGAGCAGTGGCGGCAACAAAAACCTACATCGCCGAACTGGCGGCCGTGGCTCTCATCAGCAGCGCCCTCAGCGGATCGGCCGAGCGTCACGCCGAACTCATGCGCGTCCCCGATGCCGTCGCGAGGACGTTGGAGATGAACCAAACAGTCGCCGCCGCTGCCGAACGATACCGGTACATGCAACGGTGCGTAGTCGTCGGCCGCGGCTTTAATCTGGCTACGGCTTTTGAGACCGCGCTCAAGTTGAAGGAAATGACGTATACGATTGTCGAGCCATACAGCAGCGCCGATTTCCTCCACGGCCCGCTGGCGATGATCGAGCGCGGATTCCCCGTGATAGTCATCGCCCCGACAGGAGACATAGCCGCCGAGTTGACGACCTTTGCCGGGACACTCCGGGACCGGCATGCCGAAGTAATCGCCGTCAGCGACTCGCCCGAGTTGCTGGCGCTGGCTCGGGTGCCGCTGTCCCTGCCTGTGTCCGTCCCCGAATGGCTTTCTCCACTAACCGCCATCGTGCCCGGCCAATTGCTGGCCATGCACATCGCCCTCGTCCGCGATCAAAACATCGACGCCCCGCGCGGGATCGAAAAAGTGACCGAGACGGTGTAAATAATCGGTAGATACCAACCTGACAGGTTCCCGGAAAACAAACTATTCGCCGACAAATTTTCCGGAGGAATCTGTCAGGTATTGCCCTCCACAAGCCAATCACGGCAACTTGAATATTTGCATATCTTTTGTTTTGGCGTGGAACTATGCTACACTGCCCTTGATGTCGCTTGGGAACGCTTTCGCTTCTCAATTTTCGGCACGCTGGAGCCGTGTCCCACTTTCCCGGGTATCGCGGCGCGGCATCCAGTCTCTTCACACGTCTGCTTCGCTCATGGTAATAAACCCGCGCCGGTGTTCAACAGGCGGCAAGGAGGTGGGCAAGTCACACGACAAATCTACAAATACCCTAACAAAACATCGAGTTAAGCTTTAAAAAACGCGCCGACCATAACCGGTCGGCATAGGGAACCCATAACACATATGGAGGAGAATCCAAATGTCTAGAAAATATTTTTGGCTAACCACCATCCTGTTGGTGTTGGCCCTGACACTTGTGGCTTGTGGCGGCACAGCCCCCACCACCGAGGCCCCCGCTGAGGAAGAAGCCGCGACTGTTGAAGAAGCACCCGCGGAAGGCGAAGCGACTGAGGAAGAAGCCGCCCCTGCCGCGGATGGCGCAAACCAGCTCGAGTTCTTCAGCTGGTGGACGGCCGGCGGCGAAGCCGATGGCCTCAATGCCATGTATGAGGTATTCAAGAAGGAATACCCCGATATCGAGATTGTCAACGCCACGGTTTCCGGTGGCGCCGGCTCCAACGCCAAGGCTGTATTGGCCACCCGCATGCAGTCCGGCGATCCGCCCGACTCGTTCCAGGTTCATGCCGGTCATGAGCTGATCGACACATGGGTCGTGGCTGACAAAATGGAGCCTGTCACCTTCCTCTTCGAGGAAAACGGCTGGCTGGACGTATATCCCCAGGGCGTAATCGATATTCTCTCCTACAACGGCGAGATCTGGAGCGTTCCGGTAAACATCCATCGTTCAAACGTGATGTGGTACAACCCCGCCGTCTTCGAAGCCAACGGCCTGACCGCGCCGACGACCTTCGAGGAGTTCTTCGCCGCCGCCGACACCCTGAAGGCTGCCGGCGTCACGCCGCTGGCTCTGGGCGACAACGGCATCTGGGCATCCACCCACCTCATGGAGACTGTCCTGCTCGGCGCTCTCGGCGCTGACGGTTATCGTGGTCTGTGGACCGGCGAGACCGACTGGAACAGCCCGGAAGTCACCAACGCGCTCGACACCTTCGCGAAGATGCTCGACTACGTCAATGAAGACCACGCTGCCCTGTCCTGGGATCAGGCCGCGCAAATGGTCGTCGACGGCGACGCTGCCATGACCATCATGGGCGACTGGGCCGACGGCTACTTCTTCTCACTCGGCCTCACCCCCGGCGAGGATTACGGCTTCGCCCCCACCCCCAACACCGACGGCACCTTCATGATGCTGTCCGACACCTTCAGTTTGCCGAAGGGCGCGCCGCATCGCGACAATGCGATCAAGTGGTTGACGCTGGCCGGCTCGCGCGAAGGTCAGGATGCGTTCAACCCGGTCAAGGGTTCCATTTCCCCGCGCAGTGACAGCGATCGCTCGCTCTACAACGCGTACCTGCAATCGGCGATGGATGCCTTTGCGTCGAATGAAATCACCCCAAGTCTGGCCCATGGCGCGGCCGCGTCCGAGGGCTGGGTGACGGCGTTCAACGACATCATGACCCTGTTTGTGACCAACCGCGATGTGGCCGCGACGCAAGCCGCCATGGCCCAGGCGTGTGTTGATGCCGGTATCTGTGGTCAATAACCGGTAGCCAGATAAACAGAGCGCCGCCGCTAACAAAACCGGCGGCGCTCTGTTTATAACCGTCTGACGCCATATCCTGTGGCTTCATACGATTCGTGCAGTTTTATATTATGATTCTTGTGAGGTGCCACTATGGATTCCCAGACGCGCCACGAGCGGTGGATCGCCTTCCTGATGCTGCTTCCCTCAATCATATTGCTCGCAATCTTCGTCTATGGCTTTATTGCCTGGACAGGACTTGTCTCGGTTTCCAAATGGGACGGCATCGCGCCTGATTACAACTTCGTCGGACTGAAAAACTATCAGCAATTGTTCCTGAAAGCAATCGGTGGTGTTTCAGCGCTACGTTTCCACATCGGGTTGTGGAACACGTTTTTCTTCACAATCTTCTTTCTGTTCATCTGCCTCCTCATTGGCCTATCCCTGGCAATCCTCCTCGACCAGAAGGTCAAGGGAGAGGGTATTTTTCGCACGATCTATCTGTTCCCCATGGCCATCTCGTTCGTCGTCACCGGTGTCGTATGGCAATGGATATTTGCGCCGGGAACAGAATCGCGGCCACGCGGCGTAAATGCCCTGTTCAGCACACTTGGTTTGGAGAATCTCAAGTGGGGCTGGTATACCGACCCGACCAGTATCGGCCCGTTTCATATCGCCCTCATCCCGGTCATCATCGCCGCGGCGTGGCAGATGATCGGCTATACAATGGCGATGTATTTGGCCGGTCTGCGCGCTATCCCCGACGATCTGCGCGAGGCGGGCAACGTGGACGGGGCGACCAACTTCGGGGTCTATCGCCACATCATCCTGCCCTTGCTGAAACCGATCACCTTCAGCGCGCTTATCGTCCTGGGACACATATCTCTAAAAATCTTTGACCTGATTTACACCATGACCGGCAAAGGACCGGCTTTCGCCACAGACGTCCCTGGCATCTTTATGTTCGAGACCACGTTCCAGGGCAACCACTATGCGCAGGGCGCGGCGATTTCAATGATCATGTTGATTATGGTCGCCTTTGTCATCATCCCTTACCTGATCTTCAGCTTCCGTCAGGAGGTCGAGCTATGACCACCCGATTCAATCCGGCCCGTTTCGCGGTCTATTTCCTTCTGGTCCTTTTCGCGCTCATCTTCCTGATCCCGGTATATGTGCTCCTGAGCAGCAGCTTCAAGACTTTTGCGGAGGTGCAGGACCTGTCGAATATGTGGGGCCTGCCACAGGGGATTAACCTCGAAAGCTTCAAGGCTGCCTGGTCGGGAATCCCGGAAAAGGGATTGCGCGGTCTGGCTCCAAATCTGGCCAACAGCTTCAAACTCACCATCCCGGCGACCATCCTGTCGGCTTTGCTCGGCTCAATGAATGGCTACGTCCTGTCGAAATGGAAATTTCGCGGCTCTGACGTCATCTTCATGCTGATGCTCTTCGGGATGTTCATCCCCTACCAGTCGGTACTCGTTCCCCTGACGATCACCCTGTCATCCATCGGTTTGGGCGGGACGCTGTGGGGACTGATTCTCGTCCACGTCATCTATGGCATCCCGATCACGACGCTTATCTTCCGCAACTATTACGCCGAGGTGCCGAACGAGATGATCGAAGCCTCGCGAATTGACGGCGCGGGCTTCTTCGGCATCTATCGGCACATTATGTTTCCACTGTCCTTGCCCGGGTTTGTGGTCGTCATCATCTGGCAGTTCACGAACATCTGGAACGAATTCCTGTTCGCTGTCACAATCCTGCAAAAGCCGGAGTTACAACCGATCACCGTCGCCCTGCGCAATCTGTCCGGCAGTCAGATTCAGGAGTGGAACATGATCATGGCCGGGGCCATCATCGCCGCCATCCCGACGCTGATCGTCTACATCATCATGGGTCGCTATTTCATCCGCGGCTTGCTGGCCGGGTCGGTGAAGGGCTAATTTTATACAGTGTAATTTTACAGGTCTGACAGGTCGGCATCTTGATCGCAGTTCTGTCAGACCATCAAAGAGAAAAACATGACTGAACCTTCCCCGGATCCGCAACCCAAGCAGACGCGCGTCACCATCGATCTTCCCAAAGATCTGAAACCCGTCTATTCCAACGTCGCCTTCATCAACTACACGCCGGCCGAGATTGTGCTCGATTTCGCCCAGGTCCTGCCCCGAACGCCACGCGGCGCGTTGATGGCGCGTGTGATCATGAGCCCGATACATGCCAAGATGCTTCATGCTGCCCTATCCCAAAATCTGGCGAACTTCGAGCACCAGTTCGGGGAAATACGGCTTCCCACCGCGCGGCCCAACATTGCCGACAACTTCTTCCGCTTTTCGGGCGAGAGCGGAACCGATGACGAGGGAAAGCAGGATGGATGACCTTGACAACACAGCCGAGGAAATTCGCCGTTATATGGAGCAAGTCGATGGCGCGCGGGACCTGGCCTACCGGCGCTCCCGCAGCCTGATCGCCCTGTGCGCTCGCTCGATCCGCGCCATCCATCGGGAAGAGTGGGCCGCAGCCGAAGAGCTTCTCGCCGAGACCCGCGGAGCGACCGACGATCTTGTCACCGGCGTACGCAATTACCCTGAACTTTACTTCGCCGGGTATACCCAGGACGCGGTCAAGGAGTTCGTTGAGGCCAACCTGGTATATGCCCTTGTCCGGGATCGGGCGTTGCCCACGCCGGAACAACTCGGTTCGGAACCCAACACGTGGCTGAACGGCCTGGCTGAGGCTGCCAGCGAGTTGCGACGCCGAATCCTCGACCTGTTGCGCCAGGGACAGACGGCCGAGGCGGCTCGTCTATTGGACGCAATGGATCACATCTACAGCACGCTGGTCACGTTCGACTTTGCCGATCAGATCACCGGCGGCCTGCGACGCCGCACTGATGCGTTACGGGCAGTGTTCGAGCGCACCAACGGCGACGTGGCCAACAGCTATCGCAGCACACAACTGGAAGAGGCGCTCAAGGCGCTGGAAAGCAGGCTCCAGGAGCTTGACCGGCATTAATCGACCGGATTGCTGGTCAACGAATAGGCGGCCAGCAATTCTTCGGCCGCCTTGGCCGCTTCTTCCACCGTCACCCCGGCTGTCCAATCGAACTCGCCCGTGTAGGGGTGCCACAACATCTTGACCCGACCGTTGACCATGTAGGGCGCATATATTTCCGGGTCGGTCGGGCCGTATATCGCCAGCGTCGGGCAGCCTGTAGCCGCGGCGATGTAGGTCGAGCCGATATCATTGCCCACATACAGGCTGGCCAGCTCGCAGAGCGCGCCAAGTTCGCCGAGACCTATATTCCCCGCGCGGTTGTCGGCAGGAAAAGACATCATGCCCGCCACCTGATCCGCCAGAGGGCGCTCCTTGCTCGTGCCGACGATGATCACACGAACCTTATGATGCCGTACAAGGTGGTTTGCCAACCTCGCAAAGCGAAAAACCGGCCAGCGCTTGTTGAGATTTGTCTGCAGCGGGTTATCCCCGCCGCCGGGATGCAGGATGACCAGCGGCACATCGCCGAGCCAGTCAAGCTCCTCGATCAGCCAGCGGGTCACGCTGGTGCGATCGATGTCAGTCGGATGGAACTCCATCTCGGCCGCGCGCAGAATAGCATCGTCGACCCCGGCGGCCGCGGCCAATGACAAATAGAGAAGGGCTGATTGTTGCACCCCTTCCGGCGGCCGAACGGGCAACGTGTGCGTGAACCCTCGCCCGCCGGCATCAAGCCCGATACGTTGGGGAATGCCTGCCTGCCAGGCTATGCGGGCCATCGCGCTGGATCGGGACGGGATGAAGCATGTGTCATACTTCGCGGCGCGAACGGTTTCCAGGAACTCACGCATCTCCTCGCGACTGTTGGCAGTGATGTCGCCCGGCCCGCTGTGAATGGTGCGGGTAATCCGGGGATTGCTGCTAATCGCGTTCAGAGCCCAATCGCTGATAGCCCAGTCGAATCGCGCATCGGGGAAGGCATCGCTCAGGGCAGCCAGGAGTGGCGTTGTCAACATCACCCGACCCAGACAGCAGGGCTGGAAGATCAGCGCTTTGCGCGGAGGTTCGACGGGTTTCGCCCTGAACCGAAAGGGCAGTCGCGCGGCCGACAAGACGGCCGAGGTCAGGAATCCATTCCTTGCCATCGGGACCAGTCTACCCCTTCACCACGGCCACGGGCACGAGCCGAGCTACCTTGCGGGCAATCCCCGCGCCGTGGACAACCTCGATCACCCGGTCGACGTCTTTGTAGGCTTGCGGCGCTTCCTCGGCCAGGCCAGACAGGCTCCCGGCCCGCACGCGGATACCGCGGGCTTCCAGCTCATGGCGCAAATCGCTCCCCTGGACCTCCCGCTTGGCACGCGACCGGCTCATCATTCGACCCGCCCCGTGACAGGTGGAGCCGAAGCTCTGGGCCATCGAACCTTCCGTGCCCACCAGCACCCAGCTGGCCGTACCCATTGAGCCGGGAACAAAGACCGGCTGGCCTATATCGCGATAGATTTCGGGCAGGACAGGCGAGCCGGGGCCGAAAGCGCGCGTCGCTCCCTTGCGATGGACACAGACCCGCACGCGGCGGCCGTCTACCTCGTGTTCTTCTATCTTGGCCATGTTGTGGGCGATGTCATAGACCTGATAGATGCTGCAATCCGCCACCTTACCCGCCAGCGCATCCTCAAAGCTGCGCCGGATCAGATGGGTCAGCAATTGCCGGTTGGCGAAGGCGAAGTTGGCCGCGCCTTTCATTGCCGCCAGGTAATCTTGCCCCTCCGGGCTGCTCAGTGGCGCGCAGACAAGCTCCCGATCCGGTAACACAATGCCGTACTGGTTAACGACTCTCTGGAAGCGGGCCACATAGTCGGTGCACACCTGGTGGCCGAAGCCGCGCGAGCCACAATGAATCTGGACGACAATCTGGCCGGTGAACAGCCCCATACGATCGGCGGCCGCGTCGTCGAATATTTCATCCACAACATCGACCTCGATGAAATGGTTACCCGATCCCAGCGTGCCCAACTGGTCGCCGGCGCGCTCAAAGGCGCGGGCGCTGATCTTCGAGGGATCCGCGCCGGCGATGCAGCCGCTTTCCTCGGTGCGCTCCAAATCGGTCTCCGTGGCATAGCCACGATCCAGTGCCCAGCGCGCGCCCTTGCGGGCCACGTCTTCCAGTTGCTTACGACCCAACACGAATTCGCCGCCTCGTCCGACGCCGTGGGGGCAGTTGCGCTGCAATTGGGTCGCCAGGTCGTCCAGATAGGGTGCGACGTCCTGGCGGCTCAGTCGCGTGCCCAACAGCCGCACGCCGCAGTTGATATCGTAGCCCACACCGCCGGGCGATATAACCCCATCCGGCACGCGCGTAGCCACCACGCCGCCAATCGGGAAGCCGTACCCCTGATGAATGTCCGGCATCGCCAGCGCGTAGGCGACGATCCCCGGCAGTGTCGCGCTGTTGGCCAGCTGGTCCAGGCTCTTGTCGCCCAATGCCTGCTGCAGCAGCTCGGCATCAGCATAAAAACGCGCCGGAACGCGCATATCGGCGCGATGGCTGGCCGGGATCTCGTACAGATATGGATTGATTCGCTTAAAGTCCGATGATTTCAAGAACTTCCCCTTCCGTTAAACGTCGAACACCACCGTCACTTCAAGCCCCTCGCCAATCCGGCGAATGGCCAGGTCGTGATAGGTGACGGCCTTGATATGTTTTTGCAACTCCGGCGGACGACCGCCGCGAACAGTCCCCACCAGTTTGACAGGGGTGATCTCGTAGAGGATGACTTCCGGAAAAACGAGGCCATCCCGCTCGGCCCAATAGGCCATCTCGCCCAGCCAGAGGACGAGCAACTCCTCGGCGTCGTGGGATTCCAGGACGACATCCCGCGCGTGCTCAAGGTGCAGCGATGCCACATCCCCGGCCAGAAGGTAGGCCATGCCCTCGGCCGCATGGGCGAACAACTCTTTCAGGTCGCGACCGCGCAGGCGCAAGGCCCAGTCAGCCGTATGCTCGATAATACGAATATCCTCGTTATTCGGGTCGTCCACCATACGCTTCATTATAACGATGTTTAGCGCTCCAAAAGCTGAAAACTATCGAGAATATCATTCAGTTCCTGTTCGCGGACGGCGAATTCAGTGGTCGGGGCGCAAGCGGCCACGAGGTAACCGGCCGCGCCTTCATCAGCAACGAACAGATGGCGACATTTATAGGCGGCCGTGTTGTCGAATGTGATAAAACGCGCCTGAGGTTGGCCGGGTAAATGGGTGTCGATCTCGCCCCTGGTCGCAGGTTGTGTTTGTTCTGCCAGCAAGCCCAGCGCCGCTTGCGGGGTCAGATCACGCAGGCGGACGCTTTGGCCAATCGTCACAAAGGACAGCGGTTCATCCTTCTCCAGGGTTTGCGACCCCACCGCCACCGCAACAATAGCCACATCTCCGGCGGGATCGCCCAACGGCCGCAGAGCGCGCCGAATGTAGGGTTGGCGTTCCACCAGTTGTGCCAGCACATCGGTCTGATCGCGCCAGTTCACATCCAGCCACTGCCAATCGGCGGGAAAGCTCAACGTGAAGTGCAGATCGACGTCTGTAACGCTGACCCAGTCGCCGCTAATGCCGGTCACGGCATTTCGCACCAGTATTGGCCGGCGGCCGAGCGAATGTAATACCAGCCACAAGCCCAGGATGACAACAAGCGTCAGCAAGCCGTAGACGGCGATAGCGCGAAAATCATAAGACGCAGAGTCATCCCCTTCATGTGCCTGCCCACCCGGTCTGGCGGCAACTTCCGCCGGCGACCCATCCGGGGGTCGGGTTGGTCTCTTCCCGGGTAACTGGTAGCCGCAGTGCCAACACACCACATCCGTGGTCAGCACCGGCTTTTGACAGTTAGGGCAAATGTCAGACAAAGTGAAACGCCTCCCGGAAATAATTTCGGTCTGAATAATCGATTACACGGCGTGTTCTCGGGTCGAGACAATATTTTCAGGCATTGGCGCTATCATACCGTCATCAGGCGGCAGAACAAATGAAGACAACCCGATCATCTATCGCCGGCATCGCGCAACCAGCCGTCCAAACCCATTACTGAATGACCCGACCCAACTTCAATAGGCTACAATCCCGACCATGAACGATCTTCCCGAACTTTTTCAATCACGCCGGTCTATTCGCCGCTATGAGTCGCGTCCCGTGCCACAGGCGATCATTGACCGGTTGCTGGAATCGGCCGTCTGGGCGCCGTCGGCCCACAACCGGCAGCCCTGGCGCTTTGTGGTCATCACCACAGCGAACGCGAAGCAAAAGCTGGCGGGGGCCATGGGCGAAGCCTTGCGACGCGATCTGGCGGCCGACGGCCTTTCCCGGACGGCGATCGATCGCGACGCCAATCGTTCCTACACTCGCCTGACCGGCGCGCCGCTGCTCATCCTGGTCTGTCTCACAATGGCCGACATGGATGAATACCCCGACGAGCGCCGCAATCGAAACGAAGCCCTGATGGCGGCCCAGGGCGCGGCGATGGCCGGGCAGAATCTCATGCTGTCCGCCCACGCTCTCGGGCTGGGCGCTTGCTGGCTGTGCGCGCCGCTGTTTTGCCCGGAGATCGTGCGCGAGGCGCTCGATCTGCCCGCTGACTGGCAACCCCAGGGCGTGATCACCGTCGGGTATCCAGCGGAGACAAAAGAAAAGACGCGCCATCCCATTGGGACGCGCGTCCTTTATCGTTGATGCACCGCATCCGGCCGGGATGTGCGGATCAGACTACAACGGCTTCGATGACCGGCCGTTTGCCCGTCTCGTCATAGAGGAATCGGCTCAGCGCCGACTCCACCTGGCCGTCCGTCACCTTACGCCCCGCGACGAAGGCCTCGCCCACGACGTGGGCGATCAATTCCTCGGCTCCTTTCAGGAGCTCTTCGGCTTCCTTCTCGTTGATGAAGCCGCGCGTGCTGAGTTTGGGCCGGCCGGCCATCTCACCCCGATCGCTGGTACGAATGACGGCGAAGAAATAGCCCGCCTGAGCCAGCCGGTCGCGGTCTCGCACCTCCGCCCAGCCGATATCGCCGACGCCGGCCCCATCAACAAAGACATAACCGCCCGGCAGGCGATCACGCACGGTCATGCTGTAAGGGGTCAGGTCAATAGGCGTGCCGTTCTCGACTACGGCGATTCGCTCTTGTGGAATGCCCAGCGTCTTGCCCATCTCCGCGTGGAGCTTCAGGTGTCGCAGCTCCCCGTGGACGGGGATGAGGAACAGCGGCCGGATGAGGTTGATGAGCAGTTTCATCTCCTCGCGGCTGGCATGGCCCGAGACGTGGACCTTGGCAATCCGGTCGTAGAGCACCAACGCCCCCCGCCGGTAGAGTTGGTTGATAGTGCGGTAGATCAATTCCTCGTTGCCCGGGATGGGGTGCGCGGAGAAAATGACCGTGTCTCCCTCCTGGATGCTCAATTGGTTGTGTTGGCCCCGAGCCAGACGACCGAGAACGGCCGACGGCTCCCCTTGCGAGCCGGTGACCATGATCACCACCTGACTCGGCGGCATCTTGACCGCCACGCCCAGATCGACGATCAGATCATCGGGCAACTCCAGATAGCCCAGCTTTCGGGCTATCTTGATCGCGTCGCGCATCGAGCGGCCGGCAATCGCCATCTTGCGGTTATATTTCAAGGCCGCGGCCGCGGCGATTTGCACCCGTGAGATCAGCGACGCGAAGGTGGCGACGATGATTCGGCCGTCAGCCTTGCGGAACACATCCTCGAAACCCTCCAGCAGATCCGTCTCCGACTCAGTCCAGCCTGGCCGGTCGGCGTTCGTGCTGTCGGCCAGCAATGCCAGAACTCCGCGCTGCGAAAACTCGGCCAGCTTGGCAAAGTCGGGCGGCCAGCTGTCGATGGGCGTGTGGTCGAATTTATAGTCGCCGGTGTGAACGATAAGGCCGACCGGCGTGGTGATACCGAAGCCGACGCAATCGGGGATGCTGTGGGCCACATGAAACGGCTCCACCGTGAACGGCCCGATTTGCAGCACCTCGCCGGCACGAAACGAAACCAGTTCAACCTCGTGAAGATTCTTCGCTTCACGCAGTTTGTTTTCGATCAATCCCAGCGTCAGTGGTGTGGCGTATATCGGCGCGGCTATATCCTCGACAAGGTGCGGCAACGCGCCGATATGGTCTTCGTGGCCATGGGTAATAAGGATGGCGCGGACCTTGGAACGCCGGTCGCCCTCCATGAGATAGTTATAGTCGGGGATGATGAGATCGACGCCAAGCATGTCGTTTTCGGGAAACATGACGCCTGCATCGACGATGAGGATGTCGTCCTCATACTCGATGATGGTCATGTTCTTGCCGATCTCGCCCAATCCCCCCAAAGGTAGGATACGTAATGCGTTTGTCATACTATAGGAAATTGTAGGGAAATTTACCCTTCCCGTCAAAGAAGGTCACCCTCAGTTTAAAATTAGCCCATCGCCGGGGTCACAACCCCATCAGACGGGGTTTAAATGGCTGTAGTCGTCTGGATGAAAGCCCACAGGAGAAAGATGAGGATAACCATGACCGCCGTCAGAACGAGCAGCAGCGGCCAAATGCGGGGCGCGGGTTCATAGGTCAACGGCGCGGCCGCCGGGCGCGCGTTCACCGGCACCTCCGGCCGAGGATGCGCCACCGTGAGCGTGAGATCTTCGTCCTCAGGTTTCGTTGATGTGCCCGCCGGCTGCACGATCGCGCGAGGACCGTTCTGGATGACGGCGACCGTGATGTTGTCCTCGCCGCCGCGATCGCGGGCCAGACCCACCAGCGTATCGACGGCCGCGTCCGGTAGTTCACGCCCCAGGATATCGGCTATCTCATTGTCGTCGACGTGGCGAGTCAGACCATCGGAACATAACAGGAGCAGATCGCCCGGCTCAAGGGTCTCCACGTACAGATCGATGGGCGGCCGTCGCTCGGAACCCAGGCTGTAGAGGATGACGTTTTTATAGGGGTAACGCAACGCCTCCTCAGGCGTCAGTGCCCCCTCTTCAACGAGGCGGGCTACAAGACTCTGGTCGCGCGTCACCTGGACAAGAGCACCATTGCGCCAGCGATAGGCACGACTGTCGCCGACGTTGCCGATAAAGGCGCGGCCGTCCTTGATGGCCGCCGCTACCATCGTGGTAGCCATACGCCGGCTATCGTCGCGATCGGCAGCCAGCCGACGCAAATCGGTGTTGGCAGATTGCATGGCCTCGATCAGGAGATGCCCTATGTCCTCATTATCCAATTCCTCAAGAGAGGATGATTCGAGGAAGTAGTGCAGGGTGCGCTCGCCGGCAAACTGGCTGGCCACTTCGCCCGCGTCGGCACCACCGACGCCGTCGGCGACAATATAGAGATTCCCGTGGCGGAGGTCGTCGGGCGATTGTGGTTCGAAAACGGCGACGAAGTCCTCGTTGTGACTTCGCACCAGGCCGGGATCAGTGCGCCAGGCGGCCGAAAGGGAGACGGTCGCTTCCATCACCGGCACTATAGCGGCAATGGCCGCCGGCTGCAAGGCCTGATACCTGACGATTGCATGACGAAGTAGTGAAAAAGGTCAGCCCACTGCCTCATGAGCGAATCCAGAAGCATATATCAGTGACGAAAAACGCCCCGTCAGTGTTCGGACGGGGCGTTTTTCGTTTAAGGAGGAAGAAAATGTGAACCGCAATCCGCTCTAAAGATTAGACGACGCCGGACCACAAGTTCTTACCCGCCGGCGATGACCCAATTTACACAAGGGTCATCGCGCCGCAACCATAAATTGTAAAGAAACAACCCGTATGCGCGGTGTGGGGCGGCGAGCCCGGGCCGGAGAGCCCCAACCAACCGTTCTCGGTCGCGTTCAGCTGGTCACCAAAGTCAATGACGTAGAAGCCCAACGTGCCCGACCGCGGGGGCAGCACGGTGTAGGCCACGTCGAAGTTGGCGAAAATGGTGTAATACCGCTCGCCCAACGGGACGACGTTCATCCCAAGGATGTAGTCACTCGGACCGCCGTAGTAGAAGTCCTGGCCTTCCAGGTCAACATTAAACGATTCCGTGAGGAAGGAATCGGCGTTCAGGCCGATCCGATCGCCACAGAAATACAGGATAGTGTTGCCGCTGTTGGTCGAATGTGCGGTGAAGAAGTCCGCATTGGCTTCGCCGGTGTTGAGATCGTAGACCCAGGTCACATTGCGGCCGTCGGTAATGTTGTTGAAGGAGACGTCACGGTTCAACACGGCGTAGTCATACAGTCCATCCTCATCCATATCCAGATAGAAGACAAAACTGGAAACGAGCGCGATGGACTGACGATCCCAGGTGTTGACCGCAAAGCCCATGACGAACGAATCCTCGGGGCCACAGTAGCCGGCCGGAACCGGATAGGTCTGCACGCCGACATAGCGCAGGTCCACCGGGGCCATGTTGCCACCCAGCGGCGGCGTAGCCATTCTGTCGCTGGTCCCAATCAGGGAGTACGTGTCGATGTAGGAAGCTGCGACACCGGTGTTACGGACCCAGTTGAGTCCGTTCTGGCGAACGCCCGACTGGATGTTGCCCGCGCCGCGCGGCAATACATGCCACGGCATGTGGATCGCGACACCGCTCGAGTCCACGGCTTCAAAGTTGATGTAACCGTCATACTCGTTGTAGGTCAACGTGGTGGGATCCGCTCCCGCACTGCCGCTGTCCATCATCCAGTCATGCAGCGGCCGATTGGTGCGCGGCCGGACAAACATGTGCACCGGGATATTGACGGAACCACGGCCTGGAACAGAGAACCAGGTCGGCACCGAGAGACGAACCACACCGGTATCATCCTCAGCATAGCGATACTCCACATTCGACCGCAAGGTGATCGGCTGATTGGAGTAGTTGCGGATGGTGATGCGCTTGACAAGCGTTTCGCCGTCGGCGAAGTCCCCGAAGCCATAGTTCAGGACGCTGCTCATCGAATCGCGTTCCCAGGCAGCCAGCGGCGAATTCAGGGCGTCGAAGACGCGCACCTCGCCACCGCCGATGCGGCTGATGGCCGCAATTCGGCCGCCGAAGAACTCAGGCTCGTTCATGATGTCCGTTTCACCGGTGTTCACGAGGACGGACTTGATCTCCGACCAGCTGCGATCCGGGTAGGCTTGCATGAGCAGGGCGGCTGAGCCGGTGACCATCGGCGCGGCACCGGAGGTACCGCCGAACGCCTGGGTGCCCGTGCCCGTGCCGTAGACGGCCGAGACAGACGCGCCGGGAGCGCCGATTTCCGGTTTCACCAGATTCAGGCCGACGCTCGGGCCACGGCTGCTGGAGCCGACCATGTGCTGGACGAGCGGGATGTCGTTCGCCGGGTCGAACACAACGGTAACACCCTCATCCAGACCGCTCTTCAACGCATCCGAATCAACCTGGCTAATCATGTAGCCGGGGATGCTCGGGTCGCCGCCGCCGAAACCACCCTGGAACGGAGCTCCCGGAGCAATCAGGCCGATGATGCCGACCAGGGCATCGCCTTCGGCGATATTGCTGATCTTGACGCTGAAACTGCACGAACCGCGATCAACGAGTACGATCTTGCCGGACAACGTGCCGGGGGCAAACGGCGCACAGCCGTTCAGATTGCCACCCGCGCCATCACCATATTGCAACGGCCCTTCGATGCGTTCCGTCGGTTTGACCGACCACGGCTGGAAGACGGCCGCGTACAGACCGGCGATGCCGGCCGGGGAAGTCACTTCCATCAGCCCCTGGGTCTCGGAGGGTACAGTTGTCTGCGCCACGGACAGGGCCGTCGCGGCCGCGGCCGGAGAGCCGGTCGCGTACGGTTTGTCGGCGCTGTTGCCGGCCGAGGCGACGGTCAGGACGCCCAACGCGCTGGCGTTGTTAACGGCAAAGGAGAGGTCATCCCAGCGGGCGTCGCCATAGGGCGAGCCGAGCGACATGTTGATGACATCGACAGCATCGTCGGTGTTGCCGTCGCCGTTCGGGTCAACGGCGAACTCCATGGCCTGGAGAAGGGCCACGCCGGAGCACGAGGTGCTGACCGAGGAGCAGACCTTGACCGCGTACAGGTCAACGCCGGGGGCAACGCCCATGGCGCCGCCGATGATGTCACCCACGTGTGTGCCGTGGCCGCCACCGGCGCCGTCATCCAGCGGATCGGGATCGGGCTCTTCGGCTGTGTTCGGCCAGTTGCTGCCGACAAAGTCATAGCCGCCCACTACCTTGGCCGTCGGGAAGGTGCCCGGCTCGATGATCGTCGGGTCGTTGTTGAGATAATCGTTGACGTCACCGGAGCCGCCGAAAGCGATGTGGGTGTAGTCAATGCCGCTGTCGAGAACAGCTACACGCACGCCCGTGCCGTCATAGCCGGCATCGTGGACGGCCGTCGCGCCGATATAGGGAACGGTCTCGGACAGGTCGATTTCGTAGGTCCGGACTGGGCTGATGGCCACAACGTTCGGGTTGCGGGCCAGCGCATCCAGAGCCGAGGCGTCGACCTCAAGCATGACTGCGTTCAATACAAGTTGGGTGGAGCCAAGAACCTTGGCCGAGGAGTCGATCGCGCGCGCGCCGGCGACAAAAGCCGCTTGCTGCGAGACGGCGGCCTGCTGCTGCAGTGAATGATCCGTTCCGGTGGCGGCTGAGGCCGCCGGGCCGCTCAGACGGACTACAACCTGCACACGTCCCGTCTGACCCCGCAACGCGGGATTGAGACGCAGAATCGCCAGATCTTCGGCCTGGGCTTGAAGGGATGTCTCCAGTTTCGCGCCAGACAGTTGAGCCGGCATGGGACGATCGATATTATCGCTGCGGTTAGCGCGGGTAGTCCACGGGCTATCCTGGGCGAAGGCGGCCGATGCGGTGAGGGCCAGCACGCCCAGCACCACCAGCACCTTCAGAATACGCTTTGCAGAATTCTTCCTAAACAACGTTTGCCTCCAGGGAAGTCAAATTTGGTGGTAAATGTTCAAAATTGGCCTGTCGAACGCAATCCAAAGGCGCGCATCGACACCCTACGTAGAAAAATCAGGCGTTGTTTCTCTGGTTCCGCTTTATCCTCCTCACCGCAATCGGACAGCCGATACGGTCATGAAAAATCCTGTCATTGATTGAACGTCATTTTGCCGAATTTCAAACCCGCCCATCGGGATCACAGGGCACTCTCCCGTGCTTGCCGGTATTGGCGGATTGAACAGCAGTTAACAGCACTATTCTAATCGATAACGCTTAAGGATTCTCTTACGGAATTTTCACGCTATATTCATCCGGCATCTTACTAGATTGGCATCAATTGGACAAATATGATCGCGATTCAACCGTAAAAATATCCGACCGATGGGCCGGCACGCGACAAACCGGTAAATAATCAGGCGGGCATTCCTATATGCGTGTTGTTCTGGACATAAGAAGAAAGTAACGTACAATTTCGGGCATGAATCGGCTCATTGGCCCGCTTTCACGCGCCGATCAGGATGATAAATTCAAGGAATTGTGATGTTCGGAGTCGGCAAATAATCGCCGGTCCGAAACAGGAGGTTGGATAAGGAAATGGAACGTTTGAAACGCGACTTCAGCACGATATCGTTAGCCATGATCCCTATAGCGATCGCCATCAACATCGCCGTAGGCCAAATTGTGAAAGCCCTAAGATTACCGCTGTATCTGGACTCAATCGGCACGGTTTTCGTCGGTGCCGTGGCTGGGCCGTGGGTCGGCGCATTAACAGGACTGCTCTCGAACATCATCTGGGCCATCATCTTCGGCGATGTGACCAACACCGTTCCATACGCGCCGGTGGCGGCCGCCATCGGTTTTCTGGCCGGTGTGTTCAGCAAGTACGGTTGGTTCAAGGTGTGGTGGAAGGCAGTACTTGGCGGCGCAATAACGGGCGTTGTGGCATCATTGTTGTCCGCTCCCATCACATTCTATCTGTTCGGTGGCGTTGTCGGAACGGGCATGGATATCATCACCGCAGCATTTCGCAGCCAGGGCATGAGCATGCTGGCGGCAAACTTCCTGCAGGGACTGGCCACCGACCCTCTGGACAAGGCCATCTCTTTTCTGATTGTCTACTTGATTCTGCGGGCTCTTCCGGACAGATATATCGATCGTTTCTCAAGAGCCGAAGACGTTCGGTAATCAATTCGGGATAACCCCATGAGTGGGACGTACGGCCTGTATGTTGTCCGGCAAACAGGGATACATCGCCTCCACCCTCTGACCAAGCTGGTCTACGTTCTGGTATGCCTGCTCATTGGCTGGTTGATTCCCGGCGTGTGGTCGCCGTATATTGTGCTTCTGATTGGGGTTGTCCCGGTAGCCCTAATCGCCAGGGTACTGCCTGAGGTAATCAAGAACACGATCAAGACGGCTATCCCCTTCGCGATCTCGCTGATAATCGTGCAGGGCTTGTTCTGGACAGGCGGCACGATTGTGCGGCAGTTAGGCCCCTTCTCGCTGAAAGCGGAGGGGCTTCTTTTTGCCATCCGGGGGACAGGCCGAATCATTTTGGCCGTCAGCGGTTTTCTGCTCCTGAACTACACCACCCGCTCCGACGAACTAATGCTTGCTCTCAGCCAGAAGGGGCTGCCGAACAGCATCTCGTATGTCGTCCTGAGCACCTTGCAGGTTATTCCCCGTTTTCAGCGAAAAGCCAACACGATCCTCGACGCCCAACGTAGCCGCGGCCTGGAGACAGAGGGCAGTTATCTCATCAGGATGCGCGCGCTAATGCCTCTGGTCGTCCCCCTTCTGTTGGGCAGCATCGTCGATATTGAAGAGCGGGCCATCGCCCTCGAAGTGCGCGCCTTCAGCCGCGAAGGCGCAAAGACCAGCCTGCTCGTCCTCCACGACACCCGCTTCCAGCGCGCCATACGCTGGTTGCTCATGCTGGGGGCTATGGCCGTAATCGGCTGGCGGTTCTATCTCTGGCTGGCCCCGAGGCTTGCGTGATCCGTCTCGACCGTGTCTCCTATAGCTATCCCAGGGCCACATCGCCGGCGCTGAACGATTTATCGGTCGATATTCCGGCCGGGCAGTTCTGCGCTGTCATCGGGGCCAACGGCGCAGGGAAGTCGACACTCTGCTCGGCGTTGGCCGGATTCGTCCCCCATTTCTATCGCGGCCGTCTGACCGGCACGGTAGAGGTTGCCGGGATCGACATTGCCGCCTCGTCGCTGGCCGAGCTGGCCGGCACCGTCGGCCTGGTGTTCTCCAATCCGTTTAATCAGATCACTGGCGCTCGATTCTCAGTGCGCGACGAAGTCGCATTTGGGCTGGAAAACATGGGCGTGCCTCGGGCGGAAATGGAGACGCGAATCGACTATATTCTGCAATTTGCCGGGCTGGCCGGGCTGGCCGAGCGGCCGCCATTTGCGCTGTCGGGCGGTCAACAACAACGCTTGGCCATCGCCTCGGTGCTGGTCATGCGGCCCAGGGTCCTTGTGCTGGACGAGCCGACCTCGCAACTGGACCCCGTCGGCTCAAGAGAGGTGTTCACGGTGTTGCGCGACCTGGCGGCGACAGATGAGGCCACGGTCGTTCTGGCCGAGCAGAAGCTGGAGTGGGTCGCCGCGTTTGCCGACCGTGTCCTGGTTCTTCATGAAGGGCGGCTGGTGGCCGATGGGTTGCCGGGCGATATTCTGGCCTCGCCCGATCTGCAACGATACGGCCTGGAACCGACGCGCTACACTCGGGCCGCGCGCGCGGCCCAGGCCGCGGGCCTGCGGCCGGAAGGCGACACGCTTCCCGTCACGCTGGAGCAGGCGGCGGAGTTCTTCGCATGAACCTGTCCGTCGAAAATATCAGCTTCACCTACCCCGGCGGGGCCGAAGCCCTGCGCGGCGTCACGCTGGACATCGCATCCGGCGAGGCTGTCGCCATCGTCGGCGAGAACGGCGCGGGCAAGACGACGCTTGTCAAGCACCTGAACGGGCTGCTCAAGCCTACGCGGGGCCGCGTCATCGTCGGCGAATGGGATACCCGCGAGCATACCGTGGCCAAAATGGCCGCTCGCGTCGGCTTCGTGTTCCAGAATCCCGACGACCAAATCATCGAACGCACCGTCGGCGATGAGGTGGCCTTTGGTCCACGCCAGTTGGGCCAATCCGCGCCGGACGCCCTTGCCAATGCCACCGCCGCGCTGGAAATGGTCGAACTGGCGGCCGAATCGGGCACTCATCCCTATGACCTGACCGCCCCCCAGCGCAAGCTGATGACTCTGGCTTCCGTCCTGGCCATGCGCACGCCGGTCGTGATATTCGACGAACCGACCATGGGACAGGATGCGCGCGGCGTGGCGCTCATCGGCAACATCATCGAAACGCTGAAGAGCGAAGATCGCACCGTCATTATCATCACCCACGACATCGACTTCTGCGCCGATCACTTCGAGCGGGTGGTGGCCATGGCCGATGGCCGCGTGCTGGCCGACGGTCCCGCCGCCGATGTTCTGGCACAGGCCGATTTGCTGGCCACTACCAATGTCGAGCCGCCGCAGCTCATCCGCCTGGCCCAGGCGCTCGGCTTGCCCGGCGCGCCTCTTTCAACAGATGGTTTCATCGCGTCGCTACGCCGCCGGGACGGCACGCGCTAACGATGCCGGCTAACCTTGCGGCCGGACTTATAATTTCGTCACTGGAGATCACATGATCATCGTCCTCGGAGATATATTGGCAGACTACGCCATTCGCGTGGAGCGACTGGAGATTCAGCCCAAGGATTTGCAGCGCGTCTCCTATCTGGCTCTGGGGCCAGGCGGTGCCTGTAATGTCGCCATTATGGCCTCGCATCTGGGCTTATCGGTTTGCGCTCTGGGCGAGGTCGGCCGCGATCTGTTCGGCGAGATCGTACTGGAAGGGCTGGCCGCGGAAGGGGTGGATGTCTCGCGGGTCATCGTGACGCCTGACGCCCGCACCCCGGTGGCCAACGTCCTCGTCGATGGGCAGGGCGAGCCGGCTTACCTGGGCTTTCCGGGATCGCTGCGGGTCATGGAGCTGCCCGCTGCCTGGCGACCGTTGATCTCCGAAGCCGAAGCGCTTTACGCCGACGGCTGGGTCGACCAGCAGGAGGAGTCGGGAATCATTCTGGAAGGGCTGCGGCAGGCCCACAGCGCCGGCATTCCGTCATTTTTCGATCCCGGCCCCGGCAACCCCAAGATCGACAACACCTGGCACACCACCGCCGCAAGCCTGGCGACGGTCCTGCTGGCGACGGAGGACGAGGCGCGCCGCCTCTCGGGCGAAGCCGATCCGGTCAACTCCGCGCGCATATTGCTGGCGCGTGGCAGTCGCCTTGTCGTCATCAAGCGCGGCATGGCCGGTTGCTTCCTGTTGACCGAGAGCGACCTCCACATCGCGCCGGGCTTGCCGGTGGTCGCGCTGGACGCCACGGGCGCGGGTGACAGCCTGGCCGCGGCGGTGATATACGGCTACCTGAATCACTTCAACTTGCAGACGTTGGGCGATCTGGGAAACGCCACCGGGGCGGCCAAGGTCCTGAAGCTGGGCACGGGTCACAATATGCCGACGGTCGCCGAGGTCAACGCCATGTTGCGCCGATTTGGCTCACAGGTGAAGCTGGCAGATAGTTCGCCCGCGCCGGAAAGAACGCACTCGAACTGGTGAGGTTTACCTCTCGTAGCAGGTGTACTGTTGCCCCAAACCGCCGAGCGCGTGGGGATCGAAGTAGAGGGCGTGCAGGCGCATGCCAACCGCCGGCCGTAACAAGTCTCCCTCCACCAGACTGCTGAACGGCTCTCCGCCGAGCAGTCGATGGGCGACGGTCGTGTACAATCTGTCCAGAATGTTGTCGGTCAATAGCAGATGATGGACGCGCGGACCGGTTGCCATGTAGATCGTCCGGTAGCCAAGCGCACCCAGAGCGTCGATAGCCTGCCTACCGGATACGTCGGCCTCTCCGGCGAGGATGATTTTGCCCGCATCCTGCTCCAGCCGTATCCGTCGTTCCCGATGACTCGCGTCGTGGGTGACAACGACCACCTTGCGGCCTGATTGGGTAAGAAACGGCGGAATGGAAAAGTCCAGGCTGCCGCTGACGACGGCCAGGTCGGGATACGGGGGCAAGCCACGATCGGCGCGCCAGCGGCCGAGATCCGCGAAGCGCGGTTCATCATAGACACGCAATATTTCCTGGGCTTTACCCTCGGCATAATCGCGCAGGTAGCGGCCGCTGCTGATGATGACATCAGCCTGCACAGCCAGTTCCTGAAACAGCCGCCAGTCGCGATCGTTCGCAGTATCTTTCGGCACCATCATGCCCTTGCCTTCAGGCCGCGGGATGGCGATGCGGCCGTCGATACTGGTGACATAATTGGTATAGACAAAGGGCCGATCCAAATCGGCGGCGATTTGCCGTAACTCGTGGCTCAGATATAGCCCCGCCAGGCTGATTTCACGCGTGGGCATTGGGTACAGCTGCCAGATTGTGTCGGAAATCATCTTGCCTCCGCAACCGCCGGATTGGTCGTCTGGATATGGACGATAAATTCCGATTGCCCCATCTGTAGACGAAAGCCATCCTTCAGCATGTGGACAGCCGCCACCTGTGTGTCGTTGACCCACGTCCGGCGGCTGCCCAAATCATATATAAGGTAACGTCCCCCTTCGCGGCGGATCTCGGCGTGCTGTGGGGCAAGGCCGGACAATATGATGTCATTGCCATCAGCGCTGCCGATACGGGTAACGCTATCCAGCAACGCGCGCCGCTCGCCGTTGGCCGAGGTGGGGGATAGCCAGGCCTGCGCCACCGGGGTGCCCGTGCGGGGTTGCTCGACGCGCGGTCGGGGCGCGGCAACCGGCGGAGCCTGGGCTGCCGGCACGGCTGCCGGCAATGCGACAGCGGCGGGAACCGGACGACGATCGGGAACATCCAGCGCATTGAGACTCACCTCGATGCCGCCGAATACTCCGGCGAACAGGTTGTAGAAAATGGCCGACAGAAACGCCGCCAGGCCGGTGAACAGCATCCCGGCCGCGGCGACTCCCAGTATGATAGCCAGCATGAGCGCCAGGTCCTGCCCGGCAAGCGCTGACAAACGCGCCTGGGTGTCGCCCAGCGACAGGGCCGAGGTCAGGTCAATCGCTATTCCTTCGCCGATAGGCATGGGGATAACCATCCGCAGGCCGCCGAGCCATGCCTCCAGGCTGAGGACAGTCGTCCGAACCAGCCAGCCCAGAATGATCGCGGGAATGATCCAAATCCCAAGCCCGAGTAACAGACCATACAACATGGCTCTCATTGGACTGATGCGATTGATTGCGTAGCGCATAGAATTATTTCATCCGATAAGTTCGCGACGAGCCTTCCCTTGGCCGGAATCAGGGAGACCAAATCTACGGTGCTTCGGCCGTCAGGGACAGCCCCGCAGCCTCAAGCGACGCCCGGCAACCTGCGGCAGGGCAACCGTTGCCGCCCAGGACAGCCAGCATAATTGTGATCTGACGCACGGCAACCGGGTCAATCCCGGGGAGCGCATCATCGAATTCGCGGCCAAGCCAAAGCTCCACATCCTGCCAATCCTCATCCACAATATGCACGTTGACTGTGTCTTCAAGTTGCGGCAGTGGATCGGCCCCCCACAGCGCGGTCGAATCACTCGCTCCATCCAGCCAGATTGAAGCGCCGAGCGGTTCGCCGTTGACATCCTCATAGCGCAGAATGAGGGCGCTGCGTCCCTCATTCGCGCCGCCGGCAGTGCCCGCCAGACGGAGGCGGCCGCGAAAGACCAATCCTTCCGCCGGAAACGCCATGACAACCCGCTGGGCCAGGCTCACCATACCCGATCCGGTGTTTTCCAGACGTACCGCCGGCACTTCATGATCGCCGTCGGCAACAGTCATGTCAATCTCTCCGCCGTTGCCATTGCTCTCGCTGGTCCAGCCGTTGGCCCAGTTGTCAACAAAATCCCCGTTCTGGATGAAGTTCACATCCCGACCGAAGGCGAAGGTGGGGGTTATGATGACGCCAATGATGGTCGGCAACGGGGTGATGGTGGCCACGGTCGTGGGCGAAACCTCAACAACCGCAGTTGTCGCCCGGGGCGTGGTGGTACTGGCCATCGCGGTTGGCGCGGCCGCTGTGGCAGGGTCTGGTTTTTCGGTCGGTTCGACGACCACGATCGGGGTTGTCGCGGCGATCGCCGTCGCCGGGACCGTGGATAACTCGCCGCGCGCGCGCATGCCCGGAAGGAAGACGGTCCACACAGCGACGATGCACAGCGCGCCGAAGCCCAACAGCAGAAGCAACCATATCCAGGGGCGGCCGCGTTTTGCTGGCGCGGCGACAACAACAGGTTCATCCGGTTGTGTCGGTTCATCCGAAACCGGCATGAGGGGCGGTGGGGCCGGCGGCGATGCCGCCGGCGGTCGTGGTGGCGGCGCAGACGCAACCTTGGGTTTAGGGGGATCGGCAGGCGCGCTTTTGGTGGAATCAGCCGGCAATGGCATCAATTCCCGACAAACGGCGCAGATCCGGGTTCCCGGTCTGTTCGGATGTCCGTTCTTGCAATAGACAGGTTCCATGCGTTAGCCTATCCTGAAACGTAACAACACCCGCCCCAGGCGAATTTCATCGCCATCCTTAAGTTCCTGGACTGTTCCCCTCAAGATCTTGTGTTTGTTGACAAAGGTGTAGTTGACCGAGTTCAGGTCTTCGATGACGAACCCTTGTTCAGTGCGCGCGATTTGGGCGTGGCGGCGAGAGACGCCGCCTTCCTCGCCCCCAAAGGGGACCAGGTCGATATCTGGGAAACTGCCGCTGGCCGGGTCGATACGACCGATAACGTGCCTGTCCTTGTCAGGATCAAGCATGAGTGCTGTGCCGGCAGGCAGCACCAGCAGTCGCGGCGCGGGCTGCTCGATCTCTGCGGGTTCCTCTTCTGAATCGGCGTCCATCGCCGCCGGTTCCTCGATCATCGGCGGCCGGGGATCGCGCAGGGAGTAACCGCAGTTGTCGCAATACAGATCATGAGACTGAACCTCGGCGCGGCAATTGGGGCACAACAGGGGAAACGCGCCGGCCGCCAATGAGATGCCGCAGCTATCACAGAAAGCCGCGCCCTCCGACACCAATGTGCCGCAGTTCGGGCATGAAAACATGCTCATTCCTTCCTTCCTGTCTCATCGTCCGGTGATGAGTGTCATCATTATACCCCAGACCGGCGCGGGATCGCCCAGGCTCATGAGGATTTCAGTTCAATGAGGATGACGGTGCAGTTATCCTCGCCACCGGCCTGATTGGCGGCATCGACCAGCGCATCACAGGCTGCCTGCGGCGATGAGGCGTCCAATACCACCTCTCGAATGGCTTCGTCGTCCAGCATGCCGCTCAGGCCGTCGGAGCAGAGCATGAGAAAGTCCCCCGGTCGAAGCGTGATTCGGCTCACATCGACCGCCACCTGCGGCGAATCGCCGACAGTGCGATAGATGACGTTGGCCTGTGGATGGTTCCGAGCCTCTTCAGGGCTAATCCGCCTGGCTACGACCAGGCTCTCGACCAGGGAGTGATCGACCGTGATACGCCGAATATCGTCGGCGCGCAGATGATATGCCCGGCTGTCGCCGACGTGGGCGATGAAGGCGCGGTCTCCCTCGACGATGGCGGCGACAACAGTCGTCCCCATGGCGATTCCGGCCTCGCGCGCGTGCTCATATATTTCCTCGTTGCCGGTGGCGATGGCGCTTCTCAGCCAAACCTCCCTGTCAAACGATTCGTCCTGCCCGGTGATGGCGGGCGACAACCACTCTTCGGCCGCGCGACGCGCCAGCGCCTGCACCAGCATGCCGCTGGCGATCTCGCCACCTGCGTGACCGCCCATTCCGTCGGCCACCACGAAAAACCCCACGGGGCGAGAGACGGACTTGTTGGCGCAAAGAAAGTCGAAGGCGAGCAGGCTGTCTTCGTTTGTCTGGCGCATGCGGCCGGTATCGGTGCGACGGCCAATGCGCAACTCGAAGCTACCATGTTCCAGGAAGGCGAGCGAACTGCCCGGCACGGTGGGCGCTTCGTCACCCGGCGCGACGGCCGCAATCAGACCCTGGCCACAGGTCGCACAGAAATTCGCTCCCCATCGATTGATTGCCCGGCAGTTGTGGCAGATGATCTCGTTCATTGTTGTCTGCCGTATTAGCGTCTTTGAACCAATATCGGGCAACATTTTAGCGCCATTGGTCCGACCTTGCCAAGATGCCGCGCCGATGCCTCATCTTGCCCCGATAAAATAAAATACTGGTTAAATTTTGTCGACGTATCCCTATGGCGTAAGATAGATCCTCGATGGCCGGGAGATGCGCGCGCCGGCGAGGGATAAGAAAAGGAATGATGTTAAGATGACTGATTCGGCAAGACAACAACAACTAGAAGAATTGTTTCGCGAGGCTGGCGAAGCCCACCATCAGGCATATATTGAAACCGACGGTGCCGACGAGGAATGGCCGATCTGGTATGCCGGATTCCTGCGCGAGCGACTGTCCAAATTACTCAACGCCCGCTTCACACAAAGCGAACTGGTATACTTGCTTATTTCGCTTGACGCCGAGGTGCGGCGTCTGGCTCCCGGCGCCAACTGGCAGGCATATTACGCCCGGGTATTGCTGGAACGCTACGGGTAAGTGGACGCTTCGGAGCTGACAAATCGACAATCAACCATAAAGTCTGACTGTCGACTTTCATTGAGGTTTACCCGGTCAACTCGCTTTGGGATACCCATAAAGGAACCAGTATTTGTCAGGCGGATAGGCCGCTGCCCAGACTGATGACCAGATGAACGCACCGGACTTCCAGCGCGAACCCAAGCGGTGGTCGAGCGCGGCAACATCGGCGGGGATGTGGGCCGGCAACCGGAACGGCGATTCACCCAGCGTACTGATCAGTTCGTTCACAACAACCCTCGTATCAGCCAGATACTCGTATCGTTCCCTGTCGGCCGCCAGCCGTTGGGATACGGCCAAATTGCGCAAATAATCAGTCCATTCGCGCATGCGAGCGCCCAGTTCAGCCAGGGCACGCTCCTCGAACCGCACAAGTTGAGTGCCTGCCGCATTATCATAAATGGCATTCGCTGCGGCCATCGTAATTCGCTCGGGCGTAGCCAGCAGGTAATCAAGCACGCCCAACCGGCGCCGGCGCATCAGATAGCCGCCGATCGTCAGCAATGGCATATCCCTGCGCCCCATATCCCACCAGGTTGCGTCGCTCGCCAGATACTCCCCCATCCCGGCCGCCATCGATTCCAGGATAGCCAAATCGCGCTTGAGCACTTCATAAGGGTCAGCCACGGCCTTCTCCGATCTGTCCTCGATCATCTTGCTTCACCTCGACGGATCATTCGAGACCACCACGCCGGGGTCCTGAAAATCCGCTCCCTCTTACCGACAGTATAAACGATCAACGGGATATTCGCATCAGGCAGATGACTGTGTTTCGACTATCGAGAACATGCTCAGGCATTGGCGTCGCACCTGACATGGTCGGCACGCAATCGGCTGGTTTGCGACCGCCCAACGTTGGTGCAATAATGCCCCTATTGCGGCCATCGGGTAGCCTTCTGTTCGACAGACCAGTGAGTCCCGTGAACCGACGGCTGGGCAGCCGTCAACCCTCCGCATGGACTACCGATCATGACCACCACCCCGAGAATTGATCTTCAGGCGTCTACCCAACCCGCCGGCGCTTCCCTGCATCCCTTTTTCACCATCGGCCACTCCACCCGACCGCTGGAGGAGTTCATCGCCCTGTTGCGCGCCCACGACGTGACGCTGGTGGCCGACGTGCGCACCGTTCCACACTCGCGCCACAACCCGCAATACAATCGTGAGACATTGCCCGAGGCGCTGGCGGAGGCCGGCATCGGCTATCGGCACCTGGCCGCGCTGGGCGGGCTACGCCACACGACGGCCGCGTCGGTGAACACCGGCTGGCGTAACGCCTCCTTTCGCGGCTATGCCGATTACATGCAAACGCCCGACTTCGACGCCGGATTGGCCGAGTTGCTCGACCTCGCCCGGCATGACACGGTGGCCATCATGTGCGCCGAGTCCGTCCCCTGGCGCTGCCATCGGTCGCTGATCGCCGACGCGCTGACTGTGCGCGGCATCGGCGTGGCGGATATCATCGGTCCCGGCCGCGCCCAACCCCATCATATGACGCCCTTCGCCCACGTGGAGGGGCTACGCATCACCTATCCGCCCGAGGGAGAGACGCCAGAGGCAGGGAAAGGGATATCATGAAAGACCTGCCCGAATACAGCTTTACCATGACGGCAACGCCGCCTTTCCGGCTGGACCTGACGGCCTGGGTTCTGCGCCGTCGCGCCGACAACTGCATCGACCATTGGGATGGGCAGGTCTACCGGCGGTTGTTGCCCCTTGGCCCTGAGCGCGAGCCGGTCGCTGTTGCTGTCCGGCAGAGCGATCCCGCCCGGCCGGAGCTGCAGGTCACTTTGACCGGGGCCGGCGCGGAGGCTGCGCCGGGCGCGCAAGCGGCTTTGCGGCGGATGCTGGGGCTGGATGTCGACCTAAGCGATTTCTACCGGCTGGCCGAAGGCGACCCCTTGCTGGCTCCCCTGGCGGGACGGCTACGCGGCTTCAAGCCGCCTCGCTTCCCCACCGTCTTCGAGGCGTTGACCAATGCCATTGCCTGCCAGCAGATCACCCTGACGCTGGGCATCACCCTGCTCAACCGGCTGACCGGAGCCTACGGCGGGGCGCATCCCCTGCCGGGCACTGCTGAGAATATGCCCATCCCCGCCAACGCGTTTCCCCTGCCGGAGGAGCTGGCGACGATCGCGCCCGAGGCGCTGCGGCCACTTGGTTTCAGTGGTCGCAAGGCGGAGTACCTTATCGATGTGGCCGGAGCCATCGCCGCGGGCGAGCTGGATTTGGAGGCGCTGGCCGCTCTCGACAACGCGACTGCCGTCGAGCAACTGCTGCGGTTGCGCGGTGTCGGCCGCTGGTCGGCCGAGTATGTGTTGTTGCGCGGACTTGGCCGGCTGGACACATTCCCCGGCGACGATGTGGGCGCGCGCAACAGCCTGCAACGCTGGTTGGGTCGCGAGGAGAAGATGGATTACGACGCCATCCAGCAGGAGATCGCCCGCTGGCAACCCTATAGCGGGCTGATTTACTTTCACCTGCTGCTTGACTCGCTGGAAAGGCGCGGCGCGATCGACGGGCAGCCGGCGGAATGAGCGTCGCCCGCTGCCAGGAGAAACCAGGTTAGTCGGGGAAACCCGGTTTCTGTCGAATGAGTTCATGATCTAGATCAAGGACAGTCCCGCTTGAAGCCCGTAGAATATGCTGGACTGGCGCGCGGCAGGCCCAGGCATGGCCGCACGAGGACTATTATGGACAATGACCCGGCGATAATCTACCGCGAGTTGGGGAGAATCGACCAGCAGGATGATCCTGACCGCGAGGCGCGCCTGCGGGCGGCCGTCCGCGCTTATGAGGACGCGCGAATTGATGGTCTCTGCCACGAAGGCGCGTGGGAATTGGCTCTGGAAGCGATACGCGGCCGGACAATCGGGAGTTTTGGCTCAGTGAACGACCTCGCCCGGACGGACAGGGGTGGGTTTTGAATCGATTAAACTATCTCATCATGACAGGAGTTAAGAATGTCACTTAATCAGCTACAGGATTTGCAGACGACCGAGAGCGTCGGCGACTGGGTTGCCGCCGATTTTCGTCTGGCAAATGTGTTCACCAAATACGGTATTGATTTCTGCTGCGGCGGCGATGTCCCCGTGGGTCAGGCTTGCGCCGAGAAGGGGATCAGCGTCAAGACGCTATTGCGCGACGTCCAGACCGCGCAGGCGACGGCCGCCGTCGGCGAACAGTACAACGACTGGTCGATCGACTTCCTTTCCGACTACATCGTCAACCAGTTCCATGCCTACACCCGGCGCATGCTGCCGCAGATCGTGGAATATGCCGGCGCGGTCGCCAACGCCCACGGCGCGCAACACCCGGAGACGATCACCATCGCCGCGCTACTGCCGCCGCTGGCCGAGGAGATGCTCGATCATATGGACAGCGAGGAAGAGTTGCTCTACCCGTACATCAAACAGCTGGTGCAGCAGGGGGCGACGGGCAGCCCGCTGAAGCCGCCCGCTTTCGGATCGGCCGAGATTCTCATCGAGGAGATGGACAGGGAGCACGAGGAGACCGGCGACGTGCTGGAGGAGTTGGTCGAGCTGAGCGACGGCTTCACCGTACCGGATGACGCCTGCAACACCTACCGCGCGCTCTATGGCTTCCTGACCGAGTTCGAGGCGACGACCAAGAAGCACATTCATCTGGAGAACAACATCCTGTTCCCCAAGGCGATTCGGCTGGAGAAGCAACTGGCGGTCGCATAGGCGAGCGACAGGGTAATTTCAATCAAATTTTTGGAACGGGACAACTCATAACGGGTTGTCTCGTTTGTTTTTTAGGACTTATGTAACGATCGAAAGGATCGGTAACAGGCTGTCTATGTGGTGATCCTATTTGTGGAACTGTGTGGGTTGAGAGATTTTGCAGTCCGGCCTTGTAATTGGCTACATGGCGTATCGAATTTCGCTTCAATGTCTGTAAGTCCTGAATAGGCCAGTCTCTTCAAGGATGGTGCTATCAGAAAATGCCATAATCCACTCTGGCCGACTGTAAGTTGACTTAATTTCTGCAGCTTAATTGGGTTGTATCGTGTGCAGACTACACTTTTGCTTTTTGAAGTGGCCGGACGGCAGGCATTTGATCTGCTCTCAAAGGCGCAACGGCCGAAACAGGCACAATGGCCACGGCAATTGATTCACCGACAGCATTGAACAGTTCGACGACGGCGCCGTCCTCCCCGCCGGACGGATGCCGCACGATGTCGACCAGAGTGACCACGTCACCCAGACGCAGGCGCTCTGCCGGGATGTCCCTGGTCAACATGACATCTGTGTATAATTCAATGTTCATTGTCCTCACCTCGCCGGTTTCAACGTTACAAAGCGGAAGCGATTATCAACAGCCGTCTGAAGCCAGATTGTCACAGTTAACAGCGTGGCATCCGGACCATACAATTCACCCTCAACCCGATAGAAAGTGCCGTATTCGTTCAGCCTATCCGAGATCGCATCGTTTTCTGCGATAAATTGTCGGATGGCCAGTTCAAGCTGGTCGGGGTTCTCCTGAGTAAATCCAGCTTGTGCCAGGAATCCTGATTTATCATTCCTTCGTCGCGGCGTCAACAGATAGTCTTTCAGCTTTTCTCTGGGGATGATCGCGTCGTCCGGAATTCTCACAGTAGAGATTATAGCAATGTGTCACAAGTTGGGCATTTGCGCGAGTAAAGGCAACGAGCTCGCACTGCCAACGTTCCCAATCGCCTCAATCTTCCAACATCCGCAGCGCCGATCCTTTGTGCAGCGCGATGTGGTCGGTTTTGTCGCTCTTGATCTCGTATTGCGGCTGGTCGGGG
>JAHDWL010000024.1 GCA_023384355.1 Anaerolineae bacterium
CAAACAGCCGTTCAGTCGGCGTGACTGTCAACTTGCCGAAATCATGGGAGAAAAGTGACTGGCCGCTCGCGTCCAGCGTCTCCAGCCGGTAGACATAGTCGCCACCGGACAGATCGTCGGGCACGCGGAACTGCTGCCGGTCAATGACAAAAGCCGGTGTCTGCCACTGGTCAAACGGGTATGTGTTATAGGCGGGTTGGCTGCGGCCCAGCTCCACGATAGCGCCGGCCTCATCGACCAGCGACAGGCGCAGTTGCAGTGAGGGTAACGGCTCATCGGCCGCCCACCACAGGGCAAGCGACAACGGTTCGCCCGTCTCGGCAGCGCGGGGGAGCGGCTCATAGCCCATAAAGCGCAACCCCTCGGCCGCCGGAGCATCCACCGCGAACGGCGGCACGGGCAGCGGGTTGGGTGGCGGCCCGTAGAGGATCGCCACGTCGTCGCTGAGCAAGGAATCCCCGGCGAACGCCCCCGCGGCGTCAATGTGCGGCAACCGTTCGCCGGTCGCCGGGTCGAAGCGGCCGATGCGCAGACCGTACAGTCCGTCTTCTCCCGGCGGTGTCCCCGGCGGCACGGGCAAGTCGAGCCGTTCCAGGATTACCTCGCCCGGCGTCCATTGCTCAGCCGGATAGCCGTCCTGATCGGCCTGGCTCCAGCGGTAATCGGTCATGTCCACCAGATGGGCGAAGGTCGAATAGGCCGCGCCCGCGGGCGGCGCGGCCGTCACCATCCACCGCAAGGCGATCGGCAGGCTCTCGCCGGCGGCGGCCGGCCCCACCGTCACGCTGTCCAGTGCGATCAACCCGCCGAAGTTGACCGGATCCCCGGTGGCAGGCAGCGCCGGCGGCTCGCTCAGGCGGTAAACGCGAAACAACACAATGCCGTCGTCGGTGGTCACGATTTCCGGCGGCCCTTCTGCTTCGAGGAACGGAATAGCCCACGCCGGCGCGGGGCTGTTGGCCGGGTAGAGATAGAGAGCCGGGCCGGACGCGGGAAAGACCAACGCGTGGCTGCCGGGCAGCCACTTGAGACTGTCGTAGTTCTCGCTCAGGAAGGCCAGCGTCGGGTGGCGGTAATGAACCGAAGCGACGTAGACGGTCGGCCGCTGCTCGGGCGGGATGGCGACCAGCGTTTCGTCGATATAGCCGGCGGCGGCGGTCAGATCGCCGTCGTTGATGAGCAGCAGTTCCGGTTGCATTGCCCATTGGTCGAAGTAGCGATGACGGACAAGGACGCCGCCGGCCAGCAGGATAAACAGCAGGATGATCGAGACGGTACGGGTCAGGGGCGGCCGCCCGAAACGGCGCTCCACGTCGCGCAACAGGGCGATGAGACCGACGGGCGGCAGGAAGAAGATTAACGGAATGAGCCCCATGGCCCGCAGGTTACTGGGGACGATCTCGTTGACGGCCAGTGCCGTGGGCAGGATCATGACCAGCGGGGCCAGCAGGAGCAGCAACACGGCCGCGCGCTGCCAATCGTAGGGCAAACGACGATAGCGCAACAGACAGAACAGCCAGCCGACGAGCAGCAGACCGCCGGTGACGAAATCGAACAGCGGCCGCCCGGGCAGGTTGAATCGTAAATAGGGATCGCCGCGCAGGAAGAACATGCCCAGCGTGCGCAGCAAGCTCTCGCTCAGGTTCAGGCTATCCTCGCCCGGTGCGACCTGACCGATGCGCACCCAAAAGGCGGCGGGGTTGTAATAGAAGTAGGCCAGCAGCGGCAGGGCGGTCAGGAAGGCGACAAGGGCGACTAACAGCAATTGCCGGGCGCGAAGACGGCGCGTGTCGGGATCGAGCAGCAAAGGCAGCAGGGCGAACCCCAGCAAGACAGGAAACAGCCGCGCCGCGAGGTATGTGTAGGCGCTCAGGCCTATAAGCAGCCCGGCCACCCACAACCATGACCAGCGGCCGCCGCGCAAGCCGCGAAAGAGGGCGGCCACAGCCAGCGTTTGCAGCAGCGGCTGACTGATGACGCGAAATCCGAGACGACTGAACAACAGATGCCAGAAGCTGACGGCCAGCAATGCCGCCGCCAGCAGGGCCACGCGCCGGTCGGCCAGCATCTCGCGGCCGAGCCAGTATGTGGCAGCGATGGTCAGCAGCCCGACGAAGGCCGAGGTGAGGCGCAGGGCGAACAGCGTATTGCCCAGCGCGCGAGCCATTCCCCCCGCCAGGTAGAGGTAAAGCGGCTCGCGGCCGGTGAAGGCGGGGATGAAGATCGGCCGGTCGCCGCGCAGGCCGATATCGCCGGCGTTGAGGCCATAGGCGGCCTCGTCATAGTGGACGCCAGGCGGGATGTTCGCCAGATCGGGCAGGCGCAGGGCAGCGGCCACCAGCAGGGCCAACACCATGAAAGCCAGGGCGTGGTAGCGGGTGAGGCGGGTCATATCAGCCACCAGCCATCGGCAAAAACGTTGCTGCGCCTTCTGTACCTTCCGGCCGGCACAGAGCCATTGTCAGACGCTCGTATTGTGTCCTCTCGCGCGGCGAGACGACACGACTGATCGTCTGCCGCAAGGCGCGCGATCGCTCCAGCAGCCCGCTCGCTTCATCGCGCCGGCCACACAGCATGGCCACCTCCGCCTCGACCAAAAGGGCGGAGGCCAGCGGAGCGGCGTCGCCGCGCGCCTGATATTGTCGCCGGGAGATGTCCGCCAGCGTTGCGGCCGTCTCCAGATCGCCCCGGTCCATGGCGATTTGCGCCAGTGTGAGCTGGGTGTCGGGGAGATAATAGCTATCCTCCAGTTCGGTGAACCGGCGCAAGCTGTCCTGCGCCAGATCGCCCGCCGCGTCCAGTTCGCCCATCTCGCGGAGCACATCGGCCAGGTAATTCATCACAAAGGCCTGCATCCAGCCGTCTGATGCGTCCATCGCACCCTGATAAGCCATCTCCAGCCAATGCCGCGCCTGCGGCAATGCCTGCGTTTCCTGGGCGATAAGCCCCATGTGAGCCCAGGCCGATGTCTGGTCGCCACCTTCATTGACGACCACACTCTCCTGGAGCAACTCCAACGCCCGGTCATATTCGCCCAAGATAATGGCCGTCAGTCCCATATTGTGCAAAACGGTGGCGATACCTTCGCGGTCGTTGAGTTCCCGATAAAGTGCCAATCCTTCCTGGTGATAAGCCAGGTTGGCGTGGTAATCCTCAGCGTCGAGGCAGAAACTCGCCAACCCGTTGAGAGCGCGTGCGCGACCGACCGGATCGCCCGACGGAAGTTGTAGTGCTTCCGTCAGCAACTCGCGCGCCAGGTCGAACAAACCGCGCCGATACCAGAACCACCACAACCTGCCAGTGATGGCGACGGCCAACTCGCCGTCCCTTTCGGCAATGGCCCATCGCGCGGCCGCCAGAAAGTTATCGTGATCAACTATCGTTCGCGCCATCCACACCGCCTGCTCTTCTCCCCTCAGTCCGGCGAAAACCTCGGCGGCAAGGGCAGCATAGTATCGAGCATGATCGAGTTGCGTGTCATGGAGGCGGCCGTTGGTCGCCAGTCCTTCGCGGGCAAAGGAGCGAATCGTCTCCAGGAGATAGACTCGGCCATCATCAACGCGAATCAAATTGGCGCGGGCCAGGTGACCCAACGTCGTCGGGCCGGCTCCGGCGATTGCGGCAGCAGCTGTTTCAGTGCTGCCACCGGTAAAGACGCCCAGCCTGTCAAAACACTCCCGGACATCGGGCGGCAACAGGCGGACGCTCCACTCAATAGCTGCCTCCAGAGTACGATGTCGTTCGGCCACATTGCGCCGGGTTTGCTGCAACCAGGTCGACGAGAGCTGGGCGTGACCGCGCAGCGTGAGCAACTGCTGAACGAGCTGAGCTGGTGCCTGGTCTCGCAGCCGGACGGCGGCCAGCTCCAGGGCCAGCGGCAAGCCATCAAGCGCCACACACAATGAACCTAACGGTAACAAATTCTCCTCAGTCAGGGTGAACTCCGGGTCGAGCGCTGCGGCCCGCGCCTGCAACAGTTCCATGGAAGGCAGGCGTCGCCAGCGTTCCAGGTTGGGCGGTTCGGCCAGGTCGGGCACGGCCAGCGGCATCAGTGGCCACTCGTGCTCGCCGTACAGGTCCAGCGGGGTCCGGCTGGTGCAAAGCAGTTTCAGACCCGGCGCGCGAGCCAGCCAGTCGGCAAAGAGGGTCGCACCTTCCAATAGATGCTCACAGTTATCCAAAACTATCAGAATTCGGCGCGGGGCCAGAGCGTCCAGAATCGCATCTTCGGGCGATTGCTGCGGCGACGGCGTCAGGGCCAGATGGCGAAGCACGGTGTACGGGAGGTCGGCAGCCGATTGCACCTCGGCCAGAGAGATGAAAACCGCGCCGTCGGCAAATTGGGCAAGAGCGATGTTCGCAACTTCCAGCGCCAGCCGTGTCTTGCCAATCCCCGGCGCGCCGACGATCGTGATCAGCCTGACAGCGCGCAGGTAACCCAGCAGCTCTTCAACCTCTATCTGGCGGCCCAACAGCGGCAACAGGGGCGC
The DNA here is from genome assembly GCA_023384355.1 of Anaerolineae bacterium. Classification (GTDB taxonomy): domain Bacteria; phylum Chloroflexota; class Anaerolineae; order Promineifilales; family Promineifilaceae; genus Promineifilum. The sequence goes on from JAHDWL010000024.1 coordinate 4,491, forward strand.
GGGCGGGCAATAGCGCGGACGGTCGGTAGCGATCTCCGTCTCCCGGACAAGCTCGATGTGCGTCTCGGTGGTCTGGGTAATCTTGAGCTCGACCGACTGCCGCGTTCGTCCAGCCAGAGCCAAAAATTGCTCGACCAGCGCACGCTCGCGCTCGCCGATCAAAATTGGCACGAACAGGGCGGCGATCACGGCCAGATCGGGCAACCGTGAGCCATTCTCGAGGCGAGCAATCTGCTCACGACTATAACCCACCGATCGGCCAAGTTCCTCCTGCGTCAGACGAGCGCGCTTGCGCAAAAATCGGAGCGCCGCGCCAAAGGTGTCGGGGAGCGTTGGTGTCGCCAGTGATTGGGAACGGCTCATATAGGATATGAATTCTAGCGGCTCATCGGGTTGTCACAAAATGTCACCAATGGCCGCATCATTCCGGATATTTTATGGCGATGAAAATCGAACGGTTGATTTTGACGATTCACAGGACCGAAACGACAACGATCACCGTGACACAACAAGGAACCAAACAAAATGAAACAATCAATCGTCTTGCTTTTATTCGTGTTCACCCTGCTTTCGGCCGTGGCGTGTGGCGGCGCAGCGCCGGGCGGCGCAACGCCGGGCAGCGCAACGCCGGACAACGGGACCAACCTCCAGACGAGCCAGGATTCAACCGGCTCGCAGATGGCCGCGACGGAAACGCTCCCGGCTACTGAGATCAGCGAGGTAGCGCCCGATCCTGACACAACCCAATCGGTGACCGGTGAATGTGAGGATTTCTTCCGCTTCTGCGTCACCGCCACGCTCAGCGGCGCGGTCGAGACATCAGCGACAGCCGGGATGGGTGGCCAGGTGGACAATTGCGAGGCCTGGGTCGCCGCCGGCGATCCGCGCATTCTGGATATACCCATGATGCAGAACGCAGGCGAAGACCTGATCACTGTGGCCCTGGCTCGCATCGCGGAATACACCGGGCCTGGCGTCTACGAACTGCAAGCCGTCGTCACCGAAGGGATTCCCGATAGTTTTCCGACAATCGCCGCCGCCGGACGCACTTTCTCTAATGGCGAGGGATCGACAGCCGTGGTCACCATCAACCCCGACGGATCGGGGACCGTTGAGGCCACGGGTTTGGTCGAGGTTGCCTCCATACAGGTTTCATCGCCCGATCCCGATGCGCGAGTTGACTTCAACATGCAGTGGACCTGTCGCGAAAACTAGGCGGCAAATTATAAGGGAACAAATCCAACGAAGGTTTAATCAATGAAGCGCTCAATAAATACGATTTATATTTACATAACAATTGCCGTTCTGGGTTTTCTGGGGGTGACGCAAACGAGTCATGCTGCCAATGCCGTCGTCGGCACGGGCACGGCTGCCTCCTGCACCGAAACTGCCTTCGACAGCGCCCTGCTGACGGCCAGTGTCGGTGGCGGAACGATCACGTTCAACTGCGGCCCGGCCCCGACGACCATTCAATTTTCCATCGTCAAACTGGTGACCCTGGGAAACGTCACCATCGACGGGGCGAACCTCATCACCCTGAACGCCGGTAACAACGACCGCCATTTCTTCGCCGGGCCGGGGATAACTTTCCATCTCAAAAACATTACCCTGCGAGACGGGAATTCGCTGGTAGGCGGCGGGGCGATCGAAGCATCCGGGGCGACAGTCATTCTGGATGGCGTCCAGCTGGTGAATAATTATTCTTCAGTCAGCGGCGGGGCGATCTATTGCTACGACGGCACGCTGACCATTCGCAACAGTCTGTTTGAGAATAACGGCTCCGGCACGGGCGGGGCCGTCTACAATGACGGCTGCGCGGTGGGCATCGACGACTCACGCTTCCTGACGAACGAGGCCCTCGACCCTCTTGGGCGCGGCGGAGCCATTGCCAACTTTCCGCCGGGCACGCTGACCCTGAGTGACAGCCTGTTGCAGGGCAACAGCGCTTTTGACGGTGGGGCAATCTACAACGATACGAACTCGACCGCGGCTCTCTCCGAAGTCCGTCTGGTCGCCAACGAAGCCGGACACGGCGGAGGCATCGAGAACAGCGGGACGCTCACCATCGTCGACAGCCTGTTACAAAGCAACAAAGTTACGGGCAGTGGTGGCGGGTTGTGGAACTTCGGTGGCGCGACCGAAATGGAACGGACGACTGTGAGCGACAACGAAGCCAACGACGGCGGCGGTATCAACAGCTACGGCCCACAACTCCGATTGACCGATGTCAATATCATCGACAACACCACACAGTCACACGGTGGCGGCATCTATCACGCCGGGGGAACGGTTTTCATCAGCAATGCCACCATCAGCGGCAACAGGGCGACCGACACCACGGCCAATGGTGGGGGCATCTATCAAAACTCTGACGACAATTTGACCCTGACCAGCGTCACACTGGCGCGCAACGAAGCCGGAAATTTTGGTGGCGGGTTGTATCACTTCGGCCGCTATGCTGTTCTGATCAACGTCACCATCGGCGAAAATTCTGCTGGAGTGGCCGGCGACGCCATCTACGAAGATTCGCCAATGACTCCGGCCAATCCCGGTGTAGTGCAGATTGCCAACAGCGTCCTCTTTGGCAGCAGCAACAACTGCGCCGGCGGGTTGTTCGATTCTCTCGGCCACAACATCAGCCACGGCTCATGCGCCCCGTTGGTCCACGCGGCCGATCTGGATAACTTCGCCGGCAATCTGCGGTTGGGAGCGCTGGCATTCAATGGCGGAGGGTTCCCAATGAACACTTATCTGCCCCAGTCGGGAAGCCCGCTCGTCAATGCCGCCGACCCCGGCCTGTGTCCCTCACTCGATCAGCGTGGCGAGATTCGCGCTGGAATCTGTGACATTGGCGCGGTTGAGCACGATCCGAACGCGCCACGACTGCTCTATCTGCCGATGATTGTGCGCTAAGAGCCGGGCGTAGTCACAAACGACAGGCAAGGGGAGAGCGCTTACCCGACAGTAACGCTCTCCCCCTGCCGTAGAAGATGGTATCTATCCGGTGTTTCGCGCCGCTGGATAGGAACCCAACACCTTCAGAAACGATGCGTGCCGCAGGATGCCCAGCAGCGCCTCGCGCACCGGCTCATCCTCTTCATGTCCCTCGAAGTCGACATAAAATAAATAATGCCACGGCCGGTTGCGGCGCGGCCGGGATTCGATCTTGGTCATGTTTATGTTGCGGCGGGCCAGCTCGCCGAGCGCCGCGTGGAGCGCCCCAGGCACGTGGCGGGTGGTCAGAATGATCGAAGTCTTGGATGGGTCCCGCCGCGGCGGGTAATCCGGCCCCAGGACAAAGAAGCGTGTGAAGTTGAACTCTTCATCTTCCACATGCCGGGTCAGGATATCCAGACCATAGGTCTCGGCGGCCAGGGCTGAGGCGATGGCCGCCGTGCCCGGCTCAGGCGCGGCCGCCAGGTCGCGCGCCGCTCCGGCCGTGTCATAGTAATCCACCTGGTCCAGCCCCATACGCCGTAAGGTTTGCTCGCACTGCATCAACGCCTGATGATGCGAACGCGCGCGGCGCACATCCGCCAACATCGTGCCCGGTGGAGCCATGAGGCAATGCTCCACGCGCAGAATGACCTCGGCCTGAATGTGGAGGTCGTAATCGACGAGCAGATCATACGCGGGGATAACCATTCCGGCCAGCGAATTCTCCACCGGCAACAGGCCGTATTGCGCGGTGCCTGACTGGAGCGTGTCGATTATCTCCAAAAACGTGCGGCAAGGCAGTGTGCGGACTCCGACGCCGAAATGGCGTCGGGCCGCTTGCTCGGAATATGCCCCGTGCTCTCCCTGAAAAGCCACGTATGCTATTGGTTCCGTCATAACTCGCCGCCCTCGATTTTGATAGATTTATGTGCCAATTCGCGCCGAGTTTAACGCGATACCTGACAAAGATCACCCCGATCACATACCAAATTCAACTAGATCATATGAATAATTACCTGTATCATATTGTGAAGGGGATCGTATTTCGATTTGACCCCGTTAATCACTCCGGGAGATCGGGTTGTTCTGTCTTGCCGGGTGTTTTGCCGCATCATCATCAGCAACATCGACCGGCGGCCGATGGATCCCTTGTCGGCCTCCGGCTGATAAAAAATGAAATATAAGGAGTGACCCCATGAGCCTGACCTATGCTGACAAGCCCTGGATAAAAAGCTACGACAAGGGCGTGCCGGAGACTATCGAGGTGCCCGATTATCCTGTGCAGCACTTCCTGGAAGAGGCCGCTCGCCGCGTCCCCAACAACGTCGCTCTCATTTTCCAGGGCAAGGAACTCACCTATGCTGAATTGAACAAGGCCGCCGATGCTGTCGCCGCCGGGCTGGCCGCCAACGGGTTCAAGAAGGGTGACCGCGCCGTCATCTACATGCCCAACCTGCCCCAGTTCGTCATCATCTATTACGGTATCCTGAAGGCGGGCGGCATCGTCATCGCCACCAACCCCCTCTATACCGAGCGCGAATTGCAGCACCAACTCAAGGATTGCGGAGCCGAAACCGTCTTCGTCCTCAGCCGCTATTACCCGTTGCTGAAGAAAGTGCAAAAAAGCGGCGAAACCAAGGTCAAGCGCATCATTGTCGCCTATATCAAGGATTATCTGCCGGGCGTCAAGAGCGTTCTCTATGGCCTGCTGAAAGAGAAGAAGGCCGGCGATCGCGTCGATGTCGCGCCGGGCGACATCACGATGAAGGATTTCCTGGCCCTGGGCGCGCGCAGTCCCAAGCCGAACGTCACCGTCACCGGTGACGACATTGCGCTGTTGCAATATACGGGCGGCACGACCGGCCTCTCCAAGGGCGCGATCGGCCTTCATCGCAATCTGGTCGCCAACGCGCTCATGGTAGCCAGCTGGATCAGCGACTGGAAATATGGTCAGGACGGTCTGCTGGGAGCCATCCCGTTCTTTCATTCCTACGGCATGGTCACGGCGGTGATTTTTACCCCGTCGATCGGCGGCAGGCTGATCATCATCCCCAACCCGCGCGAGCTTGCCGACGTATTGGGCAGCATCAACAAATACCAGCCGGCCTATTTCCCCGGTGTCCCGGCAATGTACGTGGCCATCAACAACAACCCCGATGTGGCCGCGGGCAAATACAACCTGCGCTCAATCCGGGCCTGCATCTCCGGCTCCGCTCCGCTGATGGTCGAGACGAAGCGCAAGTTCGAGGAGCTCACCGGCGGCACCCTGGTCGAGGGGTACGGCATGACCGAATCGCACGTGGCCACCCACGCCAACCCCCTGCACGGCAAGAACCCGCCCGGTTCCATCGGCCTGCCGCTGCCCGGCGTCGAGGCGCGCATCGTCGACCCGGTGGAGGGCGAAAAGGAGCTGCCTATCGGTGCTATCGGCGAGCTGATCATGCGCGGTCCGACGATCATGCAGGGTTACTGGAATATGCCCAACGAGACGGCCAGCTCACTGCGCGACGGCTGGCTCTATACCGGAGACATCGCCCGAATGGACGAGGAAGGTTACTTCTACATCGAGGATCGCAAGAAGGACCTGATCATCTGCGGTGGCTACAACGTCTACCCACGCGAGGTGGAGGAAGTGCTGGCTCGCCACCCGGCAATCATGGAGGTCAGCGTCGCCGGCGTGCCAGATCCGAAGCGCGGCGAAAATGTCAAGGCCTGGATCGTCAAGCGGCCGGGCTTCGAGAACGTCACCGAAAAAGAGATTATTGAGTGGAGCAAGGGCGAGCTGGCGGCCTACAAATACCCGCACTTAATCGAATTCCGCACTGAGCTGCCCAAAACAACCGTGGGCAAGGTCCTGAAGCGCGAACTGGTCCGCGAGCACAAGGAAAAAAGTAACGGCAAGGGCTGATATCAATCCGTCCAGACAGGTTCGGAGCCAATTTCAATCCGAACCTGTCTGGTTTGCGGAATCCAGGCGGTTCAATAACTGCTGCAAATAAGGCGCATAGTCGGCGTTATCGTAGATGGCCAGCGCCGACTCCTTCACGTCAAACGGCTCCGAGAGGGTGCGAATTGCCTCAAGATAGGCTGTGTCACAGCGAATAACGCTCTCCTGAAAAATCTTTGGTCCTTCGAGAGCCAGCAGCACCGGCGCGGTCGCCAGCGTCTTGCCTTTCAGAGTGCGCACCACGCCGGCGCGTCGAGCCAGGACGATCAGCGCATTGATCAGATTGCGCGACGCCTCGCCGTCCTCATCGGTCGGATGCGCCGTGGCCAGTCGGTCAATCAGATCGCGCCATTCCAGGTTGTCCTCCCGCTGCAGGATGGTGATCATGTCCTTCAGCAGGACGAGGCGGACTCGCGGCGGCACAACGCGCAATTTTTGTTTCTTCAGCGCACTGCGATAGCGGCGATACAGTTCGGGTTGTACGGCCGGAGCGGCCGTCCGTCGCACATAGGTTGTCGTTCCGTCCTTTTCCAGCGTGATGCGCCCGGGGTAGCGACCGAGAAATTTCGTAAACGACGTGTCCGAATACTGAAAACGGCCAAATTGGCCATTGCTCAGCTCGATCATACGTTCCTTAACGATGCTGGCTCGCACACGCTCATCCCCGACCAGCAGACCATCGATCGCTATTACCAGCAGCTTCTCCGCTTCACCATCAGACAGGGGCGGCGCGGGCAGCATATCCTCGTAGTAGATGTACTCATCGCACAGGCCCATCAGGCTTTCGCTGGTGGTGTGCTTCAGGCCGACGCCGATGACGTGCTTGCCACGCCTCCGCAGAGCATGAATGAGCGGCACAAAATCCCTGTCACCAGTCACAAGAACATAGGTGCTGTATTCCTGGCCGTCTACGAGGGTGTCCATCGAATCGACGACAAGGTACATGTCGATCAGGTTTTTGCCGAAGTTATTGAGCGGAACGGCCGCTTGCATGGTGAAGCCGGCCGTAGCCAGCTCTTTCATCAGCTTTTGGTCCTGACGCAGGTTGCCCGAATAGGCGCGACGCAACACCACGCGCCCGCCGGTGCGCTGCTTTACCTGATTGATGAGCAAATTGATGTCGAAATTTATGTTGGCGTCGCGTGCGCCAATCACCATGTTGTCGAGGTCAAGAAAAACAGCGATGTCATTGGCCATGAGCAATATCCAGGTTGGCCGCGGAGAGATGGCAGTCAAATAATATAGTTAAACAGTTTTGAAATCACCGTTCCTGATTCTATCGAATTCGGTCGATCTCGCAACGGTAAAAGATGAATGGCCATTGTTTCCCGGGAAACATAAGGCCCGTGATTGTTTCCCGGGAAACAATCACCCGGCTGGTTCTTTGTCACGTAGTCTCATGTTGGCAGCCGCCCTCTTTGTTGGTACTATGCCGCAGATGTCTGATCCAACACCCGTCTGTGATTATGAAGGCTCCGATTACCGCGCTCGTTTCTGGGAAAACCAGGGCCGGGATTACGAGGATCGGGCGGAACGCGTCGCCCTGCGCCGGCTGTTGCCGCCCACCGGCCGGACGCTGCTCGACGTCGGCGCAGGCTTTGGCCGTCTGGCCGATGAATATCGCGGCTACGATCGCGTCGTCCTGTTCGATTTCTCGCGCTCGCTACTGCGCGAGGCACAGGATCATCTGCGCCACGACCCGCGCTACCTGTACGTGGCCGGTAACTGGTACGACATGCCGTTTGTCGATGGCCTGTTCGACACACTTGTTCAGGTGCGAACCCTTCACCACGCCGCCGACGCGCCGGCCCTCTTCCGCGAGTTGCGTCGGGTGGCCGCTCCCAACGCCGCCTACGTGCTGGAGTTCGCCAGCAAACGCAACCTCAAAGCCATGGTGCGGCACGCGTTCGGCCGACAGGCCTGGTCGCCCTACGATCCCGAACCGGTCGAGTTCGTGGCGCTCAACTTCGACTTTCACCCGGACTGGATACGCGCCCGGCTGACCGAAGTCGGATTCACGCCGGGCCGGATGCTGACCGCGTCCCACTTCCGCTTTGCGCCGCTAAAACGTGTTGTGCCCACCGACCTGCTGGTCTCGCTCGACAGCGCCATTCAACCCACGGGTGCGTGGTGGCAGTTGACCCCCAGCGTTTTCATCAGCAGCCGGAGCGGGCCGGGCGGCGCCGCCGAGCCGGAGTCGTTCTTCGCCTGTCCCACCTGCCGGACGCCGCTCGGCGAGCCAATCGACGGCCTGATGGCCTGCGCCAATCCGTCCTGTGGCCGTCGCTGGCGCGTGGAGGATGGTCTTTATGATTTCAAGGAACCTGTCTGATCCGTGTCGTCACAAATGATCTGGACCGGGGATCTTGCGCTAAAATTGCCCTCCTGATGAGCAAACACACTTTTCTCCGCATCGTTCGTGCCATCGCCAGCGTCGTCCTGGCCATCATCGCTCGCATTGAGATCATCGGCGAAGTTGATTACCAAACCGGCGGCTTCATCATTGTCGGCAACCACGTCGGCCGCCTGGAGGCCTTCCTGGTCATCCTGCTGGCCAAACGCGACGATGTCGTCCTGATTCTGGCCGAGAAATATAAAAAATACGCCTTCTGGCGCTATGTTGCCCGCAAGGTGGACGGCATATGGGTCAACCGATTCGATGCCGACTTCGCCGCCCTTCGGGCCGTGCTCAAGCGGCTGGAGAATGGCGAGGTGCTGGCCGTGGCCCCGGAAGGCACGCGTAGCCCAACGGCCACGCTGTTGCCCGGCAAACCCGGCGCAGCCTATCTGGCGGCCAAGTCCGGCTTGCCCGTCATCCCCATCGGCGTTGTCGGCACCGAGGATCAGGTTGTCAAACACCGCCTCAAACGATTTCAGCGGCTGGATATCACCGCTCGTATTGGCGTGCCCTACACCCTGCCGCCGATGCCGAGACAAGGGCGCGACGAGTGGCTGCAAGCGCAGACCGACGACATGATGTGCCGCATCGCTGCCCTGTTGCCGCCCGACCATCGCGGCGTCTACGCCGATCACCCGCGCCTGCTCGAACTACTGCGCGAGAACGGCAGCCCGTTCCCGGAAGATCGGGCAATCAGCGCACCGATGACGCCTCTTGACGAGGATACACAGGGTTAAACGCCCCGATCGCCCCTTCGGCGGACATCCCCGTTCCCTATCTTCCCCACATCGCGTATCATTGACCCATGCGTGTCGCCATGATCGGCCCGTTCGGGCTGCACCCCAAGCAGACCATGCGCAGCCGGGCGTTGGGTCTGGCGCGGCCGCTGGTTGAGCGTGGCCACGCCGTTCAGCTGATTATGCCGCCGTGGGATACGCCCGAAGAAGCCGGCCGCGCCTGGGTCGAAGACGGCGTCGAGCTACGCTATGTGCCTCTGGAGGGTGGCACGCCCGGCATCACTCGCCGGATGGTGCGCGAGACGCTGGGTTGGCAACCGGACGTCGTCCACGCCTTCAAGCCCAAGGCCTACAGCGGGCTGGTCGCCGAATGGCTGTGGCGCTTCCACCGCCGCCGGGTCCGGATCGTCATGGACACCGACGATTGGGAGGGCGCAGGTGGCTGGAATGACATCGCCCCCTACACGCCGCTGCAAAAACGCTTCTTCGCCCGGCAGGAGCGCTGGGGGCTGACCCACGCCCATGCCGTCACCGTCGCCAGTCGCGCGCTGGAGAGTCTGGTGTGGAGCCTCGGCGCGCCGCGCCAGCAGGTGACCTACATCCCCAATGGGCCGGGCATCGCGACGCGGCTGGTCACGCGCGAAGAGCGCACCGAGGCTCGCGCCCGGCTGGGACTGGGTCAGCGGCCAACCGTGCTGGTCTACAGCCGCCTGTTCGAGTTCGACACGGCGCGATTGACGGCAGTCCTGGAGGGCATTCGCACCATCGTGCCCGACGTGGCCGTGCTGCTGGTCGGCGCGGGGCTATACGCGGCCGACAGTGCCCGTTTTCGTGAGCAACTGGCGGCGGCTGGACTGATGGATGCGATCATCGACGCGGGTTGGGTCGAACTGGATCAACTGCCGGCAACCCTGGCCGCGGCCGATGTGGGTATCTATATGATGGACGACACGCTCCTCAACCGCACCAAATGCCCGGTGAAGCTGGCTGATATGCTGGTCGCCGGCGTGCCCGTAGTCGCCGAGGCAGTGGGGCAGGTGTCGGAGTACGTGCGCGACAGACAGACGGGGGTCTTGGCGGCGTCGGGGGACGTGCAGGGACTGACGACGGCCGCAACGGAGTTGCTAAAGGACCCGGCAACGCGAGCACAAATGGGCGCCGCAGCGCGGGTGGAAGTGCTGGAGAGGTTCGGATGGGATCGGTTAACGACGCGGTTGGAAGGGGTGTATAGGGGTTAGGGTAATCCAAGAAACGGATTAACGACCGACAATCCCTGGATTGTGCGGCCGTGTTGCAGATCTTCGCTATACAGGGTCCGGCACCCGCTTTCGACGGCGGCGGTGACGATCAGGGCATCGTAGAAAGCGTAGCCCGTTGCGTTCCTGACTTGTAGCGCACGCTCATAAAACGACCGCGACGGAAAATGGCCACACAAGGGCCACAACACCTTGTAGAGGTAATCGGTCGCCTCATCCGGCGAGAAAGCCGGCAAAGCCTTACGAATCGCGACGTTAAGGAATTCCTGTATCACCTGCGTGCTGATCACACCACGCCCCGTCCGCAAGGCTTCGGCGATGAGCACCGCGGCGACAGGTTGCTTCTGCGGCTCATTTGTTGCCTGGGCATAGACGAATAAGTTGGTGTCCAGGAAGAACAACCCGCCGTTTTCAGCGACGTTCATTCATTTCCTCACGCGTATACTTGCGGATAAATCGAGGCCCGAGTCGCTCCATTAATTCTTCATACTGTCGCACAGCGTCCTGTCGAGCGGCTTCGTCTTGCGCAACCAACTGTTCCAGCCACTCACGAAACAGGGTGTTGAGCGTCGTGTTTCGCAGCGCCGCCTGCCGCCGCGCCTCGCGGATAAGGGCCTCGTCGGCCGAGAGGGTGATGTTTTTGAGCATGGGAGTAGTGTACACTATTTTCGTGTACACTACAATCGTTTGGAAAGGCTATTGGCCGATGATTGAAACTCCGGTATCGTAAGGAGAGATATGACCGCTGTTTATACATACACCGAAGCGCGGCAGAATCTGGCGAAGTTGCTGGACAAAGCCGTGGCCGACGGCGAAGTGCGCATCCGCCGCCGAGACGGCAGCGTCTTCGTCATTCGGCCGGAACCCGTGTCCGGGTCACCGCTGGATGTAGAAGGTGTTGATCTCGACCTTACCCGCGAGGACGTACTCGAGTTCATCGCTGAGGGCCGGCGGTATGGTGACAGCCGGCAATAAGTGCGCCGCTGGGGGCTGCCGCCCCCAGACCCCCGCCGGAACAGAATTCAGAAAGATCAGCAATCAGGATTCAGGAATCAGAAGCCAGGATCGGAGAGATGTTCGACCACCCGGAACCCGACATCGCTGAGCCCGCTGCGCGGATTGCCGCCGCCCCGGTACGCGGCGCGCGTGTTCCGACCGCCGTAGAACCACGAGCCGCCGCGCAAAGCGCGTGATACTCCTTCTATGTACCACGATTCCATCCACTCCCATACGTTGCCGGCCATATCGACGCAGCCGTAGGGGCTATCCCCCTTCGGCGAATAGGCCCCGACCGGCGTGGTGCTGCCGACGTTGCCATTGAAATTGCAGTGCTCGGCCGTCGGCGGTTCGCTGCCCCACGGCCAGATACGCCCGTCAGTCCCCCGCGCCGCTTTCTCCCACTGCTCCTCAGTCGGCAACGCCAGCCCCGCCCAGTCGCAGAAGGCCTTCGCGTCGTCCCAGCTCACCAGCACGACCGGGTGGTCTGCCTTGCCGGCCGGATAGACGCGGCGCTTTTGGTCCCAGTTGTAAGGCCTGGCCCATTTATCCGGGATGTTGGGTACCGGATGATTCGGGTTGGCGTCGAGGAAACGCTTGTATTGGGCATTGGTCACCGGAGCGCGACCGATCCAAAACTCGGGCAGATCGATGGTCCGCTGCGGCTTCTCATCGTCATATGCCATCTCGTCCGCATCCGATGAGCCATAGAGGAACGGCCCGGCGGGGATGCGGATGAGTTTGATGTCGGTCTTTTCGTGGATGCGCCGGTCGGGGGTCGAGGAGACGTTCCGCTCTTCCTTGACGTAGCGCTCGCGGGGCGGGGAAGCAGGGGAAACGGTTGGTGTCGCCGGCGCGCCTTCCAACCGTCGCAGCAGCGCGTCCAGCCCGGCTTCGTAGCTACCATCAAACATCATCCACTGATAGGCATGCCATACCGGATCATAGCGATCTTTCACAAGGCAGACGGGGATGAAGCGCATGGCGCCCGCTCGCTCCAGTTCGATGGCGACATTGGTCTCCATCTCCACCCACGGTGATTCCATCGCCGCCGGCGTGAGCACGAGCAACATCACGCCACTTTCGGCCAGACCACGATTGATGGCCGAAACCCACTGGCCGGAAGGGATGCTATCCGGTGCGATCCAGATCGAGAAGCCCGCGCGCCGCAGATCGTCGGCCAGCCGGTGGGCAAATACGGCGTCGGCCGTGGCGTGGCTGACGAAAACCTGCCGGGGGTTGCGCTCGAATCGACCGCGGCCTCGGCGCGGCGGTGGCGTAGAGGTGACTACCGACTGGACAGCGTCATCGCCGAACCTCGTCTGATAAGCCCTCCCGCGCTGTTGGGCGAGGACAGCTCGCAAGTCGATGAGCCTGCTGTCGCGCTCCATAAAAAGCACGAGCTCCCGCGCCTTGCCCGCTCGTCCTTCGCCACCCAGGTCGTCGTAGACCACGGCCAGATCTACGCAGAGCGTCTTCAACTCGTCCAGGTTGAAGTGGTCGAGGATGAACTGGCGCAGTTGGGTGGTGTCTGGCTGGCTCATGGCGTCTGGTTGATAAAAGTATAGCCCAATAAAACAGAGATGTCAGGACAATTCCGCATCCAGCCGCGCCAGGCTCACATCCAGACCGCCCTGCGCGCGCAAATCGGCCGCCGCGGCCGGTGTCAATCCTTCGCGGGAGAATACGGCGTAGTGGAATCGCCACGCCTCTCCGTCCGGCAATTCCTGCCGCAGGGCGGTCGCCTTGCGGTCGATCAGGTCGCGAACCACCGATCGGTCGACACGGCCTTCGCCCCATTTGCACTCGCCTAGCAAGAGTTGGCGATTCTCCCAATCGACTGCGGCAACGTCGATCTGCACCTTGCGACTCCAGTGCGCGGCGGTGATCGTCGGGCGCAGGGGTAATTCACCCGCGGCCCCGCGTTCGACAACCCATCGACGAGTCAGATCCTCGAATGCCGTCGCGCCGACGAAGCCGCGCAGCTCCAGGCGGACGCGATCCAGAACTCGTTCGGTGTCGAACGGCAGGTACTCATGGAATGGAGCGATAAACCGGAAATAGAAACGAAAGTAGGGATCGGCCAGATGATAGCGTCCAAGCCGCGAACTGCGCCGTTTGGCCGGTGCTGTGCCTGCGGGCAGCCGCCGCTCCACCAGCTTCAAATCCTGTAATCGCTGAAGATAAACGGAAAGGTGGCTGGTAGCAATCAGGGCGTAATTGCTGATGTCGCTGAGGGTGTGGTGACCCAGCCCGATCGCCTTGAGCGTCGCCAGATAGGATTGCGGCTCGCGCACCTCGTCGTAGAGCAAAAACGTGGGTTCGGCCAGGAACATGCTGCCTTCCGAGAGGATGATCCGCCGGACGTTGTTCGTCAAGTTCAACGCGGGATCAAGCCAGTTAAGGTAGGCCGGGACGCCACCGGCGACGGCATATAAGGCGACACGCTCCTCAGCCAACCAATCGGGGAAGAATTCGCGTAACGCGCTGAAGGGTAGGGGATCGAGATACCATTGCCCTGTCAGGCGGCCGAAGAGGGGTGATTGGTGAGTTTGCAGCGATTCCATCACCTTGACCTGGGAGCCGCACAGAATGATAACCAGATTCGAATGCTGAAAATGGGCGTCCCAGGCGTGTTGCAGAGCCGAAAGGGTCGCCGGATCGGATTCCGCAGCATACGGTAACTCGTCCAGAATCAGGATGTGACGGCGGTCGCCGATGATCGCGGCCACAGCGTCCCATAATTCGGCCCAGTTGTCGAAGAGGGGGGCTTGCCGTAGGGGAAGGTTTTGAATCCGGGCATAGAGCTTGCGGCGCTGGAGGTCTGCCGGTTCTTTTTCAGCCGCCCAATAGGTATGATCCACCTTGCTTCGGCCGGCCCATTCCATCAGCAGGGCTGTCTTGCCCACACGCCGCCGCCCATAGAGCAGGACAAGTTGTGCCGGACCGGGCCGTCGCCGGGTCAGGAGTTCATTCAGATAGGCCAGTTCGCGCTGTCGATCAGTGAACAAGTCGCAGTTCCTTCAATTAAGCTACGTGTTGTGTATTATACATATCATGTAGCTTAATTTCAAATGACAAGTCACTCCCCCCGATGCTCCAGCGCCCGATACACCGGCCGCCGGCTCTCATCAAACCGCAACATGCTGTAGCCGACCTCCTGGAATTCCGGCCCCAGGGCTTTGGTGAAGTTGAGGTTCCACAGGAACATCGGTCCGGCCCACGACCAGTCGTGGGCCATATCGAAGGCGCGCAAGGCGTAGACCGCCTGCTCCCACTCGCTGTTGTCGGCCATGAACTCCGACCCGGCCGGCGGCGAGACGGGCGCGCCTTCCTCGTTTACAATGCCCTCGAACGTGCCCCAGCCGAACTCGGTGGCCCATAGTTGCTTGCCGGCCGCGCCGGCAGCGACCAGCATGTCATGGTAGTCGTTCATCGTGTCGGCAAAGAAGAAGCTGGGGTGATTGTTGTGGCTGGATGAGACCTGCGTTGCATCGCCTGCGCGGGAATCGGGTGGGTTGGCCCAGCCATAGGGATGGACGCCGAAGCCGTCGACGACCCCGGCCGCGCCCGCGGCCAGCATCGCGCCGAAATAGACCCGGTCGTCGATGGCGTTCACGCCGTCGTTGATGCCGGTCGTCGCCGGAGCGGCGGCGATGATGAGCGCCGCCGGATCGGCCGACCGCACGCCGGTCGCGCCACGCCGCATCAGTTCCACCAGGTCGGCTGCGCTGAGCGGCGAGCCGTTCCATTCGCGTTGCAAATTGGGCTCGTTCCACAGCTCATATGCCGCTACCTGCCCGTTATAGCGCGTGGCCAGATAGCGCATGAAGCCTTCGAACAGGGCGTAGTCGCCCGGCGGGCCGTCCATCTCCGTCGTCGGACGGCTCCACTCCGGGGCCTTGCTGACGCTGAGCAGCACCTTGACGCCCTGCCCGTTGGCTCCTTCCACCAGCTTGTCCAGCTCGCTGATCAGTTCCTCATTATATTCGCCCGGCCGCGGCTCGTGGAGCTTCCACGACACCTGCACCTTGACCCACCCGGCATCGAGCGCCTGCAGATGGCGCAACAGGTCGCGCACGTCCTGGCGGTGGAGATAGACCTGCACGCCTACCTCGTCGCGGTTTAGCGGCGGGCCGGCGTAGACTGGATACTCCGGTTCGGGGGTCGCCGTGGGCGGAGCGGCGGTTGCCGTCGGCTCGGGTTGGGCGGGGTATGCCGCGACAGTGGGCGCGGTTTCCTCGCCGCCGGGCGCGACTGGGATAAAGACCTGCGCGCCGGTGGTAGCGGCCGCGGGCTGATCGGTAATGGCGGTAGGGACGGCCGTTGGAGCGATCGCCGGCGTGGCCGGCACGGCTGGTGGTCCACCGCGGCAGGCGACAAGGAAGAGCAGGCCGATGATCAGGAATGCAAATAGACGATACATCGACGGGATTATATGCGGTTATATAAAGATAATGGGTCGAATTGGCTGAGTTTTAAGCCTTTTGCGGGTAAATCGAAATTAAATCCCGAACTTCATCTCCCAAACACCGCCACCTGCCACACCACCCCGCCATAATGCATCACCTTCCGCAGCCCGTGATCGGCGGCGGTGCTCTCCACTTCCGCTGTCGAGTGAATGTAGGTGCGGAAGGGGTCATCGCGCAATCGGGGATACAGGTTCAGCAAGACCGCGCCCTTCCTGGCCCACCAGCTGTCGCGCGGGTAAATCAGGCCGAGGAAGCGTTTGGCGCGGGCGGCAGCGGCGTTGACCAGCGCTACGCCGTCCGGATAGCAGCACAGAACGCGGTCCAGCGTGACGATGTCGGCCGGCTCGATCTGGCCGGCCAGGGCGACGAAATCGCCATGCAGATAGCGTGCCCGGGCGGCGTAACCCCGCTTCTCGGCCTCTTGCCGCACCATCGCCAGGTAGGCGCTTGAGGCGTCGACATCGGTGACGTCCGTCACGCCGGCAGCGCTCAACTCATGCTGGATGACGCCAATACCGCCGCCGATGTCCAGCAGCGTCATGCCGTCGACGCCGGCGGCCCGCAATGTGTCGAGCAGCCGCTTCGTCATTCCCCGCGGGCCATGCCGCCGGTATTTTCGCAGATCGGCCGCGGCCACGCGCTGGTTAAAGAAACGGTCCGCGCCTTGACAGTGTGGGCAACAGGTCATCATCGCCTCCGGCAGTGACAGAATAACGGATTGCGCCAGGCAACGCAAGAGAGGCCGGCACGAAAAGGGGGCAGCCGGGCGGCCACCCCCTTTCCCTGAAGGAGAAATGAAATGGGGAGGCGGACGGGCAATCCGCCTCAGGAACGCCTAAGCGTGGCCGTTGGCCGCGGCGATCTCGAACTGCTCTTCTTCGGTCGAACCCTTGAGAGCCACAGTTGACGATTCACCGCGTGAGACGACCATCTGTATCTCGTCGAAATAACCCGCGCCGACGAAACTCTGATGCTTGATGGCGCGGAAGCCGTGCTCCTCTTCCAGCTGAAATTCGCGCTGCTGGAACCGGGAATAGGCGGCCATGCCGTGATCCTTGTAGCCCACGGCCAGCTCGAACATGGCGGCGTTCAGCGTGTGGAAGCCGGCCAGTGTCACGAACTGGAAGGCATAGCCCATCTGGCCCAGCTCGCGCTGGAACTTGGCAATGTCGGCCTCGCCCAGGTTGCGCTTCCAGTTGAACGACGGCGAGCAGTTGTAGGCCAGCAGCTTGCCGGGGAACCTGGCGTGGATCGCCTCGGCGAAACGGCGCGCCTCGGACATGTCGGGATGGGCTGTCTCGCACCACACCACATCGGCATAGGGCGCATAGGCCAGGCCACGAGCGATAGCCGAATCCAGCCCACTGTTGATGCGATAGAAGCCCTCCACCGTGCGCTCGCCGGTGCAGAATGACTGATCATAGGGATCGACATCGCTGGTCAGCAAGTCAGCCCCGTTGGCGTCGGTGCGGGCGATGAGCACACTGGGCACGCCCATCACGTCGGCCGCCAGTCGCGCCGCCACCAGTTTCTGGACGAACTCGCGCGTCGGCACGAGCACCTTGCCGCCCATGTGGCCGCATTTCTTGGCCGACGACAGTTGATCCTCGAAGTGAACACCCGCCGCGCCCGCCTCGATCATGGCCTTCATCAGCTCGAAGGCGTTGAGCGAGCCGCCGAAGCCGGACTCCGCATCGGCAACGATGGGCGCGTACCAGTAGACCCCGTTCTCGTCCTGCATGTGGTGGATTTGATCCGCGCGCTGCAGGGCATTGTTGATGCGCTTCACCAGATTGGGCACACTGTCGGCCGGGTAGAGGCTCTGATCGGGGTAAGTGTGGGCGGCCGTGTTGTTGTCGCCGGCCACCTGCCAGCCGCTGACGTAGATCGCCTTCAGCCCCGCCTGCACCTGCTGAACGGCCTGGTTGCCGGTGACGGCTCCCAGAGCGGCCACAAAATCCTCCTGCTGCATCAGCCGCCACAGCCGTTCCGCGCCCATTCGGGCCAGCGTATGTTCGATCTGCACCGAACCGCGCAGCCGGATGACGTCCTCAGCCGAATAGGGCCGGACAATCCCCTGCCAGCGCTTGTTCAGCTCCCAATCATCCTTCAACTTCGCCACATTATATGGTTTGAACATCCTCGCCTCCACATCATGAATTCTGATTTTTTATGTAGGGGCGGGTTTGCAACCCATCCCTATCGGATTCACGTACGGATAACCGCGGAGCAGCTCCCCTGCCCCTCAATTCAAATACTCATACGCCTTCAGCGTCAGAAAATCGGTGAATTCATCAGCCACGCTGATCTCGTCAAAAAGCCGGGCAGCAAGCTCGTAATTGCCGGCGGCGAAATCGGCCTCGCCGATCTGGCTCTTTAGATCGGCCAGCACATCGGCCGTCACCTCGCGGAACAGATCGACCGTGATCTTCCGGCCGTCGTCGAGCCTGGCGTTCGGGTTATGAAGCCATTGCCAGAGTTGCGAGCGGGAGATCTCGGCCGTGGCCGCGTCTTCCATCAGGTTATAAATCGGCACGCAGCCGTTGCCGCTCAGCCAGGCAGCCATATAACGAATGCCTACGTCGACGTTGGTGCGCACTCCGCCGGCCGTGATCGTTCCCGTGGGGATGGCCAGCAGCTCGGCGGCCGTCACGTGTACGTCTTCCCGCTTGCGGTGAATCTGATTGGGCGTCGGCATGTACTTGTCGAAAATGTCGCCGGCGATGGCGACCAGGCCGGGGTGGGCCACCCAGGTGCCATCGTGGCCATCCTTGGCCTCGCGCTCCTTGTCGGCCCGCACCTTGGCCAGCGCCGTCTCATTGGCTTCGGGATCGTTCTTGATCGGAATCTGCGCTGCCATGCCGCCCATGGCGTGAATGTTGCGCCGGTGGCAGGTCTTGATGACCAGCTGCGAGTAGGCGCGCATGAACGGCGTGGTCATGGTCACCTGCGCCCGGTCGGGCAGGAAGAAGTCGGGGTGTTTCTGGAACTTGCGAATGGCGCTGAAGATGTAATCCCAGCGACCGCAATTCAACCCCGCGGAGTGCTCCCGTAACTCCCAGAGGATCTCGTCCATCTCGAACGTGGCCAGAATGTTCTCGATAAGGACCGTGGCGCGGATCGTGCCGACGGGCAGGCTGACGTATTCCTGCGCCGTCACAAAGACGTCGTTCCACAGACGGGCTTCCAGATGACTCTCCAGCTTCGGCAGGTAGAAGTATGGCCCCGTGCCGCGGGCGACGAGGTTATGCGCGTTGTGGAAGAAGTAGAGGCCGAAGTCGAACAGCGACGCCGACATCTCGCGGCCGTCGATGAGGACGTGCTTCTCGTTAAGATGCCAGCCGCGCGGCCGGGCCAGCAAGACGGCCGTCTTTTCATTCAGCCGGTAGCGCTTGCCTTCGGGACTGGTGAATGTGATGGTACGATTGATCGCGTCGCGGAGATTGATTTGCCCCTCGATGGTGGCCGCCCAGGTCGGCGAGTGGGAGTCCTCGAAGTCGGCCATGTAGACGGTGGCGCCGGAGTTAAGGGCGTTGATGACCATCTTGCGGTCGACCGGGCCGGTGATCTCGACGCGACGGTCTTGCAGGTCGGTAGGGATGGGCGCGACCGTCCAATCGGCGGCGCGAATGCCGGCCGTCTCAGGCAGAAAATCGGGCATCGCCCCGCCGTCGATCTCTTTCTGGCGCGCGGCACGGCGTTCCAGCAGCTCAAGTCGACGGTCATTAAAGGCGCGCTGGAGCGTGGCGATAAAGGTCAGGGCTTCGGGCGTAAGAATTTGGGCGAATTCGGGCGTTATCTCGCCGCGGATTTCGATTTCATCTGGCGCCATTTCCACTTTCTCCTGATATGGCTGTAAATCGTTATTTTCACTGTCAGCGAATATTCGCTAATTATAACGGCAAGTATAGAGGATTTCGTCGATATTTGTCAATAAAACGGCAAAATGAATTTTACTATTAGCGAATATTCGCTAAAATTAAGGACGATCGTTGACAAATACGATGCGAAACCATACGTTTAACGCATTGCGTCATTATAACGCACAGTGTCATGCCCTGTAAAGTGATAGTTGTCATGTTTTCGTCATGACAACAGGGAACCGTCGCCTGGTCACGACAGGCCTCGACCAGGGGACACCTGGTCACCAGAAACAAGATAAGCCGGGAGAGTTATCATGGGGATCGACCTGATCAATATTATTTTCGGTATGAAGGTCCGACAGGCGCGGCTTGAGGCCGGTCTGACACTCTCCGATTTGGCCCGGCAATGCGAGCTTTCCCCCTCCTACCTGACCGAGATCGAGAAAGGGCGCAAATACCCGCGGGCAGACAAGATCGTCAAAATGGCCGCGGCTCTCGGCAAGGAATACGACGATCTGGTTTCGATCAAGCTCGCTTCGTCGCTGCGTTACCTGGAAAGCGCGCTGGCCTCGTCGACTGTGCGCCGTTTTCCGTTCGAGGAGTTCGGGCTGGAGCCGGCCGACGCCCTGGGCTTACTGACGCGCGAACCGGATCGCGCCAGCGCCCTTCTCCACGCCATCATCGAAATCTCCCGGCGGTATGATCTGAAGGAAGACGAATTTCTGCGGGCGGCGCTCCGATCCTACCAAGAGATCCACGAGAATTACTTCCCCGACCTTGAAGACGCGGCCGAGACCTTCATGGCCGAGTTCGGCCCGCGCTACGGGTTTGACGACGCCCCGCTCATCCCGCTGGCGACGCTGGCCTCCATCCTGCGGCAGGAATATGGCTACACCATCGACGACAAGACCCTCGCCACCTCCGAGGAGCTACGCAATTATCGCTCCGTGCTGCAACCCGGCCGACGCCCGCAGCTATTCATCAACGACCGCCTTTATGCCCGGCAGGTTCGTTTCATCCTGGCCCGCGAGATCGGCTATTGCTATTTGGGCCTGAAGGAACGCTCTTTGACCTCAACCACGGAAGAGATCGACTCCTTCCAGCAGTTGCTTAACGACGCCCGCGCGGCTTACTTTGGCGGTGTGGTGCTCATGCCGCGCGCGCGCGTGCTGGCCGACCTGGAGGATTTCTTCGCCCTGCCCGCCTGGGACCCGGAACCATTCTCGGCCATGCTGACCACCTACGACGTGACACCGGAGATGCTGCTCTATCGCTTCAGCGAGTTGATTCCCCAATTTTTCGGCTTCAAACTGCACTTCCTGCGGTTTCATCACGCGGCAGGCACGGACGAATACCAGCTGGTACGCCATCTGAACATGAACCAGCTCCTCGTGCCCAGCGGGATCGGTCTGTTCGAGCACCATTGCCGGCGCTGGCTATCCATTCGCCTGCTTCCAAAACCGTCAGCCGGTCGTCAGGCTTCCTCATCGCCGCTGCCCGTCGGCGTGCAGATTTCCGAGTTTCTGGAGACGCAGGAAAAGTTTCTGTGCCTCGGTTTCGGGCGGCAGATGGTCCTCTCGCCCGGCCTTTCCAGCAGCGTCATCATCGGCTTCCGCATCGATGCCGACCTGCGCAAGACCATACGCTTCCTCGACGACCCCGATATTCCTCACACAATCATCCACGAGACATGCGAGCGCTGCCCCCTGACCCCCGACCAGTGTGACGTTCGGGCCGCGCCGCCCACCATTCTGCATGCCCGGCGCGAGAAGTTGGCCAGAAAAATGGCGCTCAATCAGCTAAATACCCGGTCAACCACGGGAGATTGACGTCCCAAAATTGTGGATAAGTGTGGAAATGTTGTGGAAAACAACCTTTTTTTGGGGAAATCTGGACCATGTCTCACTTAGGTGAGGAAGGAAAATTAATCTGTATTTGGCCGGTTATACAACAATTACGCCATATATGGGGGGAGAGGTGTAAATACATGGCACAGTACGCCATATGCAGGTCTTTATGTGAAATTGGGTTTTCCGGCGCTCTCCCCAGCCCGTCCACAGTTAACGGTGGTGCGTGGGGCTAAATAGAGGGTAGATAGGGGGAGAATTAGGCTTGCGACCCCATATATGTGCATCCGGAAAGGTTATCCAGCTTTCCCCAGCCCCTACTACGGACTACTAAAAAAGAAATAGAGAGAGAATACCTGCGGGGATAACTTCTATAAAAAAAGCCCCCGGAGCAAAACCTGCGCTCCGGGGGCTTTTCAGCTCATGGTTGCACGACGGGTAATGTCGCGATGTCAATTTCCAGTTGCAGGGCATCGGCCTGAATCCAGCCCTCCTGGTTTCCGGGGAGCCATATTTTGACCCAGGTGGCTTCCGCGTTCCGGCCGATGAGTACGACGCTCTGCCCGGGCACGACGCGCAGGATGGGCGCGGTGTTCGCGTCGGGTGTGGCGTAGACGTAAACGACGGGTAACCCGGTGGGCGGCGTGGCCTCCCCGCTTGTACCCGGCGTTTCTGTGGCCCCGGGGGTCGCCGGGGGCTCGGGTGTGTTCGTGGGAGCCGTTGTCGTTGTTGTCGGGGCGGGGACGGTGCTTGTGGAAGCTGCCGTACCGGTCGGTTCGGGCGTGCTCGTCGCCGGGGCGGCTGTCTCTGTCGGCGGGGCGGTTGTTGCCGTGGCCGCCGGTCCCGGTTGCTTGCCTCCTCCGCTTGCGGTTGTCGTTGCCGTCGCCTCTGTCGTGGCTGTCATCGTGGGTTGTGCCGCCGTGACTGTCGCCGCGGGTTGACCGCCATCACCGGCGGCCGTCTGTCCCGTCGCCTGCCACCCGACTACCAGTGGCGGCGCGATGCCTTCCACCACCGGCACGTTGCCCAGCGCAGCGTTGATGTGAATGATCTCGGCGGCGATCCACCCCTCGCGGCCGTCGGGCAGGCGCACCCGCACCCAGTGATTGTCGGCCGTTCGTCCGGTGATGCCCAGCGTCATTCCCTCGCTCACGCTGTCCAGCGGTTCATAGAGGAAGCCCGGCCCGTTATAGACGAGAAAGTAGGCGACGAGATTCGGCGATGGAGCATCGAGAAAGGGAGTAATGATCGGCAGGTCGTTGAGCGGCGCCGAGGGCAGAAGCGACGCGCTTGCGGCGACCCAGCCGGCGCGGCCGTCGGGCAGATAGACGTGGATCCAGGATGCATCGTCATTGCGCCCATTGAGAGCCAGCACATCGCCCGGACGCGCCCAGTCCAGCAGGGAGTATCCCACGTCTGAACCGGTGTAGACCGGGACGGGGTCATTGGTGACAAAGGCGGTTGCGCCCCACAGGGATACGTCAACGATGGGCAGGGCGGTGATGTCGACTGTCGGACGGATGTAGCTCGCATTGACCCACCCGCGATAGCCGTTGTACAGCTCGATTTGTACCCATGATGAGTCCCGGTTGCGCCCTACCATCTGGATTTCTTCCCCTTCCATCAGATAGGCCACGGCCGTATAGCTGACATGGGGGCCGGTGCGCAGATTGAGCGAAGAAGCGCTGACTTGGGCCTCGCCATAGACACCGGCCGTTGGTTCCAACGGCGCGGGACCGGTCTGGGCCTGGCTGCGTCGTTCGCCGATGACGACAAGCGCCGCCAAGGCAAGGATAACCAGTATATAGATTAATACTTTGGAACGGATGCGGACGTTCAGTAACATATTCATGGCAGAACCAGGTTTAAAGCGGTAACGCGGGGGTCTGCGGTACTGCCAAACCCTCTACCTTGCAGTATAAGAGCGGAATCACTGGGTGGGCAAGGCTCGGCGCTCATTTTGATCTCATTTTTCACAACCCGCCCTGTTCGTAAACCATGCCATCAATGGCTATAATAAGTTCCGGTGCTTGCGGAAAATATTACAAGAGACTGGATTGCTGGAGCGCGACAAGGGAATACGCGCTCAATTGCGCGGCTTATTACGCTCGTGGAGAGTGGTGCTGCGGCCGCGCAGGATATCGTTCGCATCCTCTACGCGCATACCGGCAAGGCCCATATCGTCGGCATCACCGGCTCGCCCGGTTCCGGCAAGAGCAGCCTGGTTAACGAACTGGCCAAGGCCTTTCGCGTCGACGGCCGCCGTGTCGGGATCGTCGCGGTCGATCCGAGCAGCCCGTTCACCGGCGGCGCAATCCTGGGTGACCGGGTGCGTATGCGCGATCTGTCGGGCGACGAGGGCATCTTTGTCCGCTCGATGGCCTCGCGGGGCAGCCTGGGCGGCCTGGCGCGCAGCACGATGGCGGTGGTGAAAGTGCTCGACGCCGCCGGCTATGACGTAATCCTGGTCGAAACGGTCGGCGCCGGGCAGGCTGAGGTCGATATTGCCACGTCCGCGCACACGACTATCGTCCTCGAAGCGCCGGGCATGGGGGATGATGTCCAGTCGATCAAGGCCGGCATCCTGGAGATTGCCGATATTCTTGTCGTTAACAAGGCCGACCAGCCGGGCGCAAACCGCACGGTGAAGTCGTTGGAGATGATGCTCCACCTGGCTATGCCGCCGGCCATTGATGACCCCGCCCACCGGGATGCGGGGCATCGTGACTGGGTTGCTCGCGGCGAAACGGCCGGGAGAAGCGACGGCTGGGGTGTGTCCGTGTTGCAGACGGTCGCCACAACCGGCACGGGCGTTATCGAACTGGCCGCCGCGGTGGATCGACATCGCGAATATCTGCTGGCCACCGGCGGCTGGACCGCGCGGGAGCGAGCGCGCAGCCGGAGCGAGATCGAGCGTCTGTTGCGCGAGCGGTTCATTGATGAGATGAACGCTCGCGTGCCGGCAGAGGAACGGGCGGCGCTTATCTCAGCCGTTGTCGAACGCCGGATGGACCCCTACGCGGCCGCCGACCGCCTTTACTCCGGCCTGAACTTCCTTTAAATATCGTTGTGGGAGAATTCATGTACGGCGACATCAAATTATATGCCGGTTCAGCCTGTCCCGAACTGGCCCAGCGCGTAGCTGACTACATCGGGATGCGTCTCAATCGTTGGGACAAAATTACCTTTCCCAACGAGAACATCTTCATCCGGCTGAACAGCAGCGTGCGTGGGCAGGATGTCTACCTTATCCAGACCCACGATCGGCCGGTGCATAACAACATCATGGAGATGCTGATAGCCATCGACTGTTTCAAGCGAGACTCGGCCGGTCGCGTGACGGTCGTCATCCCGTACATGTCTTACTCGCAGAGCGACAAGAAAGACCAGCCGCGCGTTCCCATCACCGCTCGTCTTCTGGCCGACATGATCGAGGTGGCCGGAGCCGACCGATGGGTCACCATCGACCTTCACGCCGGGCAGATTCAGGGCTTTTACAAGATTCCCGGCGACTCGTTGACCGCGCTTCACATTATCTCCAGCTACATTCGCGGCAAGAATCTGAACGCGACGGTAGTGACGACCGACCTGGGCTATGCCAAGGGTGGCCGCAACTACGCCGAAGCTCTCGGCTTTCCGCTGGCCTTCGTCGAGAAGCGACGGATAGGCAACGAAACAGGCCGCGAGGCGCTGACGCTCATCGGCAGCGTGGCCGATCGCGATGTGCTCATCGTCGACGACCTGGTGGATACGGCCGGGAGTGTAGCCCAGGCAGTCGATGTTGTGCGATCCAATGGCGCGCGCGATATCTATCTGGCCTTTACCCATCCCGTGCTGTCGCCGCCGGCCATCGAGCGCCTCTCCGGGTTGGGCATCAAGGAGATCGTCACGACTGACACGCTGCCCCTTCCGCCGGAAAAACGTCTGCCCAACATGACCGTCCTGACTGTGGCCGAGCTGCTGGGCGAGGTCATTATGCGCTCCCACGAGGGACGCAGCGTGGGCGAATTATTCAATGAGTAGGGGGAACCCACCGTCGGAAAACCGGGAAGTCCGGAAGAATCTCGGGTTTTTCTCCATCGCCTTAAAGAATCCCTAGGATGGCCGCTCCCGTTGGAGGAGTAGCCTATAATGGTATGCGCCATGTTCAAGAAAATCGTATCCAGCATTGTCGGTGATCCGAACAAGAAGATAATCAAAAATTTACGGCCGGAAGTCGACGACGCCGGCGAGCGCGAAGCTGAATTGAAACGCCTGCCCGACGAGGCCTTCCGCGAACGCACGGCCGAACTGAAAGAACGTGTCGCCGCCGGCGCTGACCTCGACGACATTCTACCCGAGGCCTTTGCTTTGGTGCGTGAAGCTTCCCGCCGCGCCATCGGTCTGCGCCACTACGACGTCCAAATCATGGGTGGCATCCTGCTCCATCAGGGCGAGGTCGTCGAGATGCGCACCGGCGAGGGCAAGACGCTGGTCGCCACGTTGCCGCTGTATCTTAATGCCCTCAGCGGCAAAGGTGTCCATCTGGTCACGGTCAACGAGTATCTGGCCCGGCGCGACGGCGGCTGGATGGGCAAGATATTCAACTTGCTCGGCATGTCGGTCGGCGTCATAGGTCCGCTGGGCTTTTCGGCGCTGTTCGACCCGGAGTATGTCAACCCCGGCGCCGAGCTTGAAGACGAACGTCTGGTACATTGGCGGCCGAGCACCCGTCGCCAGGCCTACGAGGCCGATATCACTTACGGCATCAGCAGCGAGTTCGGCTTCGATTATCTGCGCGATAATATGGCCGTGCGCAAGGACCAGCTTGTGCAGCGCGATTTGCACTACGCTATCATCGACGAGGTCGACAATATCCTCATCGACGAAGCGCGCACGCCGCTCATCATCTCCGGCCCCGCGGCGCGTTCGGGCAAGGATTACATCCGTTTTGCCGAATATGTGCGTCGACTGCGGGCCAACACGGCCGACGAGGAAGAGGAACCAAACGGCCACTACGACATCGACGAAAAGAGCCGCAGCATCAGCCTGACCGAAATGGGCATCGCCGAGATTGAGAAGCGCATCGAGGAGATCGATGCCGAAGCTGGCGACAACCTCTACGATCCGCGCTTCTATCATCTGACCTACTACCTCGATAACGCCCTGCGCGCCCAATACCTGTTCAAGCGCGACGTTGATTACGTTGTCCAGGGTGACGAAGTCGTTATCGTCGACGACTTCACCGGCCGCCTTATGCCCGGCCGCCGTTATTCCGACGGCCTGCACGAAGCCATCGAGGCCAAGGAAGGCGTCAACGTCAAGCGCGAAACGGTCACCGTTGCGACCATCACCCTGCAAAACTACTTCCGCCTCTACGACAAGCTGGCCGGCATGACCGGTACGGCCCTGACCGACGCCGAGGAGTTCGACAAGATCTACGAGTTGGGTGTGACGCCCCTGCCGACAAACGTCGAATACATCATCGATACCGGTCAGATGGGACTGGAGACGCGGCGCGAGAAGGTCGATGGGGCCGAAGCGACGGTCTACGTGAGACCGGGCGGCGAGCCGGTCTATTACAAGCGGCTCGATTTCGCCGATCAGGTTTATGGCACACTCAATGCCAAGGATCAGGCGATACTTAACGAGATCAAGGCCGTTCACACAACCGGGCGGCCGGTTCTCGTCGGCACGACTTCGGTGGAGCACTCCGAGGTGATTGCCAACTACCTGCGGCGGGAGGGCATTCCCCACAACGTGCTGAATGCGAAAATCCACCAGTCCGAAGCGCTCATCGTGGCCCAGGCCGGGCGCAAGGGCGCGGTGACTATCTCCACCAACATGGCCGGCCGTGGCACCGACATTTTGCTGGGCGGCAACGCCGAGGGGCTGGCCGCCGAAGTGCTGGAAAACGAGATGTTCGACCGGCCGTTGCTGGTGCAACTAGCCCTCAAGTTGCAGACCGAGGGCGAGGAAACCGCCCGCGACACAGCCCGCAAGAGCAACAAGCTGACTGAGGACCTGGTCGACGCGCTGCTGGAGACAAAGGAGCGTTTCGCGGCGGCTATGACCGATATCGATCAGGTACAGATCGTTGGCCATCTGGCGCGGGTGTTGCAGGAGCCCTACGGCATCGACTACAACGACCTGCTGGAGGTTCTGCGCCGGGTGCGCGGCGGCCAATTGGCCGAGGCGCGCGTCTACGTCGAGAGCCTCGACAAGGACGTGGTTCTGGTCGACGACATCATGCGGCGCTGGAGCGAGCTGGTGCGCTACCAGAACATCCAGGGCGACGAAAAGCAGCTGTCCCAATTCCTGGCCGAGCAGACATTCGAGCACCACTACAACGCCCGCGCCGCGCTCATCCGCGCCGTGTTGGGCGACCGCCCCGACGAAGCGCAGCATCTGGTCGACACGATTCCCGGCCTTGGCCCGCAACATATTGCCCGTATCCAGGAACTGCGCGACCAAGCCAGGCGCGACAAGGAAGAAATTTGGCGGCTGGGCGGGTTACATGTCGTCGGCTCGGAGCGGCATGAGTCGCGGCGCATCGACAATCAGTTGCGCGGCCGCGCCGCGCGTCAGGGCGACCCCGGCTCGTCGCGCTTCTTTCTGTCGCTTGAAGATGATCTGATGAAGCGCTTCGGGGGCGAGCGGCTGAAAGGGTTCATGACCCGTACCAACATCCCCGATGACATGCCCATCGAGAGCGGCTTGCTGGACAAGATCATCGAAAGTTCGCAGGAGCGCATCGAAGGTTACAACTTCGACATGCGCAAGAACGTCGTCGAGTATGACGACGTGATGAACAAGCAGCGCCAGGCCATCTACAACGAGCGGCGCGAGATCCTCATGGGTGAGGATGTGGACCTTGACGGAAAGGTGGACGCAGCCTTCGACCAGGCCATCGACGAATTGATCGACCATTACGTCAACGGCTACACCGATTTCATTCGCGGCGAGGTCGAGCGGGTGGTGCAGGACTTCACCACCGACGCGACCAACACCGTCAATATCCCGGCCGTCCTGCGTCGGGTGGGCAGCCTGCTGCCGTTGCTGAGCGATCTGGATCGGGAAGAGCTGGAACGTATGCCGCCCGATCGTTTGACGACGCGGCTCGTCTCGCTGGCCCACGAACAGGAGCGACAGGGCACAAACCTGTTGCAATTGCTGCAGGCGATGGGCCGTTTCCTGCCGCTGGTGCCGCCGGTGCCCAATCTGGGCGCGCTGGCATCGCACAAGAGCGGGCAGGTGCAGACTCGGGAGCGGATACGCATCGATTACATCGCCCAGGTGCAATCTCTGTTTAACGAGTTTCTGGCCGATTACGCCGACAAGGCCGGCCGCGACGCTATCTGGAGCGAGGCCGAAGCCGACATCAATCAGGCTTTCACCCGGTTCAGCCTCGACGGCCTGTCGATCAAGAACATGACCGAACGTCAGGCTCACTTCCGTGAGAGCGTAGACACGGTCTTGCGCGACCTGCTCCTGCAGAGCCTTTCGGCGCTGGATGCCGACGAGCTGGCCGCCGCCCTCGAAGGCTACATTGACAAGCAGCAGGAGAAGTGGCGAGCCTACATCGGCGCGGACGAATATCGCAACTACGAGCGGTTGCTCCTGTTGCAGGCCATCGACCGCGAGTGGCGCGACTACCTGACGGCTATGGATGACCTGCGCCGCGAGATCGGCCTGCAGGCCTTCGGCCAGCGTGACCCGAAGATCGAGTACAAGAAACGCTCGTTTGAGATGTTCGGCGACATGCGCAGGAACATCGACCGCGACATTGCTGATCGTTTCTTCCGCGAGATTTCCGGCCATCAGGCATTTGTCCAGCAACAACAGCAGGAAGTGGCCTACAAGATTCAATCGCAGGATGCCGGTTACCAGACTGTTAAGCGCGACAAGGGCAAGGGGACAGAATTGCGCAAGGACACGCCCGACGTCGGCCGCAACGATCTATGCCCCTGCGGTAGCGGCAAGAAGTACAAGAATTGCCACGGGCGGCCGGGAATGGCGACGGCCACAGCGGGCGGCAACGGGCAGGCAGGCCGCCAACCGGCCGGTGGCGGAAAGAAACCGCAGCAGAAGAAGAAAGCGCGACGGTAAACAGCCCGGCCTCAGAGTATTCGATATACTCTGAGGCCTTTTTAATTACAAACCACCGTCATTTCTGACAGTTCGGGCAATAATGCGTGCTGCGCCCGCCCAGCACGATCCGTTCGATGGGGCGGCCGCAGGTGTAGCACGCCTGCCCCGTGCGTCTAAAGACGGCCACCGCGTTCTGCATATCGCCCATCTCACCATCGGCCTTCACGTAGGTGCCGATGCTGGCCCCCTCGCGCTCGATGCCCATCGCCAGTACCTTGCGTATCGCGGCGTGGAGCGCGGCGATCTCGCCGGTTGTCAGCGTATCGCTGCGACGTGTCGGCTGGATGCCCGCGTAGAACAGCGCTTCGTCGGCATAGATATTGCCGATCCCGGCGATGAATGTCTGATCGAGCAACAACGGCTTCAGCACGCGCTTACGCCCGGCCAATCGCGCGGCCAGCGCCTCGACGGTGAAACCATCCGCCAGCGGTTCCGGGCCAAGCGCGCCGAGAACGGCCGCCGGGTTGTGCACCAGATAGACACGGCCGAACTTGCGTGGGTCACGGAAACGCAACTCGTGGCCGTCGTCCAGCGCGAAGACGGTATGGGCATAACGATCGGCCGGCGTCTGCGCCGCCACGACGGACAAATGCCCCGACATCTTCAGGTGGATGATCAGCGTCTCGTCGTCACTCAGGGTGAAGACAAGGTATTTGCCGCGCCGATCGATGGCTTCGATCCGGCGGCCGGTGATTCGCCGGGCCAGCTCGTCGGGCGGCGGGACGGCGATGTGGCGCGGCCAGTCATTGCGCACGCCGGTGATGGTTCGGCCGACCAGTGGCGCGCGCAAGGCGCGGACGAACGTCTCAACTTCGGGTAATTCCGGCATCGTGCCATTATAGCGAAGAAATCAGCACAACGTCGCAAAGATACGTCCATCCAAATGTGCAACATTGGGCATAGGCCGGTAAATTATTTCGCGATAAACTAACCGGCATGTATCCCGAAGATCGCGTCCTCGTCGCTTACGTCCCCCGGCCGGCGGACTTCGAGATCATTCGCCGCGAGGGCTGGTACCGCATCCCACATCGATCCGCGCCGAGGGGATTACATGCCGAGTACCTGGCCTTTTATTTCGGCAGCAACTTCGGCGACGAAAAATGGGCCATCCACTACTATGCCCGCCGTGCCGGTGACGAACTGGTTCGCCGCCGCAATCTGCTGCCCGACCAGCCTGATCACCCCCGCGCCGACGACATCTATTACAAGGTGCAACTGGAGCCGTTACAGAAGCTGGCCCAACCCATCGTCAGCCTGCGCTGGCGGCGCGTCACCTTTATCCACACCACCTGGGATCGGTTCAGCGACGCCACGGAGATCAACGACCTGTTCATCGAGGGGGGGCCGTATGTGGACCGTCTGTACGCCACGCTGAAGGAGCGCGGCATTTACGCCGAGCGCAATTATCACGTTGACGAAGAAGCGGCCGATCACGTGGTGGCGCTATCCGTGCCCACCCGCGACGGCCGCGTTAACGTGCCCTATGGCGACCTGCCCGCCGGCGACAAGGCTCTGCTGGCTTTGGCCGAGGCGCTCGTGCAGGAGATCGCCCGGCAGGGTGGTCTGGCCCATTGGCAGAGAGAGGACCGATCCGCGGGTCAGCACCTGGCGCGGAAACGAAACAAGCAGCAACAGGAACCAGAGTGACATGACGGAATCCGGAGAGGCGGGGCCGAAACCCTCCAACGCGGCGGATGCGATAGACGAGCAAGCAAATCCCGGCACTTCTTACGAGCCGGTCTGGACGTTTCGCGGCTACAAGATGCGGCCGTCGGAGTTCAACACGGCCATGACCCATTACTACCGGGCCGAGATCCAGCGTTCCAACGTCTGGCGGTCGCGGCTGGACATGACGACCAACTGGGCAGTCGTGACCGTTGCCGCAGCGATCACTTTCGTTTTTGCCGCGCCGGAGAACCATTGGGGCGTGTTCCTGCTGGTCATGTTGCTGACCGTGCTTTTCCTGTCCATCGAGGCCCGGCGCTATCGATATTACGAGCTGTGGAGTCTGCGGGCGCGCCTCATGGAGACGGATTTCTTCGCCGCGATGCTCGTCCCGCCCTTCGCACCCCACGCCGAATGGAACGAGACCCTGGCCGAATCGCTCTTGCAGCCCGAGTTCCCCATCTCGCGACTGGAAGCGATCGGCCGCCGGTTGCGCAACAACTACCTGGCCATCTTCAGCATCCTCGAAGCGGCCATTCTCATGAAGCTATACCTCCACCCGATCGAGCCGGCGACGTTGGGTGAACTGGTGGCGCGCGCCGACGTTGGGCCAGTAGGCGGCGGCGTGGTGCTGGGCGGCACCCTCATCTTTCTCCTGATCCTGTTCCTGATCGCATTCATCACTCGTGACCTGCACGAAGCCAGCGGCGAGGTGGTGCCCAAATATGACGTCGAGGATTTCCTGGGTAATCTGTGGCCGTCGAATTCGGCGGGCAAGACGTCAATCTCGAAGGCCGCCCAATCGCGCCTGAGCCGGCGCAAGCATCGCCGCCAACAGGTAATGGCCCTGGTCGTTGCCGCCGACCCCGACAAAATGGCCGGCCGGGTGATCCGCGAGATGAAGCGCGGCGTGACGGCGTTGCACGGCCGCGGCATGTACATGAAACAGGAGCGTGAGGTCCTGCTGATCGCCCTGACCGTGACCGAGATCGAGCAATTGAAAGTGATCGTCCGCGAGGAAGATCCCCACGCCTTCATCACCGTCATCCCGGCCAACGAGATCGTCGGACAGGGGTTTGTGCCGCTCGAAGAGAACGACTAACGGGTTCTTACTGGCCCCGACCCACGATTGGTTCTCTCAGGGGCAGAAGTCGGCCGCACCCAGGCTGGGGTTGCCGTAGCCCATATCAGCCAACGCGCCGGTGGGGTTGTCCAGTGTGGCCATGCTGTCCTCGATTCGCGCGCACAGCGCAGCCGCTCCATCCGGCCCGGCCCACTCGCTGACCAGTGTCAGCGCCGCGCCGGTCGTGGGCGATTCCGGATAGGTCATCTGCAACCACGCCAGACGACTCGCGGCGCGCTCGGCGTTCCCCTGCATGAGGTCGATCAGAATCAGCCGAAAGGCGGCGAAGGCGCTGATGTCGGCCCGCGTCTGCTCCGGCGCGTAGGCGAAGCCGTCGTCGCGCAGCGCGGCGTCGTTGATGGCCGTCTCATACAGGGCCAACGCACCGTCCAGGTCTCCGGCGGCCATCCGGTCGTTGGCCTCGTAGAGGATATGATGCCGGTACCCGCTGGGATCGAGGATTGTTTCAGCCAGCGAGACGGCCGTGCCATCCCACCCCCATACCTCGGTGCGCGGCCGCACGACGCCCGCCCCGGCCGAGCCGATCGTGCCGCCGTGGACGAGAAACTCCGGAAGGCCTTCGTTGTCGACATCGGCCAGTTTTGAATCGGCGTAGCTCATGGTGATGGCTGTGCCCGGGGGTTCCCCTTCGGCCACCGGAGGGGCCAGTACCAGATCGACCAGTGCACCGTCGCGCAAGCCGGTGATGCGGTAGTTGTTGTAACAGGTGTGCGCGCCACAGATCGTCGCGTCGGTGATGAGTTCGGGCAGGCCGTCGCCGGTCAGGTCGGCCAGGCTGACAACAGTCGGCGCGATGAACTCGTAAATATCGGTGCTGGGCGCGGTGTAATAGCGGAAGATGACGCCTTCGCCGTTGACGACCCACAGATCGCCGGCCGACCCGAACGGCACGCCGGGTAAGGATTGGTCATAGAGGACGAGGATCCACTCGTCGCGCAGATCGCCGTCGAGGTCGGCCGCGCGCCAGTCTTCGAGCGATTTCTGCATCCCCGATTGTTGCAGCGCCGCGCGCACGGCCGCCGGGTTGACATCGCCGCGCCAGAGAGTGGTCAGCCAGGTCTCAAGAGACTCCCAATCCGTGGGAGCAGGGCCAAGCGGCCCGGTGATCGGCGTCGGCGGGGCGCAGACGGTGCCGCACCCGCCGGGGCAGTCGCCGCTCGGGCAAACGTAGGTCTCGCCGATCGCGCAAGCCGGCGGTGTGCACATCAACGCCGGCGTCTCGCCGATTCCCGGTAGGGATGTAGTCGATGGTTCGTCGCTCGGGAGCGATGTCGGGAGCAGTTCGGTCGTTGCCGCGACCACTTCATCTGTCGCCATGGCCGTGGCCGACACGCCTGTCTCCGGGACCGTCGGAGGCAGGTCGATCCCCGCGCAAGCGGCCAGGAACACGGACAGAAGCAGTATGAGGCTTCCCGTAATCGTCGCGCTTCGAGCTTGCATTTGTTCTCTCCTGCCGGCAATGGGCGAAAAGTGCTTCAGAAAGGTCTCGCCGCCGGATTTATCCATATTACCAGTCGCCGGGCGATCCCGGCAGTTCCAGCCGGAAGCGGAGTGTTACCCGCCCGAACTGGATCACGTCATTGTGCTGCAACAGGCGCGGGGCCAGCCCCAGCCGTTCGTAGTTTAGAAATGTGCCGGCGATGCTGCCCTCATCGTAGAGCCAGAACTCATTGTTCGCCGCGCGACGGACGCGCGCGTGCAGGCGCGACACGCCAGGATCGTCGATGACCACGTCGACCGCGTCCGGGTCCGAGCCGAAAGCGACGTCGGCCGCTACCAGCACGATCTGGTCGCCCGGGCTGCCGGAATCGTCCTGCCATTCCAGGACGGCCACATGATCGCCCGGTGGTGGTCCGGCCGCGGGGATGATACGGGGCATCGGCGCGTCTGCAACGACCGGCTTTTTGTCCCTGCGCCGGCGCCACAGCGCAAACACCATGATAACGCCCGCGATCACGACGGCCGCAAGCAACGCCGGCCACGGCAACCCACCCGCCGCCTGTTGAGCTACATTGGACAGCGGCACGCGGGTTGGCGCGGGAGTGGGCGTCGGCGGGACGGGTCGCGCTACCTCGATGGTGATGTCGACCGGCACGGCCGCCGCGCGAAAGCCGAGAGCATCCACAATTTCAACTTCCAGCCGGTAGTCGCCGGCGTCAAGATTGCTGATATCCCATCGCAAAGACATCACTCCCTCGTTGTCGAGGGGCGGCAAGGCCGACAGCGGCTGCGGGACGTCATCGACCCGAAAATCCACCTCCGCCAGCGAGCCTGATCGCCCGTCTGGCCATATCACGCGCACGGTAAGAGGCAAGACTGCCGGTTGCAGCAGAGTCAGTGGCGTGTCCACGGCGCTGCCGGCGCGTCTAACGGTCTCAGGAGGCGCGTCGATCGTCACCTGTGGCGCGGTCAGCGTTAACTCAAATGGAACCGTGTCGCGCGCGTTGCCCAGGCTGACCGACACATTGTGAGTTCCGCTCTGACGCAACGCGGACTGATAGGTGAGTTCGGCCTGCCGCCCCTGGGCCTGGAAGATGGCGTAGATCGGGTCGGCCGCTTCCGGTTCCGGCATGTGGACGTACAGACCGTTGGTCGGCGAGACGAGGCGGGAGACGTTGGCTATCTCCTCGGCCGAGGCATCCGCGCCCAGAACGGCGGCATAGATCGGGATGTTCGCCGCCTGGGCTGCCTCGATCAGCGGTTGATAATCGAGCTGCCGGTCAAGGCGCGCGCCGTCGGTGTAGAGCAGGATAGCCCGGAAGCGCCCCTCGTCGCCGGCGGCCAGATGGTCGATGGCCGTGGTCAGCATCGCTTGCAGCGGTGTCACGCGTGGCGGCAGGGGAGCGTAAGCGTTGACGGCCGCCGCCACCTCGCCCGGTTGGGTAGCGTCTTGTATCAGGAAGGTTGCGCCTTCGCCTGTCTCATCCGGCACGATGACCGAGACTCGGTCCAGCCCGACCGGGTCCATGAACTGCTCCGCGTAATGGGCAATGCCGGCGGCCAGCTTGTCCCGGCGGCTCAGGCCGCTGCGATCGTCGAACAGAAGCAGGTCGGGGTTAGCATCGATCACCAACGCCAGATCGATGCCCACCGGGGTTGTTGCGGCGGTCGCGTCCGGAATGGGAACGCCGTTCTCGCGCACGACGAGCCGGGTCAGGTCGGCAATTGGCGCGCTGCCGGCTGTAGTCGTAAGCACCCGCACGCCCACGGTTGGGAATTCGCCGGTGTTGACGGCGGTAATGCGCAGGTTATTGTCCTCACGCTGCACCTGCCCGGCGACGGTAGCCGGCGGCCGGACTGCCGGCAACAACAGCGCCATTATGTAAAAAAGAGTAGCCAGGCTTGTCCGGCGATTGATCATCTGTTCCCTTTCTGCCCCTCGTTTGGTATTATATCAACATAACTTCTATGGAAGGGAGAAGTCTCATGGGATATGCTCTCGGTCGAACTCTAAGAGGTCTTCTGTTCGTACTGGTCCTGTTTCTCGGCGTTGCGGCCGTGGCTCAGGCGCAGGAATCGAGTCAGATCGGTCAACTTCACATCACCGGCTCCAATACCGAGAGTTTTCCGAGCATCCGGCTTCAGGTGTACGGCATGGATGGGCAGGGGATGCCGATCAATTTCGCCGCTGAGCCGCTGTTCGTCAGCCACAACGGTTTCCCGGTCGACGAGGTTATTTTCGATGGCCAGGCGCCCGTCGGCACGCTGACCGTGTTCCTGGTCGACGCCGCGGGTGGGGCAAGCGACCAGCTCCCCGCCATCGAGGAGGCTATCCGTCAATATGCCTCGCCGGGAAATATGCAGGAGCAGGTCGATTCGGTGGCCATCTATCAGGTCCGCGCCAATGGGCCGCAGCAACTTCTTGCTCCGACTCCTTTCCACAATGGAGTGGCAAATCTTTTCAATACGTCACATCTGGTCGCCGAGGAAGGCGCGACCTCTCTTTATGACAGCGTCATCAGCATGATCGGCGAGATCGAGGGGTTGAAGCCACAGCCGGAGATGGCTGCGTCTATAGTGCTCATCAGCGACGGCACCGACCCGGGCACGTCCCAGGCGCAACCGGCCGATGTGATCCAGCGCGCCGCGGCCGCCGGGGTGCCCATCCACACGCTTCATATCGAAGATCCCGCGCTGGGAGCCGGGCTGGAACTCGGCCGCGCCTATCTGCGCGATTTGTCGACCGGCTCCCGCGGGGTGGCCGTCGAGTTGGCCAGCCCCGAAGGACTGGCCGCCGTCTGGAACCGCATCGCCGGCTTTCGCGACCATTCTTGGATTCGCTACACGGTCCCGGAAGTGGTCGGCGGTACCGTGCCGGTCGAGGTGAGCTTGTTGAACAATCGC
Source organism: Anaerolineae bacterium (assembly GCA_023384355.1). GTDB lineage: Bacteria > Chloroflexota > Anaerolineae > Promineifilales > Promineifilaceae > Promineifilum. The sequence continues at coordinate 41,227 of JAHDWL010000024.1, forward strand.
GACACCAAGGCGATGACTGAGGTGACAATCTCAACGGCCGCGCCCAATGTGGTCATCGAGGTGCCGCGGGAGAGTCGTAGCCTGACCCTGCCCGACCTTGAGAAGCCGGTGAAGTTGGGTTTGACCACTACCGTCTCCTGGCTCGATGGGCAGGAGCGCGAGATAACGGCCGCACAGCTGCTCGTGAACGGGGGAATGGTGGCCGACATCCCGGCCAAGGATCTGGCCTCCTTCACTGCCACCATCCCCAAATTTCTCATCGGCGACAACCGCCTGGAAGTCGTTGTTACCGACAGCCAGGGGATCACTTCCACCAGCGCGCCGGTCATCATCAGCGTGGCCCAGGGCGAAGAACTCGAAGTGCCCGAAGCCTTGCAGCCCGCCGGGTCGTCCTTTAGCTGGACATGGCTGCTGTGGGCGCTGCTGCTGGTCGGGCTGGTGGCCGCGGGTGTCTGGTTTTGGCGCAACCGGTCGAAGAGCGCGGCGTCTGCCGCCGGACGCTCGCGCCGTCGCCGTCGTGGAACGCCGCCTGTAAGCGTGCCCGATGACTATTCGGAAAGCGACAGCCAGGAAGATGACCTGTCATTCCTGCGGCCGGAAGGGTATGGATATGGGTCCGGGTCTGAGTCACCGTTCGTCATGGCGCATCTGGAAGTGATCGATGCCCAGACATTGATAGCCGGCGAGTTGAATCTGGGCGATACAGAGATCCGTATCGGTCGGTCACCCGCTCAATCCCATATTGCCTTCCGAGACGATATCACCGTCTCGCGCTATCACGCCGTCCTGCGCCTGGAAGGTAACCGCTACCGCATCTACGACGCGGGCAGCACCAGTGGCACCTATGTCAACGAGCGCCAGGTGCCGGAATATGGTTTGCAGTTGGCCGACGGCGATGAGATTCAACTTGGCGCGGTGCGCCTGCGCTACCGGCAGCTTTAACGCCGGACAGGCAACACAGCACATAAGCCCGAAAGATCTCCGGTCTGTCAGGTTTTGGCAACCGGCGTTACAATTCATCCATGCAAACCCATGACCTCACCCCCCTGCAACTGGAAGCGGTGACGGTCGGGGAGACAAGTTATCTCTTCGGCCCTGCCGGCACGGGCAAAACGACCGCGCTCCACGGACGCCTGCTGCACCTGTTGCGCGAGGGCGAGCCTGCCTACACCATCCTCGCCCTGGTCGCTGAGCCGGAGCATCGCGCCGCCTTCTTCGACGCTATCCACCAGTCCGGCCTCGGCCCCTATGCCGAACTGAACGTGACCGATTACGCCCGGCTGGCGCAGAGCATGGTCGCCCTGTTCTGGCCGCTGGTGGCTCGCGACGCCGGTTTCGAACGCCCTTACATGCCGCCCACATCCCTCAGCTACGACCAGGCGCAGGTGGTCATGTGGCGGATCGTCACCCCTATGCTGGCCCAGGGCGCGTTTGCCAACCTGCGGTTGCGGCCGCAGCAGATCGTCAGTCAGTTGCTCGACACGCTTAATCGCGCCGCGCTCAACGCGCTGTCGCTGGATGAAGCGATCGACCGTCAATCCCGCACGTGGGTCGGTGAGCCGGAGCGCCGTTTCCATCTGGACGACGCCGCCACGGCCGCCCGCGCCTTCCGCCGCCGGTGCCTGGCCGACAGCCTGCTCGACCTGTCGCTGACCGTTGAAGTCTTCGACACGCAGCTGGTGCGACATCCCGAATTCCACCGTTACTTCCGCGAGCGCTACCGCCATCTCATCGTCGATAATCTGGAGGAACAGACCCCGGCCGGGCAGAACTTCGTCGCCGGGCTGATGGGCGAAACGCAGACGACGGCCGTAGCCGTGGACGCGGGCGGCGGCTACAAGCGCTTCCTGGCCGCCGATCCCCACGGCGCGGAAGGCCTCAGCGAACGCTTCACGCGCGTTCTCCAATTCACTGACAGCTTTGTCTCCCCACCGGAGATGAGCCTGTTAGCCAACCAGGTCGATAACTACCTGCTCCACGCCCGCTTGCCGGTTGAAGGAGCCGCGAGCCGTATCCTGAACGTCGTCGGTGGCCGCTACCGGCGCGAGATGATCACCAACCTTGGCCCACTGCTGCACGAGCTGGTCTATGATCGGGGGATCGTCCCGCGCGACATCGCTATCATCGTGCCCTATATGGACGGGGCGCTGCGCTACACATTAACCAATATGTTGCGCGAGGCCGGGTTGCCTTTCCGTCTGTTGCGTCGCCGCAGCAGCCCACGCGAGGAGCCGCGCGTCCGCGCCTGGCTCACATGGCTGACATTGGCCCATCCCGGCTGGGGCATTCGTCCGACGCCCTACGATGTGGCCGAGGCGCTGGCTTTCAGCATCCACAGCCTCGATCCGGCCCGCGCTCAACTGGTGGTGGACAACCTCTACCGGCAGGACATCCCCGAACTGGCCCCGACCGGGAACCTCCCGCCGAAGATCTTTGAGCGCGTCGGGCCGGCTGAAGTGGCGCTGGTCGAGGAACTGCGCCTGTGGCTGGTGGAGCGCGGCCACCGCGACCCCATCGACACCTTTCTCCATAGCTTGTTCAATGACCTGCTGGCCCAACCGCAGTTCCAGCCGGAACCCGACCTGGCCGGCGCGGCCGTGTGTGACTGGCTGGTGCGTGCGGCCGCGCGACTGCGTCGGGTCGCGTCATCGATCGGGCTGACTACCGAGGCCGAGTTGGGGACGGCTTTCATCGATGCCATCAATCAAGGTTTGGTGACGGCCAATCCGCCCGATTGGGGTGAACCGCCTGACCCCGACGGCATCGTTCTCTCCACGATTTACGCCTATCTGCTGGCCGGAGAGCCGGCGCGGGTGCAGGTGTGGCTGGAGACGGCCGCGCAAGGATGGTGGGACATCCCCCGCCAGCCGCTGAGCAATGCCTTTGTCCTGGCCCAGAGTCGCGCCCCCCATGCCCCGTGGACAATAGACGAGGAATTCGCCGTGCGCAACGAGCTGCTGGCGCGCATCGTGCGCGGTCTGACGGCTCGCTGTGCCGACGGGATCATTCTGGCCAGCAGCGACCTCGACCGGCGCGGCCAACGACAGGACGGCCCACTCTGGCGGGCACTGGCCCCGCTGCTGCGGGAACGTTCAGTCAAACTTGCCGGATAACTTGCCTGAAGTGGTATAATCGACTTGGGATAGATTTATAATGAGTGGAAACATGGAAAGCACGGCGATAATCACAGTTGTGAAGATGATGGAAGCGCTTCCTCAGCCTGTTCAGGACAGGGTGGTCGATCTCGTGCGCGAATATCTGGCCGATCTGGAAGACGAGGGCGAATGGGACGCGCAGTTTGCCGTTACCGGGCCGGAGTTGGTAGCCGCTGCGCGTCACGCACGGCGCGAGATTCATGAGGACAAGTCCGACGCGATGGATTTCAACCGGCTGTGAGATCCCGGACGCTGCCCTCGTTTTGGAAAGCATATGATGTGCTTGATCCTTCGATAAAACGTCAGGCCCGTAAGGCGTTTTTCCTCTGGCGAGAAAATCCATTTCATCCCTCACTTCGCTTCAAATGTATCAACACCCAGGAGAATATCTGGTCGGTGCGGATCACGCGCGGTGTGCGCTCACTCGGCATTCTGGAGGATGATACCGTAACCTGGTTCTGGGTAGGTTCACATGATGCCTATGGGCGTTTCTTCGGCTAAGAAGGGGTCATTCAATGACATCCAATAAAATCCGCCCCATCGCTATCTGCGTCTTTCGCCACGACGGTCGTATTCTGGTTGCCGAGGGATACGACCCCATCAAATGCCAGACGTTCTACCGGCCGCTGGGCGGGGCCATCGAGTTCGGTGAGTACAGCGCGGCCACAATTGAGCGTGAGCTGGCCGAGGAGTTGGGCGCGGCCGTCGTCGACCTGCGCTATCTGGGCGCAATTGAGAACGTCTTCACCTTTGGCGGTCAGACGGGCCATGAGATCGTCATGGTCTACGACGGGGCATTCGCCGACCGATCGCTCTATGACCTCCCGGTCATTGAGGGCACGGAGGATGACGGCATCGCATTCCGGGCGGTGTGGGTGCATATCGAAACAGACGCCGCGACCGCCCCGCCGCTCTACCCAACCGGCTTGCGCGAGATGCTGTGTGAATTGTGATCAAACCCGGCAGGTCGTCGACCTGTCAGGTCCCAAATGCGTGAGGTAGATCAACTATGCGACTAGGCGCTCATATCAGCACGGCCGGCGGCGCGTTCAAGGCGTTCCAGCGGGCCCGCGAGGAGACGTGTGACACGCTCCTCATCTTCACCAAGAGCAACCGCCAATGGGCGGCCAAGCCTCTCTCCGACGAAGACATCGCCAACTACAGGCGCGCGGCGGCCGAATACCCCGACCTGCGACCGGTGGCCGTCCACGCTGCGTACCTGATCAACGTCGCCTCGCCCGACCCGGAGCTGTGGGAGAAATCCTTTCTGGCGCTAAAGGACGAGGTGGAGCGCGCCGGAGCGCTGGAAGCCGATTTCGTCACCTTCCATCCCGGCTCCTACATGACCGGCGGCGAACAGGCGGGGTTGGAAGCCATCGCCCGGGCCGTTGGGCGGCTGCTGGAGGAGACGGCCGCGTCCGCGCCCCACACCGTCGTCTGTCTGGAGACCATGGCCGGACAGGGGACGAACCTCGGTGGCATGTTCGAGCATCTGGCCTACATCCTGAATCAGGTAGGGCCGAACGACCGGCTGGGGGTGTGCTTCGACACCTGCCACGTTTTCGCCGCCGGCTACGACATCCGCACCCCGGAAACCTACGCGGCGACGATGGCCGAGTTCGACCGGGTCATCGGCCTGGACAAGATTCGCTGCTTCCACTTCAATGACAGCAAGCACGAGCTGGGGTCGATGAAAGACCGCCACGAGCACATCGGCCGCGGCCAGATTGGCCTGGCGGGCTTTGCCAACTTCATCAACGACCCGCGCTGGGCGGACTTTGCCGCCCATCTGGAGACGGAGCCGACGATGGAGGGCGAGGATGGTGTGACGATCAACATGAATCACGTCAACCTGGCCGCCTTGCGGGAACTAAAAATCACGGATTAGGTATTCACAACGGAGACCCATGTTCATTGTCGATGCGCATCTGGATATTGCCCATAACGCCCTGACCAAGGGGCGTGACCCGCGGCTGGGCGTGGCGCGGATTCGCGCCAACGAACCGTCACCCAAGGACATCGCCACCGTTGGCCTGCCGGAGATGCGGCAGGCGGGCGTCGGCCTCGTCTTCGCCACGCTTTTCGTCTCGCCGTCGTCGGCGCCCTTCGATCGTGAGCCGAACGAGCAGACCTACGACACGCCGGAGCAGGCCCACCAGCTGGCGATGGCCCAGGTTGACTTCTACCGTCGCCTCGTCGATGAGGAAGAAGACCTGTGTCTTGTGACCGATCGCGCCGGACTGGATGAGGTTGTCCGCAGTCACGAGGACGGCGAGCGGCCGCTACTGGGTGTCGTCCTGCTGATGGAAGGGGCCGACTGCATACGCGAGCCGCAGGAAGTGGAGTTGTGGTACGAGCGCGGCGTGCGCCTTATCGGCCCGGCCTGGGACGACACGCGCTATTGTGCCGGAGCGTGGCGCGACAGCAAGCAAGGTCTGTCGAAAGACGGCTACGCGCTGCTGGAAGAGATGGCCGGGCTGGGCATGATCCTCGACCTGACCCACATGAGCGAAGTGGCCACGTTCCAGTCGCTCGACGCCTATCCGGGTACGATCGTGGCCACCCACGCTAACGCCAGGGCCATTGTGCCCCGCGAGCGGCAACTGAGCGATCGGCAGATCAAACTCATCGGCGAGCGAGACGGGGTCATCGGCGCGGTGCTGGCCAACTTTTTCCTGCTGCCCGGCTATGTGCGCAACCAGAAGGAGAGCGTGCCCGTGGCGCAACTGGTGGCCCACATCGACCACGTTTGCCAGGTCATCGGCGACGCTCGCCACGCGGGCATCGGGAGCGATCTCGACGGCGGCTTCGGCCGGCTCGATATCCCTGACCCGATGGACAGCATCGCCGATATGCCGCTCATCGCCGCCGGGTTGCGGGAGAAGGGCTATGCCGAGACCGATGTCGCCGGGATCATGGGCGGGAATTGGGTGGAGTTGTTGCGTCGAGCGTGGTGAATTGATCTGAAATAAGCCCGGGCAAGGTTCCTGAAACCTGTCCGGTCCTTGATCTATCTCTCAAACACCCGCCCCACGCCCGGCAACCGCTCCAGCGCCTCGATTAGCTCCACCTCGAAGCCGACGCGGTGGTTGGGGAAGTCCATCACCATATCCTGCCCGGCCAGTTGCATACGGAGCGTGGCCGCGCCTTCATAGCGCTCGG
>JAHDWL010000115.1 GCA_023384355.1 Anaerolineae bacterium
CTCTCTCCTTGTATGTTAAAGCAATTATATGTCAAGAGAGAAGCTTAGTTGTACAGATTAGGCGATTATTTCCAGTTGTACAACTTCGACCGGCCCCATCAGAGCCTTGACTACTGGACGCCGGCCGATGTTCATTTTGCGCTTGAGGTACCGATTTTGTGACTGGTCGATCCACCTTAACTTTGCCGTTTTGTGGTCTTGACTTTGGGGGTCACTTTAATGGTCCTTTCCGCATTCTCTCCATGACTGTAGTACCAATCCATCCACTCCAGTCTTCTTAAGGCATTTTTGGACAAGTTACTTGCTGCTACCTGCAGCTTAGGTACTGTTTTGAAGGCTCGCATATACGAGCCACTGTATCGGCCTGACATAGTTTGTCAAACCGTTCTGGATCTATGGGGTTCTAGACACGAATAGATGAGACATCTCGAAGGAAAAAAGGAGAAAAATATATCTGAAGTATGGATTCAATTCCGCTTATTTATCTGAGACATTAAGTGATGCAATGAAAACATTATTTTCGTCGGTAAAACCGTGAGTCAAGTGAACACCAAGGGTTAATTCTGTTTGTGCTACAAATTGTGATTCCGGTCCCCATTTATCAGTTACAGATTGAGCAAACCCAGGTAATGTGCGGATAAAACGGAGTAATAAATTGTAACTTCTTACTCTATTTTCCCAAGCTTCTGGCCCTTCTTCTGGTGATGGATGTAAATCAATATGCGTTCCGTAATTGCCTGCTGCCAAAACAAATCGTGGTATATTTTTATCACCAATTGTTACTGGTTCAGCCATGCCTACATGCATATTAGGCGCACCTCCACCCACATTAAATATCTTGATTAAAATATGTTTTCCAAATCCATAATCGACATTAGTATTTCTTGCCGCTCCTGTTTGCTCTACCGTAAGTAATTCAAATACTCCACCATCAACATGCAGGGGTACTTTAGTTGTTTGAGCCATTGTGAAATAATCAGTATCTGCAGGATGACCAACATCGTCTATAAAGTAAGTTCCCCCAGGATAGGCCAACCCAGGCGGTATTATTTCATCATTATTTATCACTAATGTTTCGAATTCTTCTCTTGTAACTAGACGCATGGTACCGCCAGGTTCTTGCACAAAAACATTTATACCTCCATTTACATACACATCTCTGTTGGGTTCCCACTCCATTAGTGAATAAAAATAATCATATACTTCCTTTCTTGCGGCTGATTGATCCACCGTCAAGGCTCCATTTCCACAAAATTCAGGTAAACATACATAAGCATCGGGACTACCAGCTATCCTTTCTTGGTATGTAGCTATTCTCCACTCATTGCCTGTCCATAAACTCGTACCATCTGCACTAAGTGTTCCAATATCTACAGAAGGAGTCTCAGTTGGAGCAGGAGTCGCAGTCGGCTCAGGTGTAGCAGTTGGTGTGGGGGTAGCAGTAGCTGTTGGTTCAGGCGTGCTGCCGGGCGGCACAGTGGATGTCGGTATAACCGGTTGAGTCGGGGGAATCGCTGCCTGAGGAGCATCTGAAATTTCACTCGAAGTCGCTGCCGCCGGCGATTGCGGCAGGGGGGAACCATCCGGCCCACAGCCCACCAGCAGGCCGAGCGTAACAGCCATCCCCGCCAGGATCATTCCCCGCTTTATTGCACCTTGCCTCCCCGAATGATTCAGGGAATTATATCATGAACGAATCGTCTCTGTCAGGGGAATTGAAGGGTAGGGGGCAGACCCAAGATACGAAATACGAGATACGAGATACGTAAGAAGAGCGCCACCTGTAGGGGTCGACCCGCGTGTCGACCCTCTTGTAAAGATACGAGATACGAGGCGGCCGCCCCCCTAATTCCCAATTCCCAACTCCCTCTCATCCACCACCGCCGGCCCATCACCCCCCACCTCGCCAAACACCACCTCATCCACCCGCACCCGGCACACGCCCTGCACGGCCGCCTTCAGCCCCTCGGCCAGCGCCGCTTGATCCGCGCCCTCGGCGGCGCTGACGCGCAGCGTGAAATGGTCGCGGATGTCGTCCGGCCGGGTGATGATGGCTTGAAAAGCCACCACGCCCGGCACCTGGGCGGCGGCAAAGCGCAACTGGTTGGGATGCACAAACATGCCGCGCACTTTCACCGCTTCCCCGCGGCGGCCGACGAGGATGATCGCCCGCTCTTCCTGCGCGCTCTCGCCCGGCCGCGGGTCGATGTTCATCGCCATATCGCCCGTACCGAAGCGGATGAGCGGATAGAGATGATTGGTATTGGTGACCACTACCTCGCCCGCCTCGCCGGGGCCGACGGGTTGGCCGGTGTCGGGGTTAACCACCTGGACGAGCGGCTCCGGCAGCAGGCGCATGGCCATGCCGTCGCCGGTGTTGACGGCCAGCGCGCCCAGTTCGGCCGTGGCGTAGACGTTGACGATCTCCAGGCTATATTGCCCCGTCAGCGCCCCGCGCAGGGCGGCCGTCAGCGGCTCGGCCGTGGTGACGGCGTGCCGCAGCGACAGGGTGATGCCCTTCTCCTCCGCCTTCTGCAACAGGCTCAGCAGGAAGCTGGGCGTGCCGACGTAGCCGGTCGCCCCGAGGTCGTGGGCCATCTGGAGTTGCAGGTCGGCCGGGCCGGTGCCGGCGGGAATAACCGTCGCGCCGAGGCGGGTGAACGCGCCGTCGAACAGGTAGCCGGCGGGCACAAGGTGATAGGTAAGGCTGTTGAGGATGATCTCGCCCTCTTTGAAGCCGGTATCGCGCAGGAGCCGAACGGCCACGTCCCAGGCGGCGTCGCCCGGCTCCGGCCCCGGCTCATAGAGCGGCCCCGGCGAGAAGAAGATGTGGCTGACGGCCGAAAATGGCGCGGCCAGCATCCCGCCGAAGGGTGGGTCGGCCTGTTGCAGAGCCACGGCGTCGTCCTTGGTCAGCACGGGGATGGCGTTGATGTCGTCGATAGCACGGATGGCGTCCGGCGCAATTCCCGCGCCGTCGAGCCGTGCCCGGAAAGCCGGCGAGTTGGCATAGGCGTGGCGGATGATTTCCTGTAGCTGTTCTTCGTTCATGTGCCTGATCCCGTTTTTCAGTATTCAGTATTCAGTAGGACAGTTTTCAGTATCGCGCCGACCACTGATCTACTGACCACTGATCTACTAACCACTGACCCACCGATCACCCCAGCCACCGCTTCCGCCGCTTGTAGTGCTTCACATCGCGATAGCTCTTGCGCTCGCCGACGGCCGTCAGGCCCAGATAGAACTCCTTGATGTCGGCGTTCTGGGCCAGCCCGGCGGCCGGGCCGTCGAGGACGATGCGGCCGTTCTCCATCACATAGGCATAGTCGGCCGCCTGCAGGGCCACATTGGCATTCTGCTCCACGAGCAGGATGGACACGCCCGATTCCTTGTTGATGCGCTTGATGATCTCGAAAATACCCTGCACCAGCAACGGGGCCAGCCCCAGCGACGGCTCATCGAGCAGCATCAGCCGCGGGTGGGCCATGAGCGCCCGGCCGATGACCACCATCTGCTGCTCACCGCCGGAAAGATAGCCGCTGGTGCGCTGGCGAAACTCCTTCAGGCGCGGGAAATAGTCGTAGACGCGATCGAGATCGTCGCGCAGCGCCGCGCCGGACGTGCCGCGAAAGAGCGCCCCGGAGCGCAGATTCTCTTCCACGGTCAGATGGCGAAACAGCGGCCGCCCCTCGTGCACCTGCACGACGCCATGCCGGACGATCGCCTCGGGATAGAGGCGGTCGATGCGCTCGCCCATGAACTCGACGTTGCCGCGCGTCACCTCGCCCTGCTGGGTATGCAGCAGCCCGGAAATCGCCTTGAGCGTCGTCGACTTGCCCGCGCCGTTCGCTCCGAGCAGGGCGACAATCTGACCCTCGCCGACCTCCAGCGACACCCCGCGCAAGACGAGAATCACATCGCTATAGACGACCTCGATGTTGTTGACTTTTAGCATAGGAAACGCGACCCCGATTCGGTAGTTTGTGTGGGCCTGTGGTAATTAGCCGCAGGCCCACACAAACCGAAAAAACCAATCCTTACGGCGCGGGCGGGCGGGTGTCGGGGAGTTCAAAGAAGTCCTCGACGACCACAAACTCGATCGCCCCGTCGTCGTTCATTTGGGCCTGGCGAATCTGGGCCATGCGCGGCGAGCGGTCTTCGCCGCCGGCTTGCCACGTCGCCATGCCGCCGACGTCGATGGTGCCCATGTCCTGCATGGCATTGAACACCGCCTCGCCGGTGAGGCCCTCGAAGCCGACCATGTTCATGGCGTGGGTCAGGATATTGGCCATGCCGTACATCTGGCCGTAGCTGAGCAGATAGCCGATGTCCTTCTTGGCGTCGGGCAGCCCCGCGGCCTCGAAGTCCTCCAGCGCCATCTGGATGCCGGGGTTGTCGGTGTCGTTCCACCAATAGTTGGGCACGACGCCATAGTAACCGTCCATCAGCCCGGCGTTCTCGCCCAGGATGTTGACCACGTCGGTGTTCATGCTCCAGTTCACGCCGCTGACGATGGCGCTGTCCCACGCGCCCAGAGCGCGCATGGTGCCGATGACCTGGGCCGGGCCGAAGGAAAGGGACTGGGACCAAATGACGTTCGCGCCGTTGGCCAACAGGTTCTGCAACTGGCCGGTCACGTCGGCCGTCGGGGAGACTTCCTGCGATTCGAGCGGCAACACGGTGATGCCGCGCTCCTCCAGATAGGCCAGAGCGGTCGGGGTCGTGGCGCCCGCGCCAAAGGCATTGGCCCAGCCGATCACGCCGACAACGATATCGTCGCCCGCGCCTTCCGGCTTGACCTCATCCCAGTTGTCCTGGAGCCAGCCCACAAATCCAGCGAACTGGTCCGAATAGATCGGGCCGGTGCCGAAGGTGTAGCCGTTGCGGGGGATGTAGAAGGCTTCG
>JAHDWL010000025.1 GCA_023384355.1 Anaerolineae bacterium
CCTCGACCGGGCCATTCAGGTCCACGGCGCGATGGGCATGACCGACGAGACGCCACTGGCTTTCTGGTATCGCCACGAGCGGGCGGCGCGCATCTACGATGGACCGGACGAGGTGCACAAGTGGTCGGTCGCGCGGCGGATTTTGGGGCGGTATGTCTGACATCATTCCCGTCCGTCCGGACGAACAACTCGACACAGACCTGCTAACGGGTTTTCTGCGCGGGATACTTCCCGGCAGCGAGCAACCCCTCACCATCCGCCAATTCGGCGGCGGCGCGGCCAACCTGACCTACTTGCTCGATTACGGCGCGCAGCAGTACGTCTTGCGGCGGCCGCCGCTCGGCCCGGTTGCCGCCTCGGCCCACGACATGGGGCGCGAATACCGGGTGTTATCCGTGCTCCATCAGGCCTACCCCTATGCTCCGCGTGCACTCCTGTTTTGCGATGACCTGTCGGTCATCGGCGCGCCGTTCTTCGTCATGGAGCGGCGGCAAGGGGTGGTCGTCCGGCGGACCATGTCGGAAGCATACGCCGCCATGCCCGACGCAGCCCAGCGGATGAGCGAGGCGCTGGTCGACGCGCTGGCCGCCTTCCACGCCGTCGATTACGAGGCGCTCGGCCTGGGCGATTTGGGCAAGCCGGCCGGCTTTATAGACCGGCAGATCGAGGGCTGGTATCGCCGCTGGCATGCGGCCAAGACGGCCGACCTGCCCGACATGGACGCTGTCTATGCCTGGCTGAAAGCCAACCAGCCGGCCAACACGCGGGTCTCACTCGTCCACAATGATTACAAGCTCGACAATGTGATGCTTGCCGCCGGCGATCCCGGCCGGGTGGTGGCCGTGTTCGACTGGGACATGTGCACGCTGGGTGACCCACTGGCCGATCTGGGGGCGCTGTTGACCTACTGGACCGAACCATCCGACCCGCGCTATCTGCAGGCTACGGCGATGATGCCGCTGGGCGAACCGGGCTTCCTCAGCCGCGCGAAACTCGTCGCCCGGTATGCCGCAAAGAGCGGCCGCGCGGTCGAGGCCATCGATTTCTACCATGCCCTCGGCCTTTTCCGTCTGACGGTCATCGTCGCCCAGATTTACATACGCTATGCCCGCGGCCAAACCCAGGACTCTCGTTTCGCGGCTATGGAGTTCATGATCCCGGCGTTGGCCCGCCGTGCCCGCGAGTTGGCTGCCGCCTGAACCCGGTCAAATCTCTCCGATGTGCCGTGGTTAACGCTTGCGCGGCCGCGAAAACAGGATAGCATTAGGTTACCGTACTCGCTGGGGGAGCATTGAGCCGCTGTTTCCCCGCACGTTGTTCTTCGCTACGGTTACGCCTTACCAAAGGAGAGAAAGCAAGCCATGTCGAACTCGCCTTCCACCGGGAAGCAGGGCGTCTTTAGTCGCATATGGACATCGGCACCTTTCCGCACCTGGCTGATGTTGGCAGCAGTCATCGGCGGGATCGTCGGATTAGGGGTGTTCACCTTTGCCTATGCCCAGGGGGCATCTTATCTGTCTGATGATCCGTCGTCGTGCAACAACTGTCACGTTATGCGTGACCAGTACGACGGCTGGAACCACGGCAGCCATAAGGCGGTCGCCACCTGCAACGATTGCCACACCCCCCATAGCTCGACGGTGGCCAAATATACCGTCAAGGCGATTAACGGCATCCGCCACAGCGTCGCCTTCACGCTCGATAACTTCCACGAACCAATTCAAATCACGTCGCTCAATCGTCGCGTCGCCCAACAAAGTTGCCTATATTGTCATGCGGACATGACGGCATACATGAACCATGCCGCCAGCGACGATCCAACTGATTGCCTGCTCTGCCATGCGCGAGTTGGGCACGCCAAATAATAAAAGGGAGTTGAAGATGACCACTGAGGAACCCTCGAAAAAATCACCCAGTCGATGGTGGCTGATCGCTGCCTTCGTCGGCGGTCTTGTCATCATGGGCCTGATCGCCGCACTGCTCGTCAACATCACCACCCGCAAGGCCGAAGCAGAGCAATATCCGCTGCATATCGTCGAGATTGGCGAGGATGAACTGGACCCGGCCGTCTGGGGACAGAATTTCCCGCGCCAGTACGACTCCTTCATGAAGACACAGGACTCGACCATCAGCACGCCATTCGGCGGCTCCGTGCCCTATAGCAAGCTGGAGCGTTACCCGGCGATGGTGCGCATCTGGGCCGGATACGCCTTCAGCAAGGACCATAACGAGGAACGCGGCCATTACTACATGCTGACCGACCAGCTGGAGACGGAACGCATCCAGATTGTCGAGCAGCCGGGTGCGTGCGCCAATTGCCATTCGGCCGACGCGCCGCGCCTGATTGAGGAAATGGGTTGGGAAGAGTTCAATCATACGCCCTACAACGAGTTGAAAGAGGACCTGCACTACGGGACCTCGTGCGCCGATTGCCACGACCCGCAGACGATGGAATTGCGCATCACCCGTCCGGCGTTCATCAACGCCATGACCGAGCGCGGCGTCGACCTGGCCGCAGCCACACGGCAGGAGATGCGCACTTACGTCTGCGCCCAATGCCACGTCGAGTATTACTTCAAGGGCGACGAGAAAGTGCTGACCTTCCCGTGGAGCCAGGGACTGTCAATCGATGACATCGAGGCGCACTACGATCTCTACGAGTTCAAGGACTGGACCCACGCCGAGACCAACGCGCCGATGATCAAGATTCAGCATCCCGAATTCGAGATGTTCACCAGCGGCCTGCACTACAATTCCGGCGTGGCCTGCGCCGACTGCCACATGCCCTACGTTCGCGAGGGCGCGATCAAGGTCTCCGACCACTGGCTGCGCAGCCCGATGGTCAACATCAACGCCGCCTGCCAGACCTGCCACCGCCAGGACGAGGCTGCCCTGCTGGAGCGCATCAACACCATCCAGAACCGCACGGCCGGCTTGCTGCGCACCACGGAAGAGGCGCTGCTCGACGCTATCGACGCCATCGTCGCCGCGCAAAACGCCGGGGCGACGGACGAGCAACTGGCCAATGCCCGTTACCTGCACCGTCGCGCCTCGCTGCGCTGGGACTTCGTCTCCTCGGAGAACAGCACCGGCTTCCACAGCCCACAGGAGTCGGCGCGCGTGCTGGCCGACGCGATCAACTTCGCCCGACAGGCACAACTGGAGGCGGAACGGCTGGGCGGCGTGACGGAATCCGCGTCGACGGCCGGCAATACCCCCTAGTCAAGGTCCTTCTCCCATCTGTATAACACCTGACAGTCTCCCATGGGTCTGTCAGGTGTTATCATTTAGACGGAGGTTCCAACCATGCCAATCACTTATCGTTCCATCTTCCGACCCGACCTGTTTGCCGGACAGACCATCATCGTTACCGGTGGCGGCACAGGCATCGGCCGCGCCGTGGCCCACGAGCTAAGCTCGCTGGGGGCGCACGTCGTAATCGCGGCGCGAACGCTCGATAACCTTGAGCGTGTGTCGGCCGAGATCAGCGAGGCGGGTGGCGCGGCGACGCCGTTCGTCTGCAACATCCGCGAGGAGGAGCAGGTGGCAGCGCTGTTCGACTTCGTGCTGGCCGAGCGCGGTGGCTTCCATGGGCTGGTCAACAACGCCGGCGGCCAGTTCATCAGCCCGGCAGAGATGATCTCGCTGAAGGGTTGGCGGGCGGTGGTGGAGACGAACCTGACCGGCACATTCCTCATGTGCCGCGAGGCGTTTAACCGCCACATGGGCGCGCACGGCGGGGCCATCGTCAACATGCTGATCGAGATGTGGCGCGGCTTTCCCGGCATGGCCCACTCGGCCGCGGCGCGGGCGGGCATCGAGAATCTGACCAAGACGCTGGCCGTCGAGTGGGCACGGGCCGGGGTGCGCGTCAACGCCGTCGCGCCGGGGCTGATCTCGTCCAGCGGGCTGGAGCGCTACCCGGAGGCCGTGCGGCCGATGATCGAGCAGAACATCCGCGACATCCCCATGAAGCGCATGGGCACCGAGGCCGAGGTGAGCGCAGCCATCGTCTTCCTGCTGTCACCCGCGGCGGCGTTCATCAGCGGCGAGTCGATCAAGATCGACGGCGCAGGGTCGTTGTGGCGCAAGACGTGGGAAGTGCCTGAGCACGGGAATGGGGCGGTGGGGTTTGAGGGGTTTGATCGTTAGTTAACCGATGTTGCCTCTTTCCCTCCCCCGTTTGCAAGTCAGGCAACCCGCGCCACTCACAACAAACGGCGCTACGCCAACCCATACCCGCTCCCAATCAACCCCTTCAACCGCCCCCCAAACCGCGCCGCCGGCGTGCCGTCGATAATGTTGTGGTCAAAGCCCAATGGAATGGAGAGATTCCCAAGCATCGACACGATACTTGACCAATCAAGCCTTTGATATATACTAAAGGTATATTCTATTTAGAGGTATCAGCTTGTAATGGACACCGCCAAACTCTTCACCAACGGCCGCAGCCAGGCCGTCCGCCTGCCCAGGCAGTATCGCTTCGAGGGAACGGAGGTCTTTATCAAGAAGGTCGGCAATACCGTGGTGCTTATCCCCTTCACCCAATCGTGGCAAACACTCGTCGGCAGTCTGGAACAATTTTCCGATGACTTCATGGAGAGTCGGGAGCAGCCGGAAGAACAAGAGCGCGAGTCGCTGTTCGTATGAAATATCTCCTTGATACCAACATCTGCATCTACCTCATCAGGCAGCATCCGGCGAGCGTGATCCGGGAGATGGCGAAGCAGCAAATCGGGGATGTCGGCTTGTCTTCGGTAACGGTCGCCGAACTGCACTATGGTGTAGCGAAGAGCGCTCACGTGGAGCGCAATCGATCGGCGCTGGAGCAATTCCTCGCGCCGTTGGTCATTGTTGACTTCGATGTCGCCGCTGCCGCCGTTTACGGGACTATCCGCGCTCTGCTGGAACGGCGTGGGACGCCCATAGGCTCATTGGACACACTCATCGCCGCACATGCGTTGAGTCTGGACACGACCCTGGTCACCAACAATGAGCGCGAATTCGGTCGCGTGCCCCGGCTGAAACTCGCTAACTGGGCGGCAGAGACCTGAGCACCTCCAACCCATAAGCCTCCTCAATTAATTCCCTCAACCGTCCAGCAAACCGCGCCGCTGGCGCGCCGTCGATGACGTCGTGGTCGAACGACAGCGTCACGTCCAGCATCTCGCGTGGCACGATATGGCCATCCACAACTGCCGGCTTCCAACAGATGCCGCCCAGTGTCAGGTTCAGCGTGTATAGTGGAATGGGGATGCCCCAGCCGCCGCCCTGTCCGAACATGCCGACGGCGGTCAGGCTCACCGTGCCGCCGTACTTTTTCATGCGGTGGGGGCCGGCCATCGCTATCCGGTAGGCCAATCGCCGCAGCGGCCCCGGGAAGCGAGCGTACCATTGAAACAACCGTATCGTCCGCTCGTCATAGTTGCGGTCGCCCCTGGCCTGCACCGCCCGTATCTCGTCGTGCAGTTCGCGCACCGAGCGGCGGTTGGCGGCGCGGATGACATGGGCCAATGGGAAGCGGCGACCTTCCACCTCGATCTCGACGATTGTGTTGATATCGACGTCGTCGAACAGCACCAACCGGCCGCGCCGGTCCCTCAGGGCATGGACCAGCGGGTCTTCGGCCACAGCCGCGCCGACGCAATGGAGCACGAACGCCGTGAACGACAGCGATTCGCCGGTGCGCGCCTTGTGGTCGCGCAGACGCGCTCGCGGTTCGGTGACGTCGAACTCGACCAGCCCGTGGATCATGTGCTTGCCGGCGGCAACGCGGGCCGCGTCGACGACGAACGCCCGCGAGCGTGGGATCGGCACGGTCGTGAATCCCGTCTCTTGTTGCTTGCTCATGTGGAAATTATGGCATGGCTCCGCCGCGGCGCGATAGTGATGAATAGCCGGAAAGATGGCGCGAGATGTCATAAATCGACCGCGCCTCGCATGACGTGAAACACAAACTGCGATAATCTACGTCAACTGATCAAGCCTGTACCTTTCCGGGAGGAAACTGATATGACCTACGCTCACGGCGGCGAACTCGTCGCCCGCTCGCTGGCGACCCAGGGCGTCAGCACCATCTACACCCTCTGCGGCGGCCACGTCGCGCCTATCTACGACGGCTGCCTGAACCACGACATCGCCGTCATCGACTTCCGGCATGAGCAGGCCGCCGCCCATGCCGCCGACGCCCACGCGCGATTGACGCGCAATGTAGGCGTGGCTCTCGTCACCGCCGGGCCAGGTGTCACTGACGCCGTTACCGGAGTGGCCAACGCCTACCAAGCGCGCAGCCCAATGATCCTGTTGGGCGGGGCCGCGCCGCTGAAAACAAAGGGCATGGGCGCGTTGCAGGAGATGCCGCAGGTCGAGATGTTCAGGACCTTCACCAAGGCCGCCTTCACTATCGAGCGCACCGAGGACATCCCCGAACGAATGGCCGAGGCCCACCGCCACGCGCTGAGCGGCCGGCCCGGCCCGGTATTTGTTGAACTTCCGTTCGATGTGTTGTTCAACGCCGTCGATTCGCCGGAACGGATGCCGGAGCGAGTGACTATCGACCCTGTCGCCCCGCCGGTCGACGCCGTGCAGGCCATGTTCGAGCTGTTGCGCGCCGCCGAACGGCCACTGATCATCGCCGGAACACAGGTCTACTGGGACGACGCCGGCGCGGCGCTGCGCGAGTTGACCGACCAGACAGCTATCCCCGTCTTCACCAACGGCGCGGGGCGCGGCACGCTGCCGATGGACCACCCGCACTGTTTCAAGGCGACACGCGGCAAGGCGCTCCGCGCGGCCGACGTGGTGCTGCTCATCGGGACCCCGCTCGACTTCCGCCTGAAGTACGGCCGCGAGGACTGGAACCCCGACAGCAAGCTCATCCAGATCGAGAACGACGCCGCCGAGCTGAACCACAACCGCCAGGCGGAAGTGGCGATCACGGCCGACGCCCGGCTGGTGCTGGAAGCCCTGGCCGAGGGCTTGCAGGGCATCCGCTTTCAGTCATGGCTGGAGCAGGTGGCTGGGTGGGAGCGGGCGCGCAACGAGAAGCAGGCGGCGTGGGAGGCGTTGGGCGATGTGCCGGTCAACCACTTCCGTTTCGCGGCTGAAGTGGAGCGGTTCATCGACGAGGACACCATCGTCATCGGCGACGGCGGCGACATCGTCAGCGCTTGTGCCAAGGTCTTAACCATCACCCGGCCGGGACAATGGCTCGATCCCGGTCCATTGGGCTGCCTGGGCGTCGGCGCGCCTTTCGCCGTGGCCGCGCAGCATCTCTACCCCGACCGGCGGGTGCTCATCATCAGCGGCGACGGCTCTTTCGGGCTGAATGGCTTTGAGTTCGACACGGCCGTGCGTTTCGGGCTGCCTATCGTCGCCATCGTCGGCAACGACGCCGGCTGGGGGCAAATTCGCGGCCCGCAGATGCAGATGGTCGGCAAGGACAGGGCCATCGCCACCTCGCTGGCCCCGACGCGCTATGACCGGGTGGTCGAAGCGTTGGGCGGTCACGGCGAACTGGTCGAGGAGCCGGATGGCATCCTGCCGGCGCTGGAGCAGGCGTTCGCCGGCGGCCGGCCGGCCTGCGTTAATGTGACCCTCGATCCGGAGGGGATGAGCAAGACGGGAGCGAGTTCGCCGTATATTGTCTGATAGCGATCGATTCGTTTGCGAGGATCACCACCGCATGACAATTTCTTCCGCTGAACGCAACGCCCGCCGGATGTTGCCCCTGATGCGCTTTATGCAGACCTGGCTGCCGCTACGCTGGTCCGGCCATTTGAACCGGTGGAGTCTCAAGCGATCGCGCATGCCCGTCGGGGTGACTCGCCGACCTGTTTCGGCTGATGGTGTGCCTTGCGATTGGTTGATCCCCGAAAACAGTCCAGACGACCAGGTGTTGCTTTACCTGCACGGCGGGGGTTTCGTCTACGGTCAGACCCAGCTGCACCTGGAGATGGGCGCGTACCTGGCGCAGAAGATCGGCGCGCGCGTCCTGATGGTCGATTATCGCCTCGCGCCGGCTCATCCATTCCCGGCCGCGCTGGAGGACTGCGTCACAGCCTGTCGCTGGCTGAGCAAGCAGAGTATTCCCGCGCCCAGGATCGCGATTGCGGGCGACTCAGCCGGCGGTAACCTGACGATTACTACCATGATGAAGTTGCGGGACAGTGGCGATCAGCTACCCGTCGCGGCGGCCTGCCTCTCACCGGTGATCGACTTGTCCGATAAAGAGGACAGCGCGCAACCCTACCGCGATCCGCTGCTGCCGGATAGGGCAATCCAACGGTACAGGCGCTCATATGTCGCCGGCCATGACCCGCGTGACCCGCTGATCTCGCCGGTGTTTGGTGACTGGCACGGCCTGCCGCCATTGCTGATCCATGTTGGGGAAGACGAGATCTTGCGCAGCGATGCCGAGCAAGCCGAGAAACTGGCCCGGGCCGCAGGGGTAGATGTACGCCTGGAGGTATACCCCCGCATGTGGCATGTCTGGCAATTATTCATGGAGGTACCGCAGTCCATCCAATCGCTGGATGATATCGCCGGGTTTCTCAAAACGCATATGGCGTAATACCACATCGTTGGCCTCTGCGCCTCATGACTTCGGACATTTTGTGTTAAAATGTCAGTTATTGACTGCGAGAATCGGCCCGTTAAAGGGTGTGTCGTGGCAGGAAACCAAATATGTCTGTCTTATCGCTTTCTGAGCGTGTGCTCAACGTCATCGACGAGTTGGAACCGGGGGATACGCTGGAAGCCAAAGTAACTCGACTGGCCGAATCCGAGCTACGCCGCCGTCTGGCTCGCTATCAGTTAATCGACCGTCAATTTCAAGCCAAATACGGCATGACGCTGGAAGAGTTTGAAGCTCGTGGAATCATCAAAGAGATGAACTACAACTTCGAGGTAGAGAGCGATCATCAGGATTGGGACCTGGCCGTTGACGGTATCCGCAGCACCGAACGCCAAATCGCCGATCTCCTGGATGAGTCGTGACCATCGACGAGTTTGAACATCAGGTGTTGTCCACTGCGCTAGAGTGGTCATTCCTGCGCCTTGTTGAAACCGTTGATAAAACCGATTACGCCGTCAAGTTACGTCTTCACGTCGATACTGAGTGCTTCGTTCAAGTCTATGGAAACGTTCAAAAGGGCATCGTCAGTTATACGCTGGTCCTGAATCGCTTGCGTATCTACGGACGAGACAATGAGGCAGGGCAGTGGCATCGGCACCCGCAAGGCAAACCGGATAGTCACGACATGTCTCCGGAAGGACGAACAGAAGTTACGCTGGCGCAGTTCTTAACTGAAGCGCAGGGGATATTGCGGGACGAAGGATTAATATAAGGGATGTAGATCCCTACGCCATTCCTTCGAAAAACCGGGGTCGCTGCGCCAAGTAACGGCCAATGATCCTCACCGCCTCCTCCACCCCGCGTTCCGCCTGAATCAGCCGCCCTACTTCGGCCGCCCGCGCCCGCATCGCCGCGTCGCTCGTCGCCAAGCCGATAGACTCGGCCAGCCGTTCGGCGGTTAGCTCCTCCAGGACGATCGGCCGCGGCCCGGCCCCCAGCGCATGCACCCGGTCGCCCCAGAAGGGCTGATCGCCAAAGAAGGGCACTACGATATTTGGCACGCCCGCCCGCAGCCCCACATGGGTTGTGCCCACGCCGCCATGATGGACGACGGCCGCCATGCGCGGGAACAGCCAGTCATGGGGCACGGCGTCCAGCTTCAGAACCGATTCGGGCAAATCGCCCGCGGCCAGTCCGGCCCAACCGCTGAGCAACACGCCTCGCCGGCCGCTCAACCGTAGCGCCTCCAGCGCAATCGTCGTCAGCCGTTCCGGGTCGTTGCCGGTCATGCTGCCGAAGCCGACGTAGACCGGCGGCTCGCCCGCGGCCAGAAAAGATGTCAGCTCCGGCGGCGGCGAGTAGGACGGGGTGTCCAAAAACCAGAACCCGGTCACGAAGGCGGCCTCGTTCCAGTCCTTCGGCTTGGGCAATACCGTCGGGCTATAGCCGTGGATGACCGGCAGCCGGCGGCGCAACATCGTCAGGAACGGCCCGGCAAAGGAAAACGGTCGCAACCCCAGCAACTCCCGCCGGATATCGTTCATGATCGGCCGGATGATCTGCCAGAATATCTGCCCGCCGATGGCGTGGGTGGCGTAGTTGAACAGCGCGCCGCCCTTGTGTTTGGTGGGGAAGATGGCGCTGGGGAACTCGCGGGTTGGATTGACAGGTTGCAGGTATGCCTGAATGAAGGGCACGCCCAGCTTCTCGGCTACGGAGTAGGTCGCGTAGAAAGCCGGGCCGGAGAACAGGATGAGGTCAGTCCCATCGCACGCCGCCAGCACGTCGGCCGTCGCCTGGTGCAGGATCGGTCCGGTGTAGGCGCGGAACCCGCGCACGAACCCCAGCCCGCGCCGCCCCGTCTCCATCCACGCTCGTCCCTGCTCTCCCTGGACGGCCCCCATCGGGTCGCCTTCGACCGGCCGGAAGGTTAACCCGTTCTCGCAGACCCAATCCTTATAGAGCGGATTCGTCGCTACTGTGACGTCGTGGCCGCTCTCCGCCAGGCCGCGGCCAAGCGCGATAAAGGGCTGAATGTCGCCGCGGGAGCCGGTTGTGACGAGGGTGACGTGGGCCATAGCGTGGGGAGACCTTAGGTATCTGTGGTAGAATCGTCGATTGTCCGACGATCAGCCGGACAAAGCAGATACTATCAAAGTACAACCCCCGGTCAAACAACAGGGAGCAGTATGGATTTCAAGGAAAATGTTGTGGTATTAACCGGCGCGTCGACCGGCATCGGCGAGGCGCTGGCGCACAAGCTGGCCGAGCAAGGGGCGTGGCTCGTGCTGGCGGCGCGCAACGCCCAGAAGCTGGAAGTGGTGGCCACCGAATGCCGCAAAAGAGGCGGCCGCGCCGTCGTCGTGGCGACCGACGTCACCGATGAAACTGAGTGCCGCGAACTGGTCGAGCGCGCCGTCGCCGAGTACGGGCGAATCGACACCCTCATCAATAACGCCGGCCTGAGTATGTGGATGAAGCTGGAAGACGTCGAAGACCTCGGCTCGCTGGAATACCTCATGCGCGTCAACTTCTTCGGCAGCATGTATTGCACCTACTACGCCTTGCCCTATTTGAAGCAATCCAAAGGTCGCATTGTCGCCGTCGCCAGTGTCGCCGCCCGCACCGGCATCCCCACGCGCACCGGCTACGCGGCCAGCAAGCACGCCATGGTCGGCTTCTTCGAGTCGCTGCGCATCGAGGTCGAGGACGACGGCATCAGCGTAACCATCGCCTTCCCCGACTTCGTCGCCTCCGGCATGCACACCCGCTCGCTTGGCGCGGACGGCAAGCCGCTGGGCCACAACCCATTGCAGGTGGACAAGATCATGACTAGCGAGGAATGTGCCCGAAGGATTGTCGAGGGCGCGGCCGCCCGCAAACGCCAGATCGTCATGTCCAACCGCTCGCGGTTCGGTCAGTGGCTCAAGCTCATCGCACCCGGCCGCGTCGACCGTATCGCAAAAAAGGCTATCGAGAAGGGGAGATGAGAATGAAAGGGAGAGCGGGGGAAGGGGAGAAAGGGTGAATCGCTCAATCTCCCTATCTCCCCCGCCCCCTTTCGCCCCTGTATTCCCTTAAGAGGCGTTGGCCGTGAAGTCGATGTAGAGTTCGACTTCCTCTTCCACGTTGGCCACGTTGGGCACGCTGGGGATTTGCAGGTCATAATCGGCCCGGTTGACGATGGCCGTCGCCGAGCCGGTGATCTGTGAGTCCGATACGACCGTCGCCTCTACGGCGAACGTCGCCGGCATCGTGATGTCACGGATAGTCAGATCACCCACCAGGGAGAAGCTGACCGTATCGCCGACGGCCGCGCTGGCCGGCAGTCCCTCAATGCCGGTCGGGGTGAAGGTGATGAACTCAAACGAACCGGTATCCAGAATCTCGTTCTGGATGGCGCGGTTACGGAAGTTGTTGTCGGTCGTCAGGGTGCGGGCGTTGATTTGGATCGTGCCCACCTGCGCCTGGCTCAGGTCGGCAAAATTGAGCGACAACTGGCCTGCCACCTGGTCGGTTGCGCCGGTGACGGTCGTGCGCTGGCCGCGCAAATCCTCGTCGAGCTGAAAGCGAACCTGCGAGGCGGACTGGTCGATGGTGAATACAACCGTCGCGCCGGACGAGGCTTCGGCGGGCGCTTCGGTCGCGGCAGTCTCGGCCGCAGCCGCTTCAGTCGGGGCGGTAGTGGGGGCGGCCGCTGCTTCCGCCGGAGCATCGACCACGCCGGCCGACTGGGTTGCCAACGGAATGGCTTCGATTGGCCCGCTGGCCGCTTCCGGCTCCTGCAAGAGGCCGCAGCCCGCCAGGGCAAGAACAGCCAGAAGGGCTATCAACAGAAAGGTGGTTTGTTTCTTCATTTATCTCCTTTGCAATTTATTATGGGTTGTTGACCCTTGATTAGTGCGTGACTCTGCCATCTCCGGATGAGACCAGGATGAATCGGTCATGCTTGCTTG
The DNA here is from genome assembly GCA_023384355.1 of Anaerolineae bacterium. Lineage (GTDB taxonomy): Bacteria > Chloroflexota > Anaerolineae > Promineifilales > Promineifilaceae > Promineifilum. The sequence continues at coordinate 12,532 of JAHDWL010000025.1, forward strand.
ATTAATATTTCCTTCAGGCTTGGTCCCCCGAACCAGCCACAGGGAGCGCGATGGCGAATGACGCCCCGCCCGGCACGTTCTCGACCGTGATTCGGCCGCCGTGGGCTTCAACCAGTGAGCGCGCAATGGCCAACCCCAGGCCGGACGCCTCATCGGAGGTGCGTGCCTTGTCTCCGCGATAAAACCGATCGAAGATGTGGGGCAAATCCTCGGAAGGTATTCCCGGACCGCTATCACGGATGCGCAGTATGACGCGGTCATTTTCTGCGACGGCCGACAGCGATATCTGGCCGCCTTCGGGTGTATGGCGGATGGCGTTGCTTACCACATTGCCCAGCACCTGCAGGATACGATCGGGGTCGACGATGATCGGCGGCGTGTCGGCGTCCTCCAGCGTCAGTTGGATGCCGCGCGCCTCGGCCGCCGGCAGATAGGCCAGGGCCGTATGTTCCAGTAGCCCGCGCGGCTCAACCGGACGAAGCACCAGCGAGAGCTGCCCGGCGTCGGCCAGCGAGAGTGTGCGCAAGTCCTCGATGAGCCGGCTCAGATGTTGGGCCTGGCGGTGCATGGCGTCGTAGGTCTCCGCCGTGCCCGGCAGCTTGCCGTCGGCCAGCGCCTCGGAATAGCCGAGGATGACGCTCAGCGGCGTGCGCAGGTCGTGGGCGATGTCGGCCGTCATCTGGCGGCGCAACTGGTTGGAATGGGCCAGGTCGGCGCTCATCTTGTTGAACGATTGCGCCAGCTCGCCGATCTCGTCCTGGGTGCGCACCGGCACCTGATGGCCCAGATCGCCGCCGGCCACGGCGCTTGTGGCCGCCGTCAATTCCCGCACCGGCCGCGAAATGGTGCCGGCCAGTATGACCCCCAGGATCAACGCCAACAAGGACGCCACGACTGAACCCAGGATAACCGCGCGGTTGAGCCGGGCCAGGAAGTTCACCTCCGGCGGATCGCGAAAATTACCGGAACCAAATCGTCCGCCAAACAATAGATAGCCGACGACGGCCCCGTCGACCTCCACCGGCACCCTGTTGGTATCATTTCCGGTGTTCGCCGGCTTGTCGCCGACCGTGTAGGCCGGTATGCTGCTGAAGATTACGCGACCGTCGTCATCCAGAAGAGATACGGGCGGTGACATCTTGTTGCCCTGACCACGTTGCCAGGGTATAGCCTTCCTTATTCCTTCCCAGCTTCCATTTGTAGCGTAGTAGTCGACTGCGTCGTTTAGCAGTTCATACTGGTAGCGATCGGCGACAAACTGGTCAAACTCCCGGCGCGTCTGACGAGTGATAAAGATCGCGACGAGTACGACGCCTGCCAGACCGACGACGAGAAAAGCGAGGGTGAGTTTCAGGGCCAGCGAGCGCATGGGAATCAGATCGAAACAGCATCCGGCGACAGGCGATAGCCGATGCCGTAGACGGTGATGACGTAACGTGGATTGCGCGGGTCAGGTTCTATTTTGGTTCGCAGATTGCGGATGTGTACGTCGATCGTGCGCTCATACCCTTCGTAAGCGTCGCCCTGAAGCCTGTCGAGCAACTCCAGACGCGAGAACACGCGCCCCGGAGCGGAGAGGAATGTCGCCAGCAGATCAAACTCCGATGGTGTGAGGTCAACCGTCGTCGTGCCGACAGTCACCTCGCGGCTTTGGCGATCCAGAGTCAGGTCGCCGGCGCGCAACGGGGCGGACTGATCGCCGGCCGCTTTCTCGGCGCGACGCAATACCGCGCGAATGCGGGCGGTCAGTTCGCGCAGGCTGAAGGGCTTGGTCAGGTAATCGTCGGCCCCCAGTTCGAGGCCAAGCACCTTGTCGCCCTCCTCCACCCGCGCCGTCAGGATGATGATCGGGGCGTCGCCCTCGCGGGCATAGGCGTTGATGAAGTCGTAGCCGCCCATTTCCGGCATCATCAGGTCGAGAAGGATGAGATCGGGGCGTTCCTGGCGGGCGACAAAGAGGGCTTCGCGGCCGTTGGCGGCCGTGACCACGCGGTAGCCTTCCTGGGTTAGATAACCCTTGACCATCGTCCGCAGACTTTCCATGTCGTCGACCACCAGAATTGTCTTGCTCATCGTTACTCTCGATCTTGTTGCCGGCTGACTAACGCGCGGCAATGCCTCTTCCTGATTGTTTCCCAGTGGGCCTGTCGGACCGGTGCCGGAAAATCCTGAGCTAATCAATTATTATACACTGGCCCGCCAGAGGACTGTTTGTTCAGCCTGATATGCAGGGAGCGCAGATAACCCGCGCTCCCTTGACAAAAGTCGGCCGCCTGGGTCCTAATCAGGCGTCGAAACTGGTATCTGTCGTCTCCGGTGTTGTGGTATCCGGCGTAGTGGAATCAGGGTTCACGGGCGAACCAAAACCCCGGCCACCCCGACCACCATGCCCGCGCCCACGATGGCCGCCGAAACCGCCGTGGCCAAACAGGCGTGAGACATCCGCACTGAGAAATTCATCGGCTTGCGCCTGGGTGATTACACCGTCGGCGACCGCCTGTTGCACGACCGCTTCATAAGCCGCCTGTGCGTTGGCTTTAAGCGTGGCCATATCGATGCCCTTTTCGGTCATGATGTCGCTCAGGGATTGACCGGCGGCCAGAGCTGTCTCCAGTTCTTCAGTCGTCATATCGAGCGAAGAAGCCAGGATCGCTTTCCGGTCGATATAGCCCTTGAGCGCGTGGGCGGCGAGAATTCGATCGGCTTGCTCCTGGGTGATCTCGCCCGCGGCGACCGCGTCAGCGACTGTGGCAGCATATGCCTGTTCCTGGGCTGCTCCAAGTTGGTCAACCGTGATACCCAGAGCTTCGGCCAGGTTCTCCAGCCAATTGCTGTTACTCGAGCCGCCGGGACCGCCCCAATGCCCCGGGCCACGCATTCCGAAGAACCCGCCGAACGCCGAACCGCTTTCGTCCGGAGTGGTAGCCTCCGTCTCCGGTGTGGCTTCCTGGGCCAGAGCGATGCTGCCGATCAATCCCAGCATCAAGACCAGGACGCTGCCTATTAACAGAAGCGACCAGTTTTTCCTTCTTTCCATTGTCGTTTCTCCTTGTGATCCCGGGAGCCGTTACCATCATCACGCTGATCCCGGCCTGTCAGCCGTGATGATCCATAGCTTACCGCCCAACTGTTCAGAAGTTGTTAAGGAATATTTGGAGATTTGTTAAAAAAGGGGATAGGATGAAAATGCCCGGACTTCCTTCGCTGTCCGGGCATTAATTTGTCAGAAGTACTCGCCTGACGGGGCGCTGCTTTGGCTCAGGAACCATTTCTGGCTGTCGAAGAAAGCCCCGTCCCCGTCCAGCAGGTAGCGGCGCGGGATGTAGCGGCCGTCGCTTTGCAGAATGTGGCTCTTGGCAGTGTCGCGGAGGCAGACGGCCAGGATGTCCTCAACGACATGGCGTTGCATGGCTTCGTCCTCAATCGGGAACAGGACTTCTACGCGCCGATCCAGATTGCGCGGCATCAGGTCGGCGCTGCCCATGTAGAGAGCCGGCGCGCCGTCGTTATAGAAATAGTAGATGCGCGAATGCTCCAGGAATCGGCCGACGATGCTCATGACCTGGATGTTCTCGCTGACGCCCTCGACACCCGGACGCAGGCCGCATATGCCGCGAACGATGAGGTCGATTTTCACCCCGGATTGCGACGCCATGTAGAGATTACGGATCATCTCGCCGTCGACCAGCGAATTGCACTTGATGATGATCCGTCCTTTGGGGCCGAGGGCTGTCTCGCGCTGGATCATCTCCAGTATCCTCGGCCGAATTGATACCGGCGCGACGAGGAACTTGCGAAACTCCTCCTGTCGTGAATAGCCGGTCAGGAAGTTGAACAGATCGCTGGCGTCGTCGGCCAGCAACTCGTTGTGGCTCATGAAGCCGATGTCGGTGTAGGTACGGGCGGTCACGCTGTTGTAGTTTCCGCTGGATAGATGAACATAGCGCCGGATGCCGTCGCGCTCCCGACGGACGATCAGCGTTACTTTGCAATGGGTTTTCAGCCCGATCAACCCGTAGGCCACGTGAACCCCAACGCTTTCCAGCTCCTGCGCCCAGTGGATATTGGTCTCCTCGTCGAACCGGGCCTTCAGCTCGACGACGGCGGCAACTTGCTTGTTGTTCAGACGCGCCTTCTTCAGCGCCTGCAGGACGGGTGGGTTGTTTCCTACCCGGTATAGAGTCGTCTTGATCGCCAGCACGTCGGGGTCATCGGCCGCAGCCTCCAACAAATTGACCACGGGCGAGAAGCTGTCATAGGGATGGTGCAGCATAATATCGCGTTGCCGCAATACGCTAAAGATGCTGCCGCGAACGTTTTGCAGGGCGAGCGGCGTGCGTGGTGTAAAAGGTTTATCTTTCAGGTCCGGCCGTTCCAGCCGGTGAAGTTCCCACAGGCTGCTCAATCCCAATGGGCCGTTGGTGGTGTAGACGTCGTAGGAATCGACTCCCAGATTCGAGACCAGTATCCCGCGTGTTTCCGCGGGCATACTCTCGTCGATCTCCAGCCGGACGACCGTGCCGAAGTGCCGTTGACGCAGGTTTTCCTCCATCATCAGCAACAGATCGTCTGCTTCCTCCTCTTGCAATTCCATGTCGCTGTTGCGAGTCACCCGGAAAGGATAGGCGGCGACGATCTCCATGCCCGGAAACAGGCGATCGAGGTTGGCGGCGATCACTTCCTCGGACCAGACGAACTTCTGGACGGCGGGCGTCGATAGCTGGTCTGGATCAAATCGTTTCAGCGGCACCAACCGAGGCAGGGCGGGCGGCACCTTTACCCGGGCGAAGTGCATGTTGCCGGTTATCGGATCGCGCACCTGGATGGCCAGGTTCAGGCTGAGATTTGAGATGTGGGGGAACGGACGGCTCGGATCGGATGCGAATGGCGTCAGGACGGGAAAGATCTCGCGCTCGAAATAGGCGCGCAGCTTGTTGCGCTGCGATTTGCTCAACTCCTCATAGCGCATGACGTGGATGTTGGCCTCGCCCAACTGGCTGTGCAACTGGTCGCGCCAAATTGTATTGGCTTCGGCGAACAGCTGTGTCAGGGTGCGGTGGATATTGGCTAATTGCTCGCGCGGCAGCAAGCCGTCGGGGGATACGGTGGTGATCCCCAGCTTGAATTGCTGCTTCAGGCCGGAGACACGTACCATGAAGAACTCGTCCATGTTGCTGTGGAAGATGGCCAGGAATTTGACCCTCTCCAGCAACGGATGTTCGGCCTGCGTCTCGTGCAGCACGCGGCGGTTGAATTCGATGCTGCTCAGCTCGCGATTGATGTACAGGCTCGGATCTTTCAGGTCAATAGCCGGCTTCTTTCCGGCCGATTTCGCCCCTTGGGATTTGCGTGTTTCCTGCACAGGGTCCGAAGTCTTCTCCATCATAGCGTCTCCAGAGTTGCCGAACGCTCCCGACGAGCCGGCGATCAAGGCTGTGTCCAGATTAAATCATGCGCCGACGATCTGCCAAGTCTGTCCTGGGTCATTAGCCCGTCATTGGAAAGTGCGTTAATCTTTCGTGTGATGCACAGATTTTTATTATACCTTTTTCTCCTGTCTCTGGTAATGGGGGGGTGCACGCAAGCCCCTGCCGAAGAAGTCCTTCCAACTGTAAAAATACTGGTGCCGCCGACGCCGCCGATCACATCGGACCCCGGACAGGTAGCTGCGGGACAAGCCGTCATGCCCACGCCGACGCTGGCCGTCGTCGCACCGTCGGAGACCACCGGCTCGGACGTCGTCCCGACGGAAGCAATCGTCCCCCCGCCCTCACCACCGGTCGCCACGGTCGATCCCTCATCACCGGCTCGATTCACCCTGTCGGCCGTGCCGGGTGTGCCGCCCGCCCTGATCGATGCCGCGCGAGAGGCGGCTGCCAACAACCCGCAGCAATTCCAGTGGGTCGATCATGATCCGGCAGCGGATGTCTTGCTGACGATCAATGACGGCGCGCCGCTGGCCCATTGGCTGTACGTCGTCGCTGCGCCGTTCGCTACGGTGACCGACGGGACCACCTGGCCGGCAGTCACTGCCGGGTGGTCGTCCGGCACGTCAGAATTGGGCACCCTGTTCGTCGACCCGGATACCTCGGCCGCGCTCACGGCCGTTTGGGGGCCGTCGGCCGGCGCTCACGTGGTTGAAGATGATTTCATCGGCACAGTGTGGGCCGCGCGTCCCTCGTGGATCATCGTCCCGTTCGAGAACCTGCGACCGGAGTGGAAGGTTGTGCGACTCGACGGCCGCTCGCCGTTAACACATGATTTTGTCAGTGACGGTTACCCTTTGGCGCTGCCGATGACCGTCAGGGGGGATCAGGCAGCGGTCGACGCCTTCCTGGGCCATTGGGCCGGGCCGTCCACCAACCGCGATCCAGCACGGTTGACGCGCGTGGCCATGAGTGGCGTGACGGCTCTCGTCCGGGCGACGGCGGCGCAGATGGAACAAAGGGGTATCCTCTGGCCGGGCGAGGAAGTGGCCGCCGTATTGCAATCGGCCGACGTCGCCCATATCAGCAACGAGGTCTCTTTCGCCGCCGATTGCCCTTACCCCGATGCGTATGGCGATACCACATTTTGCTCCCGCGACCCCTATTTCGAACTTATCAAACATCTGGGCATTGACGTGATTGAGCTGACGGGCAATCATCTGAACGATTATGGTCGCGAGCCGCTGTCGCGCACCATCGATATGTACGAGGCGGCGGGCATGAAGTGGTTCGGCGGCGGCCGTAATCTAGCCGACGCAACCCAGCCGGCCATTTTCGAGCACAACGGCAACCGCATTGCTTTCGTCGGCTGCAATCCGGTTGGCCCCGCCAACGACTGGGCTTTGGCTGACGCCGCTGGATCGCGTCCTTGCGGTGACGACATGATGGCCCAGATCGCCCAGTTGCGCAGCGAGGGTTATATCGTCATCGCCACGCTCCAATATAACGAGCATTATGTCTACTATGCTCCGCCGGATCAGCGGGCCGCTTTCTCGGCGCTGGCCGCGGCCGGGGCTTCTATCGTCTCCGGCAGTCAGGCCCATCACGCGCAGGGATTCGCCTTCGAGGGGGACACCTTCATCCATTACGGCCCGGGGAACCTCTTCTTTGACCAGATGGATATGATGGGCACGCGCCAAACGTTTGTCGACACCTACGTGCTGTACGACGGCCGGCCCATCGGGGTGGAGTTATGGACCGGGTTGATCGAGAACTGGGCCAGGCCGCGGCTGATGACGCCGGAAGAGCGCGCCGAACTTCTGCAAACCGTTTTCCAGGCAAGCGGCTGGTAGCCGCGGCGCAGCTCTCCCCGCAAGCTGACGGCTGATCCGTTTTACGAGCGCCGACCGGATCGCCGTGCCGCCAGCAACAACAGGGGCAAGCCAACTGCTACAACGACAATACCCGCCAGCCACCACCTCAGACCGGATGAGGTCTCCCCGTCGCTGGACGCTGGGGTGGCATTCGTCGCCGGCTCGACGACCGCCGAGTCCTGAGCAGCCTGGCCGACGCTGAACGTGTAGCTGCCCTTGATCTCGTGGCCGTCCACCGATGCGGCCGACCACTGAACGGAGTAGACCCCCGGCTCCAGCGCGGGTACGGGCGTATAGACCTGTTCGGGAACTGCGGGGTTGAATTGGGTGACGAGACCCTCGACAGCCTGAAAGTCCTCGGTCAGCAGGACGATTTGGCTGGACTCGGCGACTGGCTCGCTGAAGGTCAGGCGAATCTCGGCCGGGGACTCCGCCAGTTGCGCGCCGGGGGCAGGCTCGGCGCTGACCAGCTCGGTGTGCGCAAAAACCGGGGAACCAAATGCCGCCAGCGCCAGACAGCAAACAAGTATAGCTATATGTTTCAAGGTCATCTCCGGATTATAAGAGCGGTTGCAATGATGCCAACAACTCGGCCGGCGATAACGGCCCGCTGAACCGGGCGACGACTTGTCCTTCGCCGTCGAGCACGAACACCCACGGCTCCGTGTCAAGCCCCCATTCGGCCATCTCCTTGACGACGGTCATCTTCTGGAAGTCGTCGTATACCTCGATGTGGATGTAGTTGACCGCGTCGCCTGTCTCGGCCCGGGCGGTTTCCAGACTGTCGAGAACGGGGGCGCACCACTTGGTCTGACAGAAAGCGGGGGTCAGGAAACCGACGACAGTCGGCCGCCCGGTAGCTATGGCCTCGGCTACAGTCATCTGGTAAAGCGCCGGGTCGGGATCGTTGGCCGACGTGAGCAGCGAGATGTCCGGCTCGGTCGCCAGCGTGCGATTCTCGCTGGCCGGGGCGAGTGTGCCGATCGCGGGCGATTTGCTGTCCGGCTGCACCTCGACAACGAAATCGGCGCGTGTTGTGCTGCCGTCGGCCCGCTCGATCTCGGCAATCATCCCCCAGTAACCGGGCTTCTTCAATTGGGGATAGATGGTCCAGTAGGGCACTTCGTAGTCCGCGTAACCGGTCGCTTCGCCACTCCAGGCCGGGGCCATATCTGTCGCCGTGAGGTCTTCACCCAGCTCGATAGCGCTGACGACCACACGGTTGATATCCTCCGCGGCCTTGTCGCCGTCGAAGACGGCGAAGGAGACGCGCGGCTCGCCGACGGCGAAATCCGCGCTGACCAGGACAATTTGCAGAGGGGATGCAGTGGCGACCGGCTTTTCCACCGGGGCGGCCGATGAGCAGCCGGCCAGGAGGATGGCAAGCAGGCCGAAAAAGAGATATCTATGACTCATTGATTCGATCTTCCGTAAAGTTGACAAAGATTGAGCCGATTCTAGCAGAAATCGCGTGCAGCGAAGGCCCAATTGTCATTCTCTCAGACTGTTAAAAAGTTTGCGCGCCAGTTGCCGGGCATGGTAAAATGCAGCCGCGCTTTGGTTTGAAGGCCCTGTAGCTCAACGGCAGAGCAGTTGACTCTTAATCAATTGGTTAGAGGTTCGAATCCTCTCAGGGTCATGACAGGAATTAAAGCCGGCTCTCATCAGGAGCCGGCTTTTTATATGACTGGTCAGCGTGGGATCGGGATCAGCCGCGCCTCGTCCCGCCGTCCTTGCCGGTTCAGAACCTCGACCAGTAATTTGTAAGTCTCGCCAAGGTGAATCCAGTTGCCGAGCCGTTGGCGATCCTCGGCGACGGCAATAACCTGGCGCAATGTGGCTTCGGCGGCCGCAAAATCACCACGGCCGAGCAACACCTCGCCCATCGCCAATCTACAGCCCAGACGTAGATGATGATTGCCCGTTGTCTCAGCCAGTGCGGCCGCTTCCTCTAGCAAGGCCATCGCCTGGCGTGGCTCATCGATGCGGCCGGCAGCCACGCCCAAAAGTCGCAGGGTCTCAACTACAATGTATGGGTTCGCGGCTGGCCGTTGCATCTCCAGCGCCTGTTCGAGCGTTGCCCAGGCGGCATGATTCAGGCCTTGCTCCAGATAGAATTCACCTAACCTGGCCAAGGCAAACCCCGCGTCGATGGCCTCGTCCTGTTCCGCCAGCGATTGGGCCAGATCAGTTAACTCGTCGATGGCCGCTTGCCGGGCCTGGGTATCATCGGCGAAGGTCGCCGCCAGCGCCAGCCCGCGAGCCATGCCGCGTGGCGCGTCCAGTGTCCGCCCGCGCTCCAGCGCCTGCCATATAGCTGCCTGGGCTTCGCGATTGTCACCCATGCGTCCGACGGTCTCACCCCGCACCAGTTGGGCCAGAGCCAGGTCCATGTCGGCTCCGGTCAGATGCGCCAGTTGCTCGGCTTGCTCGGCCGCGGCCGCCGCATCCGTATAATTCCCCAGTTCCAGGTGGATGGTTGCCCGGGCTATCTCGGCGCGCGCCTGGCCGAGGAGATTACCGTCCAGTTCAGCGCCGGTATACATCGAGCGATAGACTTCCAGCGCTTCGATCATGCGGCCTTGCTGTTGCAGTATTCGCCCCAGGCGATTCTGGACGGACAGGCGCATATCGAGATATTGGGGCAGATCGCTAAGCAACTCCAGAACCTTGCGATAGGAATTGATCGCGCCGGCGGGTTTGTATTGCTCGGCCGCGATGTCGGCCGCCAGTTCATACATTCGGGCTGCGTCGGCCGGACGACCGGCCTGCTCGTAATGCTGCGCGATAGGCGCGGCATACTCTCCGATCCGATCTCCCACCTGGGATTCCAGCCAGCGCACGGCCTGGAGATGAAAGCCGGGCCGGTCGCGCAGCAGGACGCTCTCGTAGGCAACCTCACGCAGGACGGCATGGCGAAAGAAGTAAGCCTGATCGCCGGTGAAGGTAGGCACGGTGGAGCGAACGATCATGTCGCGGCGCTCCAGCGCCGCCAGAGCGGCCGCGACTTGCTCTCCGGTGAAGGGAAAACGGGCCGCCCGGTTGATCTGCTGCAGAGCGCCGGCCCAGAACTCGTCGCCCACGACGGCCGCCTGCTGCAAGGTAACACGTTCGACTTCCGGCAATCGATCGAGGCGCGCCTGCAACACGCCGGTCAGGGTGGCCGGCACTCGCAATCGGGTGAGCTCCTGTGGTCGAAGATACCAGCCGGATTCATCGGCGACAATAACGCCGTCATCGATGAGAACACGGACAAGCTCTACGACGTAGAACGGATTGCCTGCTGCCGAACGGACGATGAGGTCCGACAGTGCGGGAGGGACTTGCGGCAGCTTGTGAAGGATGCTGAGCACGAGGCGATGACTCTCTGTTTCGTCGAGCGGTCGCAGGGGCAATGATACCGCACCGGACACCCCCTCTCCCGGCCAGTCTGTTCGCCTGTCGCGCAAAGTTGGTCGGGCCATGCATAACATCAACAGGGGGAGTTCGCCGGCAGCCGATGCGAGTTTTTCGAGGACAGCGAGCGAATCCTCATCCGCCCAGTGTATATCTTCCAGAAAGATGAGTGTGACCGCGGAATGACGAATCACACTCGTGAGATAGTCGATGATGATCGCCACGGCTCTGGTGCGGGATTCGGCCGTGTCCCGCTGACCGGGCAGCTGGGTCGTTATTGAGGATGTCCCCAGGCCGACAAGTTTGCTTATCGCGCGCGCCCTTTCGCGCAATTCCTTCTTCGTAAACCTCTCGCGGATGTCGATCTGGGTGGCTGCCAGGCCGCCCATGATTTTTTCCTCGATCGAGCCGGCGCGGTCGCTTTCCTCGATCGCGAAGTGGCGGATGAAGAAATCGCGCAGGAAGCTGAACGGAACGGCGCCCAGGCGCTGATCGGTTCTGGCCTGAAAGATTGTCACCTTGAACGGGTAGTCGCTCAGGTGCCGGTGAAACTCGGCCACAAGGCGGGATTTGCCCACTCCCGCGTCGCCGATGATGGTAACCACGTTGCCGCGTCCCTCCTGGGCCGCCCGATTCAGAAGATGCCGCAGCAGGTCCATCTCCGTTTCCCGTCCGACCATCGGTACCTGGACGCCGCCGATGCCATCGTACATGGGAAAGAAGAGACGGGGTAACGCGCCGGCGATGCGATAGACCAAGACCGGGGTCTGCCGACCTTTAATGCTGACGTCGCCCAAGGTCTCGACGCGAAACAGCTTGCGTACGAGACGATAGGTATCGTGAGAAATATAGATACCGGATTCGCGGGCGGCTTCCTTCAACCGGCTGGCGACGTTGACAGCGTCGCCGATAGCGGTTTGCCATGCGTCGGACCCGACCTGGCCCAGCAAAACCTGGCCAGTGTTGATCCCGATGCGTATGACGGCTTGTTGTTCAGGGCCGGCCGGACCTGTTTCCACTTGCGCCTGATGAGCGGCCAGAAACTCGGACACCTGCTCGCGCATAGTCATGGCGCACAAAATGGCCCGTTCAGGATCGTTCTCGCGGGCAATCGGCGTTCCAAAGATGCCCATGATGACGTCACCCATGTGCTTGTCGACTACACCCCCGTAATAAAGGATCGTCTCGTCCAGCTGCTGCCAGAGCAGGTCGATCTGCCGAAGTCGGGATGTGTTCTGGGTTGTGCTCGCCAGTTGGGTGAAGCCGTCGATGGCGGCGAACAGGATCGTGACTTGTTTGCGCTGCTCGTCCGCGGCATCGGGGTTGCGCGCCTCGCTCGACGACGGCAAGGATGCCAGGCGTTCCTCCAGGACGGCCACGGCCGTGACGACGGTCGCCTCTCCGAACTGGTGGCCTTGATCGGCAATGAGCGCAAGAGCGTCCTGAAGCTGCTTCCGGTCAACCATATGCGCCAGACCTATAGATCAACCGGCGCGCCGGCTCGCCTCAACCACACCTCCGCCCGATCCGTGTCTCCGGCGGCGGCGAAGTGGCGCGCGATCATGGTGTCGATGGAGAACCGCGTGTTCAGGCGGGCGTCCTCCTGGTTGGCGATGAGCCAGTGGGCCACGCGCATGTGCATGGACGCGCGTTCCGCGGGAGCCATGCTGTCATAGGTCGCCTCGCGCACCGAGTCCCGGCGGATAAGATACGCTTGCGCTCCGGCAAAGCTGTAGCTGTCATCATTGACCAGGTAATCCTTAAGTTCAAGGCTCAATATCGCGCCCTCGACGCCCGCCTCCGCGACCTCCTCGGCCGGGATAAGCTCCAGCAGGGCAACATCCCAGCAGAGTGGGCCAAATACGGCCGCGTATTGCAAGACCCGGCGTTCCGCGGCCGGCAATCCGGCCAGTTGGGATTCGATCAACTTCACCAGACTCACGGGCAGGACGATGTTTTCAACCCGGTCCATATCAACCCGCCATCGCTCGCCGGCGACGATGACGCCGAGGTCAATCAATAGCCGGACCAATTCCTCGATATAAAGTGGGTTGCCACCGGCTTCGGCGACGACCAGATCCAGCAGGCGCATCGGCGGGGGCGAGAGCGGGCCGAGAATTTCTGTGGCCATCAACCGGCTGTCCACCGGTGACAGAGGGGGGACATCGAGACGCTCAACGGGTGAAAAGATATCTTCGCTGTCATCGAGCCAAGGCAGCATCTGCTCAGGGTCGGTGGCGGCGGCCACGGTCGCCAGCCCCAACAATAAAACCGGTCCTGATTCCCCGTTGCGCACCAGCTGATGAATCAGGTCAAGCGTTTGGTGGTCGGCGCGATTGATGCCTTCCAGGACGACGATGGCCGGTGTGTCGGCGGTAAGCGTGCGCGACAATGATTCCATCACGGCCAGCGCTTCATCCATCGGGATTAGCGCGGCCGTGCGCGCGTCGAGGAGATTTTTTACCAACTCGATCGTCGGCCCAAGAATGCCCGTTGTTTCGACCGACCTCGCAATATCGTCCGGCTTCGATAGCCCGCGCCGGAGCTTGTGTTCGACGAGGTACCGGCTGTCCTGTGGCCGGATCGAGAACCGGCGCGAAAACAAGTCCCGCAGCAGCGCGTAGGGAAGATCGGGGAACGCGCCTTGCGTGCCGGCGCGCAGGATAACGGGCGAGCTGCCCAGCAAGCGGGCTTGTCGTTCAAATTCATGGACGAGGCGGGATTTTCCAGCTCCCGGCGCGCCGACTATCGTCACCAGTTGCGGCATCCGGCTGTCGGTCGCCGTTTGCAGGGCCATTTGCAGTCGATCCAGCAGCTCTGTCCGCCCGACCAGCCGGGTGACCTTGCCGGCCACTGTTCCCGGCGTGTAGCCGGACTCGACGCGACGCTCGGAGTCTACCAGAAACAGGTCATCCTCTTCCCGCGTCGCGGCGACAGATTCCGGCCCAGCGATGAAGTTGAAACGATTGTGAGACGAACGGCGGGCTGCTTGCGACGTGAGCACACCGCCCTCCGGAGCCAGCTTCTCAAGACGCCGCGCCGTCACGACCGTGTCGCCTACGGCCGTTGTCCGTCCGGAGGGAGCTGCCGGGCTGCCGGGCGCGTGGGCGAAGTAGACCGGCCCGCTATGGACACCGATCCGCATCCGCGGTCCAGGCCATTCGGTCGCCCAGGATTCATCGCCAGGTGAGGTGGCCGCATGGCGCGCCCGCTCGTTGAACAGCTCCAGTTCCTGCTGCATCGACAAGGCAGCATGAAGTGCGCGGGCGGCATCACCCTGTCGGGGTTGAGGCAGCCCGAACAGGGCCATGAGACTGTCACCGGCGTGCTGGTCGATTTGCCCTCCCCAGGCATGAATTACGGCGTCCAGCACATTCCACATAGCGTTAATGGCTGAGCGCACCCGTTCGACGTCCATGCGTTCCGACAGCGCTGTATAGCCGGAGAGATCGGCGACGAGGACAGCCAGATGAGGCCGGGTCTGGTCGCCGGGTTCCTGCTGAATCCGGACCAGCTTTTCGCGCAGGACGAGAAGGACCGTGTCGACAGCCTGTTGCAGTGGCTGGTCGTTGCCGACTCGCCCACGCTGCGCCTCCAATGTGGCGATGGCCTCCACCAGCGACTGGCGGCTAATGTTTGCTTTACCCACACGAGTTATTATATAAATAGCCGCGCCTGCACGCGAACCCGCAACGGGCGTTCGGGCCGGATGGAGTCGGCCGGGAACGAGGACTGACCGACAGGTGACCTTTAACGCCGGACACTGCGAGGTATTCCCCAATACCAGTTTGAAATTATGAAGCTGCGCAAACTCACCCTTCAGGGGTATAAAACGTTCGCGTCAAAGACGGAATTTGTCTTTGACAGCGGCATCACGGCCATCGTCGGGCCAAACGGCAGCGGCAAGAGCAATATCGCCGACGCCCTGCGCTGGGTGCTGGGCGAGCAGAGTTACGGCACGCTGCGCGCCCGTCGTTCGGCCGATATGATCTTCGCCGGTAGCCAGCAGCGCGCCCGCGCGGGGATGGCCCAGGCGACGATCACCCTCGACAACAGCGACGGCTGGCTGCCTATCGATTTCACCGAGGTCGAGATCGCGCGTCGCTCCTTCCGCTCCGGAGAGAATGAGTATCTGATCAACGGCCAGCAGGTGCGGTTGAAGGACGTGGCTGATCTGCTGGCCACCAGCGGGCTGGCCGAGCGAACCTACACGATCATCGGTCAGGGGCTTGTCGATCAGGCCCTCTCGCTGCGTTCCGATGAGCGCCGGGCGCTGTTCGAGGAGGCGGCGGGCATCACGCATTACAAGGCGCGTCGCGCGGAAACGCTGCGGAGGCTGGAGGAAACCCAGCGCAATCTCCAGCGCGTTCACGATATCCTGGAGGAACTCCGTCCACGGGTGGCATCGCTGCGACGGCAGGCTACCCGCACCCGTAACTTCGAGCAGATCTCGGCCGACCTGCGGGAACTACTGCGCGTTTGGTACGGCTACAAGTGGGAACAGGCCAAGGTGGATCTGCGGTCGGCGCGACTGGCTGCGGCGGCGGCCGAGAGCGCATGGTCGGCTGCCCGGGACAAGCTGCTCGCCCACCAGAGCCGCATGGATGAGGCCCAGGGACGACTGGCCCAGGCCCAACAGCGGGCGGCCGTCCTCCAGGCGGATCGCGACCGGCTGCGCCAGGAAGTTGAAGCCGCCCGGCGCGATCAGGCCATCTACCGCGAGCGGCGCAATTCGCTCAGGCAACAGATCGAAGAGGCCGAAAGCGAGCTGCCGCTGCTGGAAAGCGCGGCGAACACGGCGTTGGCCGAGGTTGAGGCGGCCACGGTCGATCTGAAGGCTGCCCAGGATGACCTCCACGCGCAGCAAGCCCACCTGCAGGAGTTCCGGACTGTCTTCGAGAGCCGACGGGCGGAAATAGCGACGCGCCAGGCCGAGGTGCAACGCGTCGAGGTGGAGCAGCGCCAGACGCAGAACGCTCTGGCCCAGGCTCAGGGACAACTGGAGCAGTTGCGCGTCCGGCTCGGCGAGTTGCGGAGCGATGCGGAACCGGTGGCAATTGACGGGGCGACGGATGAGACGATTGCCACGCTGGAGGCGACGGCCGGCACCGCGCGCAATGAGGTTATTCGCCTGCAATCTTCGCGCAACGACGGCAACCGCGCCCGCAGCGCGGACATAAACCGGCTCAAGGATCTGCGTCGGGCGCTGCGCGACGCCGAGCAGCAGTTGAACCGTGTCCGTAACGACATTGCCCGGCAAGAGGAGCGCGTCGCCCAGCTGAACCGGCAGGGGCAGCGCGCCATCGACCTTGAACCAGAGCGCGTTATCGGCCGGCTGGCGTCGCTGGTGCGGATTCCGCCGGAACACGAGACGGCCGTGGTGGCCGCGCTCGGCGACCGTCTTGCGGCCTGGCTGGTGACGGATAGCGACGGCTTGTGGCGGGCGGTGGCCAAAGCTCGCGCCGGCCGCGACGGCAGTGAGGCGCGCCTGTCTCTGGTGGCCGGAGACGTGCCGCCGCCAATCAACGCCCGGCCGGATATCTCCGGCGAGTCGGGCGCTATAGGCTGGGCGAGCGACCGGATTGCGGCAGACGGCGCGGGTGCGGCCCTCGTTGGGCGCTTGCTGGGTAACGTCCTGCTGGTTGATGACGCGGCCACGGCTTACCGTCTGGCGACCGGCTGGCCGCCGGGCTATGTCGCCGTCGCGCCGGACGGCCTTCTCGTCTACGGCGGTGGACTGGTCGAGGTCAGCCCCGGCTCCGGCAGCAACATCCTGTCCGTCGAGACCCGTCGCCGCGAGGAGGCGAGCCGCCTCGACGGGATGCGGGCCGATCTGGCCCGGCGCGAAAATGAACTCGCCGGGCAGCAAAAAGCGATAGACGCGCTGCAGGAAGCGGTCGACGAACGTGCCGACGAGGAGCGGCAATTGGTCCGGCTGGAGGCGGAAGCGAGCCGGCAACTCAATGACGCCCGGCAGCAACTCGACCGGTTGCGGCAGCAACGGGAGTTCGTCGCCCGGCAACAAAATGAACGAGCCACGGCCCGAGCTCAGGCGGAGGCACGCATCGGTCAGGCGGAAACGACTATCGCCCGGCAAACCGAGCGCCTGCAGACGCTCGAACAGGCCCTCGAGAGCGCCCGTCAGGCGTTGGCGCTGCTGCCTACCGGCGAGATTGAGCAGCAGCAACAAAGCCTGCGCCAGTCGCTGGGGGTGGCCCAGACCATCCTTGCCGGCCAACAGGCGGTCGTGGACAGCCGCCGCGCTACGCTCAGCCAGAGCGAAGGGCAGTTGAACCGCGTGCGCCGGCGGCTGGATGCGTTGCGCGACCAACTCGCCGGCCTCGGCCGCGAAGAGGACGAGGCGAAAACCACCGTCCTGGAGCGCCAACTGGCCGAGGTTGAAGCTCCGTTGGCCCCCCTGCTGGCGTCGATGGAGACCGATCGCGGCCTCCTGGGGCGATTGCAGGCCGATTCGGCCGGGCTACAGCGACATGCTCACGAGTTGGAAACCCAATTCACCCAGACTCGCATCCGCCAGACCCAGCACGAGAACCAGAGCGAGGGCTTGCAAGAGCGCATCCGGACCGATCTGGGGCTGGTGTCGCTGGATTTCGACGCCGAGCAGACCGGCGCGACCCCGTTGCCCATGCACGAGGTGGTCGAGAGGCTCCCCGCCGTTGTCGAGTTGCCGCCCGATATCGAGGAGAACATCCATCATTTCCGCGGCCAACTCCAGCGCATGGGGCCAATCAATCCCGACGCGCCGGCCGAGCTGGCGACGACCGAGGAGCGGTTTGAGTTCCTGTCACAGCAGGTGACCGACCTAACGGAGACAGACGCGCAGTTGCGCGGCGTCATCGCCGAGCTGGACGAATTGACCTCGAAGGCGTTCGCCAAAACAGTCGAGGAGGTCAACGGCATTTTCGACGGCATGTTCCAACAACTGTTCGGCGGCGGTTCGGGGCGGCTGGTGATGACCGACCCCGACGATCCGACCAGCAGCGGCGTGGAGATCATCGCCCGGCTGCCCAACCGGCGCGAGCAGGGTCTTGCGCTGCTTTCCGGTGGCGAGCGATCATTAACGGCTGCCGCGCTGATCTTCTCGCTGCTCAAGGTCGCGCCGCCGCCCTTCTGTGTGCTCGACGAGGTGGACGCCGCCCTCGACGAGGCCAACGTCAACCGCTTCCGGGACGCGCTGCGCGAGCTTGGCCGGCAGACCCAGTTTATCCTGATCACCCACAACCGCGGCACCGTCCAGGCGGCACAGACCCTTTACGGGGTCAGCATGCAGCCGGACAGTTCCAGCCAGATTATCTCCATCAAGCCGGAAGAGTATCTGCATCGCGCCTGAGCCGCCGCGGTTTGATTGCCGCCGCGCCGCCCCTCCCTTATAATCATGAGTGTTGCACGGGCGGGCAACGGAGGAGTTCGCATCAGGGTTCGCTCCCGCGTCGTTTCCGCCCTGTCATTCCAAACGATATATCCCGGCCGCGAGTTTCCCGGCTGTTGCCCGGAATTTCGCGCCGAACAGATCCATTCCAAGACGGAGAAACCATGCGTACCCCATTTGTTGCCGGAAACTGGAAAATGAACAAGACGGTCGATGCGGCCGTGGCTTTTGTGCGTGAGGTTGGGCCGGAGCTGAACGCCATTCGCGGTATCGACATCGCGGTCTGCCCACCCTTCATCGCTATCCCCGCCGTAGCCCAGGCTCTGGCCGGAACCCGGATCGGCGTCGGCGCGCAAAATATGTATTACGAAGTCAGCGGCGCTTACACCGGCGAGGTCTCTCCCGCCATGCTCCAGGGGCTGTGCCGCTACGTCATACTGGGCCATTCCGAGCGTCGCGCCATCTTCGGCGAGACGGACGAGGGCGTCAACAGGAAGGTCAAGGCCGCGCTGGAGCATAACCTGACCCCCATCGTGTGTGTCGGCGAGAGCCTGGCCCAGAACGAGGCGGGCGAGACCCAATCCTTCGTCAGCGGACAGGTGCGGGCCGCTTTCGCCGGCCTGAACGACTGGCAGGCGGCCGTGTGCGTCGTCGCCTACGAACCCATCTGGGCCATCGGCACCGGCCGTTCGGCCACGGCCCCACAGGCGGGCGATATCATCCGCACCAGCGTCCGTGACGTGCTGGCTGACATGTTCGGCAACGACACGGCCCAGGCCATCCGCATCCAGTATGGCGGCAGCGTTACCGAGGACAATATCGCCGATTACATGCGCCAGCCCGACATCGACGGCGCGCTGGTCGGCGGCGCTTCGCTTAAACCGACCTTCGTCAAGCTCGTCCGTTCGGCCGTCGTCTGACGGCCATCCTGCCGATGAACGATCTGCTGATGCCCGTGCTCTGGGCGGCCTTGGGGCTGATTGTCCTGCTGTTCATGCAGCGCTGGATTCATGCCCATCTGCACGGCGTCAGTTTGCTGCTCGTCGGCCGCCCGGAGTGGGCGGTCATCGTTTACGCCGTCGTCCTTTTTCCGGGGGTATTGCTGCACGAGGCCAGCCATTGGCTGGCGGCGACGTTTCTGGGAGTGCGCACCGGCGGCGTTTCCCTGTTGCCGCGCCGCCAACCGGACGGATCGTTGCAATTGGGCTATGTGGAGTATTACAAAGGGCCACGCGTCGGCCCCATCCGCGAGAGCCTGATCGGCGCGGCTCCGCTGGTCAGCGGGACTGCGGCCATCCTGCTCATCGGCTACCACGTGTTCAGCGTCACGAGTCTGGCCGACGCCATTCGCACCGGCGACGTGACCATCCTGACCGAGGCGATGGTCCAGTTGCTCGCCGTGCCCAATTTTCTTGTCTGGCTCTATCTTCTTTTCGCCATCAGTAACGCGATGCTGCCGAGCCGCTCCGATCGCCACGCCTGGCCGGCGTTTCTCGCGATCGTGGCGGTCTTCACGGCTGTTATCGCCTTTCTGGCGCAGGGGACGTCGCTATTCGGCAGCCTGGCTCGTCCTGTGTCTGTCCTGTTCGGCTATCTGGGGACGGCTTTCTCAATCGCCATTGCCGTCAACCTCGTTTGCATCGGCGTCATTGCCCTTGCCGAATGGATTCTCGGCCGCATCCGAGGGGCCAGCGTCGTCTATGGTCGCGGGGCCAAAGAGGAACCAACCACCTGAATCAGGGAGAATTGCTCCATGCAGCCAAGCGTGCGCACCATCCTGGCCACAACCGAAATATTCGACAATTTCAACGACACCCAACTGACGCTGGTGGCCGCCCTGTGCACACCCGTGGTCTATGGTCAGGGACATGTCCTCCTGTCCGAGAACGAAGAATCGGATGAGATGTACGTCATCGGCCGCGGCGGGGTCGAGGTGATGGTCAACCCCTCGGCCGTCGGGGCGTCGGGGATCCAGGAGGCGATGGAACCGGTCGTCCTGACCGAGCTGAGACAGGGCCAGATTGTCGGCGAGGTGGCGCTGGTCGATCAGGGGGTGCGCTCGGCTACCATTCGGGTCAGTCGCGATGACACGCTCCTCCTGCGCCTGCGTCGTGACCAGTTGATGCGGCTGTGCGAGACGTATCCTGTGCTGGGTTACAAGCTGATGCGTAATCTGGCCTCGGAACTGGCGACAAAGATACGCAATACCGACTGGCTCGTGCGCCAGTATCAGTTACGTTTGCAATCAGATGAAAACACCTGACAGGTTCATGGCAACAGTAAACTACTTGCCCAACTGAACCTGCCGGGTAGGTACCTTGCGGCCATTCGTCATTAACGAGGATCTATGCGCGTAGGAATGGTGTCGGCGACCTATGACCCGTCCGTGGTCAATGGGGCGGTGCGGATGGTCACGCTCTACAAGGAGCGTCTGGAAGCGCTGGGGCACGAGGTCACCATCTTCACCCTCGGCGAAGCGGAGGAGTCCGACAGGGAGGCGCGCATCGTCCGCTCACCCGGCTTGCGGCTGGGAAGCTACGGTTATTACCTCAGCATGGGCTACACCCGCGAAGCTCAGGCGCTGCTGGGCCGGATGGATATCGTCCATTGCCACCATCTCATGATGAGCGTGGAGATGGCCCATCGCTACGTCAACTGCCCCATCGTATATACGAACCATACGCGATACGACCTGTACACCGGCACATATACCCCGCTGCCCCAACCGGCGGCCGACGCGATCATGCGCCAGGTCTGGCCGGAGTTCACCGACCTGGCTGACGTGGTCATCGCGCCGTCGGAAAGTGTGCGGCGGGTTTTGCTGGAGTTCGGCGTCCGCGCTCGAATCGTGGTGATCGAAAACGGCATTGTCCTGGAGCCGTTTCTGCGGCCGCGCCGGCCACGCACCAAGGCCGATTTTGATTTGCCGGAGTCGGCGCGGCTGCTGGTCTACGTCGGTCGACTGGCCGAGGAAAAGAATCTGGATGTTCTCCTGCGGCAATTTGCCGTCGCGCGCCAGCTCATCCCGGAGCTTTGTCTGGTC
Organism: Anaerolineae bacterium; assembly: GCA_023384355.1. Classification (GTDB taxonomy): domain Bacteria; phylum Chloroflexota; class Anaerolineae; order Promineifilales; family Promineifilaceae; genus Promineifilum. Next base: position 33,661 of record JAHDWL010000025.1, read on the forward strand.
GTCATCGGCAAGGGGCCGCAAGAGGCAGAGTTACGCGGGATTGCCGGCGAATTGGGCGTCGATGACGCGGTCCAGTTCCTCGGCGTCGTGCCCTATGAGGAGATCCCCGATTGGCTGGCGGCGGCCGACGCCTTCGTCACCGCTTCCACCAGCGAGGTGCACCCGCTGACGGTCATCGAAGCCATGGCTGCCGGCAAACCGGTGGCCGCCGTGCGTTCGCCCGGCATTCTGGATTCCGTCGAGTCAGGCGTCACCGGCTATTTGACCAACACGCCGGAAGGTCTCGATGCGGCCATTGTGGCCCTGATGTCTGATCCGGCGCGGACGCAAGCCATGGGCAGTGCAGCGCGGCAGGCCAGCATGCGCTATGATATCGACCTTACCGTGGACAAGACCGTGAAACTTTACGAGGAACTCCTTTCCACCCGCCCCGATATCGACCGCGAGCAACCACACGGCCGTTGGCTGAAGCGGACGGAAAAATGGAGCGCGTTGCTCGACCAGCTGGCCGATATGGTTCGTCCGTCCGACGAGGCTGATGCGGCCGGGCGGTCATGGTGGCCTCGGGGAGCGCCCGGCCCCCGGAAGCAGTCCGATGGCTGACCGCCCGACTGATTCGCGCCGCCGCCTCGGCGCGTGGGGCGAGAAGGTCGCCGCCGTCCATCTGGAAGCGGCCGGCTACCTGATCGTCGAGCGCAATTGGCGCTGTCGCGAGGGGGAGATCGATCTGGTGGCCCAGGACGGGGATATCGTTGTGTTCGTGGAGGTCAAGACGCGCCGCGGCCGGGATTTCGGCGCGCCCGAGGAAGCACTGACGCCCCACAAGGCGCAAAAGCTGACCCAACTTGGCCAACAGTACATGGCTGCTCATGACCTGGATGATGTGGATTGGCGGATCGACCTGGTAGCCGTCGAGCTGGACGCCGATGGTCGCCTGCTTCGCTGCGAGCATATCCCCAATGCCGTGTTCGGCTGGTAACAAGCGCATGTGCCAACCACTTCTGACTATCGTTGGCCCGACGGCCGCGGGCAAAACAACTCTCGCCATCCACCTCGCCCAACGATTCAACGGGGAGATCGTATCGGCCGACTCCCGCCTGTTCTATCGTGGCATGGACATCGGCACGGCCAAGCCGTCGATGGCTGAACGTGCGCTTGTGCCCCATCACCTGATTGATCTGTGCGCGCCGGATGAGACGCTCAGCCTGGGTCAATACCAGCGGCTGGCCTGTCAAACTATCGACGCGATTCAGACGCGCGGCCGGCTGCCCATCCTTGCCGGGGGCACGGGGCAGTATGTCTGGGCGGTCGTCGAGGGGTGGGGGATCCCGGAGGTCGCGCCGCGGCCGGCGCTGCGGGCGGCGCTGGAGGAGTTGGGGCAGGACACGCTCGCTGCCTGGCTGGTCGCGCTCGACCCGGTGGCCGCCGCGCGGATCGAGCCACGCAATGTGCGCCGGGTGGTGCGGGCGCTGGAGGTGACGCTGGTCACCGGCCGCCGCATCTCCGACCTGCAGCGAAAGACGCCGCCGCCCTACGACATCTACATCCTCGGCCTGGCCGTCGACCGCCCGACCCTTTACCGGCGCATCGATGCCCGCGTCGACGCGATGATGGCCGCGGGATTGCTGGATGAGGTTACCGGGCTGCTGGCGGCCGGCTACGGGGCGGAATTGCCGCCCATGAGCGGCCTGGGCTACCGGCAGTTACTGGCCTATCTGGCGGGCAAGTCGAGCCTGGAGGAGGCCGTGGAGCGCATCAAGTTCGAGACCCATCGCTTTGCCCGGCAACAGGCGACGTGGTTCCGGCGCGACGACCCGCGCATTATGTGGTTTGATCTGGATGAAGACGATCAGGCAATGGAGGCCGTGGCTTATGTTGAAGATTGGCTGAAATCATAGCCGGAAGAAAATGCCATGAGACATCTGCTTCAGATAAACGGGCTTGACGGCCCGCTCCTCAACCAATTCGGCTGCGAATGCAACCGCTGCCGCGCGCCCGAACGCCGGGCCAATACGTCGGCCTCGCTGATTACACTCGATGATCAAGGACAGACTGTTCACCATCTGCTGTTTGACGCCGGTCTTGGCGTCGTCGATAATCTTAACAACAGCCCTTATTTGCAAGGCCCGGCCGCACGGCTGGATGGCATCGCCCTGACTCATTGGCACCCCGATCATGTTGCCGAGTTAAATCGCCTGTGTGTTAGCCATTACAATAACCGCAAGCGGCGAGGCCGGGAGACAGAGCGTGTCCCGCTCTATTGCCGTAGTGGAACGGCCGCCCATCTGGCGCGGGAAAACGGACATGTCCTGCAAACTTACCTGAAACAATATCTACCGCATGAATGCGAACCGCCGGGAACAATCCTGTCTCCGCTGCCTCTCAATCTGGCCGGCGTTACAGTGACCCCGGTGAGTGTCTCACACTATACCGCTGATCTGGCGCCGGATAACAGCCTTGAAACAAGCTATTGTTGCGCCTCGTTTGTCATCGAGGTCGCCAATTCAAAGGCGGCGTTGTTATGGGATATCGACAGTGAAAACGAGTGGCTGGTCAGGCCCCGAACCGCGGCCCAGGAACAAGCCGTTGCCTTGCTCTCCGATGCTGATCTTCTGATTGTGGATACGACCTTCTGGCGCCGGCCCACGCGGAAGAAAACCCACCCCTCATTTGAAAATGTGATGCGCTATGCGCGAACACTGCAACCACGACGAACGCTATTGGTCCATTTGAGCGGCCATCCTGATGGGCCGGGCAATCCCGGCTTCGGTTGGACAAATGCTGAATGGACGCAAGCCGCCTCCGCCGCCTGGCTGGAGGCCGGGCTATCAGGCGCAGTCGCCGCACCGTCCGTTGGCGAAATCGTTGAACTGTAGGTTTGATGTTGGGTGGCCGATTGCAAGCTGACAGCTTGCGCTACACATGCAGCATATACTGTTAGCTTGTGGGCGCGGGCAAAGAGGCAAGCTGACAGCTTGCGCCACGGTCAAGGGAGGGTAAGCCGTCCGACCAGACGCCGGATTTCCGACTCGAAGGCGGTGTTGATGGGGAAGACGAGGTTCTGACGCCGGATGACGGCCGCGCGCGCCGCCAGATAGCTGTCGAGCAACTCGCCAAGGCCGCGCAGCGTGGTCGCGATGTCGCGGGAGTAGTTCGCACGCAGCAGCGCCCGGCGAGTCGGCTCTTCCGGCGGCAGCGCGTCGAGCAACGGCGGGAGGGTGAAATAGAGCAACTGCAGGTAGATATTGAACGGCTTGTCGGCGTCGCCGCGCTTCAACAGGCGTATCGCATCCCAGAGCATCACCCAGAAGCGGTTGTCCAGATCGGTCAGTCCGGCCGGGCTTATGTAGGGTTGCGCCGGAGCAATGCGCGACGAGGCGACCTGGAATTGTTCGCCCCAGCGGTCGGTGTCCTTCAGGATACGCAGCTCCCGGCATAGGCTGTTCGGTGACAGGCTGTCGATGGTTTCAAAGCTGTAATCGGCCTTCGTGCCGTTGCTGTACAGGACGACGTGGAGATAGGGGCGAACGTGGACGGCGTCGAAAGAGCGGGCCGCGACGTAAGGCATTGCCGCCTTGACGAACTCCTGCCGATTGGCCCAGGCGAGGGCGCGCTCGGTTTCCCCGGCATAGACCAGGGTCACATCGACGTCGGCGTAGGCGTCCTCGGCCCGGCGGCCGAACGAGCCGTGGAGAAAACAGACCAGCACGGCCGGATCGGCTTGGGCGTGGCGCTGCAGGCGACCCACAAATCGCTCTTGCTCGAACATGAGACGGAATTCCTCTCGCTCAGGGGATGAAGCACCCCAGCATCCGCATCAGCAACACGGTGGAGAAGCCCAAAGCGATCCCGGCCAGAACCTGGGCCGGGGTATGACGCTTCAGGTACAGGCGAACCCAGGAGATGAGCACCAGAAACGGCAGGAAGATTAACCCGACGACCCAGCCGAAGATGAGTGTGGCGATGAGCCAGGTGGCGGCGGCGGCCGTAGCGTGGATGCTGATGAGCCATTTGGTGTTGATGAGGCCGAGCGCGCCGAGAGTAATGGTGCTCAGGATGGACAGACAACGCAGCAGTACCGGGCCGTCGAAGACGGTGATGATCACGAAGGTCAGCATGCCGGTGATGACCGACGTCATATAGGGGATGTGGCGCTCGCTGGTGTTGCTCATGTGCAACTCGCTGATCCGGCCGATGCGCATGAGATAGAGGATCACCAGAAGCGGAACCAGGGCGACCATCAGGCCAAAGACGAACCCCCACGCCAGGCCCGGCCAGAAAGGGCGCTCATAGACCCCCAGAGCCAGGCCGATGAGCGCGAACATGACCGGTGGGCTGATCACGTTGGAGAGGATGCGGCCCGCGCGCACCATGCCGACGCGATCCGCTTCGTGGGTGTCTTTTGGTACAGTCATGACGGACAAGCGATTGACGCGATTGTCATCTTCCCTATTACCGGACGCGACAGGATATTGACATCCTGTCGCGTCCGGCAATGTCAATTGGCTTGAACGATCAGGTGCCTTCTTCCCAGGAGTCGAGATAGGCGGCCTGCTCATCGGTCAGCTTGTCGATCTTGATGCCCATAGCGTCCAGCTTGATGCGGGCGATTTCCTGATCGACCTCGGCCGGGACGGTGTAGACGCGGTTCTCCAGCTGGCCCTTGTGGTCAACCAGGTACTTGGCGGCCATGGCCTGCCCGGCGAAGCTCATATCCATGACCGAAGCCGGGTGTCCCTCGGCCGCGGCCAGGTTGATGAGGCGACCCTCGCCCAGCAGGTTCAGGCGGTGGCCGTTGTGCTTCATCGTGAATTGCTCGACGAACGGGCGGACACGCTTCGGGTCGCTAACGGAAAGCTCGCGCAGGGCGGGCTTGTTGATCTCCACGTCGAAGTGACCGGAGTTGGACAGCAGCGCGCCGTCCTTCATGACCATGAAGTGGTGCCGGTCGAAGACGTGGATGTCGCCGGTGGCGCTGACGAAGATGTCGCCGATGGGGGCGGCGTCGTTCATCGGCATGACGCGATAGCCGTCCATGACCGCTTCCAGCGCCTTCAGGGGATCGACCTCGGTCACGATGACGTTGGCTCCCAGGCCACGCGCGCGCATGGCGATGCCGCGGCTGCACCAGCCGTAGCCGGCCACAACCACATTCTTGCCGGCGATCAGGACGTTGGTCGCGCGGACGATGCCGTCCATTGTGGACTGCCCCGTGCCGTAGCGGTTATCGAACATGTGCTTGGTCAGCGCGTCGTTGACGGCCATCATGGGGAACTGGAGCGCGCCGTCGCGGGCCATGGCGCGCAGGCGGATGATGCCGGTCGTCGTCTCTTCTGTGCCGCCGAGCATGCTGTCGATCAGGTTACGACGGCTCTTGTGGATGGTGCTGACGAGGTCGGCCCCGTCATCCATGACGATGTGGGGGCTGTGGTCGAGCACGGCGTTGATGTGCTTGAAATAGGTCTCGTTGTCCTCGCCCTTGATGGCGTACACCGGGATCTCGTAGTGGCTGACGAGCGATGCGGCCACGTCGTCCTGGGTGCTCAGCGGGTTGCTGGCGCTCAGTACGACATCCGCGCCGCCCGCCTGCAGGCTGACCATCAGATTCGCCGTCTCGGTCGTCACGTGCATGCAGGCGCTGATGCGCAGCCCGGCAAAGGGACGGTCATTCTTGAATTGCTTCTGCACCCCGCGTAAAACGGGCATTTCCTGCTCGGCCCACTCGATACGGTGGCGGCCGCCCTGCGCGAGATCGATATTTTTGATATCAAAGTCCATTGCTGTTTGTAACTCCTTGAATTGTCCTGCGTCTCCCGTAATTACCTGCCGAGGGAGAGGGGCATGTCGATTGAATCAGGTTGGTGGAGGAGAACGTCGAGCGCCCCCTCGTCGTCAAACGATTCGCGATAGCGCGCGACGAACTCCTCGCGCGTGAAATAATGATTTTGCGGGCCGTACTGCTCCAGCACATATGCCGCGGCCAGCGCGCCCATCCGCCCGGCGATGCCCCAGGGCAGGCCCAGCTGCATGCCGCGCATCAGGCCGGCCCGGTAAGCGTCGCCCGCACCTGTCGGTTCGGCCACCCAGCGCGTTGGGGCCACCGGGACGAACTCCTCGCGGCCGTCGATCACCAGGCGCGATCCTGCCGGCCCCATCGTCATCACCAGTCCTCCGACCCGATCGAGAATCTGGCTCTCGCTCAATCCGGTCTTCTCCTGGATCAGCTGGAACTCATACTCATTGCTGGACAGAAGATAGCAGCCGTCGATCCCCTCACGGATTTCCTCGCCGCTGATGCGGGCGGTCTGCTGGCTGGGGTCGTAGATGTATGGCAGGCCGATCTGCTTGCACTCGCGCACGTAGTTGAGCATCGCGCCGGGGTCATTGGGGGTGATGATCGTCAAGTCGGCGTCAGGCGCATTCGCGGTGAACGAGAGTTTACCGGCATGAGCCATCGCTCCGGTGTAGAAGCTGGCGATCTGGTTGTTGTCCTCGTCGGTGTTGACGAAGAACGAGGCGCAGAATTCATCCTCGATGTTGAGGATGGACGAAGTATCGATGCCATGTTCTTCCAGCCACGCCCGGTATTCGCCGAAATCCTGCCCGGCGGTGGCCATGATGGTCGGCCGGTCGCCGAGCAGGGCCATCGTGTAGGCGATGTTTGGCGCTGTGCCGCCGCGCTGCCGCTTTAGGGAATCAACCAAAAAGCTCAGGCTGATTTTTTCCAGTTTGCCAGCCACGAACGCATCCTGAAACCTGCCGGGGTAGGACATGAGGTAATCAAATGCGATGGAGCCGGTGATGACGATTTTCATATGTTCAAATTCTCATTTGTCTGGTGCCCGCTGCGGTTTTGCATGGGCAAGCGACGATTGGGTTGATCTACCTGGCCGACCCAATCGCCGGTACTCGTCAATTTACAATTCATCAAGGGCGCGGTGTTTGCCGGGCGCGCAACAACCCAGTATAGCGCGATTCGGCAATGATGCACCTGTGGCACTGTACAGGCGTTAGATTACGACCGACCTTACAGCGCGTCGCCGACGGCAGGGTTGGCGTTCGACAGTTCCGTCTTTAACACCGGCGTCATACCCAGCCGGTCGCGAAACATAGTCATCATCGCCCGCAAGCCGTCACGCGTTTTGATTTTCTTGCCCTCGGCGTAAGTCCGCGGGTTATAGCTGATGGGGATCTCGATGATCTCATGGCCGGAGAGCAATATTTTGTCCGGCAGCTCGAAATCCAGATTGAAATCCGTCGTGGTCAGGTTAAGTGACTTGACCACATCGCCGCGCACCATCTTGGTGGCGGTGGCCACATCGGTCAGATGGCCGCCGAACAACAAGTTTGTCATGGTCGTCAGCACGCGCACGCCAAGATAGGCGTGGGCATACTTGTATTTCACGTCGCCCCCCAGCACGCGCGAGCCGAAGATGGCCGCCGCGCCGGTCTCGTCCGCCTTGCGGCAGAAGCGGGGGTGTTCAGCCGGGTCGTACTCCGCGTCGGCGTCCTGGATAATCATGTAGTCGCCCGTCATGTTGGTGATGCCTGTGCGGATCGACATCCCCTTGCCCATGTTGCGCTCGTGGAAGATGACCCGAATTTCGGGGTCGTCGATCTGCCGCAGGATCTCGCGCGTGCCGTCGGTCGAGTAGTTATCGATGACCAGGATTTCCCGCGACCAGCCTGGGCCGAGGTCCACGGCGCGGGTGCGATCGATAATATCGCGGATGGTAGCCTGCTCGTTGTAGCAGCAGATGATGACCGAGAGTTTTTTGTTGTCCATACGTAATCTGCATTGCCGGTCGTCGCCGGCCGGGCGCGTTCCTAGAGCCGGCTGAAGAACTTGCCGAACATGTCCAGCATGTAATCCAGGCGTGTGCGATCCAGCCCGGGATAGACCCCGACGAAAAAGCCGCCGCGCATGACCTGGTCAGACGTCTTCAACTCACCGACGGCGCGATGCTCAATATGCTGGTAGGCCGGCTGGCGCATGATGTTGCCGGCAAAGATCAGGCGTGTCTGCACCCGGTTGACTTCCAGAAAGCGGGTCAATTCATGACGCATGAAGGGCGCTCCGTCGCGCACGAGCAGCGGCATGGCAAACCATGACGGGTCGGCCTTGGGATGCCACGTCGGCAGCATCAGGAACTCGCTGTAGGCCGACAACCCCTCGTACAGGTAGGCGAAGTTTTCCTTGCGACGGCGGATGAACTCGGGCAGCTTCTGGAGCTGGGCCAGTCCCATGGCTGCCTGGGGGTCGGTTAACTTCAGGTTGTAGCCGATCTCGGTATAGAAGTAGCGATGGTCGTAGAAGCCGGGAATGCCGGGCACCTCGCGCTCGAAGCGGATGCCGCATTTGCCGTTGATCGGGTTGTCATAGCCGCACCAGCAATCCCGCCCCCAGTCGCGCACGGCGCGGGCGATTTTGGCCAGCTTGGGCTTCCGGGTATAGACCGCGCCGCCCTCGCCCATTGTGATGTGGTGGGCCGGGTAGAAGCTGAGCGTGGCCATCTCGCCGAAGGTACCGACCATGCGGCCGTCCCATTTGGCGCCCAGCGCGTCGCAGGTGTCTTCCATCAGCAGCAGGTCGTGGCGCTTGACGAAGTCCATCACCGCGTCCATGTTTGCCGGATTGCCCAGCGTGTGGGCAAATACGAGCGCCCGCGTTCGCGGCGAGACCGCCTCCTCCAACTGCGAGACGTCGAGATTAAAGTCCCCTAAGCAACTGTCGATGAATACCGGCATCAGGCGATTCTGGATGATGGGGTTGACGGTTGTGGGGAAGCTGACCGCCGGGACGATCACCTCGTCGCCCGGCCGCAGCCCTTCGGGCAACTGGCGCGAGCTTAACGTCGTGACGGCCACGAGGTTGGCTGAGGAGCCGGAATTGACCGGGATAACCTCTCGTACCCCAATAAACTTGCCCAGCTCTTTTTCGAACTGTTCAGCGTATGGCCCTGCGGTGAGCCAAAAATCGAGGACGGCGCTGACCATATTCTGGATCTCTGTCTCGTCAAAGACGCGCCCCGCGTAGTTTACTGTTGTCTGGCCCGGCAAAAATGTCTGGTTGCGGTGAGCCTTTTCGTAAAAATCGGCAACCTGATCGAGAATCGATTGCCGTAGCTCTTCGATATCACCCATTCTTTGTTTTCTCTTCTGCGCCGGCGCATTTGCAATTTGCCGGCTGTTGGTGCAGCTTCCGGTTACCCGGTGGTCGGGGGTGGTTTCCCATGACAGGGCTACCCGAGGCCGAGGAAAGATTATATCACAGGCGATCCCATCTCCAAGTAGCCGCGCGCCGGTTACAGCAGTTCCAGCACCCGCTCCTGCACCGCTTCGGCCGTCATCTCGCTTGTGTCGAGCACCAGATTCGCGTGTGCACGCGCGTGGGCCAGCCGTGCCCGCTGCATCTCCAGATACTCCGGCCCGGCGTCATCCTTCGGCCGGCGGCGGCGGTACGCCTCGTGGGAGACGTCCAGATAGATGAGCACGTCAGGATGGACCCGGCGCAGCCACATATCCTGCACGAACGAGTGTTCCTGTGCCGGGTGGCGGGCGTCGTAGCCGGCGGCTCTGAGCGCGGCCACCAGCGTGCTCTTGCCCGAAGCGCACGGCCCAACGACGGCGATTCGGACAACCGCATCCCGTACCTCGGAACCCGTATCTGAACTCGTCACTCGTCGCTCCTCACTCGTCATTGCAGCGTCAATCGTCCGTTCTGCCGCCGCACCTCGTCTCCCTCGCGGCTCTCCTGCACTGAGATAGCGATGACGCTGATGTCATCGCGGGGGCGATTGTCGTCCATTGCCATTGCCTCTTCCAGCAGCCGGTCGCAGATAACATTGGCGTCGCGGACGCCATCGGCGACCATCTCCTGCAGGGCGGCATATGGGTCGTAGGCGTGCCCCTTGCCGCTCAACGTCCCGGCGTGGCGCAGGCCGTCGGTAAAGGCGACGACGATCGTGCCGACCTCGATGGGAATCTCCTCGATGACCGGCTTGGTGTTGCGATGAACGCCGACGGCCTTCGACTCGCTGTCGAGCTGGTAGAAACCGCCTGCCGTGGTGTGCACCAGCACCGGCGCTTCGTTGTTGCGGCTGACGACGATGGTGCGCGTGTGAGTATCGACGGACAGGATGTTGAGCGTGGCCGAAACCTTGCCGCCGCGATAGGTGAACAGGTAATCATGGGCGGCGCGGGCGGCCGCGCCGTCGCGCACGCCCTCGCCCAGCAATTGCACCGCCTTGCGGGCGACGACGTTGCTGATGGCCTTGGCGCTGCGGCCGCTCGTCTGGCCGTCCACCAGCACCATCGACAGGCCGCCGTGCGGCCGCTCGATCATCTCCAGCGTGTCCCCGCTCTCGCGGCTGGCCCATTTGGATATCTTGGAAACTGCGAATTGAACTTCCATTTGTTGAATTACGAATGGCGAATGACGAATGACGAATTTAGAGTGACACCGTGTTGAGTTTTGTTCTTGAGCTCGAAACCTGTCACTGTTTTAGTCTCCAGTCCAGCGCCGTGTGCCGGTTGGCCGTCGGGTTGGTGCGGACGGCGATCTGGATGGCGCGGCGCGTGCCGACCAGGATGGCCAGCTTGCGGGCGCGCGTCACGGCCGTATAGAGCAGGTTGCGCTGCAACATCATGTAGTGCTGCACGACCACCGGCATGACCACGCACGGATATTCTGATCCCTGCGACTTGTGGACGCTGACAGCGAAGGCGTGGATCAACTCATCTGCCTCCAGAAAGCTGTAGACGACCGGCATGCCGTCGAAAACCACCGCCAGCGTCTGCTCGATCGGGTCCAGCGCCGTCACCCGGCCGATGTCGCCATTATAGACGCTTTTGTCGTAATTGTTGACCGTCTGCATGACCTTGTCGCCCACCCGAAAGGTGCGGCCGCCGATGCGTCGCTCTACCTTGCGCCCCGGCGGGTTGAGCGCCTCCTGCAACAGCCCGTTCAACCGCGTGACCCCGGCCAGCCCGTTGTACATCGGTGCGAGCACCTGCACGTCATCCACCGGATCGAGGCCAAATTTCAGCGGGATGCGCTTGGCTACGATGTCGACCAGCAGCTCGGCCGTCTCGGCCGGGTCTTCCTTGACGAACAGGAAGAAGTCCTGGGCGTTGGTGTCTGTCTCCGGCATGAGGCCGCGGTTGATGCGGTGGGCGTTGCGGATGATGAGCGAGTCGGCCGCCTGGCGGAAGATCGTCTCCAGGCGCACGACTGCGGCCACATCCGACGCGATCAGGTCGCGCAGCACGTCGCCCGCCCCGACCGACGGCAACTGGTCGATGTCGCCCACCAACAGCAAGTGGCTGTCGGAGCCGATGGCTCGCAGCAGGTTATAGGCGAGAATGAGGTCCAGCATCGACGCTTCGTCGATGACGATCAGGTCAGCATCGATGGGGTTGTTTTCGTTGCGGCCGAACCCTTCGCCCGGCTTGAACTCCAACAGGCGGTGGATAGTCTTCGCCTCGCGGCCGGTGGCCTCGGCAAGCCGCTTGGCCGCGCGGCCGGTGGGCGAGGCCAGCGCGTAGCTGTTGCCGGCGGCGTCGAGGATGTCGAGCAACGAGCGCAGCGTTGTCGTCTTGCCCGTGCCTGGCCCGCCGGTCAGGATTGTCAGCTTGTGGGCCACTGTTGCGTTGATGGCTTGCACCTGCTGGGCAGTCAGTGAATTGAACACCGGCGCGCTGTCCGTGCGGCCGATTGACGTCACCGTTTGGACGCCGCCGCGCAGATTGCTGAGCCGGCTTGTCGGATGCTCCACCAACCTCCGCACCTGCCGCGTCAGCCCCGTCTCGGAGAAGTAGAGCGCGGGCAGATAGACGGCACGCTCCTCGCGAACGGCGGCCGTTCCACCGTTCGTGCTCATCTCGGCCGCTCGCCGGTCATCGGCCGATTGGTAGGTGATCGTCTCGCGCCGCACCAGCTCGCTGTTCTCCAGCGTTTCCAGCACGGCCGACACGCGCTCCGGCGGCACTTGCAGGATTTCGGCCGCCTCCGGCTCCAGCTCATCCTGTGGCGCGTAGACGTGACCCTCGTCGGCCATCCTGCTCAGGGTATAGCTGATGCCTGCCTCGATGCGCGCCGGATCGTCGGCCGAGACGCCCAGCGCCTGGGCGATCTTGTCGGCCGTCTTGAAGCCTATGCCGTGGACGTCCTGCACCAGCCGGTAGGGGGTGGTCTGGACGACAGCCAGCGATTGGTCGCCATACTGCTTGTAGATTTTCACCGCCAGATGGGTGGAGATGCCGTGACCGTGGAGAAACACCATCACGTCCTTGATCGCCCGTTGCTCTTCCCAGGCCTTGATGATGTTGTCCACGCGCTTGCGGCCGATGCCCAACACCTCACCCAGTCGCTGCGGGTTCTCGTCGATGATTGTCAGCGTGTCCGCGCCGAAGCGGTTGACGATGCGCTCAGCCATCACCTTGCCCACGCCGCGCACCATGCCGGAGCCGAGGTAGCGCTTGATGCCCTCGACCGACGCTGGGACGGACTGCTCGCACAATTCCACCTGAAACTGGCGGCCGTGTTTGGCGTGATTCAGCCATTGGCCGGTCAACTTCAGCCATTCGCCGGGGTTCACCTCCGGCAGGTTGCCGACGACGGTGACCAGCGGCTCGCCGTGGGCGTAGGGCAGCATGCCCCGCGTGTCCGGTCGCAGCCGCAAGACTGTGTAGCCGTTCTCCTCGTTGTAATATGTGATGCGCTCGACCGAGCCGCTTATCTCCACGCGATCGCTCATTGGGGATATTTTACCAGCTTTGGGGGCCTTGCGGGATAATGGGGGAGGAGGTCTCGTCGTGCGGGCCGTGACGGGATCCTGGCAGACCGTGGTTGTGGTTAAATCGAACGGGCTTTTCATCTTGACATAATTTCTATCTTCTTAAAAGGGGGCCATATGTATCTTTCACTTCTCAAGCAGACACAACGCTACTGGTTGATCGGGCTGCTCATCCTATGGGCGCTGTTGCTCTTCGGCGGTTTCTTTTTCGGCGGCCCGGCGAATGCTTCGCGGCGCATGCCCACCTGGACGCGCATGGCATCGTCGGCCACGCTGGTTGTAG
>JAHDWL010000116.1 GCA_023384355.1 Anaerolineae bacterium
GATACGAGATACGAGATACGAGATACGAGATACGAGATACGAGATACGAGATACGCGCCTCATATTCAGGAGAATAATATGCAACATTCATTAGCCGTCCGCGACCTCAACGTGTGGTACGGCGAGAGCCATGCCCTCAAGAACATCAGCATCGACCTGCCCATCCACCAGATCACTGCCATCATCGGGCCGTCGGGCTGCGGCAAGTCGACCTTCCTCAAAAGCCTCAACCGGCTGCTGGAGCTAAACGAGATGGTGCGGGTCGAGGGCGAAGTGCGGGTCGACGGGGAGAACATCTACGCGCCGGGGGTCGACGTGACCGACGTCCGTACCCGCATCGGCATGCTGGCCCAGAAGCCGTTCCCGCTGCCGATGTCGATCTACGACAACGTGGCTTATGGGATGAAGATCCACGGCATGGGCAGCAACGGCAAGCTCGCCGGAGAGGTCGAGCGGTCGCTGCGGGCCGTCGGGCTGTGGAATGAGGTGTCGGACCGGCTGAAGGCTCCCGCCACCGGACTGTCGGGCGGCCAGCAACAACGCCTGTGCCTGGCGCGAGCCATCGCCGTGGAGCCGGAAATTTTACTGTGCGATGAGTCCACGGCCTCGCTCGACCCTATCGCCGCCCAGGGGATCGAATCGCTGCTGCTGGAGTTGCGCGGCCAGTACACGCTGGTCATCGTCACCCACAACATCGCCCAGGCGCGCCGGCTGGCTGATTATGTTATGTTCATGTGGCTGGGCGAGCTGGTCGAGCACGGCCCGGCGGCCGAGTTCTTCACCAATCCGAAAAACGAGCTGACGCGGGAATATCTGGCGCGGCGGATCGGGTAGCGGCCGCCTCAGCGCCTGACAATCGGCAGATAGAGCCGCGCGCCCTGCCCCGGCGGCGGGGTCGGTGACGGTGGCGGGGTCGGGGTCGGCGTGGGGGTGGGCGGCGTGACGCCCGGCCCCAGATGCCGGAAGCGGCAGATGATGGCCTCGCCCGCGTCCAGATCGATGGTCACATTGCGCCCGGCGACGTTGTAGGCGCTGCCGCCGTCGGCGTCCCCCTCGCAGAAAATCCCCTCCAGCATCCAGCCGTCCTGCGGTTTGGCGTTGAGGAAGTACGCGCCGGGGGCAAGATCGACAAACACCCGGCTCGGCCGCGCGGGGGCGCGCAGGCTGAAGCCGCCCAGCGTGCCGTTATAGCGGAACAATAAATCGTCGGCCGGGTTGGCCTCGTGGTAGATGGTGATCGCCCCGGTGGCCGACGGGCGGCGGTCGGTGAAGGTGCAGGTGATGTCCTCGCCTTCGTCGAGGTCGATGAGGGCCGTCGCGTCGTCCGGCAGCAACGTCGTGCCGTCGTCGGCGTCGCCGGCGCAGGCGATGCCCGCCAGCGCCCAGCCGGCGGGCGCTATCTGGCGCACGTTATAGCCGCCGGGGCGCAATTCGGCGAACGTCCGCGCCGTGTTCCCCGGCACGCTCAGCGAGAAATCGCCCAGCGCGCCGGTGTAGGCGAACGCCCCCGCTTCGGCCGCGTCGGTCGCCTGGACGATGGTGATCGACCCCGTGCCGGAGGCGTTGCGGACGTGGCTGAAGGTGCAGGTGATGGCCTCGCCCGCGTCCAGGTCGATATCGGCCGCCGCCTCGTCCGGCAACAGGAGGCTGCCGCCGTCGGTGTCGCCCGCGCATTCCAGCCGGCTGACCTTCCACAACGGGTGAAGCAGCTCGCGGAGGCGGTAGACGCCGGGCGGCGAGGTGAAGACCCGCGCGGGGGCCGACCCCGCCCGCAGCGCGAACAGCCCCAGATCGCCCCGGTAGGCAAAGGGGGCGTCGTCGAGCGGCGTCGCCTCGTGGCGGATGGTGATCGTCGCGGGCGCGGTGGGCAGCAGCGTGAAGACGCAGCCGATGGCCTCGCGGGTGTCCAGGTCGACCAGCGCCGACCCGGAGTCGACGACCGTGCCGCCGTCGGCGTCGCCCGCGCAGGCGACGGCGGCCACGCGCCAGCCGGCGGGCGGCGCGGCGGCAATGGCGTAAGCGCCGGCCGGCAGGCGGCCGCTGCGCATGTCGGGCTTCGTCTGCGGCGACAGCACGAACGAACCCAGCCCGCCGCTGAAGGCCACCGCCGGATCGCTGCCCGCCGGCGCGCGAACCACCACGCCGATAGTCTCGCGGTTGGGGCGCGTGGTGAAGGTGCAGGCGATCTGCTCGCCCGCGTCCAGATCGATCGCGGCCGTTCTCGCGGCGACGTCGGCCGTCGTGCCGCCGTCGCGGTCGCCCGCGCAGGTGATGCCGGTCAGTTTCCAGCCCGGCTCGCGCGCCTGCTCCACCGGATAGAGGCCGGGGGGCGTCTCCAGGATCAACCGCGACTGCACACCGGTCGCCAGGCTGAACGCGCCCAGCCCGCCGCCGAAGTCGAAGCGCGTCCCGTCGGCCGTCGTCGGGGCGTGGATGATGGCCAGGCGCGGCTGGAACTCGAACGCCCCGGCGTCGCAGCGGGCGAGACCGTCCCGGTCGCCGTCGGCCGGGCGCGGTTCGCCGCGATAGTCCGTTGCGAGCGTGCCGCCGGCCGCGGTGCAATTGCCCGCGGCGGCGCTGTCGATGACGTTGCTGCCGGGCAGCGGCCGCCCGTTCTCGGCCAGACCTGCCGGCGGGACGGCCGCGCCGCCGCAACTGTCGTCGCCGGCCAGGTTGCCGCCGCCGCTGACCGGCCCGTCGCACAGGCCGCGCCCGGCCAGGGCGCTCGACCGCAGGCGGGTGATGCCCGTGCCGGCCAGCGCCCCGCCGGCGGCGGCGGTGTTGTCGAGCCACGTGGTGAAGTCGAGGTCGGTCGCGCCGCCGTCGTTGAACAAGCCGCCGCCGCGCGCCCCGGCCCGATTGCCGCGCAACACGGCGTTGGCCGCGCGCAACGACCCGCGAACATGGGCCGCGCCGCCTGTGGCCCCGGCGATGTTGTCCGCCAGCAGCACGCGGTCGAGGGCGGCCGTCGCGCCGGAATCGACGAACAGGCCCGCGCCCGCCCCGGCCCGATTGCCGGACAGTTCCGCGCGGGCCAGCGTCAGCGCCCCGCGGTCGAGGTAGAGGCCGCCGCCCATCGCCGCCGCGTTGCCCGCGATGAGGCTGTCGTCGATGGCGACGTCGCCCGCGGCGGCATAGACGGCCCCGCCCAGGCCGGCGCGGTTGTCCGTCAGGCGCGCGTCGCGCAGGTGGAGCGACGCCCCGCCCTCAAGGCGGATCGCCCCGCCCCGGTCGCCGCGGCCGTTGCGGATGGTCAGGGCCTCGATCGTCACGGGACCCGCTCCGGCGATGAGCACCGTGCCGGCCGCCTGCCCGTCGAGCGTCGTCGCGCCCGCCCCCGCGCCGCGGATGGTCAGGGCGTGGGGGAGCGAGATTTCGGCCGCGCGGTATTCGCCGGCGGCCAGGTGGATGGTGTCACCCGGCGACGAGCGGCCGGCGGCGTGGCGCAACGTGGCGCAAGGCGCGGCCGGGTCGAGGCAGAGGTTGGCCCCGTCGCTGCCCCCCGGCGCGACGTAGCGGTCGGCTGCCGCGGGTTCGGCGGCGATAGTCACCGCGAAGGCGGCCGCAACCGCGAATACGGCGATGAGCAGAAGGGGGACGCCGGGCCGAAGCCGGGCGGCCGGATGTTGGCGGCGCGTCGTCATGCGCCGTTCAGTATAGCCGGAAAACCTTACAACAGGCGTAACGTGAAGGGGGGTCTAATTTCTGCGGCCAATCTCCTCGCGCACTACCGGCGCGACCTTCGTCCCGAACAGCTCGATGGCCCGCATCACCTCGACATGGGGCATTGTGCCGACGGTGAACATGAGCAGTTGCCGTTGATGGCCAAAGATCTCGTGCTGGAACAGGATTTTCTCGACGATCTCCCCCGGGCTGCCGATGAAATTGGCCCCGCGCAGGGATCGCGACTGGTCGAACTGCGCCCGCGACATGGGCGGCCAACCGCGCTCGCGGCCGATCTTGTCCATCGCCTGCTTGAGCACCGGGAAGGCCAGTTCGGCCGCCTGTGCCGAGTCCTCCGCAATGAAGCCGTGGGAGTTGATGCTGACCACCGCCTGGTCTGGGCCATGTCCGCCGTGGGCAACAGCGCGGCGGTAGAGGTCCACCAGCCCCGCGAACTGCTCCGGCAGCCCGCCGATGATGGCCACGGCCAGCGGCAGCCCCAGCAGCCCGGCCCGCGCCGCCGACTCCGGCGTGCCACCCACGGCGATCCACACCGGCAGCGGGTCTTGCACCGGCCGCGGATAGACGCCCTGGCCGGTCAGCGGCGGCCGGTGCGTCCCCGACCACTCGACATGCTCGCTCTTGCGGATCGCCAGCAGCAGCTCCAGCTTCTCGGTGAACAGCTCGTTGTAGTCGTTGAGGTCATAGCCGAACAGCGGGAACGACTCGATGAACGAGCCGCGCCCGGCCATGATCTCCGCGCGGCCGTCGCTGATCAGGTCAAGCGTGGCGAACTGCTGGAAAACGCGCACGGGGTCGTCGGAACTGAGGACGGACACGGCGCTCGTCAGGCGGATGCGCCTGGTGCGGGCGGCGGCCGCGGCCAAAATCACCGCCGGGGCCGAGGAGATATAGTCCGGCCGGTGGTGTTCGCCCAGGCCGAAGACGTCGAGACCGACCTGATCGGCCAGCTCGATGCTCTCCAGCAGGTCGCGCGACCGCTGTTCGGCGCTGATGAGGCGGCCGGTGCGGGGGTCGGGCGTCCGGTCGGCGAAGGAGTAGAGGCCCAGCTCGAAGGGGCGTTTTGTTGGGGGAGTGGATTCGGTCATGGGT
>JAHDWL010000002.1:0-21797 GCA_023384355.1 Anaerolineae bacterium
ACCTACTGACCTACTGAACACTGACCTACTGAACACTGACCTACTGAACACTGACCTACTGAACACTGACCAACTGAACACTGACCAACTAAACACTGACCTACTGAACACTGACCAACTAAACACTGACCAACTGAACACTGACCAACTGAACACTGACCAACTGAACACTGACCTACTGAACACTGACCAACTGAACACTGACCTACTGAACACTGACCTACTGCCCCACTGACACCCAATGACTCCCATCAAACTTCGTCCAGACCTGAATGCCGTGGCGGCGCTTGTCCCAATGGGCGCGCGGGCACTCGACCTTGGCTGCGGCGACGGCGCGTTGCTGGAATATCTCAAGCTGGTGAAAGGCGTGCAGGGTCGCGGCATCGAACGGAGCGAGGCCGGGGTGCTGGCCTGTGTGCGTCGTGGCCTCAGCGTGCGGCAGGGCAACCTTCAGGAAGGGCTGGCGGACTATCCCGACAAGAATTTTGACGTGGTCATCCTGAGCCAGACCATCCAGTACCTCAACGACCCGGCGATGATCCTGGGCGAGATGTTGCGCGTCGGCCGCCTGGCGGTGGTCAGTTTTCCCAACTGGGGGTATTGGCGCAGCCGTCTTCAACTATTGGCCGGGGGGCGGGTTCCGCCCGCGCCCGACTATCCGCAGGCGTGGCACGACAGCCCGCGGCGGCAGGCATTCACCACGGCCGACTTCCTCGATTTTTGCCGGGAACACGATATCGTCATTCGCCAGGCCATCTATCTGAGTGGCGAGCGGCGCGTGGCGATTGTGCCGAACCTGGCTGCCAGAACGGCTGTTTTCGCGCTCGAACGGTCGTAGGGAGGGCCGGCGGCTTGAACGCACCCGGATCGGTTCGCAGGATGTGGCTTTATCAGGGTATAATCACTCATGGTCGGCTGTCTCTCCCGGCCGAGGGATTATGGATACGATCTTGACCAAGGCCCAGGAGGCCATCCTGAAGCAAACGCGCGACACGCTCGGCCGGTTGCGCGACGCGCTGGCGACCGGCGGCGACAAGCCGGAGGGCCACGCCGCGCTGGTCGAATCAATTCGCCAGCTTGACGAGTTGTTTTTGCTGGTCATTGCCGGAGAGTTCAACTCCGGCAAGTCCGCGTTCATCAACGC
Organism: Anaerolineae bacterium; assembly: GCA_023384355.1. Lineage (GTDB taxonomy): Bacteria > Chloroflexota > Anaerolineae > Promineifilales > Promineifilaceae > Promineifilum. Next base: position 1,145 of record JAHDWL010000002.1, read on the forward strand.
CCTCCTCGGCCAGAAGCTGCAACCGGAGGGCGTCACCCCGACGACTGACCAGATTTATCTGCTGCGCTATGGGGAAGCTGAACAGAGGCTCCCCGGAGAGAACGGCGTGTGGATTCAGACCGCGCCGGTCGACCTGCTCAGCAAGCTCACGGTCGTCGATACGCCCGGCACGAACGCCATTGTGCGCGAACACGAAGCGTTGACGTCGCAATTCATTCCCCGCAGCGATCTGGTGCTGTTCGTCACGTCGGCCGACCGCCCTTTCACGGAGAGCGAGCGCGCTTTTCTGGAGCAAATCCGCGACTGGGGCAAGAAGATCGTCCTGGTCATCAACAAGATCGACATCCTCAGCAGCGAGTCTGACGTGGAGCAGGTGATATCTTTTGTCACCAGTTCGGCCGCGGCGCTCATCGGCGACGTGGCCGCGGTGTTTCCGGTCTCGGCGCGGCTGGCCCAGGCAGCCAAGGGTGGCCAACCCGAAAAATGGAGTCCCAGCCGGTTCGAGCCGCTGGAAACCTATATCCGCGACACGCTGGATGACGAGGGGCGATTCCGCCTGAAGCTGTTGAACCCGCTCGGCGTGGGTGGCAAGCTCGTCCGGGAACAACTGACCGATTTGAACGAGGATTTGGCGACGTTGGCCGAGGACAGCAAGCTTCTGGAAGATATTCGTGGCCAAACGATGTATTACGACGAGGATATGCAGCGCAATTTCAAGGCGCGCATCGCCGAGATCGACGGATTGCTGCTGGGCATGGAAAAGCGCGGCAACGCGTTTTTCGATGACCGGTTGCGCTTTGGCCGCATTCCTGACCTGTTGCGCTCCAGGCAGATGGAGCAGGATTTCCAGGCTGAAGTGGTGGCCGACACGCCACGGCAGATCGAAGATCGGGTCAATGAGCTGGTCGACTGGATGGTGCAGCAGGATTTGCGCCAGTGGACGGCCGTAGCTGACCATCTGAGCCGGCAACGCGACCTGTACCGGGGCCGGATCCTCGGCGACACCCCGCGCGAGGGCACGCTGGCCTGGGATCGGCAGCGGCTCATCGACTCCATCGGCCGCAGCACGCGCCAGGCGGTTGATAGTTATGATCAGGCGCACGAGGCGGCCGAGCTGGCCGCGGCGGCGCGGCAGGCGGTCGTCAACACCGGCTTGGCCGGGGTTGGAGCCGGCATTGGGGTTGTCATTGCCGCGGTCGCCCACGGCGCGCTTTTTGACTTCACCGGCATCTTTGCCGGGGTGGCCTTCGCCGCCCTGGGGCTGGTCGTGCTGCCCGCCCGCAAGCGGAAGGCGAAGGGCGACTTCACGGCCAAGCTCGAAGATCTGCGCACGCGCCTGGTGAGCAATCTGGAGCAACAATTTGAGCGCGAGATGCGTCGCAGCACGCAGCGCATCGAGGACACCGTCGCCCCGTTCGACCGCTTTGTGCGCTCCGAGCGCGACCGTCTGACGAGCCGGCAGCAGGTATTGCAGGGACTGTCAGCCACCATCAGCGATCTGACCCGACAGCTGTCCTGAGATCTTGTAACCCCTCCTATGACCCGCAAGGGCGAAACCCTCACCGTCTATAAACTGGACTCAAACGGCCGCGAGGTCTGGCAATATCCGGCCACCGTGCTGGAGCGCGGGCCGCGCCACGTCCGGCTGGAAGCCTTCTTCAATCGGGGCGATATGGAGTTGGGCTACGCGGTGTTCAGGCGCGGCGACCGGTTCGTCGAGACGTTCTACAGCGACCGCTGGTATAACATCTTCGCCGTATACGGCCGCGAGGATGACGTCCTGAAGGGTTGGTATTGCAACGTCTGTCGCCCGGCGGAGATTGGCGAGGCGGCCGTGCGATGCGACGATCTGGCGCTGGATGTCTGGGTGACGCCCGCCGGGGAAACCCTTGTACTCGACGAGGACGAGTTCGCGGCGCTTACCTTGACCCCCGAAGAACGACATCATGCCCGGCACGCTCTGGACCAGCTGTTGCGGGACGCAAAAAGCGGCCGGCTGCCGCAATGACTCGATAACGAGTCTGGAGCGAGCAACCGGCCGCTTTCGTCATCGCGCCCGCAGGATTCGCCCGGCGCGAGATGGTGGCCGCGTCCCTTAGGCGGTCGATTTCGGTTTGCCCAGCGCGGCGAAAATCGCGCCGCCGATAGCTCCGAACAGTGGATAGATGATGATATTGAAGACGAAGCTGATGACGAAGGTGGCGCCGCCGCCGACGAACCCGCCCAATACGCTGCCGACCTGACCGGTTGGGTCCGCATCGATTGCGCTTTGCAGGGCATCAGCGCCGAACACCGAGCTGATGATGGCGCTGATGACCGCGCCGATGAGACCGGCGACGACACCCAGCACAGCGCCCTGTCCGACGCTGACAAACTGGCCTGTCTGCCGGCGATAGAACCACACCGCCGCCATGCCGCCCAGCCAGATGCCGGCGCAGAGCAGGCAGTTAATAAGACTGAGGATGGGCACATTGGACAACACGACCATCACGGCCGCGCCAACGAGAGCAGAGATGAAAAGGTTTTTGTTATCCATGATTTGAAGCCTCCACGAATCATAAACAAGCGTTCAGCAGATCGCGGAGCGTCAAAGACTTGCCCGTCTTTTCGCTCCAGCCGGCAGTTTCTCGCATCACTCTTTTCTCAAATCAAACTCATGCCTCCTGTTTGTTGGATTTGGTAACACTATATCACATGACCATCTTGCGCCGCCGCCAGCGCCGAATCATCATGATGACGGCCACGAGGAAGATGATCATGAGGATAGCCGCGATGATGGGCAGGAGAATCGCCAGGAGCGACACCACAAAAGCCACCACATCCTCAATGACGCTGACGACAGGGTTTCCGACGCCGGCGGTCGAGACTGTGACGACCGGCCGCGCGGCCGTCTTTGTGGCGTGGACGCCGCCTGCCACCAGCAAGCCCGCCCCCAGCGACAGGACGGGGTGGATGTCGGTGATGACGTTGGCGCTGCCCGCGAACAGGATCGCTCCGGCGGCGGGACGGATGAAAGTCTGGATGCCGTCGTTGACGGTATCAACCGCCGGAATTTTGTCGGCGACGATCTCGATGACCAGCAACACAACCAGCAGGCCGATGACCCACCAGCTGCCCATCAGATCATAGGGGGCTTGCAGCTTGATCAATGGATCGCCGGTGGGGAAGCGCGCCGCCAGCGCGACCAGCAAGAGGGGAATGTAGGCGTTCAGTCCGGCGCTACCCGACAGACCAAAAGCCGCACTCAGACCGCTAAAAGCTTCGATCATGATAAATCCGGCTCCTACCGGCACCAGTCATGTTGACCGGGATAATTACAATAAACATAACCCACGGCGAGCGCCGGGGTTTCTGTGACGCTCGCTATCCTACTTTACGGCTGATTGCCGTTTGGGTTGCCGGGAAATGAAATTGGATTCTGCCGGCCACAATCGGTCAAATTATAGCATAGCCGGCAAGCCTGGTAAGTTTGCCTTGCGCCCGCAGCCGCGTTAAGATGACAGGGCACTTTGCCATTACTTTTCGGGGATATTTCAATATGCCACAAAAGCCTGCTGCTTACTACCGGCCCACCAATCTTGATGAGGCCTTGCGAATTCTGAGTCAACCCAATACTGTGCCGCTGGCCGGCGGAACGACCTTGCTGGCGACCGAGGAAGGCATCACGCCGGCCGTCGTCGACCTGCAAAACACGGGTCTCGACCGGCTGACCTGGGCCGATGACGGCCGCCTGTTGCGCATCGGAGCCATGGTCAGGCTGGCCGATCTGGATGAACTGCTGGCTCCGCTGGCCGAGCTGCAAGGCGCGGCCGCCCTGCTGCTCAATGCCGTTCGCCGGGCCGGCCCCAACACCTACCGCAACGCGGCTACCGTCGGCGGCGTCGTCGCCTCGCGCCTGCCGGAGAGCGAATTCCTGGCAGCGCTGCTGGTCCTGGACGCGACCGTTAGCCTGCGGCTGCCCGCGCCGGAGACTATCACGCTGGCCGCCTATCTGCAGGATGATGAGCAGTTGCCGGGACTGATTACCGAACTGCTGGTGTACTGGCCAGCGGGAACCGGCGCGGCCGAGCGGGTGGCCCGGACGCCGGCCGACTCGCCCATCGTCTCTGTCGTCGCCTGGCAACCTGGCGATGGCCCGATCCGGCTGGCGGCGACGGGCATTGACCCGAGACCGGTTCGTCTGAGCGCGGCCGAACTGGCGCTGGCCGGCGGATTAACCGCCGAGACCATCGACGAAGCCGCCCGGGCCGCCGCGGCCGCCAACCAACACCCCGGCGATTTCCGCGGCGACGCGGACTATCGCGCGGAAATGGCCGCCGTGCTCACTCGCCGGGCGCTGGTTGCCCTGCTATAAGGCCCGGCGCGGCCGCCGGACAGCCTAATCGGCCGCACCTTCACGAACGTGATCTACATCGACATCTCGGCCGCCGTTCACAGCAAGGCCGGCCTGGGGCGCTATAGCGAGCGGTTGGCCGGGGCATTGCTGGCCCAGCACCCGGACCGCTACGCGCTCTTCTATAACCGCGGCGAGGAGGGACGCTACCCGGATTCATTGCCGCCTGACGCTCCCCAGCGGGCGGTTGCCTGGGGATATAAACCGTGGCGGATGGCGGTCCTTCTGGGTCATGTCGCCCGCGTGCCGTTCAACCGCCTTTTACCCAAGGTCGAGCTGCTGCACAGCACCGAGCATTTGCTCATGCCTCTGCGCGGCGTCCCGACTGTTCTGACCGTTCATGATCTGATCTACAAGCTCTTCCCGGAGTACCACAAACGCCTCAACTACTGGTATCTCAATCGGGCGATGCCTCTTTTCGTTGAACGGGCGACGGCCATCATTGCCGTGTCGGAGGCTACCAAGCGCGATCTCGTCAAGTTTTATGGCGTGGACCCGGCTAAAGTGACGGTTGTGTATGAGGCCGCCGCATCCCATTTCCAACCCCCGTCCCCGGCCGCGATTGCCCAGGTTCGTCAGACTTACCACCTGCCTGAGCGGTTCCTCCTGCACCTCAGCACCATTGAGCCGCGCAAGAACCTCATGCGCCTGCTTGACGCCTTCCAGATCCTCCGTCGTTCCTTTCCGGATTTGCACCTCCTCCTGGCCGGGGGACGGGGCTGGCTCTTCGACGATTTTTTCGCTCGCATCGAGGCCGAGGGATTGCAGGATGTCGTACGACCGCTGGGCTGGGTGCCCGACGAAGACCTGCCGGCGATCATCGGCGCGGCCGCGCTGGCTGTCCAGCCGAGCCTCTACGAAGGGTTCGGGCTGCCTATCCTCGAACACATGGCTTGCGGCCAGGTGGTGGCCGCAAGCGACAGCAGCAGCCACCCGGAGGTCGGCGGGCAGGCCGCGGCCTACTTCGACCCGACCGACGTCGAGGCTATCGCCGGGGTGGTAGCGCGATTGCTGACCGACGGTGACGAGTACGCCCACCGGCGGGCGTTGGGGCTGGAACAGGCGGCGCTGTTCAGTTGGGATCGCGCCGCGTGGGAGACAGCCGCGGTCTATGACCGGTTGCTCGGCAAGTGAAAAAGTGGTGAGGGATCGCCGCAAATGCGACCCGATCGGATGATACTCCCCGTATGTTCAGGAAACTTTTCGCCCTCTCGCTCATCGTTACCCTGCTAATCGTCGGGGTTGCTCCATCGACGGCGGATGAGGCTCCCGCCGATTGGCAAGCCGATCTGGCGTGGGCCGAGGCCGCGATACCGTCGGGGCTTGACCTGGCTCTTCCCGAAGAGAGCACGACGCGCGCGGCGACGAACCCAAAGCTCGACAGCGCCCTGGCTGAATTGGCCGGTACGCCCGGCGGAGAGCGGTCAGGCGTGGCGGCGAGTGACGGACTACGTCTGGAAAACGGCCGCGTGCAGGTGCAGTTGGTCGTGGACGAGGGGGATGAGGCGGCCGCGCGGCAAGCCGTGGAACAGGCCGGCGGCGAGGTCACCGGCTCGTTTGCCGGCGTGATGCAGGCCTGGCTGCTGCCGGATCAGCTCACGACGCTGACCGCTCTGGATGTCGTCGATTATATCCAGATGCCGCCGACGGCCGTCCCCGCCGAGGATGATGCGCTCGCCGCCATGACGGAGGGCGTGGCCGCGGCCAACGCGGTGACCTGGCATACAGCCGGGTGGCGCGGACAGGGGAGGCGCGTCGCCATCATCGACGGCGGGTTTCAGGGCTACACCGGTTTGCTGGGCGTCGACTTGCCTCAGACGGTGACGGTGAAGAATTTTGTCGACGGTCAGACTGATGCCCAGGTGAACGGCACGACATCCCATGGCACGGCTTGCGCGGAGATCGTCCACGACATGGCCCCGATGGCTCAGTTGTATCTGCTGAAGATCAGCACCGATATTGACCTGAGCGAGGCCGTCAGTTATGCGATCAGCCAGAATGTGGACATTATCTCAACCTCGCTGACCTTTATTAACGTGACCCCCGGCGACGGGACGGGCCGGTTCGCGACCCTGGCCCAGAACGCCCGCAACAAGGGAATTCTGTGGGTTACGGCCGCCGGTAACTACCGCGAGACGCATTGGTCGGGGACATTTAAGGACACCGACGGCGACGGATTGCATGAGTACGCCTCCGGGGTCGAGGTGAACGTCTTTGGTCCCGGCAATGGGCAGGCATACCTCATCCCGGGCGGCGCATCGCTTTCACTGTCCATCCGCTGGGATGACTGGACGGCGGTGAATCAGGATTATCGCCTGTTGCTTCTGCGTCATGACGGATCTGCCTTTCAGATCGTCGGTTCCAGCGATAACCCGCAGAAAGGCATGCCCGGCCAGAGACCCACGGAGCGAATTTCCTATGTGACCAGCGGCTCGGCCGCTATTTACGGCGTGGCGGTCCAGCGTATGGGCAGCAACCGGGACGTGTATCTGCATCTGCTCACGCCGAACCGGAAGCTGGATCGCCGTATTCCATCGATGAGCCTCGGCAATCTGGCCGACGTGCCGGCGGTGCTGACGACGGCGGCAGTCGACGCCAAAAGCCCTTTCCCGCGCGAAGCCTACAGCTCTGAGGGGCCGACAAACGGTCCTGGGGGCGCGCCCACCGGCGGCGCGGTAAAGCCCGATCTGGCCGCCTTCGCCAACGTGTCCACCCGCAGTTACGGCACTCGCGGTTTTAACGGTACCTCGGCGGCCACGCCTCACGTTGCCGGGGCGGCGGCGCTGGTGTTCAACGCCTACCCGGTCTCTCTTCCGGGCGAGGTGCAGGATTATCTGGCTACCTGGGCTGTTGACCAGGGGTTGGCCGGAAAGGATACGCAGTTCGGCTACGGACGGTTGCTTCTGGGGTCACCGCCCGACCCGTGGGATTATGACTATCACTCTTTCGTGCCGTCCGTCATGTCGAACCGGTAAAATAGACGGATGATCAGCAAGCCTGCCGCGATCCGCGGCGCGACTCTCCTGCTGTTGGTGGCTATCCCCCTGGCCTATCTGGCGACGATGGCCCGGACGGTCGTTTTCGGCGATCCGACCGAGTACACGTTCGTAGCCAATATCCTGGGCATCGCCCATCCGCCGGGATACGCCTTCTACACCCTGTTGGGCAAGTTGTTTCAGTCGATCGTGCCGGTGGGGGAAATTCCGTGGCGGATGCATCTTCTGGCGGCGACAACGGCCACGGCCGCCGCCCTGTTCGTCTTCGGGACGGTGCGCGATTCGGCGCGACTGCTCTTTGCCGCCCGTTCGCCGGAAGACGCGGCCGCGCGGCGGTTCGATTGGGGAGTGGTTGCGGGCGTCTTCGCCGCCCTGACTGTGGCTCTTGGGGCTGACTTCTGGCAGCACGCCATACACGCCAACCCCCATATCATCACCGCTGCCTTTCTGAGCGCCAACCTGTTCTTCCTCACCCGCTGGGCGGCGAGCGGCGCGGATCGATCGCGCTGGCTGTATGCCTTCGCGCTCACCGCCGGGTTGGGAATTACCCACCATCCCCTGACGGTCATGTCCTTTCCGGCGTATGCGGTGTTTATACTGGTAGTCCGGCCGGGTATCTGGCGCGAGTGGCGCACCCTGCTGGGCATGGTCGCGTTCGCGCTTCTGGGGCTGTCGGTTTGGCTCTATTTTCCCATCCGCAGCCCGATGGCGCCGGCGTTCGGGCCGTCGACGATGAACACCCTCAATGGCTTTCTGGATCACGTCCTGGCGCGGGGTCTCAGCGAGAGCCTGCCCTATGTCGCCGCGGCCGACATCCCGGGGCGGGCGGTGGTGTTCTGGTCCATTCTGCGCCTGCAATACTCCCTGCCGGTCATTTTTCTGGCTGTGCTGGGGCTGCTGTGGCCGGCGCTCGAACGGCGGTTTGACCCCACCACCAGGAATGGGCGCGTTCCGGCCTGGAAGCCGGTCTTGCTCTACGCGCTGGCGTTCCTGTGCAACTATGCCTTCGTGATGAGCCTGCGCGCCCAGGACGTCATGGCCTACATACTTGGCCCGTTGCTCATCGTGGGCTTGCTGGCCGGCATCGGGATGTATGGTTTGCTGGTTCAGATGGATTTACGATTGCGCCTGCCGGTGGCGGCTTCCGCGCTGCTGGCGGTGGCCCTGTTTCTTTTGGGGCCGGGTTTGCAACTGGCCCGCAACGCGCCGCGCGTCTCGCTGAGCGCCTACACCGAAGCGGCCGATTATGTCAAAGCTGTTTTCGAACGCTTCGGAAATACGGGCGAGGGCGCGACCCTGCTGAACGATTGGGAGCACATAACGCCGTTGTGGTATGCGCGCTATGTGGAACATCGCTGGCCCGCTGAATCGGACGTGCGTCCCGTCCTCGTCTCCACAGCCCAGCCGTGGCTGGAGAGCGTCTTCAGTACGCTGCCCGGCGGGCCGGTCTACTTGAGCAACTACCGGCGGGAGATCGTCGATGCCGGTTTTCGCCTGCGGCCGGACGGCGTGTTCTATCAGGTGGTCGAACCGGGCGACGAGAGCGTGCCCCCGGAGCTAACCTCTCTGTCTGGAGGTGACGACCGCGAGGTCGAATTGCTCGCCTACGACATGCCCGCGGCGGCCGATGCCGGGGACTTTGTCCCGCTCGTGCTCGCCATGCGCGCCCCCGCGGGGACGGCCGATTACTACGTGCCGGTGGTGCGGGTCGGGGATATCACCTTTCCCTTTACAACCGACAGCCATCTGACGACCCCGCAATGGCTGCCGGGCGAGGTAATCGTGGAGCGTTTCGATTTCGCCTTGCCGCACGATCTTCCCGGTGGTGTCTATCCGGTCGAGGCCGGTCTGAAGAACCTGAGCGCGGACACCGACCCGGCGGAGTGGCTGTCGCTGGGCGAGTTGACGGTCAATGGCCAAGGCAACCCGCCCTCGTTTGGCAATCTCCTGGCCAATTTCCGGCAGCGGGTCGGGCTGACCGGGGCGACGGCGCGGAATGGCCAGGATCGGCGGACGGCCGTTTGGGAGGAGCCATTGCCCGCGCGGCCGGGCGATACTATCCATCTGCTGTTGCGCTGGCAGGCGCTGGCGAAGGTCGAGGAGGGTTATACTGTCTTCGTCCACCTCATTGACGGGGCGAACCGTCCGCTGGTCACGCTCGATTACACGCCGCTGGGTGGCTCTGTGCCCACCCATCTGTGGATACCGAAGTGGCTGCCGGGGCAACGGTTGCTCGATCCGTACCGGCTGGTGCTGCCGGATGACCTCGCGCCGGGGACTTATTATATCGAGGTCGGCCTGTACGAGATGGTCAGCAAGCGCCGTCTGCACATGGCCGACTCCGAGGGCAATCTGATCGGCGATCGGCTGATACTGGGGGCGGTCGAGGTCAAATAGCGACTGGCGTCCCCCAAAACCGCATCATGTCGCCGATAGAACCCTGATAGACGGCGAGTTAACCCAATTGCCTCGCCGATGGATATGATTATGTCAAATTTCCCCAAACGAACACGACTCGAGGCGGCTATTGCCGGGGAACCGGTAGACCGATTGCCGGTGGCGCTGTGGCGGCATTGGCCGGGCGATGACCAGGACGCGGCCGCGCTGGCCGCCGCTCATCTCAAGTGGCAGGCTGATTACGATTGGGATCTTCTGAAGGTCGGTCCGGCCAGCAGCTACTCCGTCGCCGACTGGGGAATGACCGACCGTTGGGACGGCCACATCGAGGGCACGCGCACCGTAACCTTCCAACCGGTCAAATCTCCGGCGGATTGGGAAGCTCTGACGCCGCTGGATCCCGGCCAGGGTATGCTTGGCGAACAGATCAGAGCCTTGCAATTGATCGGCGAGAGTGCGCGGGCACAGACGCCTTTTCTGGCGACCGTCTTCTCTCCGCTGTCGATGGCCAAGCATCTGGCGGGCAACGAGGTGATGCTCAGTCACATGCGACAGTACCCTGACAGCTTTCGCCGTGGCCTGGAGACTCTGACTGAGAGCGTCCTGCGTTTCATCGACGCGGCCCGTGGGACGGGGATCGCCGGAATCTATTACGCCGTACAGCATGCCGCCTACCCGCTGTTGAGCCGGGCCGAGTTTGAGAGTTTCGGCCGCCCCTATGACCTGCGTGTGCTGGCCGAGGCTGGAGACCTGTGGTGCAACATGGTTCACCTGCACGGTTCGCGGGTGATGTTCGACATGGTCGCCGACTATCCGGCGGCTTTCCTCAACTGGCACGATCGTGATTCCGCTATTTCGCTGGCCGAGGGGTTGTCGCGAACGCGGAGCGCGGCCAGCGGTGGAGTCTCGCAGTGGACGATCCATCGGGAAAGCCCGGAGGCCGCGCTGGCCGAGGCGCGGGACGCGCGGGAGCAGACCAGCGACCGCCGCCTGCTGCTCGGCACGGGTTGCGTGATCATGACGACCACGCCGTTGCGCAATATTCGCGCCCTGCGCGAGTCGGTTTAGCGGGGCAGCGCGGCCACGACAAGGCCGGGCGGCCGATACCCTCACTGTTGGTGGTCGGCGAATTCCGGCTCGTCCAGCAGTTCGCGCCGGACGTCGTCGTCGGATTCATTCACCAGCGCGGACCGCAGCCCGGCAACGGCGTCGCTGCCGCCGATGCGGTGCAGCGCCCAGGCGGCGTGTCCACGCACCAGGGGGTTGGCATCTGCGAGCAGGGGGAGCAAGGCCGGGACCGCCGCCGGACTGCCCCAATTGCCGGCGGCGACGCAGGCATTGCGCACCAGCCTGACGCGTTTGATGCGCTTGATAGGACTGCGGTCGAAGCGCCGGCCGAAAGTTTCATCGTCAAGCCCCAGAATGTCCAGCAGGGGAGGCGCGGCGACGTCCGGGGCGACGGGGTAAAACGCAGGTTCGCCGGTCGGGCGGGCAAAACGGTTGAACGGGCATACTTCCTGGCATACGTCGCAACCATAGACCCAGTTGCCCATGAGCGGCCTCAGTTCGCGGGGAATCCATCCCTTCAGCTCAATCGTCAGGTAGGAGATGCAGCGGCGCGCGTCCAGCACATAAGGCTGGGAAAACGCGGCCGTTGGGCAGGCATTGAGGCAGCGGGTGCAACTGCCGCAACCCGGAACCGGTGGTTGCTCTTCAGGCTCCGGATCATAGGCAAGAGGCAACGCCGTCAGCAGAGTGCCCAGGAAGAACCACGAGCCTCGGCGCGGGTCGATGAGCAGCGTGTTTTTACCGGTGAATCCAAACCCGGCCGTCTCGCCATGATCGCGCTCCAGGATCGCGCCGGTGTCGACATATACACGGCTCGACGCGCTCTCTTCGCCGGACTCGCGGCGCAGCCAGCCGGCAAGCTCCTCCAGCCGCGGCGTCATGATCTCGTGGTAGTCGACGCCCCAGGCATAATTGGAGATGCGGCCGCGGGAAGGATCAGACGTTATGGTCCGTGGGGGTGGCGGGGTGTAATAGTCCAGCCCAACCACGACCATCGAGCGCACGCCGGGCAGGATGATATTGGGGTCGCGGCGGCGATCGAGACGATCAGGTCGGGCGAGGTAACCCATCTCGCCATGCTTGCCTTCAGCGATCCAGCGCATGTAGGCGTCCAGGCGACGGGCCGGCGCGGCGCGGAGGACGCCGACGCGATTAAAACCCAGTTCCAGCGCGCGCTGCTTAAGAGCGCCAGTTAATCGTTCGAGCGGAATCGCCATTCACATAAAATAATAGCATGTCCACCCAATTGACGCTTTACCTCTATCCTATGTTATAATTTCCCTGCTTGGCACTGAACCCGATTAGAACAGGAGGAAGGTGAACATGACTGAATCGATTGTGAATATCAATGTCGAGGATATGAAGCGCGTCGAACTGGTGAGAGTCAGCGGCCGTATCGACAGCAGCAACGCCGCGCAATTCGACAATGTCCTGAAGGAAGTCGCCGGCCGCAAGCACAACGTCGTGCTGGAGATGAGCGGCGTGGATTACATCAGCAGCGCCGGGTTGCGGGCAATGATCGCCCTGTTGCGCGAGTGCAAAAAGCACAAGGGCGACGTGCGCCTGGCAAACCCTTCCGAGCGGGTGGTTGAAGTGTTGGCGCTGGCCGGGCTTGATTCGCTCTTTGAGGTTCACGATACCGAAGCGTCGGCCGTCGGCAGCTTCTGAATCGCCGGATTTTTCCCTGAATATTCCAAGGATGAAAGCCTCATCCATTCCAGGCGAACAGACCTGAATCTTTTCCATGGCTAACGAACAAGTCCTGACTGTCCCCGGTCGCTATAAAGAGATCAAGCGGATTTGCGAGTTCATCGCTGCCGGGGCAGCTCAGGCCGGGTTTGACGACGACACCATCTTTCATCTCGAACTCTGCTGCGACGAGGCATCGACCAACATTATCGAACATGCCTATGGCGAGGAAGGTGCGGGGAATATTGTTATCAGCTACGCGTTAAGTGACGACGATTTCACCATTGTCCTGCGCGATAATGGTACCGCATTCAATCCGGATGCTGTCCCTCCTCCGCCATCCGTTACCGGTGATGAGTTAACGAGTGACGAACTCACAGACCAGTTGCGAATCGGCGGCCTGGGTCTGCATTTCATCCGCAATCTTATGGATGAAGTTCGTTTTACATCCGATCGCCTGTCAGGGACCCCGTTGATCATGATTAAACGACTCGGTACCCGGCAATAATTAAGGAAGTAATATGAGTGTCTGGCAGGAGAACCTTCCTCAAAGCAACACATGGCTGGTCAGTGTCGACGGCAGGCTGGACCAATCCCTGAATCCAAAGCTGGAAGATACGCTCAATGATCTTCTTGGAAAGGAGCGCTATCACATCATTGTGGACCTGACACAAACGACGTATATCAACAGCGGCGGATTGCGATGCCTGGTGAGCGCCTGGCGACAGGCAAAAGCCAATGGCGGTACATTGGTTCTTTGTGGTCTCAACACCCGGCTGCAAGAGATTTTCTCGATGGTCGGGTTCGATAAACTTTTTGAGATTCACGATGATTGCACCGCAGCCCGCAAACAGGCCCGGTCAAGGACTCCTCTCTGATCTCGTCCCATTGCCCGTTGACCCCTGAGCATCCCGGGCTGCTCATCCACGCCGGCCATGTTTTCCTCCCTACTCAACGATGACCGTGGCCTTCTCATTCTGATTCTGACGGCCGCAGTTCTGGCCATTTTCACCATCAACATACTTCAGTATCTCCAGCGTCGTCGTCGAACGAGACGATTGCTGATGGAGCGTGTGGCGGAACAGGAAGCGATCATCGCTGCCGGGCGGTCGCTGGTTGCCGCCGAGATGGATCTGGACGCGCTGTGCCGGCTAATTGCCGAGCTTGCGGGGCAGGTTATCGATAACAGCACCTTCCAGATCGGATTGTTCAATGAAGGATTTTATGAAATCCGTTACTGGACCATCGATAATGTTCATCAACCGGTGCCGCAATGTTTCGATGTCCGTTCAGACTCAGTTGAAGCGGCCGAAATAACCGGCCTGGTGGGATGGGTCCATGATTCCCAAAGGCCGTTGCTCGTGGCTGATTTTGAGCGCGAGATGGATCAGCTCCCCGCCCGACCAGCATACGAGAGCGCCACACCGCCACGCTCGGCGCTGTTTCTCCCGTTAATGAGCGCTGGACGCACGCTCGGCATCGTGTCCGCCCAGAGCCGCCTTCCCAACCATTTTAGCGAGCAGGACATGCGCCGTCTCATGATCCTGGTCAATCAGGCGGCCGCAGTTATCGCCAATGCCCAGCTTTTCGCCCGGGAGCGAACTCGGGCGGCTCATCTGGAACTGGTGACACAGATCGCCCAAAGGGTTAACGCGGTTGAGCAACCGGAAGAAATACTTGAACAGGTTGTCGAGCAGACTTGCTGGACATTCGGGTTTAACCCGGTTACTGTTTTTGGTATCGATCAGGCTAACCAGGAAGTCATCATCCAGGCCAGCACTCTTCCTGAATTGGCACCGCCGGGCGATGCCTCGCAACGTCACGCCTACTTGCGATTACCAATTGGCCGCGGCATTGTCGGCACGGCGGCCGCCACTCGACAGATGGTGGTGGTCAATAACGCGGCTGAGGACGAACGCTTCCTGCCCGTGCTCGACGGCTTCCCTCCGGAACTAATTCCCAATACCCAGGCCGAGATTGCCATCCCGCTGATCGTCAATAACGAGTTGCTCGGCGTCCTGGACGTGCAAAGCGAGCAAATCGGCGTTTTTGGTACTACCGAGCAAATGGTGCTAGAGGCGCTCGCCGCTGAAGTGGCCAGCTCGATTTACAAGGCCCGGCAACTGACCCGTGAGCAGGAACAGGCCTGGATCACCACAGCGCAGTTGCAGATGGCCGAAACCATCGGCCGGTATGACGATCGCGATGAAATGTTGGCTGCCGTGGCGCGACTTGTGCCGATTTTGGCCGGCGTAGATTTGTGTGGATTTATCATCCGGGATGAGGATAGCGACAGCTACAGGGGAATCGCGCTGTTCGATGCCAACGGGGATGAGGATCCCGAGATCGACCAGATAGAAATGAAGATCGGCGATTGGGGCGCTCTTGACGCCGTCCATATCGGTTGCCAACCGATGACCACAGAACAGATACCATCCTGGCTGCGCCGATTTAACCCTCAATGCCTGCGGCTTTTCCCGCTACCGGGTGGGCAGGGCGAGAATCGGGGGGTGTTGCTGGTCGATCCGGGCACGGACGAGTCTTGTGACGACATGTCGGGAGATGTCCATCCGCCCCAGTCGAAGTACCCGCAACGCGAGGAATTGCTCAGCAATTTTGCCCGACAGGCAGCCCAGGCGCTCGATAGTGCTTATTTACGCACCGCCCAGCAGGAAGAGGCATGGGTCAATACAGCTCTCCTGCAGGTAGCCGAAGCGGTGAACAGCCTGACGGACCTGAACGAAATCCTGGACACGATCGTCCGGCTCGTTCCCCTGTTAGTCGGCGTCGATTCCGTTTTTATTCTGGTATGGGATGAGGGGCGACAGATCTTTCAGGCCGGTCCCAGTTACGGGGTCAGCACAATGGGTCGTGGACTGGTGGAGACGCTGGAGATAGACCGGGATGAATTTCTGTCGATGTCACCGCAGTTGGGAATCGACTTCGACCAACCGCGCTTGAGCGGAAATGCCTATTACCCGCTGCGGGTGCCGGGATGGCTGGAGGCGGTGCTGAACACTCCCATTGCCTACAGCTTCCCTTTGGTGGCTCGCGGCCGTCTGGTAGGGGCAAAAATCGTTGGCCTGCAACGGGAACGAACCGGACAGACCCCGTTTTCGTCCCGACGGATCAACATCCTCAATGGCATCGCCCAGCAGGCCGCAACAGCGGTGGTCAATAATCAGCTATACAAGGAGTCGGCCGATCGGGCCAGAATGCAAAAGGAACTGGATGTGGCCCACACCATTCAGGCCAGTTTTTTACCCGACGGCAGCCCCAACATTCCGGGGTGCTCCGTAGCCACCCACTGGCAGGCTGCCCGGCAGGTCGGTGGTGATTTTTATGACTTCCTGCCTCTCAGCGACGGCAAGTGGGGGATTGTAATTGCCGATGTGGCCGACAAGGGTGTACCGGCCGCCCTGTTCATGGCCCTGAGCCGAACCATCCTGCGCACAGTCGCGTTTAACCGCGAGGACCCGGCGCACGTCCTCATGCGCTCGAACGAGATTATCTCCCGTGAGGCCCGCTCGGATCTGTTCGTGACCGTCTTCTATGGAGTCTGGGATCCAGCGGCAGAGCGGTTCACCTACGCGAACGCCGGCCATAACCCGCCGCTGCTCCTGCAACCCAACGGCGCTTTCCAGACGCTCCCAGGCCACGGCGTCGCGCTTGGCGTATTGCCCGAAATTCACATGAAAAGCTTCTCCATGCCTTTGCGACCGGGTGAGACCATCATCTTCTACACTGACGGAGTCACAGAGGCCCTGAATGAGGACTTCGATGAATTTGGGCTGGAGCGGCTGCAGGTGGCGGCACGAGCGGCTGCCCGCCGGCCCGCGGACGAGATCGTCCGGCATGTCACCGATAACATCCGCGACCACACGGGTCAAACACCCCAATTCGACGACATGACCCTGATCATCCTCAAGCGTCAGAACATGAAAGCAGGACGATAACCGGTTGTCGGGGAAATTTCGACTGGCTATTCGCCTCCTGTACCTGATGGTCATCGTCGTGTTTATCGCGGCCGCCTGCCGTGCTTCTCATAGCGTTGTGCCGGTGGCAATGTCCCCGACAACCTCTCTGCCGCCGGTTAACGTGACACCGGCGACGAGGGTTATGAGCGATACCGAGTTGGCCACCGCGACACCTATTGTCGATCTGCTCCCGTTGGCGGAAAACACAGCGATGCCGGTGGAGGCCGGCGAGCTGCCGGAGCCATGCGGTGTTTTGCTCCGACCCGTCCCGCAAGCTGCCGTGACAGAATCTGCACCGATAAGGCTGAGCGAAGCAGCCGGCGACGCGTTGCAAAGCCAGGTTCCGTCTACCGCCTGGCCTGCGCTGGACAGGCTGCTGGACGCGCCGGGATCTGTGGCGCTGGTTGCGTTTCAGGCTGGTCGTGAGAGTGATGGGATCTACCTCAACCCCGACATGGCTATGCCGTTGGCTTCGGTTGCCAAGGTGATCACATTGGTGGCCTATGCCGAAGCGGTGGCTGCCGGCGAGCTGGATCCCTTGGAGGTAGTTTCTCTTGCCGAGCTTGAGCGTTACTATTTGCCCAACTTCGACCTCGGCGCGCACCGGCGGGCGGTGGATGATCTGGGCGAGAAAGGTCACATCCTCACCCCGGACGATGATCCCGCAGTGCTTCTGGCCGATGTGGCCCGAATGATGATTGAATACAGTTCCAATGCCGCGGCCGATTACCTGCAGTTGCGCCTGGGACAGGCCCGGGTTGAGGAGACAGCCATCGCCCTGGGCATGAACGATGCGCCGGCCTCGCATAGCGCGCCCTGTGTTTTTCTGGGGCAATTTCTGATGATGGCCAATCATATTCGCACCACAGGCGATCAGGCGCTGTTGACCTCGGTTGCCCGCGGCGATTCAGATGTAGCCGCGGCATTTGGCCAGGAACTCGCAGTGCTGGCCGACACGTATATCAATCAGGCTGATTTTCGTCAGGCCGAGCAGGAGTGGCGCGCGGAGACCCGGCGGCCGTCCCTCAACGTGCAGCGTTACTTTGCCGGCAATCTGGCTCCTCAAGGCACCGCCGGCGCGTATGCTGCCCTGATGTTGCGCCTGGCCCAGAATGGCCTCAGCAATGCCGATAGCAGCTATCAGGCTCGTCTTATTCTGGAATGGCCCAACCAGTTTCCCGCCAATCAGGAGCTGTTCAGTAACGTGGGTTACAAGAATGGGTCGTTGCCCGGCGTGTTGACCACAGCTTATTATGCATATCGTTGGGGAGACGCCGCCCCGGTGGTCGTCATTCTCTTTTACCGCGATCTGCCTCAGCAAACGTATCGTCAGTGGCGGTACGACTTGCCCCATGACGAGCTTGCCCGCTGGCTGCTGGCCGATCCGGCGGCGATTCCTGCCCTGGCGACCGCCCTGCGCGTGGCAAAGGGACCGTGACCGGCGAATTGACTTATTTGTTAGATTAGAAGATATCCACCCTTTCCGCTCCCTTCAGGATAATCGTAACCTTGTCGCATATACTCAAACGGTAGACTCCAAATCATATGACTGAAGAACTCATCACTCCTTTGAACCCGTCACCTGGTCCGTTGCCCGCTCCCGCCCCAAAGCGACCTGGCGTGGGCACGGCTATTCTGATCATATTCCTGGCGACGATCCCTTTGCTGGGGATCATGTACCTTGGATACCAACTTCTGGGCCTGCCTTTTATCCCCTTTGAATTTTTCAACTGGCCCATCCGCGCGGGCGTTGGGCCCTGGATCGCCCTTGTCGATACTCTGACGAGCGCGGGAGCGGCCGCGGGTGGCAATATTTCCCAAAGCGCGCCTGTCGTGCAGTGGGTTCTGGCCATCGGGCTCTTTTTGCTCCTGGCTTTGGCCGTCGGTCTCGCGTTTTATGCTTTCGTCGCGCGGCGCGGGCGAATCCCCGACCTAATCGACGGGCTGGCTATCGGCGCTATCTTTGCCGCGCCAATGATCTTCGCAACCCTCACGTCGTCCGGTTCGACGCTGCCGGCCTGGCTCCAGATCATCTGGCTGGTGGCGCTGGCCTGTGTCTGGGGTGTCGTTCTCAGCTACGCGTTCGGACGGCTTTTCGCGCAGGACCAGGAGACGGTGGACGGCGTGTCGGAAGGTGGTATTGGGCGACGCCAGTTCCTGCTCCAGTTTGGAGCCGGGGCGGCGGCCATCACCGCCATGAGCGCTGCTGGAGCTGCTCTGGCCCCGGGGAATGACACCGCTCAACTCCAAAGAACGCTGCCGATGATAAGCCCGGATTTCAAGATCGCTCAGCGGGAGCTGTTCGGCAGTTTTCGCCGCTTTGCCATTGTACGTGGTGGCGCGAATTCGGCCGACGAGTCGAACGTACTCGCCCTGGGTGCTGAATACCCGGACCGCAACTATGTGTCCATCTGGCTCGGCGGCCGCAGCCCCATCGTCATCTACGAAAACCTGGGAACAGCCCTGGCCGCCTATTCCACGGAAGACCAAAACGCCGGGGTATTTTGGCTGGATTCCTGATCCGGCCGTCGCAATTGACAGACGCCAAGGGGTAGTCGTATCATTGGATAAACGGCCGCGAACCGTCCTGTCTACCCTCGTTCGCTGCCCTCAGTGAGTAATCAGCATGACGACTATGACCAACGACACCCAATCACCCATCAGCCCGGACCTTCTGGAAATATTGCGCGATCCCCAGGCGATCCAGGAAGGGGCCAAGCACGGCACCGACCCGGGACGGCTGGAGCTTGTGCGCGGAGCCTGGCTGGTTTCGGCCGACACCGGCTATAAATACCCCATCCGTGACGGCATCCCGGTGATGCTCATCGAGGAGGGCGCACGCTGGAAGGACACGCCGGTCGATGCCCTGCCTGTGCCGCCGCCCGCGGCCGAACCCGTGCCCGTGTCGCGTATGGCGGAAGTGACAACGATCGAAGATAACGGGCCGGACTTTCGCATCCTGATCGCGGCGGTGGCGATTGTGCTGTTCCTACTGGTCCTGCTCGGTCGGGGCCGCTGGCAGGGCGGCAACAATACGCCAACGCCGCCGGCTGCATGAGCCAGCGCCTGACGGATAGCCGGCTGGCCAATATCGGCGCAAAGACCATCCAGACGGCCTACGTTGCCCTGCACGATCAATTCCAGGCCATCACCGAGCGGGCGAAATATCGTTTCGACGCGCAGGACTGGGCCGGGCTGCAAGCGGACGCGGCCGAGCGGCTGGGGTTGTATCGCCGGATCGTCGACCTTGTGGAAGGGGCGATTCGCGACCTGTTGCAGGAGCGAGTCGAAAATAAGCTGATCTGGGCCAGCATGAAGGCCGTCTATTCCGGCCTCATCGCCGACCGCGATGATTGGGAACTGGCGGAGACTTTCTTCAACTCGGCTACCCGGCGAATCTTCACCACGGTCGGGGTGGATCACCAGATCGAGTTCGTCGCCACGGACTTCGAGACCCCGCCCACGCGACCCCGGCTGCCGGTTTATCGCGTCTATAACCGGGCCGCCTCAACCGTCGATCTCGTGGCCAATGTGCTGCATGATTTTGGTTTTGCCACCCCCTATAGCCACGCCTCCCGCGATGCTGAACTTGTAGCGGCGCGCATCGAGGCGCAATTGGAAAAGCTTGGAGCTTTGCAGACGGTCGACCGGCTGGAGATTATTCGCGCGCCTTTCTTCAGAGGTATGGGCGCGTATCTTGTCGGGCGGCTGTTCAGCGGCTCACACCGCATCCCGATGGCCCTGGCGCTAATCCACACGGAGAGCGGTATCGTCGTCGACTCAGTGCTGCTGGATGAGAACAGCGTCAGCATCCTGTTCAGCTTTGCCCACTCCTACTTCCATGTCGAGGTGGATCGGCCGTATGATCTCGTCCATTTCTTAAAAAGCATCATGCCTCGCAAGCGGACCGGCGAGCTGTACATCTCCATCGGCTATCACAAGCACGGCAAGACGGAGCTGTATCGCGACCTGCTCGATCATCTGGCCTATAGCACCGAGAAGTTTGAGATCGCCCGCGGGCAGCGGGGTATGGTGATGCTGGTTTTCACAATGCCCAGCTACGACATGGTTTTCAAGCTGATCAAGGATTTCTTCAACTATCCCAAGGACTCGACGCGGAAAGAGGTCATGGG
>JAHDWL010000002.1:21807-73846 GCA_023384355.1 Anaerolineae bacterium
ATGACCTGGTCTATCGTCGTGATCGCGCCGGGCGGTTGGTCGATGCCCAGTCATTCGAGTACCTGGAGTTCAGCCGCGATCTGTTCTCGCGGGAATTGCTGGAAGCGCTGGCGGCCGATTGTACGCAGTCGGTTTTTATCGGCGAGGAGAGCGTCGTCATCTCCCACGCCTATGTCCAGCGGCGGGTGATCCCCCTGGATATCTTCGTCCGCGAGGCGCACGAGGCGGCGGCGCGCGCGGCCGTGGGTGATTACGGCCAGGCGATCAAGGATATGGCCTCCAGCAATATTTTCCCCGGCGACATGTTGCTGAAAAACTTTGGGGTGACGCGCCATGGCCGCGTCGTGTTCTACGATTACGACGAATTGTGCCTGTTGGAGGAGTGCACGTTCCGCCGGCTGCCGCCCTCCGACCGCTATGACGACGCGCTGGCGTCCGAGCCGTGGTTCCACGTGAACCCCAACGACATATTTCCCGAAGAGTTCCCCAATTTCCTCGGGTTATCGGGCGAGTTGCGCCAGGAGTTCGAGAGCCTTCACGCCGATCTCTACTCGCCGCAGTTCTGGCGAGACCGGCAGGAGGCAATTCGCTCCGGCATCCGATCACACATTTTTCCCTATCAACCTGAACAACGTTTGCAAAAGGTAGAGTCTTATGAGTATGGAATATCGACGTCTGGGTAAATCGGGGCTGCCTGTCAGCGCCCTGTCTTATGGATCGTGGGTCACATTCAGCAACCAGATGGCCGTTGACGCGGCGCTGGAGACGATGACGGCCGCCTATGACGCAGGGGTCAATTTCTTCGACAATGCCGAAATCTATGCCATGGGCAAGTCGGAGATCATCATGGGCGAGGCTTTGAAGCGGGTCAACTGGCCGCGTGATACCTATATTTTGTCCAGCAAGGTCTTCTGGGGCGCTGTTCCCGATCCGAAGCCAACGCAGCATGGTTTGCATCGCAAGCATGTCTTTGAAGCGTGCCACGACGCGATGAGACGCCTGCAGGTTGATTATCTTGACCTGTATTTTTGCCATCGCTACGACCCCAACGTGCCCATGGAGGAACTGGTCAGCACGATGACCGATCTCATCCGGCAAGGCAAGGTGCTCTATTGGGGCACATCCGAGTGGACGTCGTCGCAGATCATGGAGGCGTATAGCGCTGCCCGGCAATATAACCTGGTGCCGCCGACGATGGAGCAGCCCGAATACAATATGTTCCGTCGCGACCGGGTTGAGCTGGAACTGGAGCCGCTTTACGAGCGGGTTGGCCTGGGCACCACAATCTGGTCCCCGCTCTATCATGGCCTGCTGACCGGCAAGTATAATGACGGCATTCCGAACAACTCCCGCGCCACACTGCCCGGTTATGAGTGGGTGGGGGAGATCGTTAAGAGTGAGGAAGGGCGCACCCGCATCGCCAAGGTTCGGGAGCTTTCAAAGATCGCCGCCGATCTGGGCACCACCACAACCCGATTGGCGCTGGCGTGGTGTCTGCGGAACCCGAACGTCAGCACCGTCATCCTCGGCGCGTCCCGCGTCGAACAGGTGCGGGACAATCTGCTGGCGTTGGAAGTGTTGCCGCTGCTCACGGACGACGTGATGGCGGCCATCGACGATGTGTTAGGCAATAAACCGGTTCCGCCGGTCATATCCTAGAGTTTGTTTACGTGTTGGGCCGGTCGCGGAATCGACATCAATCCGCGCCGGCTCGGCACAAGCAAAGTTAAAGTTATATGGTCACTGAACTTCCTATTACCGGATTGCCCGTCGGCGGCGTCAATCCAAATGTCATCGTCTGTGGCGATCCCGCCCGGGCGGACCGCATCGCCGAACGGCTGGAAGGGGCAACCCTGCTCAGCCACCGGCGCGAATACCGGGCGC
This sequence comes from Anaerolineae bacterium, assembly GCA_023384355.1. GTDB lineage: Bacteria > Chloroflexota > Anaerolineae > Promineifilales > Promineifilaceae > Promineifilum. The sequence continues at coordinate 23,692 of JAHDWL010000002.1, forward strand.
ATAACGGTTTATACCGCGGTCTTCCCCTGACCGTTTGCTCGCATGGCATCGGCGCGCCCGGCGCGGCCATCGCTTTTGAAGAGCTGATCGTCGCCGGAGCGCGAGCCATCATCCGGGTGGGTACTTGCGGCGGGATGCAGCCGGAAATCCAGCCCGGTCACCTGGTGATCGCCACGGCGGCGGTGCAGAATACCGGCTATGGTCGCGAGAGCGTCCCCGACGGCTACCCGGCCGTGGCCGATCCGGCATTGGCTCTTGCCCTGCAACGAGCCGCCGGAATGGCAGGGGCTCAAGTCACTGCGGGCATCGTCATTTCCCGCGATAACTTCTATGCCGGGGTGGACGCGCCGGCCACGCCCGATTATTCAGTATTGTCGAAGGCGCGCGTGCTGGCGGTCGAGATGGAATGCGCGGCGTTGTTTCTGGTCGGCAGTCTGCGAGGTGTACCCACGGCGGCCATCCTCGCAGTCGACGGCAACGTGCTGGAAACGACCGAAAGTGTGGAGACATACAAGCCCGGCCGCGAGGTAGTCAGGCTTGCCGTGGACTCGGCAATTGCCTGCGCGCTTGAGACTCTGCGCGCGCTCGAATGAACAATTTGCAGGCCAGGCGACGGGCAATCCGGCACCTGTTAAACGAGAGAGAACCACAGGACGCGATGGCGGCCTATTATGCCTTCCATCACGCGGACGACAAGACCAGCATGTTCCTCTCTCCGGCGGATGTCGAAGCGAATCCGGCCATGCCGGTGGATGGTTATGTCGCCCTCTCGCGCACCGGCATAGACTTGTTTCGGCCGCTGGTGACGATGCGCCTGCCGATCGACCACGACCCGCGCGCCGGTCAGAGCGCCGTCGATCTGATTGGTCGGGTCTTCACTCCCGGCCAGCCGGTCATCCTTAGCATCCCTGCCCGCTACCGGCCGCTTATCGACGCCCTGTTCGATGTCCAGACCGATGAGCTTTTACGGCTTTACGTGCTCGACCCGGCCCGATTTGAGCCAATTATCAACGTTCTCGTGACGCGCTCGATTGGGCCGGGCGGTTTGCCGCGCTACTCGATCCGATCCTCCCAGAACGGCGAGGAAGAGATCGTGGCCACGGCCTCCCTGAACTGGCAATCCCCCCGATTCGGCGAAATTGCGGTCAATACGCATCCTCGATATCGCCGCCAGGGGCGGGGGCGCAGCGTCGTCGCCGCCCTGAGCAGCTACCTGTTGGATAGCGGCCGCACGCCCCTCTACGTCGTTTCAGATGACAACCACGCCTCGATCGCCCTCGCCGAGAGCGTCGGATTCGCTGACTCAGGGGCGCGCGAGTATCTCCTCCAGGCGACCCTAAAAGAGCGTGCAGAGGGCGTGAAGAAGGCGTGAATTATCGTTCACGCCCGTTGACCCTGCTCCCGTCTGTATGATAATCTGCTGGTAACTTCACTTGTATCGGTAACTTCATTTAGCCACGTATTGGTATTTGCTACGGATAAAGCACCATCTCCGTCCCTCCGGAATGGTGCTTTATTCCGAGCTTACCCCCAATTGTCGAAAAAACAAAATAATATCAGCCCTAGCGGAGGTATTGGTAAAAATGTATCGCGAGACAGGCGTTGTCAAATGGTTTAGCCGGCTGAAGGGGTATGGGTTTATCAATCCGGACCACGGGGAGAAGGAAGTTTTTGTCCACTATACGGCCATCAGGGGAGATGGCTACCGTAATCTGTTTGAGGGCGAGAAGGTCGAATACGAGCTTATCGATCGCGGAAAAGGGCCGCAGGCTCAAAATGTGGAGGCGCGTAACTTGTAGACTGTGTTGTACGTGCCTGACTGGAAGTAAGTCCCCGATACAAAGTAACTTGAAGCCCGCCGGAAAGGCGGGCTTTTGTTATCAGTCGCGGTTCACATATTTCCCGAGGGAATCGCATCCATGGCCAGTGAGGTCTACAGCTTGGACAGGAACGTTTGGGCTACGCCGCCATGCCGGCCGAGATACCGGATCAGTAGATCCACGACCTTGGGATAGTTGAGAAGCACGCGCTGATAGAAATAGGACTTTTGCATCCCGTCCCACATCTCGTCGTGGCAACGCTGCTCGTAGATGAGCATGCTTTCCCGGCTGGTGTCACCGGTGCGCAGGGCGGCGTCGATGGTGTCCGCGGCGAGGGTGGCGGAAATCAGCGCGTTGTGGATGCCTCCACCGGTCAACGGGTTGATGAATCCGGCCGCGTCGCCGACGAGCAGCGCGCCGTCAAATACGTGGCGCATGTGTTTTTGTGAGCCGAAACTGAGTTGCCAGATGGCCACATCGCGCAACTTGCCGCCGTTCTTGAGCCGTCGACTGGTGTCCGGCATCGCCAGAAAATCCTGGAGCATCTTTTTCAGGTTTTTTTTCAGCGCCCGAAAACGGTCCAGGCGCATGCCCAGGCCGATATTGGCGACGTTTTCACCGATCGGGAAAATCCACGCATAACCGGGCAGTATGTCATCGTAGAGGAAGAATTCCACCTCGTGCGGGTAGAGTTCGATGTCCTCGATGTAGGCGCGCAGGGCGACGGCGCGATGCTTGTCGACGTGTTGTTCCGGTTCGGGGCGCAGGGCGCGCATGATGCTGGATGTAACCCCGTCCGCACCGACGACGACCCGCGCCCGAAAGGCTTTGGTGTCTCCATCCTGCCGGGCCAGCACCCCCACTACCCGGCCGTCCTCCACGATGGGCTCCTTGACTTCAGCCTGCACAAATCGCGCGCCACTCTCGACCGCCTGTTGCTGGATAACGGCGTCAAAATAGATGCGCGGGGCGACGAGTGATTGTTCGCCATTGGGGCCGCCATGGAAATTGGCGCTTAACGTGTGGCCGCTGGGGCCGACCAGCCGCATGCCGCTGAGCGGGTAAAATTCGCCGCGGGCAATGGCAGCATCGATCCTGGGCCCCATTCCCAGACCGCGCATGATCTCGATGCAGCCCAGCGATACGGCATCGCCACAGATCTTGTCTCTGGGGAAGGCCTGACGATCCATGAGCAAGACATCATGTCCCTGTTGGGCCAGCGCCGTGGCGGTGGTTGCGCCGCCTGGCCCCGCCCCCACGACGATGACATCATGTTCGCTAACCGTTTGCATATTCGTATAGTCTCCTCGTGATGCCTCTACACGGATAAGTTCGGAGTATTCCAGCTCCGCGGAAGGCAAGTATCTAATTCTATCAAAATGGCGAGATCAGGGATTATAAATTTTCCTGCCGGCGGACGGCGTCCAGGAGGCCGCGACAGCCGTCGTCGACAAGGCGATAGACATAGTCGAAATTGTCGGTGTAATAGGGATCGGGAACGTCGTGACCGTTGGCGTGGGTGGCGAATTCGAGTAGCCGGTGAAGGTGAGGCACATCGCCGAATCGACGTCGCAGTTCCTCAAGGTTGTCGCTGTCCATGGCGATCAGATAAGTGGTGCCGTTGGCGTTGTCTTCAGGCTTGATCTGGCGGGCGCGGCCGTCATAGGGGATGCCGTGGTGTGACAGCACTCGTCGCGTGCCCGGGTGTGCTGGTTCGCCGATGTGGTAGGAGCTGGTACCGGCCGAATCGACGAGGATCTCATCCGTCAACCCGGCGTCATCGACGAGCTTCTGGAATACAGCTTCAGCCATCGGCGAGCGACAAATATTACCCAAACAGACGAATAACACTCTGACCGCCATCAAAAAATCTCCGGGCAGCACAATAGAAAAGAAGATCTCTCCTGATATCCGCGTGGCAAGCCGGCCTGTAAGCCGCATTCTGTAGCCGCCGCGCGGTTGCCCGTGCGGCGCTGGTGATCATCTATCTGGGGGAGCCGTTACCGGCGCCCTCGTGCAGCCTACCCGGACGTCAGACGGAACGAGCAGCCCCGTAGGCGACCCTGCGGCCACCTTTCGCCCTGCTTGGCCTTGCTCCTGGTGGGGTTTGCCTGGCCGGCGACATCGCTGCCGCCGCCGGTGGTCTCTTACACCACCGTTTCACCCTCGCCGGAAAGGTCGCCCCTTCCGGCAATATGCCTCTCTGTTGCACTTGCCGTCGAGTCACCCCGCCCGGCCGTTAGCCGGCACCTTGCTCTGTGGAGTGCGGACTTTCCTCAGCCTCGGCGAACCGAAGCCGCGATCACCCGGCCAGCTTGCCAACCGTAATCCTACCGGTAAACGGGCTGTCCGGCAACCCCGGCGGCGGCCTTGTCGCCCCGGACGGCTCGCTTGTTGCCCATCTCCGCAAACCGATCTATAAAGATGATCGCCAAATCCGGTTTCACCGGACGCATGGGATCATGACAAAAACCGGCGTTTCATCTGCTCCCGATCCGTCGCACCGCGGCACCCTCATGCTCGCCACCGGCGCGCTGGTTGGTGTCGCGTTGTTGGTCGTCGGTCTAATCGCCGGAGGGATATTCGATCCGCGGCCGTACGGGAGCCTGATTCGGACGGATCATCCCGCCACATTCACGCATAGAGAGACGGCTGAAAGCTTTGTGCCGCAATCATCCCCCTGGTCCTCCGACGCGCCCGATCGGTTTTCCATGCGACTGACGGCGGCGATGGCGGGGGGCGAGGAAGACAGCGGCTACGGGATGGCGCTCGTCACCCCGTCGGGACGGTTGGTCGTGGGCGTGTCGCCGTTGGGCTATGCCGCCGTTCTTGAAGAGAGTGCCGGCGAAGACCCGGCCGGCCCCATGACCTGGCGGCCGTGGCCCCATGTCCGCACCGGTCCGGAGGCCAACGAGATTTGGCTGGATGTGGATAACGAGGGCGACCATGCGAAGGTGACGGCATGGATCAACCGCGAGCAGTTATGGCAGGGCGAGCTGGATGGGCCGGCGACCGGTGTCGGGTTATGGCAGACGACCTTCGGGGAGCCAAGCACAGTCGATTTTAGGTCGCTGGAGTGGTATGCCGATCCGGCGACTGATAATCCGTAGTCATGCGGGAGCGGCCGGCCGGCTCTAGCTTTTCAGTTCCAGCCAGTTAGCGCCGGTTTCGGCCTCTACCTTCAGGGGCACATCCAGCTTGAAGGCGTTGCTCATTCGGTCGACGACCAGATTGCGCACCTCGTCCATCTCTTCCAAAGGCACTTCCAGCAGCAGTTCATCGTGGACCTGTAGCACCATGCGCGCGCGATAATGGGCCTTGAGTTCAGCGTGCAGGCGAATCATGGCGACCTTGATGATGTCGGCGGCGGTACCCTGGATGGGGTGGTTGACCGCTTCGCGCTCGGCGCGCTGGACGGCCTGGCGGTTGGCGTTGCTCATCGCCGTCTTGAACACGGGGAAGTAGCGTCGCCGGCCGAAGAGAGTTTCCACGTAACCGTCGGTTCGCGCCTTGTGGCGGGTTTGCTCCAGATAGCGCTCGATGCCCGGGAATTGGCCGAAATACTTTTTGACGTAGGTCTCCGCCTCGCCCAGGGTCAGGCCGGTCTCGCGGGCCAGCCGGAACGCTCCCATGCCGTAGATCAGGCCGAAGTTGATCGTCTTGGCGAAGCGGCGCTGGTTCTTGGTCACCTTGTCCAGAGGAATGCCGTAGATGGCCGCGGCCGTGGCCGTGTGGATGTCGAGGTCTTCGCGGAAGGCTTCCAGCAGCGTCGTGTCCTGGCTGATGTGGGCCAGGATGCGCAACTCCACCTGCGAATAGTCGGCCGACAGGAAGGCCCAGCCCGGTTCGGTGACGAAGCCGCGCCGCAATTGCTGGCCTATCTCGCTGCGGATGGGGATGTTTTGCAGATTGGGGTTGCTGCTGGCCAGGCGACCGGTAATCGCGCCGGTCTGACTGAAGCTGGTGTGGATGCGTCCGGTCTCGGGATTGATCAGCTGCGGCAGGGCGTCGACGTAGGTCCCTTTCAGCTTGCCCAGTTCGCGGTATTCGATGATGGCATTGATGATGCCGGTGGTGTCGCTCGCTTTCAGCCCCTCCAGCACGTCGGCCGCCGTCGAATAGTGGCCGCTGGCGATCTTCTTCAGCCCTTCGCGCGGCAGGCCCAGCTTTTTGAACAGGATATCGCTCAATTGCTGGGTGGAATTGATGTTGAACGGCTCACCGGCGATCTCGTAGATAACCTGCTCAAGCTTCAGCAGCGCCGCGGTGAGGTCCTGGGACATATGGCGGAAGAAATCCACGTCGATTCGCACACCGGCGCGCTCCATGTCGGCGATGACCGGCAGTAAATCCATCTCCAGGTCGAGTAACCGGGTCAGCCCCTTTGCCTCCAGTTCATGCTGCAGCGGGGGCACCAGGCGCAAGGTCATGTCGGCGTCGGCCGCGCCATAGGGGGCAGCGGTCTCAATCGGCACCTGGGCAAACGATATTTGAGCCTTACCGCGGCCGATGAGTTCGTCGATCTCGGTCATCTCCACGCCGAGCCGGTGGCGGGCCAGATCTTTTAGTCCTTTGTGTTTCGTCGCCGGGTCGGTCAGCCATTCGGCGATCATCGTGTCGAACCGGACCGGCGACACACTCACGTCGTAACGCTCCAGGATCATGCAGTCGAATTTGGCGTTGTGGGCCACCTTGGGGATGGCGGGATCGGTGAGCGCCGGACGAATGGCGTCCAGCACGCGCCGCATGGGCAATTGTCCCGCGGCAAGAGTAGCCGCGCCGGCAAACAGGTTCATCTGACCGGAATCAGCCTGGGCCTGCCCGTCGAGATGGCCTACGGGGACGTAATAGGCTACCGGTGGCTCGACGGCCAGGCAGAAACCGACAATGCCGGCCGAGAGCCGCTCCAGGCTGTCGGTCTCCAGGTCGAAACTAATCCATCGGGCGGCGTTCAGTCGCTTTTCCATCTCCTTCAGGGTGGCCTCATCGCGAACGGTGATCACCTCTGTCTTTTGCCACTCGCCGCCGGCGGTCGCCGGTTCAGGGATGTCTTCAGACTCCATGCTCGCGGTCAGGGCCTTGGCCAGCGAGCGAAACTCGAGTTCGCGAAAGATGGACAAAACGACGGCGACGTCGTAATCCTGGGTCAGGCAATCCGACAGTTCGACGTGGATGGGGGCATCGGTGACGATACGGGCCAGCTTGTAGCTTAATTCGGCCAACGCGCGGCCGTCTTCCAGCTTTTGCCGCAGCGCGCCCTTGATCTCGTCGAGACGGGCATAGAGGTTGTCGAGCGATCCGTATTCGGCCAGAAGCTTGACGGCTGTTTTCTCGCCAATGCCCTTCACGCCGGGGATATTGTCACTCACGTCGCCCACGAGCGCCTTGTAATCGACGACCTGATCCGGCCGGACGCCGAGATATTCCTTCACCCCCGCCATGTCGTAAACTTCTCCGCTGCTGCCCGGGCGGCGCGACGGCAATTCGACCTGGGTATTGTCGTCCACCAGTTGCAGCAGGTCGCGGTCGCCGGTGATGATATGGACCGGGACGCGGCCGTGCATCTCCGCAGCCACCGTGCCCAGCACGTCGTCGGCCTCGTATCCTTCCAGCTCCAGGATGGGGATGCTGAGCGCCCGGACGACTTCCTTGATCCGTTCGATCTGGACGCGCAACTCATCCGGCATCTTCTCGCGGGTGCCCTTGTATTCGGGGAAGAGGTCGTCGCGGAAGGTCGCGCCTGTGTCAAAACTGACCGCCAGGTATTCCGGCGGTTCAGGGGCCAGGATCAGATCGAGCAACGTGCGGCTGAAGCCGTAGGTGGCGTTGGTCGGCTCGCCGCTCTTGGTTGTGAACGATTCGAGAGGAAGGGCGAAGAACATCCGGTAGGCCAGCGCGTGACCGTCGATGAGCACCAGTTTTTCCGAGGCCATAGGTAATCCTTCCGGCGGGAGCACGCCGGCTGGGTGGGCTGATAGTTCGCAGACCAACGGGTCAAGAAGAGTATTATACCGGTTTTCGGCCGATTCCGGCGACTTCGAGGACGCTCAATAACTGGACGCTTAGCTTGCGCAGCTGCTCGAACGGCGCGTCTTCACTATCGACCAACACAAGCCGGTAATCGTCGCGCAGGGGGTAGACGGCGATAAGGAGCGAGAGAGGGGAGAGCGGCAACCGCATGAACTGGACGCGCAGGGTTTGGCCGATCTCCCGCCAATCCTGGGCCACATGGACAGCAACATCGAGAGCTTCCACCTGCTTGAGAGAGCCACGGTAGGCCACGAGTTGCGAACCGCGAGCCAGCAGGGCGGTCTGATTGACGCCGAGCGGGACGCGCTGCAACAATCCCCGGATCATCTCCGGCTCGACTTCCTCTGCGGGTTGGGGGAGTTGTTGATCAGTCACGTCATGAACCCCTGATCGCTCTACCTTGGATACTACACCGGCACGCGGGCTTCGCGCCATTCAGGAAGCGTAAATAATCAACGCCGACGGCGAAAGACCAGTACAGCGCCTAAGACCACGCCGCCCGCCAATATGCCCCACAGCAGGATGCGGCCGCCGGCAGGTGGCGGGACAGCCGGGTTTGCGACGGGGGTAGTTGCCGCCATGACAGGTCGTTCGTCAGCCATCGCTGTGGGGACCTGGGGCGTCGATGGAGTGGTTGGAGGCGTTTCCGATGCGGTCGCGGTGACCAGCGGCGACGCGGGGGGTGCAGTGGGCGTCACAACCTCTTGAGTCGGTTCCGGGGTCGGCGGCGCTTCTCCCAGAGCGACGACTGGTATATCGTGGTCGGACGTCCGGAACGGCAGCCGCCCGGGGGAGGTGTCCAGCCGCCAATCTGCCGGATAATCGGCGTTGACGTGGAGAATTGACGCCCAGCCCACTTCCCCGGCCAGGGATGGCGACAGCAAGACGGCATCGATCAATTCGCTGACGCCGCCGAAGTTGTAGGTATAGCGCAACGCGGGCGGCACGGTGGCCAGCGCGTTAACGAGGCGGCCGCCCTGCGCCGGATCGCTCAACAGCGCCAAAGCCGGCGAGAGTTCAGTGTCGTTGAGATCGCCCAGCGCGATGATTCGCGTCGCCGGATCGGCCGCGAGCAACTCCGTCACCAGGCCATTCAGGAAGACCGCCTGCTGGACGCGCTCCAGGCCGGATTCGATCTCGCCGCCCCGTTTGGATTTGAAGTGGTTAACGAAGATGACGTATTCCTTGCCGTCGATGGTTGCTGTCACCTGTAACGGTGGGCGGCCAAACAGAGGCTCTGTGCCGGCAGCGCAGGCTGCCTCGGGGTCGTTGATAGCGGTCGGCACAGGAGAGCACGCGCGGCGCAATTCGACGCTTGTCACATCCACACGGGCCGGATCGCTCAACAGCGCGTTGTCGATGCCGCGCTCATCGGGGGTTTCAAGGTGGCTGACCTCGTAACGAAACCCGCAAACCCCGGCCAGCTCAGCTGACAGATCGATGGCCAAAGACTCGTGCTCGACTTCCTGGAGAGCGACCAGTGTGGGGCAGTGGAGGAGGTGGGCGATTGCGTTAGCCAGTTTTGTTTGGTGGGCCGCCAAATCCGCCGGTTCCGGCACCGGCTCGCCTTCGACGTTGGTGTCGCGGACGGTGTCGAAGTAATCCTCGGCGTTGATCGATGCCACCGTTATCTGTTCCGGCCCGACCTCCGGCAGTATGGGCACTTCAGGCGGGCCGGCCGGCTCAATTGTGAGCTGGTCAGTCGCGTCGAAGATAATCTTGAACTGGTCGAAGTTGTAGGTCAGCGCGCCGGCCAGGTCGGCGATTCGATCGCCGGTGCGCACCTGGGGGATGTCGTCGCAGGCCCGATCGCTGGGGTAGAGGGCGGGCACTACGCGCCCGGCCGGATCGTCGTTTGCTCGCCGGATTACCGGCAGTTCGTTCGCGGCCGATTCCTTGATGACGGCGAACCCGCAGCCCTCGTGGGTGGGGCCGGCGACGATGACCGCGTCATTAAATGCGACCCTCATCCCCTCCAGCGCCTCGAAGTAGGCGGCCTGGGCGGGCATGTCTGCCGGCGGGTCAATCGGCACGGACGGCGGCAATGGGCTTGACGCATCCTCGATCGTCAGCACCAGCCCCTTGTCGTCGATCTCGGTAAGGCCGTAGAATTCCGTTACCTTTCCGCCGACGCGCACCACCGCGCCGAGGGGGATATCGAGGCGTGGCTCGCGGCCGAGAAATACGGCGATCCCGTCGGAAGTGGTCGGATCGGCGTCGGCATCAGCCGGCAGGTTCTGGACGAACAGGGTGTAGTAGACGTCGCCGCGTGTGTTCTCGTCCTCATAACGGCCAATGACTACCCCGCGAAAGGTGACGAAGCGATTGAGATAGGGCGAAGTGTCCGTGATGCCCTGAATGACCCCGATGGGTAGGTAGGTCACCTGGGCCGCCGCCGGCACAGCGTTGAAGATGCCGATCAGGGCCAGGAAAATGACGAGACGCCCACGGATGAGAAACACCCTTCGCTCCTGTGCAATGGGTAAGGCTTCCGAATTGTCGCCTAAAAGGAGATTCCGGCAATGATGGATGAAGGAATTCACGATCGGATCAACTGCTTTTTTTAGGTGGCAGGGAGTCATTTAGCACTGACGGCTACTGAAAGCAATTATTGTGGAACTTTTTCTCGCCCCCTTTCGTTATAATTGTATGTTCGTGAGCGCGAGCAAGTTCAATGCGGTGGAAAAACGAGGGAAAACAACCATGTCAACCAAGAAACCTTCTGTAGCGATACTCCTCCTGTTGATTATATTTATGACCGCTTGCGGGTCTGCCCCGGCAAACCCTGATAGCGCAGGAGAGGAAGGAAACTCCGAACCAGCAACGGCCGCGGCCGTTACCCACCTGGCTCATGAGCTGGGTGTGTCTGAAGATGAAATTGAAGTTGTGTCGACCAACCCGGCCGAGTTCACCGATTCGTGCCTGGGCTTGGGCGGGCCGACCGAAAGCTGTCTTCAGGCAATTACACCGGGCTGGATCGTAATGTTATCCGCAGCCGGCACCGGATACGAAGTTCACACTGATGAAACCGGTGAGCAAGTGCGCATTGCCGCGGCAGAACCGGAGGGTGATAGCGGGGCAGACACGGCCGCGGCCGCAGCCCAGGAATTTCTGGTTGGCGAGCTGGGCGTTGCCCTGGGCGATGTTCAGATCGTTTCGAGCGAGCCGACGGAATTTTCCGATTCGTGCCTGGGCTTGGGCGGGCCGGCCGAGAGCTGCGCGCAAGTCATCACGCCGGGCTGGATTGTCATGGCGGAAGTGGCCGGTGAATCGTATGAAGTGCATGTAGACGAAACCGGCCAGCAAGTACGCGTCGCCGAATAAGCGGCGTGAGAATCGGTTATCGAATAACCCGGCCAACTTCTTAACATAAAGGCCAACCCGGCAAGGGGTTGGCCTTTTTAATAAACTTCGGTTATTTCGTCAGGTCAACGAGATAACGGGAGTTGAGCAACGGAGTCAATCCCGGTAATCGTCGTCGTAATCCTCTTCGTCCGCTTCCTCGTTTCGCAGGTTATTGAAGAACTCGTCGAGGTTAACACTTCCCGAGGCGTTTCCACGCTCGCTACCTTCATCTGCCCAGCCAAACTGAATCGGATTGGTCCGCACGACTTCCAGGCTGGTTTCACACTCCGGGCAAACGATGATCTGCCCCAGGTCGGGTTTGCGGTCGAAATAAATCCGCGAATCGCATTCCAGGCAACGCGCCATCAGAGAGGGGGCTTTATCGGGCATCGATTTCTCTCCTTTATGAATGAATATCAGACAGGCTGGGCATCAGTATTGTTCAAATCATAGCGGTCGACTGCTTCTTCCAGTATGCGGTTGACAAGTTGCTCAAACGTCCACCCGTCGGCCTGAGCCTCGAGCGGCAAGTCGGAATAGCCGGGGTTGAGGCCTGGCAGCGGGTTAATCTCCAGGATATAGGGCTTGTTGTTGTCGTTTGCGTCAAGGCGAAAGTCGACCCGCCCAACATCGAAGCTACCCGTCACCCGGAAGGTTGCTGCTGCCAGCCAGTTCAATTCCTGAACCGTTTCCTCGGGTAGGGGGGCGGGACACAGGTAATGGAAGGTATGCACCAGTTCCGTCTTGATGCGGCTGGTATAGACGCCTGCTTCCTCGATCGGATAACGGCTCATGTCCACTTCCAGCGGCGGGAAGAAATGCAGACCGCGAGTGTTGCGTGGCGCGTCGTGGTCATCGGGCAGGCGGCGAGCCACCGGCCAGGTCAGGTTGCCGACCATGCCGACAGTCACCTCTCGCCCTTCAATAAAATGCTCGACCAGGATTGGCTGGTCGTACTTTTCAAATTGCCGGCGCAGTTGGGCGCGGAGTTGTCCTTCGTCATGTACGATCGATTCGGCCGTCACGCCCATGCCGGTTCCCTCGCGGCTTGGCTTAACGAACAGCGGGAATATCATGTCGGGGTCTAACGGTTCGTGGACGCGCTCGAACGTCTGAAAGGGCGGTGTGGGGAGACTATGGTACCAAAGGACACGCTTGGTCATTGGCTTGTCGAGGGCGAGCGCCAGCGTCAGAGGCCCTGAACCGGTGTAAGGGATGCGCAACATCTCCAGAATGGCAGGCACCTGCGCCTCGCGGGAATCACCCCAATGTCCCTCGCAAATATTGAAGCAAATATCCGGCTTCAGGCGAGGCAGCGTGTCCAGCAAGGTCAGGTTGCCTTCGACAAAGGTGGCCTCATGGCCGCCAGATTCCAGCGCGGATACAAGAGCCTGGATTGTCTCTTCCGAGTCGAGATCATCCCACCGGTCTTCGGGCATCCCCGGCCAGGTGGGGGCGTTCTTCTGCAGGTTGGCCAACACAGCGACGCGCATTTTAACCCTTTGTACTCCATATAAGCCGGCGAGAAGGGCCAATTCATGACCGTCTTCCCATCCGGCAGGTTATTATGTCACCGCGATGATACGCATGTGACGATCGGCGCATATTGTAGCGCAACCGTCAAAATTGGCACGAAGGAAGACATAATGAGCGGCCGTTATTACCGGGAAATTTAGAGAAAAAAGCCGGGTCGGGGTACGTGTGGTTGGATTGTGCCGGGTGGGCGGCAATCAGGCTCAGGTTGCCGTTGCTACGTTTTGGCTGGGTGACCGAGATAGCTGCGAAGGATAGATTGCAGTTCGCGGATGTCGAGGGGTTTGGGCAGGTATTCGTCGCAGCCCGCTTCGAGGCAGCGCTCGCGATCGCCGAGGAGAACATTGGCGGTCGTGGCGATGACCGGGATGGATGCCAGGCCGGCATCGGTCTTCAGTCGGCGGGCAAGATCCAATCCGTTGAGGCCGGGGATGTTGATGTCGAGCAGGATGAGGTCGGGCTGTTCGCGACGGACGAGCGCCAGCGCGGTCAGGCCGTCGGTCGCGCCCAGGAACTCGTGTTTCTCGCCTTCGACGATGCGCGAAACCAGACGCATATTGCTGTCATTGTCCTCGACGCACAGGATCCGCTTCCTCCCCATGCCTATCTTTCCTCTTGCATTATCGTGTGCCGCTAACATATTTATGCAACCGAATCTTACGTATCATATTACATTATCCCCAATCGGAAATCCGTAAAATACGGCTTCATCGTGATGATATTTAACCAATTTTACGTAAAATTTTGGTGAAATCCGGCTGAACCGGTCGAATTCCATCAGGAATCATTGAGCGGATTGACCGGCTGGGTCGGGATGGTGAACTGGAAGGTGCTGCCACGGCCGGCTTCGCTCTCCACCCAGATGCGACCGCCGTGAAGTTCCACCAGGCTCTTGCTGATTGACAAACCTAAACCTGTTCCACTGATCGATTCGCGGCGGCCGGGATCGATCTGACTAAAATGATCGAAAATGCGAGTCAGGTTCTCCGGGCGTATGCCGATGCCTGTATCGGTGACGCTGAATCGCACGTCACCGTTTTCCGGCTTTACAGCAACGGTGATACTGCCGTGGTCGGTGAACTTGATGGCATTGCCGATGATATTCCAGAGGACTTGCCGGATGCGAGTGCGGTCGGCCACCAGCGGCTCCAGATTCTCGGCAATGTCAAGGCGTAAAGAGAGTCCCTTTTGTTCGGCCAGCGGGGTGGCCGTAGCCATCAATTCACTCGCCACGCGGCGCACGTCAAACTCCTCATAAATGAGTTCCAGTCGCCCGGCCTCGATTTTTGACATGTCGAGAATGTCGCCGATGATGTCTCGCAGATGATAGCCGCCGCTGCGGATCAATTGCAGATCCTCGATCATGCGCTCGGTCAGATCGCCATCGATTCCCATGAGCAGAACGTCGGCAAACCCGATGATCGAGTTCAGTGGAGTGCGCAGCTCATGGCTCATGCGCGCCAAAAAATCTGTCTTTAGTCGATCGACCTCGCGCAATTTCTCGGCCATTTCAAATTGTTCGGTGAAGAACAGCGCATTTTGAGTGGCCACGGCCAATTGCGCGGCCAGAATCCTGTAGACCTGTCGATCACCTGACTGGAAATAGCCGACCTGATCTGACTGAACGTCGAGGACGCCCAACAGCCGGTCGCCGATGATGAGCGGGACCGCCATTTCCGACCGCGTGTTGGGCAAAAGTAGATGCGGCAGGAAGTCGGTCGAGCGACGGGTATCACGAACGATGATGACATCGCGTTCACGGGCAGCGCGCGCCACGATCGACCGCGCGCCGATAGGGATGAACCGCCCTTCCTGAACCATCTGGCGACCTATTTCGCCGGCACCGGCACGCAGTGTTAGCGTGGTCTTGTCTTCGTCGAGGAGGTAAATGTGGGTGTGGTACAGCCTGAAATTTTCTTTGGTTAGGTTGGCGGCAGCGACAAGCAGTCGTTCAACGTCGAGCGTGGCGGTTGCAGTCACGCTCACGTCGGACACAGCCCGCAACTCGGCCGACAGGCGCGCCTGGTCGGCCAAAGCCGCCTCGCTGCGGGCCAGTGCGTCCAGCTGGGCCAGATAGGCACGCCGGCCGGCGACCGTGGCCGCTAATGGTTCATGCAGACGTTGCAGAACAAAAGCCTCATCGCCGGTCAGGGTGTATGTTTCCGGCCAACCGAGGACGATATAGCCATGCCATTGCCCGCCACGACGAAGGGGTATGATCACCGCGGCTCGTCGCCCTTCGTGGTCCAGTTGGGCGCGCATTGGTTTCGTCAGTCGCGCGTCCCGCCTCGCGCTTTCAATTACCAGCAATTCCCTGGGTTTGACGAGCCATAGCTCGCTGAGGGGGAGGGCATCCAGGGGGAGATGTCGACTTTCAGGCGATCGTCTGGCATGTCCATTGTCCACCAGGCCGGCGATCTCGGCCGTCATAGCCTCGCTTCCCGGTGACAGGTAGACGAGCTCCATCTCGGGCGGGACATTCCAGGATATGCCATTGGCCAGCGCTGCCAGGATTTCATCTTCAGTGGTGGCCAGTGAGAGGGCGGCTTCGATGCGCGAGAGGATTTCCAGTTGCCGGGAGCGGGTGCGCACGGCCTCGATCAATTGCTGGTTTGACAATGTTACCGCCAGCTGTGTGGCCATCGAACGGAAAATGTGCTGATCGTGAGCTGAAAATGCCCGCGGCTCCCGCCAGGAGAACTCCAGCAGACCGACCCATGTATCGCGAACACGTAGCGGCAGCATGACCGCGGCGCGGACGCACAGCGCTTCATATAGCGCTCGCAAGAGACCATCAACCCTATCGTCTCGTACCGTATCTTCGATGAGAATCGGAGCGCTTCGGTCTGCGGTAAATGCGCCGGCAATGCCGATATCAGGCAGATGGAAGCGCTCCCCTGGACCAAATTCCCGTATCGTTCCTATATCAGGATTGGCCCAGAGAGCGGCCACGGTTGACCAGCGCGGTAGTCCATTCTCATCTGTCTCCACTGCTGACAGCGACACGAGAGAGGGCTTGTTGGCCAGGCCGGAACGTACCACAGCGCTGACGATGTCGTCCGCGGTTTGGGCGGCGTTGAGGGCAGCGCTCAGGGCGTAGAGTTGTTCAGCATCGCGTCGGGCTTCCTGCGTCTGATCCAAAAGCCTGGCGCGCTGGATGGCCGCCGCCGCCTGGTAGACGATCGTCTCCGCAAGCCGTAATTGATCGTCGGTCAACTCGAGACCCTCTTCGACGACGTCGAGCCCGACCGTGCCGATAACGTCGTTTTCGACAACGAGCGGCAGGATCAGGATCGTTTTCACACCGCGCTGCCGCAGGACATCATGCGCCGAAGCCGTCAGCGGGCTTTTGGTTGCCTGGGGAACGATGACCGGCCGTCGCTCGGCGATTGCTGTTTGGGTAGCCGGGTTGTTGTCCACAGGTATGACGAACCCGACGGCACTCTCGGCATTGAGCCGACCGGCCCGGTCGGCGACTACAGTCAATTCGGTGCGTTCCTCATTGAGGATGGCGATGCCGACCTGCTGGATCGATGTTGCCATGGCCAACTGGTCGACGACGAGCTGAAGGCTGGTTGCCAGGTCGGGCGATGCGGCGATGGCGGTGACAATCTGGTTGAGCAAGGCCAATTCGCTTTCGCGGCGATGGGCCTCTTGCAGCGCGAGTTCAGTTTGTTGCGTCAACCGCAGGTTATCAACGTGCGCGCCCAGCTGGCCGGCGACGGCCGCCACAAGTTCTCGCGCTCGCGGCGACTCGGCCGTCGAGCGGCCTATTTCCAGATAGCCGATGGTCGTATCATGCACGGGGATGGGATGACGCTCCACGGTGATCCCGTCCGGCAGCCCGGAGAGGCCGGCGACCATTGTGCCCGATCCCGCGGCAGAAAAACGCCGCCATCCGTCGATGGTCAGGGCCTGGGCTTGCCGGGCCAATTGTTCCCGTGTTTCGGTGACCTCGGTGAACAGCCGTCCGTTCTCAACAGCCGTCGCCAATTGCGCCGCGAGCAATATGAAGGCCTCCAGATTTTCCGGCCCCAGTCCTTCCGGATCACTGCTCTGCAGGTTCAGGGTGCCTATGACTTTATTTTCATACATCATCGGGATGGCGAGCTCCGACTGTGTTTCCGGCAGCAGGGGGTTGGGCAGAAATATGGGGTTTTTTCGGGCGAACGGCACAACGACCGGCTCGGCTCCGGCAACGGCCGTGCCGTTGATCGAGCCGGGACCGGCGTGCAAGCGGTGATTGCGTCGCAGCAGTTCGGCTCCTGCCTTGCCCGTTGCAGCGTGGAGGACAAGCTCTTGCGTTGTAGGGCTGAGCAGGTAGACCTGAACGTGATAGAGATCGAACCGCTCACGGATCAGCTTAACGGCGTCGTTAAGGATCGAGTCGAGGTCCTGGATACGCGTAATTTGCCGACCAACGGCCGCAGCGAGGGATAATGCCTGTGTTCGCTCCTCAATCTGCCGTTCCAGTGTCGTTCTTGTTAACCGCAGTTCGGCAAGGGCAGCCCGCTCGCGGGATCGCGCTTGCGCGGTGGTTCGGAGAACCAGATTGATCAGATAAATAAAAATACTCGTTGGAACGGCAATGAGAATCAGTTGCAGGCCTGAAAGAGGTGTCGCATTCCACTTGCCGATGATAAGGGCAAGACCCAGCGCCAGCGCTCCGGCAACTGAGACGACCAAAGCCCACCGCCGGCTCATCAGGAGGCTGGCGACCACGACGAGTACGCCAAACCATGCTGTCACCGTCAGGGTCTTGAAGATATCAAGTCCGTCCAGGACAAGCGATCCGAGGAACAATATATAGCCGGCCGTGGTCAATGCCAGCAACGCGGCGGCCCCGTTTTCGGGCCGACCAGCGCGAGAGAGCATGAAGCCCGCCAGACCGCCTCCGAGGAACAGAAGCGTGGCGATCAGCCAGGCCCAGCCGGTGGTTAGACCGGTGATCAGGTTTATCGAGATCAGCAGCAACGGTCCTATGATGAGCGTCGATGTGACCGGGTAAAGGATCGGTCCGCCGGTGATGACTCTGGGGGAGGAAGATCGTCGGCGCGAGATTTCGTTTTCGCCGCTGGTATCCGGGACCACCTTACTGGTCATGGCCGTTTGCTCCGTTGATTTCCAGGCGGATCGCCGCTTCCCGGGTATCAAGGGCGCGCGACAGCTCTGTCACTGCCACGCGCATGGCTCCGTCGATGTCGGTCGTCTGGGCGATCTTGCGGTTGATGGCATTGATTAGCGCCTCTTGTTCGGCTTCCTGCTGAATCTGGGTCACGAGGCGAGCATTGCGCAGGGCAACGGCCAGTTGTCCGGCGATGGTCTGTAACAACTGTGAATCCTCCAGGCCCAAACCGCCGACTTCGCTGTCCTGAGCGTCGAGCACCCCCAGGACCTCATCCCCGAATGTGATTGGCACGGCGATTTCAGCCTGGGTGCCGGGCAGCAGACGATTGGGTAGCCAGCCCAGGTCCTCGTTCACATTGGGGACGACTACAGGGCTATTGGTCGAAAACGCGCGACCCACCAGTCCTTGTTCCGGCTGGATGGTGTGGCCCATGATCAGCATTGCCTGGCCGGCTTCTCCGGTGCCGCCGACCATGCGCAACGCCCCGAGTGTGTCGTCCCAGAGGAATATATGAACATGATAGTAGGCGAAGGCGTCACGTAGTTGTTCCACCACCTCGCGCACCAGTCGTGATTGATCGAGGATAGTGGACAATTGCCGGCTGACGACCGCGCTGGTTTCAAGCGCGCGCGTGCGTTCGGCCACGCGCATCTCCAGTTGACTGCGTTCGTCTTCCAGGACTTGCGAGATGTCGCGCGAAGTCTGGAGCAGGGTACGAATATCGCGGCGCGTCGCCGACAGGGCAACGACGACCATGCCGGCCGTCATCGAGACACTCAGCAGAAGATAGCCCAGCGAGTAGATGTCACGCTGGATGTTCGGGTCCTGGATTGGCGGAACCAGCAGGACACCGGCAAGGCCGATGCCGAGCATCACAAGGGTGAGTCGCCAGGGGAGGAGAACCGCGGCAAACGCGGCGTAAGTTACAAGAAAAAGCCCGATGACTGGGGTCAGGCCGCTTACGCGCAGATCGAGCAGGGCCAGTCCCAGGTAAACGAGGGTCAGCCCTGTGGCGCGGGTGAGGTAACGGTCGTCTCGCCGGATGGTCACGGCGAGCAGGAGCAGGTAGAGCAGGATATAAGCCGCCATCAGCGGCCTCTGTGCCGGTCCACCGCGAAGGAGCAGAGTGAATATCGGGGCCAGCGCCAGGAAAAACAGAAGCGACATCGCCAGAGATACCAGGTTAAGGCTGCGCGTTTGTGTGCTGAGGGCGGCCGCGGCCGGATCGATCCGGCCTGATGTTGAAATCGGCCGACCCAGCTCAGGCACCAGCTCGAACCAGTGTAAGCGGAACCAGCCCCAGGCGAACAGCACCGCGCTGAAGGCAAAAGCCGGCACTGTCAGATCGACGTTGATGGGCCGACCGGTAGCCAGCCCGATCTGGTAAATCACGTTGCTGAGGATAGGCAGCAGCGCCCCGATGACGACAACCAGAGCGAGGCGGCGCTGGACGCCGGTTGACCGCCACCAGACTCGTATGATGAGAAAAGTAGCCAGCAGGACGAGAAGGTAGGAGTAGGTAACGTGGAAGATATAGGCCGGGCCACGAGTCGCGCTGAAATAAACGAGGGCATCCACCGTCCGCACGCCGGGATCGGCGTAGATGAGGGTGTGGGCAGGTGTCGTCCAGGCAAGGATGATCATGATGGCCGGGATCACGGACAGCAGGGTGATGATGGGCAGTGTTACCCATCGGGCGTAACCGGCATACGTGAGTGCAAACAGCAGCCAGGCGACGGGCAGAAGGGCGATGCTGATCCATTCCAGCTTGACCCAGAACAGCATCGTAGACGGATTTGTTGTGATGAGTTCGAATGCGTAGGTGAAGCACCACCAGGCCGACAGGCCGAGCAGCACGATGAAAACATCGGTCCCCGGCGCGGTCTTGCTTTGTCGCCAGGCATAAGCGGCCAGAATCGTCAGCACAATACCCGCGCCGATGATCGGCATCAAAAAGGGCGTGAATTGCAGGTCAATACTGTTCATATACCTGATGTTCGGCCTTGCCCGACGGAAAGGCAACCGATACCTGGCCAGGCCATCACGTCTCGACCGGCCACTCACGAACCCGCTGTATCTCTCTTCTCTTCCAGTCGGCGACGCGCGATCTCGTTGACCAACGCCGGGTTAGCCTGGCCACGGGTGGCACGCATTACCTGGCCGACGAACCAGCCCAACAAACTTTCCTTGCCGCCCAGGTAGTTGGTCAGCGGACCGGGATTGTCGGTGATAACCTGATCGACAATTGCGATCAGAGCTGCCTCATCTGAAATTTGACCCAGGCCGCCAGCCTCGATAATCGTTGTCGGGTCGCGGCCGCTTTCGAGCATCTCGGCCAGCACCTCGCGCGCGGTCGTCAGGTTGATGGTTCCCCGATCGACCAGCGACTGCAATTCGACCAAGGCCGCAGGGGCGAGGGGGACGTCGCTGATGGTGAGGCCACGCTCGTTCAGCAGCCGGAAGAGGTCATTGAGGATCCAGTTTGCCAGCGATTTGGGCTTTCCGCCTGCGCCGATGGCTGCGTCGAACCATTCGGCCACCGCGCGATCGTCGGCCAATGCGGTTGCCTCAACCGGGCTTAACCCAAAATCAATCCGGTAGCGCGCCTCCTTTGCTTGGGGCAGCTCGGGCAACGTGGCTCGCATGGTCTGGATCCATGCCGGATCGATAAACAGCGGCGGCAGGTCGGGTTCGGCAAAATAGCGATAATCCTCGGCCTCTTCCTTGGCCCGCTGGCTGAAGGTCTCGCGCCGTGTGTCGTGCCAGCCGCGCGTCTCCTGGATCACCTTGCCCCCGCCATCAAGTACGGCCGCCTGACGGTCCAGCTCAAAATCAGTGCCGTCGGCCAGCGCGCGGAAACTGTTCAGGTTTTTAAGTTCGATGCGCGTGCCGAATGCTTCGCTGCCGCGCGGACGGATGCTGATGTTAGGCTCGATGCGTAGCACGCCTTTTTCCATATCGCCGCTGTTAACGCCAAGATAGCGCAGGGTCTGCCGGATACGGGTCGCGTAGGCTCGGGCTTCCTCGCCGGATCGAATGTCAGGCTCGGTCACTATCTCCAGCAGCGGAACCCCCGACCGATTGTAATCGACCAGCGAACCTTCATCCCGATGGGTCAGTTTGCCGGTGTCTTCCTCCATGTGGACGCGCCTGATGCCGATGCGTTTGGTCGTCCCGTCGCTGAGGGCGATATCCAGCCAGCCATGGCGACCAATCGGCAACTC
This sequence comes from Anaerolineae bacterium, assembly GCA_023384355.1. Taxonomy (GTDB): domain Bacteria; phylum Chloroflexota; class Anaerolineae; order Promineifilales; family Promineifilaceae; genus Promineifilum. The sequence continues at coordinate 44,772 of JAHDWL010000002.1, forward strand.
GTACTGGCTGATTTGATAACCCTTGGGCAGGTCGGGGTAGAAGTAGTTCTTGCGGGCGAATATATTGTGGTTCTGGATTTCACAGTTGAGTGCCAGAGCGACGCGCATGGCAAACTCGACCGCGCGGCGATTGATGACGGGCAGCATCCCTGGCATACCCAGGCAAACGGGGCAGACGGCCGTGTTAGGGGCCGCCTCCACGCTATCAACGACGCGACAGCCGCAAAACATTTTCGAATGTGTCAGAAGTTCGGCGTGAATTTCCAGGCCGATGACAGGCTCATACCGATCAAGCATAACGTCTTCCCTTTCCGCCAACGCCTGACGGCGTTCCCATCAATTGTAGTCGTTTCGGCGTGGTTCGCAGGTTTGGATTGCGTGAAAAACCCGCCGGCGCGCGCATTTCATCCTGTCGCCCCGGCCGGTACGGCAGGCAGGCGTCGATCGCGTGGCCTTGCCTGCTCATAGGTGTGGGCGACGTTTAATATCCGCGCTTCCTGGAGCGTGTCGCCGATTAGCTGGAGGCCAATGGGCAGACCCTGGCGATCCAAACCACACGGCACTGACAGACCACAACTGGCGCTCAGGTTCAGAGGCAGGGTAAAAATGTCGGCCAGATACATGTTCAATGGATCGTCGATCCTCTCGCCGACGCGAAAGGCCGTTGCCGGGCTGGTCGGCGCGGCGATAACGTCCACCGATTCAAAGACACGCCGAAAATCTTCCTTAATAAGCGTTCGCACCTTGAGAGCGCGGCCGTAATATTCATCGTAGTAACCGGCGCTCAAAGCGTAGGCGCCGAGCATGATACGTCGTTTCACTTCAGGACCGAAGAGCGCCCGCGTTTGTCTAACAGTGTCGATCATGTCCGCGCCTTTGGCCCGTGGCCCGAACCGTGTGCCGTCATAGCGGGCCAGGTTGGCGCTGGCTTCCGCCGAGGCGATCAGGTAATAGACCGGCAGACCGTATTGGGTGTGTGGCAGGCTAATCTCGACGATTTCCGCGCCGAGCGCAGCCAGGTCGTCGATGGCGACGCGCACGGCCGCTTCAACGTCCGGCTCGATGCCCTCGACGAAGTATTCGCGAGGAACGCCGATCCGCAGCCCGCGAATGTCACCGGTGAGAGCCGCTTCGTAGTCCGGGACCGGGATATTCAGGGATGTGCTGTCGCGGGGGTCGTGGCCTGCGATGACGCTCAGCTGCGCGGCCACGTCGGCCGCCGTCCGGCCAAAGGAGCCAACCTGATCGAGTGACGAGGCGAAGGCGACCACGCCCCAGCGTGATACGCGGCCATAGGTTGGGCGAATGCCCACCACGCCGCAAAACGAAGCCGGCTGGCGCACGCTTCCGCCGGTGTCGGTCCCCAATGCGCCATAAGCCAGACCGGCGGCAACGGCCGCGGCGCTGCCCCCGCTGCTGCCGCCGGGAACTCTCTCAATATCCCACGGGTTGCGAGTGGTCACATAGGCCGAGTTCTCGGTGGATGATCCCATGGCGAACTCGTCGGTGTTGGTCTTACCCAGGATCACTGCGCCGGCCTCGAGCAAGCGATCGACGACAAAGGCATTATAGGGTGGATTGAATCCTTCGAGGATTTTACTGCCGGCTGTCGTGGGCGCGCCGGAAAGACAGATAATATCCTTCAGGGCGATGGGAACACCTAACAGAGGCGTGTCCTCGCCGGCCGCGCGGCGTTGGTCGGCGGCTGTGGCTTGCTCCAGCGCCATCTCTTCGGTGATCGTCAGGTAACTGAGAAGCGAATTATCAAGGGCGACAATGCGATCGAGCATCGCCTGGGTTGCCGCAACGCTGGTCGTCTCGCCGCGACGCAGCGCCTCACGCAGTTCAGTCAAGGTCAGTGATATGATGTCCATGTGCGACTACTCTTCAAGTATGGACTGGATGAGGAATTGGTTTTCGGATGTGGCCGCGGCATTGAACAACGCATCGGTCGGAGATAGCGAAGGCATGACGACATCATCGCGCATCACGTTTGTGCGGGCAACTGCGTGAACTGACGGCTCGATGCCGCGCAAATCCAGTTCGTCGAGCCGGGCAACGTAGTCGAGAACAGCCGAAAGCTGGTCGCTGAATCGCGCCACCTCCTCTTCACTAAGAGCCAGGCGGGCCAGGCCGGCGATTTTTAGGACTTCATCTCGGGACAATGACATATAGGGTCTCTTTATGTTAATTGTTGAGCGACCGGTATTTGTTTTGTGAATGGAAGAATCAGGACTGCCGGCGCTTTGAATCATCCAACGGCGTTAGTCGCCGACCACGGCGCTAGTCGCCGACCACGGCACTAGTCGCCGACCACGGCACTAGTCGCCGACCACGGCACTTTGTTCCTCGTCGGTATTCTCCTGGCGAGCGGCGCGCATGGCCTCGAACTCCTCTTCGGTCCAGATGTTCTCCGGCGCGGTCAGTTTGTCGATATAAAGGATGCCGTTGAGATGGTCGATTTCATGCTGGAAGATGCGCGCATCCCAATCGTCGAAGCGCAGGCGGAACTTTCGGCCGTGCCGGTCCAGCCCGCGGACGCGAATGGATTCGGCGCGCTCTACCTCGCCTATATAGCCGGGAATGGACAGACAACCCTCAAGACCTTTCATCGTTTCCTTTGACATCCAGTAAATCTCGGGGTTGACGACAACGAACAGATCGCGAGTACCTTCGATCTCGTTACCATCGTCATCCTCCTCGGGCAGCGTCTCGATGACGGCCAGCTTTATCGGCAAGCCGATTTGCGGCGCGGCCAGGCCGACGCCATTGGCTTGCCGCATGGTATCGACCATGTCGTCGATCAATCTCTGGAGGTCGGCATCAAACCGGGTGACCGGACGTGTTTTTTCGCGCAATCCCGCGGCGGGAATTGTCACAATGGGCAGTTTACTCATAACTCCTCAGAATCGGGGGGCTGTTCGGTGGGTGTCCTTTGCGGGATACGATGTTGTTCCATCGCCTGCCGGTAAACGTCGAGCAGCAAGGCATATTCCTGCCGGCGCGTACTACCTTCCTGGATCCGCTGCCGGCGACGGGATTCATCGATACGCTGGAAGATGTCGCTCTGGATGAGTTCGGGGTGTGGAACGTAATCAAAGACAATCTCTGACTGTGACCCGGCGGTATCGATGCTGACGAAGCCGAAGTTAAAAATCGTCGCCAGAAATCCCGGTCGCGATGCCGCCACATTCTGGATATTCGTGATGGCTGCCTGTTTGCGACTTTCACCGAAACCAAACGGCTTGCGGTCGACATCAAGCACAAACCGATCCGAAAGCATAAAGATATCGTTGCGCCAGTTTTCCAGTTGCCACACGAACCATCCGGTATTGACGATCCCCAGGATGGTGAAAATGCTTGCCAGCACCCACGGATTCATACTGAGGTTTAGCGCAAGCCAGAACGCCACACCCAATACCAGGAATCCCAGGAGCGGCAGGGCTACTTCGCGCAGGAGAATGAAGAGGCTTTTGCGGTAGGTAATTGTGTCGCCATCTACTACGCGCCAGCCGAACCGCGTGCGAAGACGGTCGATGAAGCCGACTTTTGGCGCATTTGCAGGAACATTGACGGCTTCTTCCGCTGGTGTCAGTTGCGGGTTCAGACCGAAATGCTTTTCAATCGATTGGCGCATGACAGCCTGGGTCTGGGCTGATTCGAGTGATTTATACTGTTCGGTCAACCGGTTCAGTATTGTTTTAACGGTGAGCGGTTTATCAATATTGTCGAACAGGATCACGCCGGCTACGGCAGCTGTGGTCACTCGAGCGGTGCCAATGTTGAAGAGGTTAGCCAGCAAGGAAGGCTTCAATATTTCCACTGTCTGGACCTGGGCGATAGGAACCTTCACCAGATGAATGCGGAAGTGGCGCAACTCAAATTCATGGTGAGTCAGATGCTTGTTGGTTATGATGAAGTAGTCGGCACGAAAATCGATAAGACGTAAAGCAAAGATGATACTGCCGATGATTGTCAACAGGATCGGCGCGCCGACCTTGACGGCTCGCTCCAGACCAGTGCTGTCGGGCATGGCGATCAGGATTGCGGCAGCCAGCAACACCATGAAGAAAGGCAGGATAAGCCTGCCCAGCAGGAACCATAGGCTGCGTCGGGCGAAAAACTCCAGGCGCTCGTCGGGAAGTAACGACCCGCCGACCGATGTTTTGACACGTCGCGGCCGAACCTTTAGTTTTTGCGCTTCAATCCAGGCCTCGTCGCTCAGACCATAGTGGATGTCTCCCTCTTCGCGAGGGGCCAAAAAGTCGATGATCGACGGATACCGTTTCAATAGATGGACGAAGGCTTGCCCCTCGATCACGTAGAGACGACCGCCATTTTGAGCGGCTCCCTTGATTGTCGCCAAATGAACGCCGGGAATGAACAACCACATCTCGTTGAAATAACTCCCGGGGGTATAGGCGAAAGTTTCGCGGGTAATGCCGTTGTTGTCGATGGTGCGGGCGAAGAGACGGCCTTCCTTTACGATATATAACCGGCTGGCGATATCGCGCTGATAGGCGATGACCGCGTTATCATCAAAGGCGTACTCTTGGGTAATTCGCGCGATCGCTTCCAGAGCAGCTTCGCTCAGGTCGGCGAAAATCGGCAACCCTGCCAGGAAGTCACGCTTTTCGGTCACGACTTCATTTTAACATGGACACGAATTGGTGACTAATGTCCTCAAATTGTATGACAATCACACCATTTAATTATTGTCAGTCTGCGTCATGTCCGATATGATCGCTTAATCTGCCAATGTCACTAATGACAGGTCTCTTCAACGTCCTCGCCCTGTTGTACATTGGCCGCGCCGTTCAATTGGCGGCCCGGATCATTCAAAACCGGGCTACATTGCGGCAAGAGCCACTCACCAGGGAAAAGCAACGCCTGGCCGAACAGGCGGCATTCTTCCTTGGCGTGCCGCCGGCGGTGTTTATCCATGAACTGGCCCATGCCCTGGCCATTGTGGTCTTCGGTGGTCAGGTGGCCGAGTTTGGTTATCGCGTCTTTTGGGGGTATGTGGTGCCGTCCGGCACCTTCACCGCGGTCCAAAGCTGGATCATCGCCGTCGCCGGTACCCTTGGCTCGCTGATCTTTGGCTTGTTCGTCTGGATCCTCCTGCGCCGGAGTTCAAGCCGTACCGTCCAATACTTTGGCTTGCGAACGTTCCGGTTCCAGGTCTATTTCTCGCTCATCTACTACCCCATCTTCACCCTGTTTCTTTCGGTAGGTGACTGGCGAACGATCTATAACTTCGCGGCCACACCTGTGCTGAGCGCTGCCACCGCGGTCGCCCACGTCCTGCTGCTGTTCCTCTTCTGGCGCGCTGATCAGGCGGGCTTCTTCGACATGGTGGCTTTTGATTCACCCGGCGCTCAGTTGCGTTATGAATCGACCCGGGCGGCGGCCGAGACGGGCGACCCAATGGCGCGTTTGCAGACCATATCGTTTCTTTGGGCTGGTGGAGCTCGGCATGAAGCGCGCAAGCAGCTGGACGACTTTCTGAAGGATTTCCCCACGTCGGCCGAGGCACAGCTTCAACTGGCCATTATGGCCGGGGACGGCTCTCGTCAGGTCAACAAAAAGGCTTATGACGCGGCCGGTCAGGCGCTGGCGCTGGGTCTGCGCGGCGTCGATCAGATAGCTTTGGCCCGACAGATCCGGGCTCTTTATCACCTGGAGCGCGGGCAAGGCGTTGAAGCAGAGGTCGAATTGAATGCGGCGTTTATCCCAACGGCCGCTTATGACCCGGAAGATATTACTCCGATCCGTCGCGCCGAACTTCATCGTCTGCGCAGCCAGGCATATCGTCGACAAGGACGGTACGAAGATGCTTATGCCGAAATCGACGTGGCATTGCAACTCGCGCGTCGGTTTGCTCTGGAATCCGTGGTACGTGAGTGCGTTGAGGAGAAAGAGTTGATAGAAAAGCATGCCGGGCGTAGTATGTCGGAACCGACGAAAAGAATGACGTAGCCGATTCATTATCGGATAAACCTGAGAACCGGCGCTTTTTCCAGGTGAAAATAATTCGGCCGCAGTTGCCCATGCCAGCCGTTCAGGGAACCAACGCATCAGTGATAGCCGGACGTTGATTACGATGAATGTCATATCAAACTCATTATCTATGACAATTCTCAATGACCTGATTATTCGCTATCCTACATAAACGCTCCCTCAGTCAGGCGCGCCGGTTCTGTCGTTGCCTGAAAGGTTGGCCCTTATTAAATCTCCCGTCTGATCCACTTTTAGAGAGGTATCATGCAGGTAGAGCTTCGGGATATACGCAAGTATTTTGGACGTGTGAAAGCCAACGATGGCATTAGTCTGGTCTTGAAACCGGGCAAAATCTACGCGTTGGTAGGGGAGAACGGTGCCGGCAAGAGCACCTTGATGAAGATCCTCTCCGGCTATCAGCCTCCCACGAGCGGCGAGATTTTGCTCGATGGCCAGCCGGTCCGGTTCCACTCGCCGGCTGATGCATTGGCCAAAGGTGTTGGCATGCTTTATCAGGACCCACTGGACATGCCCCCGTTTCGGGTCATCGACAATTATTTGCTTGGCCGGAGCAATAGCGTGCGACTCAACTACAAGGAAGCCCGCAACGAACTTGAAGGTCTGTCCAAACGATACGGATTTGAAATCGACGTCCACGCGACTATCGACTCGCTATCAATGGGCGAACGGCAGCAACTGGAACTGGTGCGACTGTTGGCGGGCGGCGCCCAGGTTCTCATTCTGGACGAACCGACCACTGGCATCAGCGCCGAACAAAAGGAAATCCTTTTCGAATCGATGCGCAAGATGACTCGCGAGGAAGGCAAGACAGTCATCCTCGTTTCCCACAAGCTTGAAGAGGTGCAGGAACTATGCGTCTATGCTTATGTTCTCCGCCGCGGACAGTTGGTCGGGGAGCAAGAGTTACCTTGTCTGAACGAGCAATTAGTAGAAATGATGTTCGGTCAGGTGCCGAAGCGTAGCCAACGCCCTCCTTTTGCCGTCAGAGAGCCTGTGCTGGAACTGCAGGATGTCAACATCGAAACCTATCAAATAACTGTGCCTGATATAAATCTCTCCGTGCGTGCCGGGGAGATTTTTGGTTTGGCGGGGCTGGAAGGCAGCGGTCAGCGACTTGTCATGCAAGCCTGTTCCGGTCTCGTTGCGCCGGCAAAAGGCCGCGTGCGTCTCGGCGGCCAGGATGTGACTGGCTGGAGCTACCACCGTCTTCAAAAATTCGGTATGGCCTACGTGCCGGCCGGCCGCCTGGAAGAGGGCCTCGTAGCCGGACTTACATTGACGGAACATCTCGTTCTTGCCCGACCCGACAAGAAATTTTTTGTTGACTGGAAGGAAAACCGGCAGGAGATGGCCGAGCGTATTACAACCTACCAGATCGTCGGACGGCCGGAATCCACGGCTGACCAGCTATCCGGCGGCAACCAGCAACGGCTGTTATTCTCGTTGTTGAATACGCCCTTGAAGCTGTTGTTGCTGGAGCATCCAACGCGAGGTCTGGATGTACGCTCTTCCGACTATATTTGGCAGCTACTCTATAAGAGGCGCGATCATGGTACGGCCATCCTGTTTATTTCAGCCGACCTTGATGAGATTATCGAACATTGTGACCGGATTGCCGTGTTTTCCGGCGGCGTCATGTCGCGCATCCTCGACGCGCGCGAGACGACGGCCGAGGAGCTTGGCCATTTTATAGGAGGGCAAGTATGACCGAAGCGCAAACCAGCGACCGATCCTGGCTGATCCGGTTGTGGCCGCTTGTGCCCATTGTCGCGGCGCTCATTGTGACCAGCGCCCTGTTGATGCTTTTCGACGCCAGTCCGGCGGTAGCTTATCGGGCTATGTGGGACGGGGCGTTTGGCGGGCAAGACAAATTTTTAAGCGTGCTGGCTTTCTGGGTGCCGCTGCTGCTCGCCTCCGCGGGCCTGGTCGTCACGTTCACGGCCGGCCTGTGGAATATCGGCATCGAGGGACAGATAATTTTGGGTGCGATCGGGGCTAGTTGGGTCGCCCTTAACGTTACGGGGCCGGCCTGGGTTCTCATCCCGCTGGAGATCGGCGCCGCCATGCTTGGAGGGGCGTTGTGGGCGGCGTTATCGGCTGTGTTAAAGACACGGGGCAAGGTCAACGAAATTTTCAGCGGTCTGGCGCTCAACAATCTGGCCATCATTCTGACCAACTATCTCATATCCGGCCCATGGCAGCCGCCTGAAGGTGGTTCCTTTCGCGGAACCACGCCTTTTCAAAGCGCGGCGCTTTTACCGCGTCTTTTTGAGTCTCGCTTCAGCCCGTTGTCATTAATACTGGCTTTCGCCGCCGTCATTGCTGTCTATTACGTCCTGCGCGGCACGACCTGGGGTCTCAAGCTGAAAGCGCTGGGCAAGAACCCTTATTCCGCGTATCTGCTGGGCGTATCCAGCGAACGCGAGACGATTCTGGCCATGATGTTTTGTGGGGCGCTGGCCGGTCTGGGTGGCGCGGTACGCGTCCTCAGCTGGTTCGACAGCTTGCGCCAGAGCATCTCCGGCGGCATCGGGTTTCTTGCCTTGCTCGTCGTGATGCTCGCGGCATACCGTATCCTTTGGGTCCCGATCATCGCCCTGTTTTTCTCCATTGTGCTGAACGGAAGTATCACCCTCCAACTCAAGACACAACTCCACTCCGCGCTCGGCGGTATTTTGACTGGCCTGATGGTCCTGTTTGTCCTGCTTTTCGGCTCGGCCAAACAATTGGGGATCGGTGGAAAACCCGGGACGGCCGCCGGTGTACCGGATGTTATGCCGGATGAGTTGCCGGCCGGCGAAATACCACCTGAGTTAATGGCCTCATCGTATCCGGAAGTTGATGTGGAGGCAATCCATGAATAACGCACAACTGATTGCCGTCCTTGCATCGATCGTTCTTCAAGCGTCGCCGCTTATCATTGCCGTTTGTGGCGAGATCCTGACCGAACGCTCCGGCGTGGTCAACCTGTCCCTGGACGGCACCATGCTGATGGCGGCCATGACTGGATTCGTCGTCGGCATGTTGACGAACAATGTATGGGCAGGTTTTGCCGTTGGCGCGCTGGTCGGTGCAATTTTCGCATCCATTGTCGCATTCGGCAGTATTCGCCTGAACCAGAGCCAGGTAGCTATCGGCTTTGTCCTGACATTGCTGGGAGATGACCTGAGCGCCTTCCTCGGTCAAAACTACACCCGGATGAAGGGAGTCACCGTGCCGCACTATGGCATTCCGATCCTGAAAGATATCCCTGTGATCGGACCGATATTCTTTAATCAGGATATAGTCGTCTATTTTGCGATGTTCCTGATCGTCGGGACATGGTGGTGGCTCAACAAGACTCAGCCCGGATTGAAATTGCGCGGTTCCGGCGAGAGGCCGACGGCCGCTTTCGCTCGCGGCGTAGATGTCAATCGCTTGCGGTATGTCTACACAATTCTTGGTGGTGCGCTGGTGGGGATTGCCGGGGCGGCATATTCCCTGGACGTCAAAATAGGCTGGTCGGATGGCCACATCCGCGGCATGGGCTGGATTGCGCTGGCAATCGTCATTTTCGGCGGTTGGTCACCAATCCGGGGCGCGTTCGGTGCCTTGCTTTTTGGCGCCACGAAAGCTCTGGCGACGATCCTGCAGCGCGCCTTTCCCGAGGTGTCGGTGGTGGCTTTCAACAGCATCCCCTGGCTCTTGATGATTCTGGTGTTGCTTGCCGTCGGCAGCGATTATACAGAGCGCGGAATCAAGGCAATGCCAAAGAGTTGGCAGCAGCCGCTTCGTCGCGTCTTGCGCGTCTCGCCGCCCATGGCCCTGGGAACACCATTCAAGGAAGGGTAGCACAGCATTCAAGGTGACTTATGCTCGATTTCTTTGTCAAGTACCCGCGTCTAAGCCGGTTGGTTGACCTGGCCTTACCGCTTCTCGCGACGCTCGCGGCCCTGGGAGTGGGCGCAATCATGCTCCAGTTATTGGGGGCCAACCCTGTGGACGCATACGGGGCGTTGCTGAACGGCGCATTCGGCAGCCAGAACGCGCTGGCCGACACCATTGTTCGGGCTACGCCGCTTCTTCTGGTCGCCCTGGGGATCTGCATCGCCTTTCGTGGCGGTGTCATCAACATCGGAGGAGAAGGGCAACTGGTTGCCGGCGCGATCCTGGGCACGCTGGTCGGCCTGACGTTTCCCGAGGCTCCGGGATATATTGTCATCCCGGTTGCGCTGGTGGCGGGGTTCATCGGCGGAGCCATTTGGGGCGGCATCCCCGGCGTGCTGAAAGCATATTACAACGTCAACGAGATTCTCAGCACGATCATGTTGAACATCATCGCCGTGCAGGGCATGAACTACCTCTTGCGTCAGCCGATGATCGACCCGGCCCAGGCGCAACTGGCCTCGCGCATTCCGCAGACAGCGCGACTGGTTCAGGCTTTTGATTTGCCACGGTTGGTACCCACAAGACTTCATCTTGGCGCGCTCATCGCGGTGATTCTGGCCTTTGTCGTCTATATTTATTTATGGCGCACAACCTCCGGCTATCGCATTCGCGCTGTTGGTCTCAACCCGGATGCGTCGAGTTACGCCGGCATCAACGTTAAGCGGAACATTGTTCTGGCGCTATTGCTCAGCGGCGCTTTTGCCGGGCTGGCTGGGGCCATCCAGGTCTATGGTGTGCACCACCGCATGTTTACCGATGGATCACTGGCCGGATTTACCGGTTCGGCTGGATTCAACGGCATCGTTGTCGCGCTATTCGGAAAACTGAACCCACTCGGTGCAATTCCAGCTTCCTTTATCTTCGGGGCATTGATCGTCGGCGCGAACAGTTTGCAACGAGCCATGCAGGTTCCGGCCGCGCTAATCACCGCCCTGAACGGTCTCGTGGTTGTCTTTGTTGTCGCCAGCGATTACTTCAGCCGGCGGCTGGCTCGCAGCCGTCAGATTGGTGTTGAGGCGAACGTTGAGCCATCGCCCCCGGCATCAATGCCGCCGGCTCTCAGCGTTGAAGGAGACATGTCCAGTGATTAGCGAACTGTTCACCACTGCTGTGCTAATCGGAATACTCACTTCCGGCATCCGGTTGGCGACGCCCTATCTTTTTGCGTCAATCGGCGAAATGTTCGGCCAACGTAGCGGCATTTACAACCTCGGAGTCGAGGGTATCATGCTGATGGGGGCGTTCGCGGCTTTTTATGTGACCATGACGTATGGAAATCCCTGGTTGGGGCTGCTGGCAGCCATCATTGTGGGGAGTATCATGGGTCTGGCGATGTCCTTTATCAGCGTCACCCTGCAAGCCGAACAGGGGATCAGCGGCATCGGCATCTATCTTTTTGGACTGGGTATGAGTGATTTGCTGTTCCAGAAGATGCTGGGAACAGTTGAGACTGTCAGCGGGTTCCGGCCGGTGAGTGACTCATTGAATCGAATCTTCCCCGATTTGCTGCCTGGTCTCGCCGGAATTCCGGTCATCGGCGCTATCGTTTCTATCCTGGCCCAGCAGAACATTATGGTGTTCATGGCTTACCTGCTGGTGCCGATTGCCTGGTTCATCATGTATCGAACGACCCTTGGCCTGAAAATCCGCGCCGCGGGCGAGAACCCGGCCGCGGCCGACGCGCTTGGGGTAAGTATATCCCGTACCCGATACGCTACGGTGACCTTTGGCGGGGCCATGGCCGGCGTCGCCGGGGCATCGCTTTCAATTGCCCTGCTGAACGTGTTCCAGCAAAATATGACCAGCGGTCTGGGGTTCATCGCCGTCGCTCTGGTTTACTTCGGCGGTTGGCGGCCCTATGGCGTCCTGTTTGGCGCGATCCTGTTCAGCATGGTGAACGCCATCCAGCTGTGGATTCAGGCACTCAACATTCCAATACCGGGCGATGCATCCGAACTGTTAATTATGATGCCCTACGTGCTGACCATCATCGTTCTCATCTTCTCGGCCGGTCGCATGCGCAAGCCGTCGGCTCTCGGCGTACCATATGAACGCGGCGGCTAATATCCGGGTTTATTAATCTCGCTGAAAGGAGGTGATGTCACCACAAGCAAAAAACCTGGCTGCCGTTTTTATCCAGCCTGCCCACAATGTGGCAGGTATCGTTTGCAACCGATAGTGGAGAAGCGGTTCACATGTCGAAACAAGCTGATTTAATGGAGAAGAAGATCATGAAACGTTTTGCATTGCTTGCCCTGTTACTGGCTTTTGCGCTGGCGATCGTCGCCTGTGGCGGCCAACCGGCCGATCAAGGGACTACCGCACCGGAAGAAGCGGCTCCAACCGAGGCGGCGGAAGCTCCGGCCGAGGAAGAGGCTCCGGCCGAGGAACCATCCGGTCCGTTCCGCGTGGCCGTCGTCATGCCCAGCGCCATAAATGACCTGGCTTTCAGCCAGAGCATTTACGACTCGCTGGTTGCCATCCAGAACCAGATGGGCGCAGAAAACTTTGAGTTTGCCTATTCCGAGAATATGTTTGTGGTGGATGACGCCGCGACCGCGATCCGCGACTATGCCAGCCAGGGCTATAACCTAGTTCTTGCCCATGGCTCCCAATATGGCAGCTCGCTGCAAGAGATCGCCCCGGATTTTCCTGAGACCAGTTTTGCCTGGGGCATGACAGTCGATACCTTTGGCATTCCCAACATCTATGCCTATGAGGCGCGTTCCGAAGAGGGCGGCTACGTCAACGGCGTGATCGCCGCCAGCCTGTCCAAAAGCGGTACGCTGGGCGTCGTCGGTCCTATTGAAACAGGTGACGCCAAGTTGTATGTGGATGGCTTTGTGGCCGGCGCCAAGTCGGTCAATCCCGACATCAAGGCCAACGTAAACTACATTGGTTCGTTCAGCGACGTGGCGTTGGCTGCGGAAGCCGCCAATACGCAGGTGGGCGCGGGCGCGGATGCCCTGACCGGCACAGCCCAGATGGTTGTCGGCGCGATCGGCGTTGCCAAGGATAACGGTGTCCCGTGGTTCGGTACCCAATCGAGCCAGACCTCGCTGGCACCGTCGGTGGTTGTGGCTAACCAGGTCTATGACTGGACTGGTGTGTTGAACACGATCATTGAGAATGTGAAGAATGGTGAGCTGGGTGGAACATCCTTTGCACTGACGTTGGCTAACGGTGGCCTGGTCATGGACTATAACCCGGATTACGCACTGCCGGCGGAAGTCAAGGCGGCGGCTGATGAGGCCGCGGCGGCCATCGCCGCCGGCACGCTCTCCGTCTTCGGCGGCGAGACTGCGGCCCCGGCCGAAGAGGCTCCGGCAGAAGTTGCGCCAATCACCTTCGGCATGATCCTTGTTGGACCCAAAAATGACCACGGCTGGAGTCAGGCAAACTACGAAGGCGGCCAATTTGTGGTCGATAATATCCCCGGCTCCAATATGATCGTTTTCGAGTCTCTGAATCCGGCCGACAAGCCCGAAGCCACGGTCGAGGGCGTCGTCGATGACATGGTTGCCGAAGGCGCGACGCTCATCTTCACGACTTCCGATGAGTTCGAGGAAGATACCCTCAGCGTCGCCAAGAAATACCCCGATGTGACTTTTATCGCTGTATCGGGTGATGATGTCAAGACCGGCGAAGCGACGCCCAATCTGGGTAACCTGATGGGTCGCATGGAAGATATGAAGGCTATTGCCGGTTGCGCTGCCGCGCTGGCGACCGAGACCGGCAATATTGGTTATCTTGGCCCGCTGATTAACTTCGAGACCCGTCGTTTGACCGCTGCCGCCTATCTCGGCGCGAAGTACTGCTATGAGAATTATCGCGGCGAAGACCCGGCCGACCTTGGCTTTGCGGTTAACTGGATTGGTTTCTGGTTTAATATCCCCGGCGTCACGCTCGACCCGACTGAAGTGGTCACCAACTTCTTCGATACGGGAACGGATGTGGTGTTGAGCGGCATCGACACGACGGAAGCGATCGACATCGCCGGGCAACGCGGCGCGCAGGGCGAACCCGTGCGGGCCATCCCGTACGACTTCCTGGCGGCGTGTGACATTGCTCCGGATGTCTGCCTCGGCGTACCCTTCTTCAGCTGGGGGCCATCCTATCTGAAGACTGCGGAAGCTGTTTCCACAGGCACCTGGCAGCCATCCTGGGACTGGTTGCCGGCCGACTGGGATAATCTGACCGATCCGACGTTAACGAACGTCGGCTGGGTCAATGGCCCGGCACTCACCGAGGAAATGGCCGCTCAGCTTGACGAATTCATCGCCGGCATGGCCAGTGGCGAGATCAACGTCTGGACCGGCCCGATCAACCTGCAGGACGGCACCCCCTACATCGCCGAAGGCGCTACCGCGACCGACGACGAAATATGGTACCTGCCGCAACTGCTTGAGGGCATGGTCGGTTCGAGCCAATAAACCGTAATTAGTTGATAACGGTCTGTGGCCGGTGGTCGTTTGAACGATCACCGGCCGCCGGCCACCTGACTGAAGCGACCCCGGTCGCTCTTACCGGAGCAACTTCCTATGACCACAGAACTTCTTCCTTCCGGCACCCGTCGTATCGACCGCATGGATATGTGCGGCATTACCAAGCGCTTTCCAGGAGTGTTGGCGAACAATCAGGTGGACTTCGACGTATTGTCGGGCGAGGTTCACGCGCTCCTCGGCGAAAATGGCGCTGGAAAGAGCACCCTGATGAAAATACTCTATGGTTTGTACCAGCCGGATGAGGGAGAGATTCGCCTGAACGGGGAAAAAGTTGCCATTCATTCACCGGCTGACGCCATTCGATTGGGTATCGGCATGATCCACCAGCATTTCATGCTCGTGCCGACGCTGACTGTCACCGAGAATGTGGCGCTTGGTCTGAAGTCGTCACGTGGCATGCGCACCGATCTGGATCGGGTCGAGGCGCGAATTGAGGAGTTGGCCGCTCTCTATGGTCTGAAGGTTGATCCCGATGCGCTGGTCTGGCAGTTGTCCGTTGGGCAACAACAGCGGGTGGAGATTCTCAAGGCGCTCTATCGCGGTGCAGCCTTGCTGATTCTCGACGAGCCGACCGCCGTGCTCACCCCGCAGGAAGTCGACGAATTCTTCGTAACTCTGGAGCAAATGAAGAAAGACGGTCATGCGCTGATCTTCATTTCACACAAGCTCCACGAAGTAATCCAACTCTGCAATCGTGTGACGGTGTTACGGGACGGACACGTTATCGGCACGCAAACGACAGCCGGAGTGACCAGGCACCAACTGGCGGAGATGATGGTCGGCCGGCCAATCGCTGCCCAGCCACAACGGGCGACCGTTGACTTGGGCGAGGTCCGCCTGAAGTTGCGCGATGTGGAAGCCTTGAGCGATCGGGAGCATCCGGCCTTGCGCGGCGTCTCATTCGACCTTCGTGGTGGGGAGATCGTTGGGCTGGCCGGTGTGTCGGGCAATGGCCAGCGCGAACTGGCGGAGGTCATTGCCGGTTTACGGCCGACGACAGGAGGCGAGATTACCCTCGGTGATCGGTCGACTACCGGACAAGGGCCACGTACCATCATGGATCTGGGTCTTTCATACATCCCTGAAGAGCGAATGCGTGACGGGATGATCAAGGATTTCACGGTTTCGGAGAACATCATCCTGCGCGAGTTCGACAAGCCGCCCTATTCCCGGGCGGGATTCCTCAATCGAGGTGAAATCCGTCTCAACTCGACCACACTGGTCAAGGAATTTAACGTCAAAACCCCGACGTTGGAAACCCCGGTGAAAAATCTTTCCGGCGGCAATATTCAGAAGATAGTATTGGCGCGTGAGCTATCGCGCGAGCCTCGGGTCATAGTCGCCGCCCAACCTACCCGCGGGCTAGACATTGGGGCGACGGAATACGTCCACTCCCGGTTGCTGGAACAACGCGAGTTGGGAACCGCCACCCTCCTCATTTCCGAGGACCTTGATGAGATTTTGGCCCTGTCAGACCGTATTCTCGTCATTTTTCACGGCCGGATTATGGGTGATGTGCCGCGCGCCGAAGCGACGGCCGAGAAGCTTGGCCTGATGATGACCGGTGAGGAGCAAGTCGTCTAGAATCGACGGATACAAGACATAGCGCCGGCGCCCAAATACCGCGCGCCTGCTTTACGCTACCGGATCGACGGAACCGCCGTTGTTCCTGTCATTTCTGCTCCACAACCACCATAAAAGCAGTACCGCCGCTGCCAGGAAAATAAAACCGGCAGCCCGTTTTTCGCGTTCACCCACGTCGGGCGGCTCTGTGGCGGCGATCCACTCGAAGGTCTCAAGCATGCCGGTTTGAATAGGACGCGGTTTCCAGCCCAGCTCAGCGCGCGCCTTGTCCGAGCGGCCGGCGTAGGATGCGCCGAGCGTGCGGAATACCTCCCCACTGAAGGACTGTGGCAGCGACAGGGCGGGTTGGACGCGACCGGTAATAGGGGCCAACTCGCGAGCATAACGGGCAGGAATCCGGGCAACGGGTCGCGGTTTGCCGGTCAGCTGGGACCAGAAGTCGACTAATTCGCCGATGGGCACAGCCGGCCCGGCCAGGATATAACTCTCGCCGACGCGCCCTTTTTCGGCGGCCAGGATGTGACCTTCGGCAACGTCATCGACATAGGCAAACGTCAGCACTGTCTCCGGCCCCGGCAGGATGGGGAGCAAACCGCGATTGAACATGCGCATGGTTTCCGCCAGCCAGCTTGTATCGCCCGGGCCATACACTGCGCCGGGCATGACGATGATAATCGGCGCGCCCTGGGCGATGAGCGGTTCGGCCACCTCATAATGGGCCAACCACTTGGTGCGGTCATATTCCGTCAGGAAAGGCCCGCCGGCGAAATAGGTTTCATCGGGAATTTCGCCGTGTGTATCGCCGAAAACAGCGACCGTACTGGTGTAGATGATGCGCGGCACGCCCAACTCGAAGGCCAGCTCCAGGACGTTTCTTGTGCCTTTGACATTGGTTTCCTCGCATTGAGCTACGGCGTCGGGTGAAAAGTCAAAGATTGCGGCAATGTGGAAAACAATATCGCTGCCGCGCATCATTTCGCGCATGGACTCGCGATCAGATATGTCGCCCGGCACGGCCACAGCTCCCATGTCTCGAAGCATGGCCCCACCGACCTCGGAGCGAGCCAGCGCGATGACCTCGTAACCCCGGTCGAGGAGTCGCCGTACAACATGGCGCCCAATGAAGCCGGTTCCACCAGTGACAAATGCCTTCATAATACTCCACCTTTCGCTGTAGTGGATGGTATTATACTCGTGACAACGTCGATGGTGAACTATGCCTACTATCTGATATATTAATGTAATCCAGACTGAAACGTAAAAGGAACCGTAAGGTTCGCGGCTTAATCTGAATTTGTTATTTCGCCGGCCTGATGTTCTCCACAATTATTTGACGTCCGGGCTGCGCATCGACAGTATGGACGAAACGATCAAGGGCATCATTCAGACCCGGTTTGCCCGGGCAGGACGCACTATCGGCATCAGTATGGCCGTACTGGTGAGCTTGCAGGTGGTGTTGTTTCTGCTCCTGATCTTCCTGTCCGGCCGACGATCAGTCGGCGAATGGCTGACTGATCTGATTTTGGCTGTGCTATTTACGTTATTGCTGGGATCGATTGCGCTCTATGCCGTAAGTCAGGCGCGATCGGGCGTACTGGGCGATGTCAATATGGCGGTCGGTCAGGAGCTTCGGGAACTTAAGTCAGCAAACGACCGCGCGAGGGCGTTGCAGCGGATGGCTTCTACCCTTAGCGCTACGCTCAGCTTTGAAAGGGTTGTCGAACAATCGTTGGATGTATGTAGCCTGGCACTGGAGGAGATGGGCATCCCGCGCGATTCTCTTGTTGGGGCAGTCTTTCTCTACGATGAGGGGCTTCTGCGTCCCATCGCCCGCCGCCGTTTCCCCGGCCATGACAACGATCAGGTCATTTCAGGCAAGAAAGGTGTCGTTGGAGCGGCTCTTAGCCAGGCCGAGCCTATTGTGACCAATAACCCGCAGGAAGACCCCGAGCTACAGGTATACGAAGCGTTTCGGGAATGCCTGACCGCCGTTTGTGTGCCCCTACGGGCAGGCTTTCAGCTCTTTGGCGCGATGGTGATCGGCGCGGACACAGCCGTTCATTTCGATAGCGAGCATATCGATCTCTTCAAGGCGGTGGGCGATCAAGCCGTCATCGCTTTGCAAAACGCCCAGCTCTATCAGCGGCTTGAGGCCGAGAAACAGCGACTAATCGAGGCCGACGAAGAGGCCCGCAAGGAGCTGGCCCGTGACCTGCACGACGGTCCGACACAGAGCATCGCCGCCATCGCCATGCGGATGGGTTTCGCGCGGACAATGATCGACCGGGACCCGGCGCGAGCCAAAGAGGAATTGTTGAAGGTCGAAGCGCTGGCCAAGCACACCTCGGCCGAAATTCGTGGCATGCTCTTCACCTTGCGACCGCTTGTGCTGGAAGCCCAGGGATTGGGCGCGGCTGTTGACTTGCTATTGAGACGCTACAGCGAGGCGGACGGCGTCGAGATGCGTCTTCTTGGCGCGGAGAACGGCACATTGCTCAGCAAACAGGCTCAAGTGGTCACCTTCGCCATCATTGAAGAAGCGCTCAACAATGCCCGCAAATACGCAAAAGCTTCGCTGATTGAGGTGCGCTTCTGGCGGACGGGCGACCTGTTCGCTGTCGCCGTTCGCGATAACGGTGTAGGATTCGACACCTACGATGTCAATCGGGATTACAGCACGCGCGGCAGTTTGGGTATGATCAACATGCGCGAGCGCGCCGAACGGATCGACGGCTCATTGCGCGTCGAGTCTTCCCCCGATTCCGGTACCACAGTGACGCTGGTCGTACCCCTCGATAAACACAGCGCAATCGAGGATGAAGACGAAGAGATTGTCGATACTTCGCAATTGATCGATGCCGGCCGCTAATGTGACCTCCCCGGCACGGTCGGGCAGAAATCAACTCGGCGCGCTCCTGCTTTTGAGCGTCACCGGTTATGTCATATTGGCCTTGTGGTTTCCCCTGATTCCAAATGTGACCGTTGCACCACCTGGGGACGTGCGATCCTTTGCTCCCGGCTTGTTGGGCGGTGTGGCCTATGCAGTGTTGGTCATTGCCCTTTTCGGTCTATTTCTTGCGGCCGTCCGTATGGCGGCCGAAAAAGGCATGGGGTCGCGGCCGCTCCTGACGCTGGTGGGGGGCACACTGCTTCCGGCCGTGCCCTTGCTGATGACTTATCCCGTCAACGCGATCGATATATTTGGCTACGTTATCCGTGGTCGCATTGCCAGCACATACGGCGAAAACCCGTTTACTGCGCCGGCGGACAGGTTCATAGGCGATCCGTTTATGCCTCTGGTCGGCGAATGGGCCGGCGAGACGACCCCATATGGCCCGCTGTGGGAGATGGTCGCTTCTGGTCTGACGGCTCTTTCCGGTGACAATCTTGCGGCCGGGGTGTTGCTGTTTAAGCTGCTGATGTTGTTTTGCTTCCTGACCGCGGCCGTCCTTATCTGGAAATTATTGCCGGAAAGCCCTTCGCGCGCGGCGAGCACAATGCTCTGGGCCTGGAATCCGGGCTTGTTGCTGACTTTTATTTTGGACGGTCATAACGACGCCCTCATGTTGCTATGGCTTGTGCTTGGCTACTGGTTGAACCGGAGAGGACATCAGGTGGCCGGATTCCTGGTGATGGTTCTTGCCGTGGTGACCAAACCGGTTGCATTGTTGGCATTACCGTTTTTCTTTGTGGAGGTGTGGCGGTCGTTGCCGTCCGGACGGGAGCGCGTGCGCTTTGGAGCACTGACGTTCACAGGTTCGCTGGTCATCGTTTGGTTGGCTTTCTTGCCCTGGGCGGGCGCAAGCGGTGTTTTACAGATAGCGCTTTATCTTGCACTTCGTCTCGCGCGAGAGGCGACCGGCGGCGCGGGGTTCTCGCCCGCGGTATGGATTTACATGACGTTCGGTGGCCGGATGAGTATCGAAGCGATTGGACGGGTGATGCAGGCGCTTTTCGTCGTTTTCAGCTTGTGGCTGATTTGGCGCGCGGCACGCGGCCGATCTTCGCTCCGTGGTGCGGCCGATATCTTCTTCGGTTATATGGCTACTGCGCTCAATTATCGTATCTGGTATGCCGTTTGGCCTTTTCCTTTCTTGTTACTTGATGCTGAAGGGGATAAGGGGATGGACACTGCGTCAGCTCGCCGGGCTGATTACCGATTGCGAGTCGGCCTATGGTTTCTGGTCACTTCGCAGCTTTCCGTCATCCTTTATGGACATGTGCGCCAGTTTTTTCTGGGCGGCGACCAGACCCTCGCTCATCTGATCGGCGTGCCTTTCGTCTTTGCCCTGCCGTGGTTCCTCGCCCTCGTTCCTGTGCGGCTCTCACGCCTCGTTCACGGCGGTTAACGCATCTTTCATAGCGACCCGGTCGGGTTTCTGCTATCCTAGAGACATATATTGCCCCGCAACGCGGTGGTTTGTTGTCGCATACAGGGGTACTGTCGGGAAGTATGGCTCTTCTACAGCAGATCATCGAGTTATTAAGCCGGCCGCCGGGTAGTGTTATTTATCACCTGGTGACGCTGTTCGCGCTTCAGGTTGTGTTGGCGTTAGCCTTCTCACGCTGGCAACGCGATCCAAACGACGAATCGGCCCGGCGTATGACTTTTGCCGTGGCCGGCATCCTTGTCGCTCGCCTGATCTTGTTGTTTGTGGGTCTGATGGTTGAGGGTAACCCGACTCAGGCTCGTATCGTCCTTCCTCCTCTCGAACAGGCGATTGATTTGGCGACAGTCCTCTTGCTGGTTTGGGGACTTGCGCCGTTTGCCATGGACCGCCCCAGATTGGCCGATGGCATCCTGCTGGTCAGTCTTGTCGTGGTGGCAATCATATATCTTTTCTTCTTTCAGGATTGGCAAAATCGTGTCGCCGCCACTGGTCTGGCCACGGCCTATATCGGGACGATCCAGGCATATGTCTGGGGTGTCCTGCAGATGTCATTTCTTGGGGCGGGGCTGGCGTGGGTAGTGATGGAACGGAACAGCCGCCTGACCTTGCGGCCGATAATCATCGCTGTCGTCCTCCTGGCCCACGTCGCCAACTTCTTCAACTACCCGGAGCTAATCCCTTCCGGGACCGAAATCGTCTACTGGCTTCGTCTGGGTTATCTGGTTGCGTTTCCGCTGTGGGCGGTGCAGGCTTACAGGGACAATTTAAGAGGCTTGTTGACGCCGGCCGAGGCTGATCGCCTGACGTCGAATGAAATGTCCCGGTTACTTCGTCTTTCCACCGGCGTAACCAGAGCCCACATCCCTGAGGTGCGGTTGGAACAGGCCATGGATATGGTCATTGGACTGGTGCCGACTCGCTTCGCCGCGATTGGCCTGATTGATGAGAAGAACCCGCAACGAGTTGTATTCGGCCATTCGCGGCCGGTACCGGCTCGTGAAACGGGTTACGGTCGCCAGGTCAATATTTCGGATCACGCTGCGTTTCGTTTAGCCTTCGAACAGCAAAGGGGTATTGAGCTATTGCCGCGCGGCGTCGGCGCTCGCCAGGCCCATGATCTGGCTCAGCAATTCAATGTCGGCGCTCTTGGGCCGGTTTTCGTCGAACCGTTGGTCGTCTCCGGTCAATGCCTTGGTTTCCTGATGCTTGCCGCCTCACCTGCGACCCAAAACTGGTCAGAACGCGACCGAGCGATAATCCCTGGCCTGGCTGCCTTTATCGCCCAGACCATTGCCAACAGTCGTCGATTGGATTTCAATGCCGGCGATGACGTTGGTATGCCGGAAGGTGCGACTCTCCATGGGGCATTGCGGTCTGCGGATCGGGATCCGGAAAAAGAGCGTCTTATGCTTGAACTGGCTGACACGCGTCGTATGCTGGCAACGGCCGAGGATCGCGCGCGGCAAGCCGAAACGATGGCCGCCTTCATGCAGCAGCGCGAGCCGGGGCAACCGACTGCGGCTCGACCACAAGTCGCGCAGGCCGCCATTGGGCCGGCGGTAGAGCATGCCATCGGCATTGTCCTGCCCATGCTGCGGCAGAAGAACCTGAAGCTGGATATGATGATTGACGATGATCTGCCGCTTGTGGCTGCGAAGGAGACGGTTCTGAGGCAACTCGTGTTGAGCCTGCTGGAGAATTCCTGTCGCGCGTCGGCCGAGGACGGATCCGTGCTGGTACATGCCAAGGCTGTCTCAGCTAATGGTAACGGGGCAGCATCAGGCCGAATGGTTGCTCTCATGGTCTCCGATACCGGTTCAGGTATCCGGGCTGAGGATCGCGAGCGCGTGTTCGATTCGCAATATTACCTGGCCGGCGGGAAACCTATCGTCGGACTGGGTGATAACAGCGCTAATCTGGCAGTAATTCAGAAGTTGGCCCAGGCGAGCGGAGGAGATCTTAAGTTCGAGACTAAAATGGGCACAGGAACAACGTTTGTGCTGCGACTACCCGCGGCCGAGGTTCGCCCGTGGTCATACATGAAGGCCAAACAGGAGGGTGAGCCGGCATCAGCCAAACGCCCCGCACCCGTTGCGAGGGCTAAAGTGACAGAAGGGGAGTAGGGTTGGCACCGTGAAACCCGAACGCGACACCCAACAGCGATCCTGGCGGAACAATCTGCTCTTCACGGCCGGAGTGATGATCACCGTGTTGCTGGCCATGATCCTGGCGCAATTGGACTCGCTGCAAGCACGCGCTGTTGCTGAACTGCCCGGGTTGCCGATCGTCAACATTCAGGCTACGGCGATTGCCGTCGGCAATATCATCCCATTGGATCTCGATTCGGCTGGTCCGATCACAAGTGAAATGCTTGTCAACCCGGCTCCAAACGATCTGAATCCGCGGCCGGAGTTCATCACCGGGGTCAGTGACGGTGTCATCTTCACGGTGTGTGGCGAGGTGCCGGAGGGGTGGTTGCTCTATACTGTGCAGCCAGGCGAGACCTTCGGCTCGCTGGCGGCGGCCACCGAGTCGACTGTTGCTGATCTGGCGGCCGCCAATTGCGTTGGGGACGACCATTTGGTGGCGGGGATGCAAATTCTTGTGCCACGCCAACCGGCGGTCTCGCTCTGTGGCCCTCCGCAATGGTGGGTGCGTTATCAGGTCATGCCCGGCGACACGATCGGCGCTCTGGCCGTAAATCGCAGGACGACGATCGACGAAGTGTTGCGGGCGAACTGTCGCGACACGACCGATCTCCAGTCCGGCCAGTGGATATTCTTGCCGCCCGGCTACCAGCCTAATGTCGGCGTACCTGTTCAACAACCTTCACTGACGCCCTTGCCTACCTCGACCGTCGCCCCTACCAGCGCGCCACTCCCAACGGCACCGATAGATTCTGAACCGCCACCACCGACACCGACCGTACCTGTTGTGGCTAGCCCTGTCCCTCCGACTGCGTCGCCCCCACCGCTACCGACGGTTGCGTTGCCTTCCCTGACGCCGCAACCACCACCGACAAACCCGCCGCCAAGCGCGACACCGGCCCCGCCGACCGAACCGCCACCTAGTGTGACGCTCCCACCACCGACGGCAGCTCCGCCCACTTCAACACCTGCTCCCCCGCCGACGGACCCTCCGCCGACATCTCCCCCGGCAACGGAGCCGTCCCCCGGTGAAGGTGGTTAAAGGGGGGAGAATCTGACGATAACTGCCGTGTTGTCGGGAAGCCTCTCGAACCGTTGCAGTTGTCATGAGGTTGAGCGGGAAATTTTTCTCTCGGGATCGGCGATACCGTCCAGATTTATACCCAAACCTCGAACTCAGGATAAGAAAAAGCCCCTCGCGCGAGGGGCTTTTTGCAGAAACCTGATTATTGATGGGGACTATGGACTAGAAGTCCATATCACCCATGCCCATACCGCCGCCGCCGGGCATGGCCGGAGCCTTCTTCTCTTCGGGCATGTCGGTTACCAGCGCTTCGGTTGTCAGGATCATGGCCGCGATGCTGGCCGCATTCTCCAGAGCGCCGCGGGTCACCTTGGCCGGGTCGATGATGCCGGCCTTGACCATGTTGAGGTATTCGCCGGTCATGACGTTGTAGCCCAACTGCGGGTCTTTCTTTTCGGCCTGCATGCGGCGAACGTTCTGGATGATGACGTCGCCATTCATGCCGGCGTTCTCGGCGATCTTGCGCATTGGGGCCTCAAGAGCCACGCGCAGGATGTTGACGCCAGTGCTGACGTCACCCGCCGGGGTCTTTACATCATCGAGCGCCGGCAGGGCGTTGATCAGGGCCACGCCGCCGCCGGGCACGATACCCTCTTCCACGGCCGCGCGCGTCGCGCTCAGCGCGTCTTCGACGCGATGCTTTTTCTCTTTCAGTTCGACCTCGGTCGCCGCGCCGACGCGGATGACGGCCACGCCGCCGGCCAGCTTCGCCAGGCGCTCCTGCAACTTCTCCTTGTCATAGTCGGAGGTGCTGTTGCTGATCTCGACCTTGATCTGCTCCACACGGCCGTTGATGGCGGCTTCATCACCCTTGCCGTCGACGACGGTGGTGTCGTCCTTGGTGCTGACGACCTTGCCGGCCCGGCCCAGATCAGAGATCTGAACGCTATCCAGCTTGCGGCCGACTTCCTCGGTGATGACCTGGCCGCCGGTCAGGGTGGCGATGTCCTGCAGCATGGCCTTGCGACGATCGCCGAAACCGGGAGCCTTGATGGCCAGGGCATTGATCATGCCGCGCAGCTTGTTGAGGATGAGTGTCGCCAGCGCCTCGCCGTCGACGTCCTCGGCGATGATGACCAGGTTCTTGCGCCCGATCTGCACCAGCTTTTCCAGCACGGGCAGGATGTCCTGGGCAGAGCTGATCTTCTTGTCGTGGATGAGGATGTAGGCGTCCTCGATGACTGCTTCCATGTGCTCGGCGTCAGTCACGAAGTAGGGGCTGATGTAGCCACGGTCGAATTGCATGCCTTCGACGTACTCCGTCTCGAACTCCAGCAGCTTGGATTCCTCAACGGTGATGACGCCGTCCTTGCCGACCTTGTCCATAACGGTGGCGATCAGCTTGCCGATTTCCGCGTCCTGGGCCGAGATGGAGGCCACAGAAGCGATCTCGTCGAAGCTGTCGATGGCGATAGCCATCCCACGGATTTTGTTGGCCAGCGCCTGGGTGCCGGCCTCGATGCCCTGCTTCAGAAGCATGGGGTTCGCGCCGGCGGCCACGTTCTTCAGGCCTTCATGCACCATGTGCTGGGCCAGGACGGTGGCGGTGGTAGTGCCGTCGCCGGCGATGTCGTTGGTCTTGACGGCCGCTTCCTTGAAGAGTTGGGCGCCCATGTTCTCGAACGGGTCGTCCAGTTCGATCTCCTTGGCTACTGTCACGCCATCGTGGGTGACGGTCGGCGCGCCGAACTTCTTGTCGATGGCGACGTTGCGACCCTTGGGGCCGAGGGTAGTGGATACGGCCGTGGCGACCGTGTCGATGCCGCGTTTGAGCTTGCGGCGAGCGTCTTCAGAAAATACCAGTTGCTTCGCAGACATTGTCGATTTACTCCGTCCTGATTTCTAGCCGACGATGGCCAGAACGTCAGATTCCTTGAGAATTAGCAGTTTCTTGTCGTCGATCTTGACTTCCGTGCCGCCATACTTGGCGTAGAGCACGATATCGCCGACCTTCACATCCATCTCGATGCGCTTGCCGTCTTCATCGCGACGACCGGGACCAACAGCGATCACTTCGCCTTCCTGGGGCTTTTCCTTGGCCGTTTCCGGCAGAACGAGGCCGGAGGCGGTTACAGCTTCGCGCTCACGTGGCTCGACAACCAGGCGGTCGCCAAGCGGCTTTAACTTCATAGCCATGTTATACTATCTCCTTATCAATCGAATGATATAGATTGTCAGGTTCCAAGCGTTGGGAAAATGCCTTTCTTTTTAGCACTCATGCCAGATGAGTGCTAACCGATGATCTGGATTGTAACAACGGCCGGGGCAACTGTCAAGAGTATATTAGCACTTAATGTAAGAGAGTGCCAGTCCGGTGTGGATGCGGGAGCGGCAATGGATCGCTGCTATTCTAGGGGGAGGTTCCGAGTGAAGCCCGACGACATTCCACCATCCCCTCGTTAGCGGCGGTGAGGATTAATTCGTTTTCTGTCGCGCTCAGGACTTGCTCGAAAAGCGGTGTCGCAAGCGAGCAATTATTGAGATCGTCGCGGATATATGCCTGGGCGAGCATGTTGAAGAAACGAGCGTTCAGGTTTGTGGCCCGGCCATACATGGCTACGGCCTTTTCCAGGGCTTCGATTGCCTCCGGATAGTTGTTCTGACGAAAGTATGCCTCGCCCAGGCGACCCTGGGCACGCGCCATATTGGGGTTCAGGCGTGTGGCTTCGAGCGCGTTTTGCTCGGCCAGTGGCTCGTCGCCAAGTTGCAGGTACATATAGGCGCGGCCGTCGTATGCCTCGGCATTGTCAGGATCGACAGCAATGGCGTCCTCGAAACTCAGGAGCGCGTCGGGGATGCTGCCCGTACCGTAATAGTTATACGCCAGGCCGATATGGAGATTTGGGTCGTTGGGGTCGGCCTCGATGCCGCGCTGGTATTGCTCCATCGCTTCGGTATATCTGCCCTGGTACGTGAAAACCGTGGCCATGTAATAGCGGGCGATAGGGTTATCCGGCTCAAGGCGCACGGCATCATCGGCGAATATCTCAGCTTGTTCGTATTTTTCGGGATCGCCCTGCAGGATAATTCCTCCGGCGGCGTAGGCCAGGGCGGTGGCGTTATCGGGGTTGATGGTGATCGCCTTTCGGGCAGCCTGCGCTGAGTTGGCATATTGCAGGTTAGCGCCATTTTGATCGCCGAGATCGCTCAGACGGTTCCCTTCCGCGAGGTAGGCGGTGGCGACGGCTGTCCACACGGCGTCGCTGCCGGGATCCAGAATAGTAGCCGCCTCGCCCTGTTCCACGGCTCTTTGGGATTGGTTTTCCCTGACCAGCAGATCGATAGCCCGAATGTAGAACTCAACATTTGTGGGGTCCAGTTTGATGGCCTTGTCGTAGTACTCAATCGCTTTGGCCATTTCGCCGTCCCGGCGACTCATCTCAGCCAGCACGGCCAATTCCGTCGCTGAGCGTGTCGGCTCCGATGTTGGTGTGGGCATGATTGCCGTGCGCACCTCTTCGGCATTCTGGATGATATAGAGGCTGACGGCGATTCCGAAGATCACGAACAGGACAAGAAGACAGGACGGGCCACGCCGAGGGTAGCGGGGGGGTCTGCGGTTGATTACCATGATAGATCAACCTGCATGATAGCAACGGCCGCAAGAGGCGGCAAACCCGCTCACGTCAGGTTAACGACACCGGATCAGGAGCGGTGGTTGCGCAACCGCCACCATGCCCCAACGGGGTAGCCGGCCATTTTGGCAATATCCCCGATCAAGCGGATGATCGGGATCAGCGCAAAAGCCCGGATGCGATCCGGTGGTCGCCAGCCCCAGGTTGTAGCCCATAGCCTTTCGGCGGGACGTCGCGAATAGGCCCCCAGGCCGAGGGCCATCAGCGCCCAACCGCCCTTCCTGGCGCGCCAGATCAAACGCAGGATGAGCGGCAAAGCCAGAAAATAGGTCGCGTAGCGAATGATGTGGCGCATCGGCCAGAGATTGGCCTTGCCGTCGCCGCGAGCGTAGGCGAAATATTGGTGATAGAACGAACGCAAGTTGGAGCGGGGCCGGAAGTAGACGACTGCGTCCGGCGCGAATGTGAAGGGGCCGAACTTTTCACGCAGAGACAGATCGAAGACCAGGTCTTCACTGTGTTCCAGCCACTCCGGATAGCCGCCAACGGCCGCCCACGCACTTTTCCGGAAAGCGACCGAACGGCTGGAGGGCAGGAAAGTGGCCGGATCGATGTCGCCGATTGTCGGCAATACCGTTGCGCCCATGACGACCTCGAAATCGGTATATGGGTCGGCCTCAAACCAGCCGCTGACAACCTGGACAGAATCATCGATAAATGGGGCCACCAGCTCCTCGAGCCAGGTGGGCGAAAGGATAACCCCGGCATCGGTGCCGGCGATAATTTCCCCCGTGGCATCGGCGATAGCCATATTCCGCCCCTGACT
Organism: Anaerolineae bacterium; assembly: GCA_023384355.1. Classification (GTDB taxonomy): domain Bacteria; phylum Chloroflexota; class Anaerolineae; order Promineifilales; family Promineifilaceae; genus Promineifilum. The sequence goes on from JAHDWL010000002.1 coordinate 72,832, forward strand.
GATGTTGCTCCCTGGAGCGACGACGACGCGCAACGGCAACCACTGACGATACTCATCCAGGATGATCGGAGTGTCATCCGTCGAGCCGCCGTCACATATGACGACTTCGTCGGGTTGGCGTGTCTGGTCAATGATCGAATCGAGTAGCGGTCGGACCGCTTCTCCTTCGTTCTTGACGGTGGCGATGATCGATACCTTCATGTTACTATCTAAGGTAAAAGAACACTTTCACATCAATTTCGTTGCTTTGATGACCCATCGGTTCGCGACAGATGGCTGGAAGGAAGAGTAGATGGAGACGACACGTCTGGCGGAATTACTGATGCATGGTAACCAGCTCAAACGCACAGCCCGCACGGGGTGGGGGCAGCGTGGTATTCTGCTGCCGGAGAGCGTAGCCGCGCATAGCTATGGGGTTGTCTATACGGCCCTGATACTGGCTGAACTGATCGATCACCCTCTTGACATGGCTGTTGTCCTGACCATGGCGACGTTGCACGATCTGCCGGAAGGTTTGACGTCGGATATTCCCGCCCCTGCCTGGCGTCTTTTGCCCGAAGGGTCCAAGGTCATTGCCGAGCGCACGGCGATGGAGCAAATACTGGGTGACGCGCCATATGGCCGGCGACTGTTGGGGGTGTGGGAGGCGCTGGTCTTGAATGAATCGGCCGAGGCCAGGCTGGTACACGACGCCGACAAGCTTGACCAATTCCTTCAGGCAGTCGTCTATGAACGACAGACCGGTAACAGGCAATTGGACGAGTTTTGGAGCAAGCCCCATCGTTTTCATTTCGCCCAGTCGCAGGATCTTTATGACTGGTTGCGTCGCCAACGAGACCAGAGCGCCGATCAGGACTGATTACTCCTGTGTGAGTCTTGATTGGCAAGCCGGTTCGCTTCGGGCAGAATACAGGGTTGTCTATGGATAATCGACGACATATCCTGATAATTTCGGTCCTGATTGTTGGCTTTGCTGCTGCCTTCTTCCCCCTTCAACTGTTGGCCCAAACGGCCG
>JAHDWL010000002.1:73856-231310 GCA_023384355.1 Anaerolineae bacterium
GCCGAGCCGGCCCAGGGTGCAACCCCGGCTCCCCCTCCAGTAGAGGTGACTTCTGATCCGAATGCGCCGCCGATTCCTCGCGTCCATGCCGTTCAGGATGGCGAAAACCTGACCATTATCGCCACCAATTTTGGCGTGACGGTCGAGGATATTATGGCGATCAATAACCTTGCCAACGGAGACCTTCTCCAGGTTGGGCAGGAGCTGATCATCCCCGGAGGCACTGGAGAAGCCATCGCCACTGCATATACAGTCGCGCCGGGCGACACGCTGGCCGGTATCGCCGCCGCATTCAATACCTCGTCGGCAGATGTTGTGGCCACAAATCGGCTTATCATCGATAACCCGCCCCTGATCGTGGGCCAACAAGTGCCGATCATCAGTCGGTCGGGGTCGGCTGCCGCCCGTCCAGTCCACGGACGGCCTTACCTTGTGGAATCGGGCGACACGTTGCTTTTGGTTGCTGCCCGGAACGGGATATCGCCGTCAGAGCTGGCCGCGGCCAACGGGCTGGCTTCGGATGCCTATCTCTTTCCGGGACAACGTTTGCGCATCCCCGACGAGGAGGCCATCTACCGCGATCTGCCGCAGGGGTGGGTCGATGTCCGGCTAAGCGCGCCGATTACGACCCAGGGATCGACGCTCTCGATTTTCGTGGAGAACCTGATGCCGGGAACTCCTGCCGGACGTTTTGGGCAGCAGGCGCTCCATTTTTCGCCGGATGGGGAGGGGTATGTTGCCCTCATCGGAATCGATGCGTTCGAGGAGCCGGGGACATATGATCTGGAAATCTCCGGCGGCGATGAGCGTGGGCTATGGGCGCCTCTGCGCATTCAATTGCCGTTGGTCGAAGGCGCCTTCGATACCCAGTACATCGAGGTCGGCGAGGCGCTCGACGGCTTGCTCGATCCGGAAATGCGGGCAAGCGAAGATGAGTTCCTCAAGACCATTTACGCCGATTTCAGCGAAGACCAGCGATGGGAAGGTATATTCCAGACGCCGCTGACGACCACAATTGTTTCGGCTGCCTATGGCGGCCGCCGCTCGTATAATGGTGGCCCGATCGAGATCTACCATACCGGCATCGACTACGCGGCCGCCGAGGGCACCACGGTGCTTGCTCCTGCCGGCGGTGTGGTCGTTTTCTCCGCCCCGCTTGAGTTGAGGGGTAACGTGATTATTATCGATCACGGCCTGGGGGTTATGACCGGATACTACCATTTGCTCGAGTCGCTCGTGAAGCCGGGAGACAATGTGACGGCTGGGCAGCCAATCGGCCGCGTCGGTTCAACCGGATTATCGACCGGCGCGCACCTTCATTGGGATCTTCGCATCATGGATATCACCGTCGATCCCGCGCTCTGGACGCAACAGGCATTTCCTTAAGATTGGCAACCCGTTCCTGGCTTGGTATAATGAATAGGTTATTTATATCTCCACGGTGGAACCACCAGGCAACAGGAGCTTGCGTTGAATCAGACTCAGATACAGACAGCGGAGTTTTGGGAATCCCAATTCTCACTTTCCGATTCTGACCTCGAACAAATCTACAACTTTTTTCTAGAAACGGAAAAACCTCAGACGATATTGGCCCTGGCTGAAGTCGTAATCCGGCATCGCGTCCGGGAGCAAGCTAACGAATTGCGCCGAGTCATGGCCGGCCGCACGGTCTATCAGCCTCAACGAGCCTACAATGTGGGCGAAGAGCTCGTCTTTCCGGCGCTCAAGTTGGCTCAAGGCAAGGTGACCGGAATTCGCTCCGGCTTCAATCCCGATTACGGCGATTTCAATGTTATTACTGTCGACATCAAGGGCAAGTCACGAGAGTTTGCGGCCGACTATCATCAGCCTCATCCGCTCAATATCAGCAACGGCGTGGAACTCACTGAGCAAATGGCCGGCGATGCCGAGAATATTCGCCGCGAACACGGCGGTTCTGTGGCGGAGAAGATCAAGGAATCGTTGGCCGATCGAGATGACTTTGTCAATATCGACAACAAATGGTTTGTTAAGTCTCTCATAGCTGATGTGAACATAGGCCACCTGCATCTGACGGAAGCGATTCTGGAGGTGGCCAATGGTGGGCCACTGACTATGGCCGAAATTGTGCCTCAGCTTGAATTGGATCCGGGAATTGATCCTGAAGTCCAGGAATTTTCCCTGACCCGACAGATGCTGATCGATGGCCGGTTTGATCAGGTTTCGCCGAATGATCTGCCGCAATGGTTCCTGCGTCGTATGGAGCCGGAGAGCGTGCAGTCGGTGCCCGAACGGCTGGAGTATCGTCCAATCCCGTTTGACCGCGCACTCCTGACACCGCAGCAGGTGGCGCTGGAGCAGGAATTGGATGATGAATGGACTGGGTTGCCGCCCGTCAAGGTGACGGGAACGGCCGTTATTCCCCTCTCATATCCCCATCGCTGGGCGGGAACGCTGCCTCTCAACTCCAAAACGATGGCGATCTTCAATCCCGACCACTCTGCGCGGCAACGGTTCATCCTGATAGACGACGAGACAAATGAAGAAATTCCCGCATGGGTGGTGGCCGACGGCCGCTATGTCAGCGGGTTGTCCAACTGGTACAAGGAAAACCAGATTCCCGTCAGTGGCTTCATACACCTGACACCGGGGCCTGAACAGGGAATTGTCATGCTGGGGTATGATCGGCGTCGACCGCAGCGAGAGTGGGTTCGTCTGGCGGTTGTGAAGGACAACCGACTGCAATTTGAATTGGTTCGCCGGTCGATACCATGTGGTTACGATGATTTGCTGATCGTCGGCACTGATGTCGTGACGGCCGTGGATGCCCACGCTCGACGCGCAGCATCAATGCAAATGCCCCTGTCCTCCCTGCTGATTGAGGTTTTCCCCTCTCTGGCGGGTCTTACACCGCAAAATACGGTACATGCCAAGACGTTGTATAGCGCGGTGAATATGTTGCGTCGTGTGCCGCCGGGGCCTTTGTTCGCCGAACTCATACGCAACCCCGGATTTAAACCTGTCGGGGACCATTACTGGCAGTACCAGGGAGCCGCCTAGCGCGCCTGTCCGACGAGGAGAAATAACCCCTTGCCAACAAATCCACGGCCGACAATCAAAAAGGCCAATCTGCGTCTTGTAACGGCCGACACGAAATTCTATATTGACTACAACTGGTGGAATGAAGGCCATCTCGACTTGCGTACCTATCTACTGGCCCGCCTCTCTTTGGGCAATGAGCCGATCGCTGAATTGCCTTCGGAACGTGTTGATCTGGTCGATTCCAAAACGGGAGAAATCCGACAGGTCGATGCCTTCCAATATCTCGTGCGCAACCAGCTCAACCGTCACAAGGATGATTTGGCGGCGCAAGGCTCCCTGGTGGATGCCGTCTTCAGCGTCCTTTTAGCCAACGGCAACGAACCGCTGACTGCGAACGAGATCGCCGAACGGGTTCACCGGCCGGCCGAATTGATCGCCAGGACATTCGGTGGGCCGCAAATCTATCACGGTATTCGTCCGCTGTTCGAAGAAGATTAGCGCGACCGTTGCGACAATGGCGACTGTGGAAGTTCGCCTGTGTGGATCGTTGTCCCATGACGAGCCGGCCAGGATTCCCGGCAATCTTAACCAACCATTTGCCCTTGCCCTGCCTGTCGATTGCAACCGTTTGCTCGCCTGGCCGGCGATGCATCAGCCGTTGCCGCCACCTCTTCCTCGCGGCCGTCGTGACATGAGAGCCGTTGACGTCATCATTGTCACCAATTAGAATTGTTTTAAACCGGTTCGCCCCCGTAGCTCAATTGGACAGAGCGTCGGCCTTCTAAGCCGAATGTTGCAGGTTCGAGCCCTGCCGGGGGCACTCAGTTGCTTCACAGAAGGCTCCCCAATGACGATTAAAGTGTTCAGCGTGGCTGAGATGGTGGCTGCGGAAAAAGCGGCCGACGCGGCCGGCCATTCCTATGCCCAGATGATGGAGATGGCCGGGCGGCGCGTGGCCGAGGCGATCGTCCAGCGCTATGATGTGGCTGAGCGGCGTGTCCTGGTCCTGGTGGGACCGGGCAACAACGGCGGCGACGGTCTGGTCGCCGGGCGCTATCTGGCCGAAGCCGGCGCGGCCGTTACCTTTTATCTGTTCAAACCCCGCGATCCGGCGACGGACGAGAACCTGGCGCAAGTTGAAGGGTTGGGATTGGAGTTAGTGCTGGCCGACCACGACCAACGCTTCAGAGTGTTGCGTCACCGGCTGCGCACGACCGATTTTGTCATAGACGCTCTGCTGGGTACAGGCGTTGCGCGACCTATCGGCGGGGCGCTGGCCGCGCTCCTCGAACAGGTTAAGGCAGGACTGGCCGAGAATGAAACGCCTGTCGCGCTGCCATCGCTCCTGAGTGTTGCCGCCCCGCTGACTGTGCCCGACGAAGGCGATAGCCGGGGCGAGACGCAGCGGTGGCCGTTGATCGTCGCCGTCGATTGCCCCAGCGGGTTGAACTGCGATACCGGCGAGATCGATCCGCTCGCCGTCCCGGCCGATCTGACCGTCACGTTTGCCGGACCCAAGCGAGGCCATTTCCGCTATCCGGGAGCGGCCGCCTGTGGGGAGTTGGTTGTCGCCGACATCGGTATCGATCCGGCTCTGCCGCCCGTGGCTGCCGTGCCCGTTGAGCTGGCCACACCCGCTCTTGCTCGCGCGACGCTCCCCAGGAGACCGGCGAACGGCCACAAGGGAACCTTTGGCACGGCGCTGATCGTTGCCGGGAGCATCCGCTATTGGGGCGCGCCGGCTCTGGCCGCTCGTGGTGCGTTTCGCAGCGGCGCGGGGCTGGTGGGGCTGGCCGTTCCGCAGCGCCTGCGTCCGGCGCTGGCCGGGCAGTTCCCTGAGGCCATCTATGCCGCTATCACTGATACCGACACGCTGGGCGTGGCGACGGCCAATCTCATCCTGACAACGCTCCAGGAGTATAACGCGATTCTGGTCGGCCCCGGGTTGGGGGAGGCTGCCTCGTTCGTGACGGCCCTTCTCAATGGCTTGAGCGAACCGGCGGCCGGCGGAAGCATGCCCCGGCTGGTGATCGACGCTGACGGGTTGAATATTCTCGCGGCGATGGATGATTGGCCTGGCTTGCTACCAAAAAATTGCGTTCTGACGCCCCACCCCGGCGAGATGGCGCGGTTGTGCGGACTGTCGCTGGCGGCAGTGAAGGATGGAGATCGGGTGGAACTGGCGCGAGAGCGAGCGGTCGCCTGGGGACAGGTCGTCGTGTTGAAGGGAGCATACACGGTGGTCGCCGCTCCCGACGGGCGAGCCACGCTGCTGCCGTTCGCCAACCCCGTGCTGGCCGTGGGGGGCAGCGGGGATGTTCTGGCCGGCGTCATCACCGGATTGCTTGCTCAGGGTGTCGCGCCCTATCCGGCGGCCGTGCTGGGGGGATATCTCCACGGCGCGGCAGGTCAGATGGCGAGCGATTACTGGGGCAACGCCGGGCTGCTGGCCGGCGAGCTGGCGGACTGGGTGTCCCACGTCCGGCGTGCCCTGGTCTGAGCAGATGTCGCGGAATTGGAAAACTGGGATTGCCAAACCCATCCGGGCGTGGTATATTCTGTAGTCGGCCCAACCTGTTGGGATTATATTTTTACGCATTGATTACAATACCAGAATTTCTGGGAGCAGAGACGACGTTCCGGCAGGAACGTTGTTTTTTCCAGTCTTTGGAGAACAGGAACATGTCTGACTTACTGCTGAAAGCATTCGATAAGGAAAAAAACGCAGACCTGCCGGAGGTACACGTTGGTGATAGCGTGACCGTTTACGTGCGCATCAACGTCGGCGACAAGAACGAGCGCGTCCAGATGGTGCGTGGCACGGTTATTCGCGTGCGCAACGCCGGCAACAACGCTAACTTCACCGTGCGCCGTATCGCCTCGAACGGCATCGGCGTTGAGCGAACCTTTCTGGTCAGCTCGCCGCGCATCGAGAAGATCGAAATCCATAGCCGGAACCACGTCCGCCGGGCGCGCCTCTTTTTCCTGCGTGAACGCACGGGCAAGGCGACCCGCCTCCGCGCCAAGCGCAACTTCGAGCGCGCCTAAGCGACCCGACCGACCGGCGATTGTCCTTATTGATGGTCTCCGGCCAGAAATTTGGGAGAATAACAGGTGAAAGAGCGATCTTTCACCTTTTTTGTTTTGACCTTGGTCCAATCATTACCCACTTTCCTGACTCCTATGACAAATAATCACACAAACTCCCGGCCCATCATTGGCCTTACTACATATCGTAAAACTGCGGCACAGGCGACGCCCCTGCCTGTAATGGCTCTCATGCCGACTTATATTGACGCTGTGGCGGCGGCGGGCGGCGTCCCGGTCCTCATTCCGCTGGGAATTGATGAGGAGGCTTTGCGCACCTTGCTTGCATCGTTGGATGGGCTGGTGCTGACAGGCGGCGGCGATATCGCCGGCGAGAACTATCATAGCGAACACGAGGATTACATCTTCGACGTCGACCCCGATCGCGACCGGGTGGAGCTGTTTCTGGCACGAGAGGCAATCGCCCAGGATAAACCGTTGCTGGCTATTTGTCGCGGCCACCAGATTCTCAATGTCGCACTCGGCGGCACACTCTATGAGGACGTGATGGAATGGATGCCGGGGGCGATCAAGCACGACTTTTTCGGCGTCTTCCCTCGCAATCACATGGCTCACTCCGTCGACATCACACCGGGCAGCAAGCTGGCCCGGGCGTTGGGCCGCCAGGAAACGACTGTCAACAGCCTCCATCATCAGGGTGTGCGCGATCTGGCTCCCGGGCTGGTGGCGGCCGCCCACGCGCCCGACGGTCTCATCGAGGGGATCGAGGCTCCCGAACATCCCTTCGCGGTCGGCGTCCAGTGGCATCCCGAAAACCTCATTCAGGACGATCCGGTGATGCTGTCGCTGTTCCGCGGCCTCGTGGAGAGCGCCCGGGCTGCCCGATGACGACCGTGGGCGACGCGCTGACACCGGTTGGCCGCGCCTTGCAAGCCGCGGGCGTTCCCTTCCGCGAATTCGCCCATCCCGGCACGGTCACTTCGTTGGAGCAGGCGGCCGCAGAACGAGGTCAGCGGCCGGAGCAGGTCGTTCGCAGCATCCTCTTCCGGCTGGCCCAGGATGAATATCTGATGGTGCTCGTCGCCGGCCCACCGCAGGTGGACTGGAAGATACTGCGCCGGATCGTGGGCCAGTCGCGTCTGACAATGGCCTCGGCCGATGAGGTTCACGCAGTCACAGGCTACGAGATTGGCGCGGTTTCCCCCTTCGCCCTGCCGCGGCCTGTCCGGGTGTTATTGGATGAGAGCGTGATGCGCGAAGAGGAAGTCTCCATAGGCTCCGGGGTGCGCTACACGACCGTCATTCTCGCGTCGGCCGACTTGCTGCGCGCGCTGGGCGATGTGGAGCGGGTTAGCGTGGCGCGGGGTTAATCCGCGGGCGAAAGCCAGGCCAGCAATCCGGCCAATTGCCGGACGATTTCTTCCCGGCCGTCGTTGTTGGTGATGATGAAATGGGGGTGACGTGGCCGCTCGAAGAGGCCGTCGATCCGCCGTGCATATTCGACCGTGACCGGGTTCCCCCCGCGCGATAACCGTTCCGCTCGCACCACCGCCGAAGCCTCCACGAGGACGAAGACCACATCCGGAAAGGCGCTCTGCACGAGCTGCCGGTGATGCTCCTTGAAGGTCGCCTGCCCAAAGGCCAGGTCGGGGAACCCGGCGCGAAGTTCGGCGATGCGGTCAATCAGAATCGCGTAGTAGCGGTCGCGCATCCCGGCAGTGAACGGCCGTTCCTCGCGCACGGCGTCGCGCATCTCCGGCGTGAGGTCCAAATCGCCGTCGTAGAAAGTGTAACCGAACTCCTCGGCCAGCACCCGGCCGACATAGTTTTTTCCAGCGGCGGGTAAACCGAACAGGTAGATCAACATGCGTCCTCGCACCGTGCCCCGATCGCTCTAGGGCAAAGATTTGCAGGCCTGTCCGGTGCCGCTGCCGTCCAGCCGGTGAACGTCACGCCCCGCCGTTTCCATGCAGTAATCGTAGCAGGTTTGCGCTTCGGCTTGCGTCTCGAAATCGCGGCAGTCGTAGAGATTGCGGTCGCAGTCGCAAGGTCCCACCAGATCGGGGCGGCTCCACATGCCGGCGGCGGATTCCTGTGCCTGGCGTTGCAGCTCGCGGAAGTTGGCAGTCTGGGCGACGTCGGGCGGGAAAGTGACCAATCGGGCCATGCCGTTGATCATCAGTTCGGCGTTGACAAACGTCCCGTCCTCCAGATAGACATAGCGCAACAGACGGCCGTACTGATCCGTGTCGCTGACGTCCTTAACCAGTATCACAGTCTGGCCCTCAACCAGCCGGCGATTGAAATCGAACGCTTCCTGATAGAACGGCTCCTCCCGTTCGGGCGTGTCCACCCCGATGTAGCGCAACCGGTAAGCGCGGCCGTCGATTTCAACCTCGATCGTGTCGCCGTCGAAGACGCGGGTGACCAATGCCTTGTCACCTGCCGGCGGGGTCTTTGCGAGCGAGGGCGCGCTTTGGGAGGGGGGAGGAGTCTCCGCCCGTAGGGTAGTGGTCGGTAATTCGAAGGAAGGGGTGGATGTCGCTGCGGGAGCGCAGGCGGACAGTATCAGGCTCAGGCAGGCGGCCGCCAGGCAGCAGAACATACCATTTCGATGATGGAGCATGCGCGGGTTATCCGTAGTACTTCCCCGGCTCATTGCGGGACATGACCGTGGTGAGGAATGCAGGAAAGCCGTGACAGGGGTTCAAGGCTGGATGGGCATATTCCGGCCGGGTATAGATGTCGGGCAATCTCATGGGGTGAATAGTAGCCGTTTTATCGTTGGACGTCATCATCATCAGGCGAAATTCCGGAGTGACGCCAACACATTTCTTCTTGACTTCTCCCGAGTCCCATCCTATAATGCCGCCCCTATTCATTTATTGAATAATCAGATAATGAGTCCTTTGCTACAATCCTCGCTCACCGTCGAATACGCGCTGCTGGGTTTTGTCAGGCGTCAGCCGCTTCATGGCTACGAGATATATCGTCGTCTGGTCGAGACGCCTGATCTGCATCTCATTTGGCGGATGAAACAGAGCCGCCTGTACGCGCTGCTGGTGCGGCTGGAAGAGGAGGGCTTTCTTCAGGCGGCCTACGAGCCTCAGGATAGCCGCCCACCGCGCAAGGTCTATCACCTGACACCGGAAGGGGAGGCCGCCTTCAGCCGATGGCTGATTGAACCGGTCCGCCTGCCGCGCGAAATGCGGCTGGAGTTCATGCTGAAGCTCTACTTTGCGCGAGAGGAAGAGGCCGACATTGTTATGAAATTGGTCGAAAGCCAGCAGGAAGTATGTGATGATTGGTTGACAATGTGGGCAAACGAAGAGACGGCTCTGAGTCCGTTTGGTCGCGACGTATTGCGCTATCGCCGCAAACATATCGAAACAATCAAGGATTGGCTGGCGTCTCTCTCGGATCATGTCGTTCCGATTGAGCAGTCTACCCTATAACCATCAAGTTTTTTGGAAGGAATACTCTATGTATGCGCGATTGTTGTCTCACAAGAAATGGTCTTTGTTGCTGATTTTCTTGCTGCTTTCGGCGGCATTGGTAGCTTGTGGCGGAACGGCGGAAGCGCCGACAACAACCGGAGCCCCAATGGCCACAGAACCACCGGAAGCCGAACCTGAGACGACCCTCACGGTTTTTGCCGCTGCGTCGTTGACCGACGCGTTCACTGAAATCGCCGCTGCCTTCGACTCCGACAATCCGGGCGTGACGACAGTATTCAACTTCGCCGGGTCCAATCAATTGGCGACGCAGATCAACGAGGGCGCGCCGGCCGACGTGTTCGCCAGCGCCAATCACACTCAGATGGACGCGGCGGTTGAATCCGGCCGGATCGACGCGGACGCGCCCACGGTCTTTGTCACCAATCGGTTGATCGTGGTTATCCCCGCCGATAACCCCGGCGACATTCAAACGCTTCAGGACCTGGCTAATCCCGGTACCTTGATAGTCCTGGCGGCTGCGGAGGTCCCGGTCGGCAAGTATTCGCTTGAATTCCTGGATAAGGCATCAGCCGATCCGGCATTTAGCGAGACATTCCGGGAAGACGTCCTGGCCAATGTCGCTTCATATGAAGAAAACGTTCGCAGCGTGCTCAACAAGGTCTCCCTGGGCGAGGCCGATGCCGGTATCGTCTACACCAGCGATCTGGTGGGCGTCGAAGGTGTCAGCGGTCTGGAGATCCCGGACGAACTCAATCTTGTGGCGGAATACCCGATTGCCATCCTCAACGATAGTGCGAATAGTGAGATGGCTGCGGCTTTCGTCGAGTTTGTTCTGAGTGACGGCGGTCGGGCGTTACTGGCCGAATACGGATTCGGACCTGGCACAGGGCAATGAGATGGGCGGTCTGGACATCGAAGCCGGGGAAACGACCGACTCCTCCCCGGCGTCATAGACCCGAAGCCTGGTGGGCGCTCTCATTACCTCTATTGCTGTTTATCTTCCTGCCGCTGCTGGCGTTGTTCCTTTACAGTTCGCCCGCAGATCTGGTCGCCAATCTGTCGCTGCCGCAGGTCCGGCAGGCGATTGGCCTTAGCCTGCGCACGAGCACGTGGGCGACACTGGCCTCGGTATTGCTGGGGACGCCGGTCGCCTACTTGCTGGCACGTCGCCAGTTTCCCGGCCGGTTGCTGCTCGACAACCTGATCGACCTGCCAATCGTCTTGCCGCCGGCCGTTGCCGGGCTGTCGCTGTTGCTCGTCTTCGGCCGCCGCGGCTGGATCGGGGGCTGGCTCAACGAGGTGGGGTTGCGGATCACCTTCACCGAGGTCGCCGTGATCATCGCCCAGACCTTCATCGCCGTCTCGCTCTTTATCCGGGCCTCGTCGATTGGCTTCGCCGAGGTTGAGCCGGAATTGGAGGACGCCGCGGCCATCGATGGGGCAAACCAGTGGCAGATATTCTCCCGCATCACCGCGCCGCTGGCTCGTCGGGCTTTGCTGACCGGCGTGGCGCTGGCCTGGGCGCGGGCGCTGGGCGAGTTCGGCGCGACGATCATCTTTGCCGGCAATTTCCCCGGCCGCACGCAGACGATGCCCCTCGCGATCTATCTCGGCTTCGAGTTGGACCTCGACGTGGCGGTGACGCTGTCGGTTATCCTTGTGGCGTTTTCGTTTGTCGTGTTGCTGATGGTAAAGGGCATTTTCCTGCGAGATACCCCGGCGGAGTAGGCAAATAAAATCAGACTTTGCCATTACGCAGTTGATGCGTGGGAACCAGGCCGGCTCGAATTTGTGTCGACGGAATGGGTGAATCCGGCGTCTATCCGACCGCGGCCTGGTTCGTCATCGAGCTTCTACCGGTATCCGTTATGGCTTGTTGCCGGCCATGAACCGGGTGAGCTTGGTGTCAATAAACGTCCCGCACGCCCCGCCCTGATGGTGGTCGGCATCGTAGGCAATACGCGGTCGCCCGTCAGCATCCAGCGCCAGCGATGGCCTGACACCTGAGTCCCATGTTGAAACGGTGCAGCCCGGGATTGGGGGATTGCAATTTGGGAACGGGCAGCCGGGCCAGGGCGGGACAGGCAGTTCGTTGTTAACTGTCTCGCTTGCTTCCAGCTTCTTCGTCTGCCATCCTGCGGCGCTTCCCTCGCAGTTTGCGTCACACCAGGCATAACTCAGCCCGAAACCGGCGGCCATTGGCGCGTGATAGGCCAGGCGCGGCCGGTTTTGTCCGTCGAGGGCCAGCGCCAGTCCCGCTTCGCCGTGAGTTGTCGGGAGGCCGGGACTAACGGCCGTCCAGGACGTTTCCAGCGCGCAGTTACCCGCGGGACAAGCCAGGTAGAAGAGCGTGTTGGGCGGCAGATCGCCGCCGCTGCCGGTTCCGGTGTAGAGCGCCAACCGTGGCCGGCCGTCAGTGGCCACTTCCAAATCGAACTCCGCGAAATGGGTGACGCCGGCTGACACCGTGTTGGCCAGCACAAAACCTGCCCAGTTGGCCGTATTCTCGCAATTCATGTTGCATTCGATGTAGATGACGGGCTGGGCCACGATTTCGCTGTTGTAGGTGGCGAATGCCAGCCGTGGTTGACCGCTGGGACTGAACTCCAGGTCAAAGTCACGAGCGTGGTTGTCATCGAGCAGACGCGTTTCATACCAGTTGGCCGGACTGGTGCAGTCTGTGTTGCAATAGGCGTAAAACACGCCCCAATGGGGATCATCGGTGTTTGCGCCGGCATCGTAATAGATGAAACGCGGCCGCCCCTGATGATCCAGGGCGAAGGAGTGGATGAATGATTCAACCCATCCTGTCTGCCGGGCGTAGGCGTAACCGATGCTATCTCCTGACCATCGAGCCGGGTTTGTGCAATCTGCGTCGCAACCCCAGAATTGAAACAAGTAGACAGCGCCGGACTGAACGGGTAGGCGCATGAGAATCCGGGGCCGCCCCTGCGGGTCCAAATCCAGCGCGGCAAAATCAACTCCGTCGCCAAGCTGAATAATTTTGAAGGCCGCCGGGCTTGCGCAATTCGCTGGACAATAGGCGTAATAAGCCGGCCGCACAGGATTGTCAATGGTGGCGCTTTGAGGCGTGAACACCACGTGGACACCTCCAGCCGGATCAACCTTGACGGTCGGGTGGGAAGTGGGCAGCTCAATATCCGGCGTGGGCACAATAAAAAACCCTTTGGCCGGTGCCGGCGGACCATTGACGGTCACCGTAACCGCGGCGCTGACCGATCCGGCGTTATTTGCGGCAACCAGAGTATAGTTGGTGGTGCTTTGAGGACTCACGGCCTTGCTGTTGCCGGTGACAGCGCCTATACCGGGACTGATGCTCAGACTGGTTGCGCCGGTCACCTGCCAGGCCAGGACGCTACTCGCTCCGCTGTTGATGGTAGCGGGGTTGGCGGTGAAACTGTGAATGACGGGTTTGACCGGCGTTGGCGAACGAATCGCAACCGGCAGAAATAATCTGGACGTTCCCCGGTCGACTGCGGGATCGGGCACATCGGCGTTGGCACTGCGATGCGCCAGTGAGATGATGGACAACAATACTACGAGAATGAACAGATGGGTAAAAAGTTGTTGTTTCATGTTATTCCTCTGGGCCACACTTAAATGAAAACGAATAAACTGTCGGAAGGCTCATTCGATGGAGTGAAGGGATGTCGTGTGGCGCGATGGGATCACTCCAACGCCCTCATGCGATCGTTTCCGATTACGTTTATAGTTAATCATGCATTCGATGGGGTTTGGGACTTTGCATTGACCCGGCAAGCGTCCCGAAAGGCGTTACAGGGGCCGTGCCCTCTCGGTGAATCACGGCGAGAATGGAAGGGGGAGCGAAATTTCGATTAATGGAGAGATGTCTGTGACGTTGCAGGAGTTTCGGTGAACATCAACATCGGACATTGGCAGTGTCCGCTATACCCGAAAAACATCAATCGGGTTAAAATTGCCATTGCATGCAGCCGGTTATTCAGTTACATCGTCGTCTGGCAGCATCTTTTCAATCGTTTCAGTGGGCGTGTTTTCGGCGGTCGTCGTTTGTATCCGACGACCGCGTTTGATGTTGCCTGCAACGATCCAAAATAATTCCTGAACAATCTATTGCCGGGCCTGCAACGGTTCTTGGGTTTGTCGGGCATTAGTGTCTGGCAAGCCAGGGGGAGCTTGTGTCTCAATCGGATGTTGTCATGTGGGCCTGGCATTTATGTGCGCCTTTGACTGATGTTTGTCGGCTATAGCGTCATGGGCGACGGGCTCTCTTTATTTGGGAACAGGGGCGTTATAGTCACGCATGATTCCTTTTCGATATTTTCCGTATAGATTCCGGAGGAACCGATGTTAGGTTTTGTCCAGATATTAGGCGGGTTAGCGCTCTTCATTTATGGCATCTCTCTGCTCAGTTCGGGCATGGAGAAGCTTGCCGGCGACCAGATTCAAAAATGGCTCGACCGGGTGACGAACAGCCGGGTCAAGAGCATGGCCTTCGGCGCGGCCGCCTCCGCCATCCTCCAGAGCAGCGGTTTGTTGATGGTCACGATGATCGGCCTGGTCAACGCCAATTTGATGACTGTTGTTCAGTCCATTGGCGTTATGCTGGGGCAGGAGATCGGCACCACGGTCACCGCTCAAATCGTCGCCTTTGAAATCGGCAACTTCCGGCTGATCCTGGTTATCCTGGGTATCGTCTTCCTGGAGTTTTTCCCCGGCCGCGATTGGAAGAAGTACGGCGAAATCCTGATGGGTCTTGGCATCATTTTTGTGGGGATGACATACATGGCCGGTGCCTTAGCCGAGCTGGTCGAGATTCCGTGGGTCGCCAATCTTCTCATCACGATGGGCCAATACCCGTGGATCGGTATGGTGGCTGGCATCCTGGCAACGTCCCTCACGCAGAGCAGCACGGCCGTGACCAGTATGGTCGTGGCCATGGGCATGACCCAATCCATTGCGCTTGAAGGGGCTATCGGGATCATCCTGGGCGCCAATATTGGCTCATGCATCACCGGTCTGATAGCCGCCCTGCGGCTATCACCTGTTGCGCGCCAGGTTTCTTACTCCCAAATCATGATCAATGTTTTTGGGGTGCTTCTGTTTCTGCCATTCATTCCCCAGTTTGCCGACTTCATCGAGCGCACTTCGCCGGACTTGCCGCGCCAGATAGCTAACGCGCATACCATCTTCAACATATCCGTCAGCCTGATCCTATTCCCGTTCGTCCGTCAAATCGCCGGTATCGCCATGAAGCTCGCTCCGGACGATCCGGACAAGGAAAAGCAGAAGGTGACGATGTATATCGACGAAATGCAATACGCCGTGCCGGCGGTGGCGCTGAAGGAAGCATCACGCGAATTGAGCCGGCTGGGGGATGTGACGGCCGAGATGGTCGAGCTGAGTTGCCATGCGTTGCTTGAAAAGGATATTCCGGCCGCGGAGAGGGTGCTCTATCTGGAGAGCGGGATAGTCGATCCGGTGACGAGGGATCTGGAGCATTTCGTCAACGTGCTAATGCGCGCAGACCTGGCCATTGCGCAACAAAAACGCGCCTTCCAGATCAAAAACTTGCTGGTCGATATCGAAAGAGTCGGTGATATGGCGGAGGATATTGCCCGTTTTGCCCAGGATAGAGTAACCGCTGATATCCCCTTCACTGACGAGGCGATCAACGAGCTTACAGAGTTATCGGGTATCGCCCACTCAATCTACAGTCAATCATTGCAGGCGTTCCGGGATCAGGATCGCGACCTGGCGATGAAAGTCTGTAAGAGGGAGAATGATTTCGACAACATGTACTGGAATATCCGCGAGACGCACATTCGGCGGCTAAAGTCAGGGGCATGCCATCCCGAAGCCAACGTTATTTTCATCGAAACCTTGCGACTGCTGGAGCGAATCAGCGATCATGCCGATAATCTGGGGATCAGCGTAATTCGCAACCAGAACCACCTGCCCGCTACCACTGCCTGATCATCCAGTCCGGATATCCACTCGCCACAATATAACAAAGCGCCGAAGTTTTGACTTCGGCGCTTGGACAATCGATCCCGGGAGACAGAAATACTAAACGTCGAGATTACGCACTTCGCTGGCGTGCGTCGTGATGAACCGCCGCCGTGGCGCGACCTCATCGCCCATCAGCATATCGAAAGTGCGGTCGGCCACAACGGCATCTTCAATCGTCACCTGAAGCAGCGTGCGCACTTCGGGATCCATTGTAGTTTCCCATAATTGCTCTGCGTTCATCTCGCCCAGGCCTTTATATCGCTGAATACTGTATTTCTGGCCGTTGAGGCGTTTCATCAGCACATCGCGCTCGCCTTCAGTGTAGGCGTAGGAAATATCCTTGCCATGCTTCACGGCGTAGAGCGGCGGCTGGGCAATGTAGAGATGGCCGTTCTCGATGAGTGTCGGCATGTAGCGGAAGAAGAAGGTCAGCAACAGGGTACGGATGTGGCTGCCGTCCACGTCGGCGTCGGTCATGATGATCGTGCGGCCATAGCGCAGATTGGTCAGATCGAACGACTCGCCGATGCCCGTGCCCAGCGCGGAGATGAGAGCCTTGACCTCATTGTTGCCCAGTATTTTGTCCAGGCGTGCGCGCTCGGTATTCAGGATTTTGCCGCGCAAAGGCAGGATGGCCTGGAAATGGCGGTCGCGTCCCTGCTTGGCCGTGCCGCCGGCCGATTCACCTTCGACGATGTACAACTCGGCGCGTGCCGGGTCGCGTTCGGAACAGTCGGCCAGCTTGCCGGGCAAGGTCAGGCTGTCGAGGGCGCTTTTTCGCATGACCAGTTCGCGGGCGGCCTTGGCGGCGTCGCGCGCGCGGGATGAGGTCAGGCAGCGCTCGATTATTCGCTTGGCTTCGCGCGGGTTTTCATCGAGATAGGTTTGCAACGCCTCGCCGAGCACGGCTGACACCTGCCCCGCCACTTCCGCGTTCATCAATTTGACTTTTGTTTGGCTCTCGAACTGTGGGTCGGGATGTTTGACACTGACGACAAGCGTCACGCCTTCGCGAGTATCATCGGAAGAGAAGTTCTTGTCCTTCTCCTTCAGAAAGTTATTCTTCCGGGCGTAGTTGTTGATGACGCGGGTCAGAGCGGTGCGGGCGCCGGTCAGGTGCGTGCCGCCGTCGGGGGTATTGATGGTGTTGGCGAAGGCATATTCGGAAATTGCCACGCCGTCTGTATATTGCAGTGCTACCTCGACATCGACGTTATCCATCTCCTTGTGAGCATGGATCGGCTCGTTGAGCACCTTCCGGTTACGGTTCAGATAGCGGACAAACGAGCGCACGCCACCTTCGAAGTAGAAGCTCATCTCGCGGGCGGGGGACACACGCTCATCCCGCATCTTGAGAAAGACGCCGCTGGTGACGAAGGCCATCTCACGAAAACGGGTTACCAGCATATCGAACCGAAAAACATTATCCTCAGTAAAGATAATGTGGTCTGATTTGAAGGTTGTTGTGGTTCCCGTACCTTCGCCCTTCTTGAGGTCGCGCAGACGTAGTACAGGCGTCGCCGGAATCCCGCGCTCGTAGCGTTGCTTCCACACCGCCCCATCCCGCTTCACTTCGACTTCCATCCACTCCGAGAGGGCATTGACGGCCGCCGCGCCCACGCCGTGCAGACCGCCGGAGACTTTGTAGGCGGCGTTGTCAAACTTGCCGCCGGAATGGAGACTGGTATGAACGACCTGTAGCGCGGACACCTTTTCGGTTGGGTGCTCGGCCACCGGAATGCCGTAGCCGTTGTCCTTGACGCTGACGCTTGAATCGGGATTTATCGTCACCTCGATGCGATCGCAGCGGCCGGCCAGGGCTTCGTCGATTGAGTTGTCGACAATTTCGAAGACAAGGTGATGGAGCGCCTTGATATCCGTGCCGCCGACGTACATGCCGGGACGGCGTCGAACTGCTTCAAGCCCCTTCAGAACCTGGATATTGCCGGCATCATAGTTGACGGCCGAATTTTGGTCGCTATGGTTACTCTTGCTGGTCATAAACTTCCTGCTTCATTTGCACCGCGTCGGGTTGCGGCTGTGATTGACGGAGAAACGCTGAATAGCGGTCACGATAGAAAATAAACAGGGCCATGATGAGTGCCGTACTGATATAGGCATGGGCGATCAGGTTGATGGCCGTTATCCAACTGCCCGTATCGGCTGTGAGCAGAATGAAGCTCAATAACCTCTTGGCCAGAGAGACAAAAAATATCAATCCCAGAGAAGCCGGCAAATTCTCTCGGAAAAGTCGCACGCTTTCAGTCAGCGTCCGCCAAAATCCATGAGGGTTCAGCACCATTCCCTGGGGCGTATAACTGAGAAACATGGCCAGCCAGATGATGACGAGCAGTGCGCCCATCAGCATCAACATGGCCAGGGTTTGGCTGAACAGGGACATAAACCCGGCCAGGAAAGTCACGGGAAACACAATTACAGCGACAATGGCCAGAAACAGCGCGGTCAGTCCGATCAATCTGAAAAACGTGCGCAGGGTCCGCCGGGTAAGATGGACCGGCGGCATCGGAATCCCCATGGCCGAGGCTCCCGCCCGACGCAAGGTATAGGCGATAAGACTATAGTAGACGGCCGCCAGCAGCAATCCACTTAATGTGAACAGAACCAGAAAGCCGAACCACTCACCCCACCCGGCTCGCTCGATCAGAAGGGGCTGAACAGGCGTTTTTTCCGGGGTCAGGCCGGTCATCAGTGCGGGGACGCCCACCAGTGAAACGGCGAGATAGGTGAAGTGATTCAGGCGACCGGCAAATGCCTCCAGCAGCGGCACGGGGTCCATCACAAGCGCCTGTTGGGGCATTTGTGCCGCCAGCGATTCGATGAGGGGCCGGAAGCTGAGGCGCGGCCCTATCCACAGGAACAGGTCAAGCACAGCCGGAATGAGCACCAACCACAAGTATCTTGTGGTCAGTTCAAATCCGGCCGCCAGGGTCGGAAATATGCCGGGCAGGGCCGCTGGTTTTGCTTGTTTCTGCAACATGGTTAACAGATTGATTATATCTCATTTGTTCTATCGGGTCGAAGTTTTGGAAGGCGAAGGGAGCGAATTCTAAGGCTGAACGCGAGGATATGTACGCCATCGGTCATGCCGGCGGGTGACAAGGCCGATGCAATGATTGTCAGGCATCGGGAGCGACCGCAGTATTGCGTGGCAGCATAATTAATTGCACGTGAGCTTCATTTTTGACTGTGAATCAATCACGTTATGCTACACTTGGCGTGTGAATTAAAAAATACGTGAGCACAATGACCCCAAATTGCCACCGAATTATTACTTTTCCCAAGAGCATGTTATAATTTTCCCTTGCAAACCACGGGGTCGGTATCTGCTGAGTTGTCCTCGATACAGTCGTCGAGTGAGCAGGGCAAACGGCTCCATATTTCTCCGAGGTATAGAACATGGCAGATATCCAGGCGACCGCCAATAGCATCGTAGAAAACGTCGAGCGTGTCATTGTCGGCAAGCGGCAGGCTGTGCAGCTCACTGTACTGGGCTTGCTCTGTCAGGGTCATATTTTGATCGAGGACGTCCCCGGGGTAGGCAAAACGGTACTTGCCAAATCGATCGCCCGCTCTGTTGGTTGCAAATTCCAGCGCATCCAGTTTACACCGGACATGCTACCCAGCGACGTGACCGGCGTATCTGTTTTTAACCAGCAGACTCGCGAATTTGAGTTTCGTCCCGGCCCCATACATGCCCAGATCGTTTTGGTAGACGAAATCAACCGTGCCACACCCAAGACCCAATCGGCATTACTGGAGGCCATGGAAGAGCGCCAGGTAACCGTCGATGGTCGCAGCTATCCCCTGGATCCGCCGTTCATGGTCCTGGCGACGCAGAACCCCATCGAATATGAGGGTACATTCCCATTACCCGAGGCTCAACTCGACCGATTTATGCTGCGCATCAAACTCGGCTATCCCGGCAAGGAAGAAGAGATTGAGGTTCTCGATCGCCAGCAGCACCGGCATCCGGTCAATTCCCTGGAACAAATCATCGGGGTGGAGGAACTGCGGGCCGCTCAAGAGGCGATCAAGGATATCTACGTTGATCAACTCGTAAAGGAATACATCATCAACATAGTTCGGCAAACGCGTGAGCATCCCGACGTCTACCTGGGGGCAAGTACACGCGGGGCGTTGGCCATCTATCGGTTGGGGCAGGCCCGGGCTGCGCTTCTGGGGCGCGACTATGTGTTGCCCGATGATGTGAAGGCGCTGGCCGGCGCAGCGCTTGGCCATCGGATCATCGTCGGCCCGGCTGCGCGTATTAAGGATGTTGAGCCTGAGCAAATCGTTCAGGATATCGTCAGTCAGACGGCAGTTCCCGGCGCGCAGGCCAGCCGCCAAAGAGCGATTACCTGATGTCCGCGTTTCTTAGACAGCGTCGGACCGTTGTCTTCGCGCTGGCCGTTGTGGCGTTCGTTGCCGGCCTCATTACCGGGCGGGATCTGCTGTTCACGCTCGCCTATCTGCTTGGATTTTTGCTGATCCTGTCTTTTATCTGGGCGTGGGTTAACCTCAACGGCGTCCATTTATCCCGCGTGACGCGCGTTCGTCGTACCCAGGTTGGGCGGCCATTGGAAGAGCGCTTTACCATACGTAATACGTCTATCGTTCCCAAGCTATGGCTGGAGGTTCGTGACTATTCCGATCTGCCCTATCATTATTCCAGTCACGTTGTAAACGGCCTGGGGTCACGCCAGAGCTATAGCTGGCGTGTGACGACAATCTGCCAGCATAGGGGGCGTTACCAACTCGGCCCGATTCGGTTGCGCACGAGCGATCCGTTTGGCCTCTTCCCAATGGAACGCGAAATTACGGCGACAAGCAATATCGTCGTATTCCCCATGACATTCGATATTCACCAGTTCGCCTTGCCAGTGGGCATTTTGCCCGGTGGTGATGCCTTGCGGCGACGCACCCACTATATCACCACCAACGCCTCCAGCGTGCGGGATTACGAGCCGGGCGACAGCTTTAATCGAATTCACTGGCGCTCGACAGCCCGCCGCGACAGGATGATGGTCAAGGAATTCGAACTCGACCCGCTGGCTGATATCTGGATTGTGCCCGATATGTCGGTTTATGGTCATGTTGTCCCGCGCAAATCGAACCTCACCTCTCCTCCCTTGGGAGATGTGCCAGCCTGGCTCAAGATGCGGGACTTCCGTTTACCTGAATCGACCGAGGAGTATACGGTATCCATTGCCGCTTCGGTGGCGCAGTTCTTCCTGCGGCGCGATCGTGCCGTGGGTATGCTCGCCTATGGACAGTCGAACGAAATCCTGCAACCGGACCGTGGAGAGCGGCAGTTCAACCGCATATTGGAGACACTGGCCGTGTTGCACGCCAAGGGCGAAGTACCTCTCCAGGATATGCTCTCGGCCGAGACGCACCTCTTCCCGCGCGGGACCACAGTAATTGTGATTACGCCGAATACTCGGGAAGAATGGTCAGTGTCCGCCCGGCAATTGGCCCGACGTGGCATGCGCGTGGTGACGATTCTCGTCAATCCGGCTACTTTCCAGGGAACCCGTTCGGCCGAACCCCTCTACCATTTGTTACGCGCGAGCGGACAGGTGGCGTATCTGGTTAACTGCGGCGACGACCTGACTACATCCTTGAGTCGTGGTGCAGTCCAGCCGGGTTATTTTGCCGCTTAGACTTGGCGCGGTATTTAAAAACACCGGGTGTGCGCCCGGCGTTTGTTCATGATCCATTGTTCCGGTTGGATTTACAGAAGGACGGACAATGGGATCGACTCGCCCGATGAAGTCGCGGATTGGCCGGTCGTCGCCCGTTCCCGGACGAGCTTGCCCGACATGCTCCATGGGCCGGTATGGGTGATCTCTACTTCAACCAGTTGCCCGCGCAGGTCGCCGGGATCGTCGAAGAAGACTAGCTTGTTATGGGGGGTGCGGCCGCGCCAGCGCCCTTTGTCCCGTTCTTCCACCAGAACCTCGACCGTGTCGCCCCAGAACCGCCGCATCTTTTCGGCGGACACCTGTTTTTGTAACTCCTCGATCAACTGGAAACGGCGGCGTTTCTCTTCATCCGGCACGTCGTCAATCATGCGCCGGGCGCTCACCGTTCCTGGGCGAGGGCTATAGCGAGCCAAATGGATCTTGTCCAGCCGCAGTTCAGCCAGTATGTCGTAGGTATCCTGGAATTGTTCGGCTGTCTCGCCACAGAACCCGACGATAATGTCGCCATGGATTGCCGCGTCAGGGACGATATCGCGGATGCGATGGATGAGGTCGCGGTATTGTTCGCGAGTATAGCCGCGCCGCATCGCTGCCAGGACATCGTTGTTGCCCGCCTGAATCGGTATCTCGATCTGTGGCATCACTTTCGGCAGTTCGGCCACGGCGTGCAGAATCCTGTCGGTCATATAGTTCGGATGGCTGGTCAGGAACCGGATGCGTTCCAGCCCGTCAATGCTGTTGATGACGCGGAGGAGATCGGCCAGGTCCGGGCCGTCGGGGACGTCATACCCATAGCGATCGACGATTTGACCCAACAGGACGACTTCCTTCACCCCCTGGGCCACCAGCGAGCGAACTTCAGCGGCGATTTCACCCACCTGCCGGCTGCGTTCGATACCTCGTTTCTGGGGGATGATGCAGAAGGTGCAGGCGTGGGAACAGCCGTAGACGATGGCTACCGGCGCGGACACCAGCTGGCCACGCTGGTCGGTGGGAAGCACGACGGCACCGTCTTGCCAGGCGTGACGCTGGCGAGTAGTCGCCTGCTCAAGATCGTAATCGCTATCCTGAGTGAGATGAGAGATTAGGGGCAGACCATCGGTCGATGGTTCCATGAACACGTCGACGAACGGGAAGCGTTTTTCGAGGATCTCATTGCCGCGCACGCCCACCACACATCCCATCACTGCCACAGTCAAATCGGGACGGCGAGCCTTCAGCGGCTTCAAGCTTTGCAATTTTGAGTAAGTCTTGTCTTCTGATTGCTGCCGGACGGTGCAGGTTTCCAGAACGATTACATCCGCGTCTTCGGCGTGGTTGGTTGATTGGTAACCGAGCTTCTCCAGCTCAGTCGCCACGCGGCGCGCGTCAGCGTAGTTCATCTGACAGCCGGTGATCCAGAAGTGATAGGTCTTTGTCATTATCTTCAAAAAATCCAGGGGCCTGTTTAATTTTTCGTGGCCCGCTAAGCAAGGAGATTCTAATGACCCCGCCCGTTCACGTCAAGCGCTGTTAGCCTGCCGATCCTGTTCGGATGTGAAGATCCGGTTTGATCGTTAGCCGCCTTCCGCGCTCAGGGGTGTAACCAGGCTACCGAGTTGCAAGCGCCATATTCGTGCGGCAGCAGTTTTACGTAGTCGCTGTCAGGGGCGATGAGACCGACCAGACCATCAGCCATCGAGACGGCAAGCCAGCGGCCATCCGCGTTCCAGTCATAGATGACCGAGGGCAGAAAGAAGGGCAGCCGGGCAAGGAACGGGATCGTCCGGTTCTCGGCGAAATCGTGAACGAGCAGAACGCCGCTGTTGTTGTCAGGTATTGTGGCTCGCCGGTCCTGCCCGACCATTACCAGATAGCGACCATCGGGCGAGAAGCCCAGCGAGTGGTTGGCATTGGCTGGCAGCTCCAGAAGTATATCGGACAACCGCTCATTTAAATCGTAGGAGACGGCGTAGACCCGCTGCGCGGCCGCGTCCTGGGCAACGATAAATAAACGGCTGGGATAACTGGGATGGGTGACGACGTAGGATAGCGAGAGACGCTGCGCCGGCAGATCTTCGGGCAGGAAGTCGAGGATGTCAGCCGACGTCAGCACGATTTCCGGATTATGGTCGTCTATGGTGGCGATAACGATTTCTTCGCCGACCCGGTCTAGCAGGCCTCCAGTCATCGCGCGACGTATGTAGCCAAAGGTTTGGTCGTCCAGCCAGAAAGGAGAGCGTCCGCGGCCGATGGATACCAGTTTGGGCGAGTCAGGCTCGGCACCTTCCGGGCCAAGGGTGAGAGACATCTCGTCATAGTCCCCATTTGGCCGCAGAACGACGTGGCGTTCGTTGGCAATCATGAACGACGTTTGGGGAGAGGAGCGATTGTCGCCGGCGTAAATAGCCCATTGCCCGTCCGGCGACCAGAACGGCAAACCGGGGAGTTCGGTAGCGGCACAGTCGTCATCACACTCAGCGGGATCGATGAGAAAAGAGCGAATGGCTCCGGTTTTTGGGGTGTAAGCATAGACAACCGTTCGCTGGCCCTGTTTGTCACTTCCGCCATACGCCATGGCGAATCGGTTGTCGTCGAGCATATGGACCGGAACCGGCTCGTCGTGGTACCAGATTTTTGTCTGCCACGACTCTGTCTCCGTAGAGAATTCCTGCAATAACAGTGTCCCTGGGTCCGGCATGGCGCTCGACCAGAAATATCCTTGCGCGCTGTATAGCTCTTCCCATCGCCCTTCGTCGGGTGAATAGCGCAACAACGTGGATATATCGGAACTTCGGTCGCTCTCTGTGACCGTGCACGTCATGAAAAGAGATTCCCCGACCGGAAGTGGGGGTGGTTCGTCCGTGCTGTAACCGGCGTTACGAAAGGCGTAAAGCCACCAGGCGATATCGAGATCATCAGGGATGGTGGTATCGTCCTTACCGGACGCCCCGACAGCACGATCCAGAAATTGATTGAAGTTGCTGGTGTCGTCCAGATCGCGTTCCAACCCGGCCGGCGACGTGCCGGGGATACCGTTGACCAGAAAATCAACGGCTGCGCGTAATTCCCACATGCGTTGGTCGGAGAGTTGAAGGGGCACGCGGCCGCGGATGTAGGAACTGATGGTGCTCAGCCGTGGCCGGGAATCGAGAACGCGCTGATGATCATCGGCATTGATGGGCCAATTCATCACCCCCAGTTGGCTCAATTGATAGTCGACAAGGTAATTGAACACGAGGATATCTTCGCAGCAATGCCACCCGACAGCCTGGGCGATGACTGCGCTGAAAACATGACGAGCGTAGCCGTCAATCAGGGCTTGATAACCCTCTTCGGCGAGTTGGGGATCATCATCAACCGGCAGTCCGATCAGAGTCGGCGTGGGGAGTTCCAGGATATCTTCCCGCTCGCGCGCTCGCCGGATGGCGCCAAGAGGTTCCGCCAGCGAGGTTAGCGTGACAGGTTCTGTGGCGAGCCGCACCGTCAGATGAAGGTCGGCCGAACACTCGATTTCCTCCAGTGTCGCGCACAGTCGCGCGATCTCTTTGTCCAGGTCCTGCGCCAGCCGTTGGGCGATGGCTGCGTCCCGGCGAGGATAGATGAGGGAAAGGTATTCTCCTTCGTTTGTCACCCAGTCGCCCCAGAACTCTTCCAGTGGCGGGGCCAGCAACCAGCGAAAATCGCCGCGCCTGAAGACGGTCGTCTGTTGCAATACGACGGTCTCGCCTGTGGTATCCCGACGGTATGGGTGATCGACCGTGAGGACGGCTTCATTGAGGTCCGGCGAGAACTCAATCTCGGCCGTTTGGGCGCCTTCTGGAGTTTCAACACCGGAGGGAGGGATAATTACCGGCAGCGAGCCTTCAGTGGGTATCAGGCCAAACGGCGACCGATCTATCACGAGATTTGCTGTGAAAATATCCAACTCGGCCGCTGTCCAGGCAGGAAGTCGCCCGGAGAGGATTGACCGGAATATTTCCATGTCTTTATCAGCGACAGCCCGCTGCATCAGATTGTGGCTGGCGATGACATCCGTTCGAAAAGCCTCCATCGTGGCGTCAATCCGTTGGTCTATCCGCCACCAGACGATCCCGCCGATCGTTACGACCAGCGTAACGACAAGACCTATTAATCGCCAGGGTAGCCGCCGGCCCGGCTTCGTGGCGTTTTCCGCCTCCTGTGGAGGTCCCCAGATGTTCTCTTGTGCCCGACGGTCGTCGTCCTCGGTTTGCCAATCAAAGTTAGCGGACATGGGCTGATGAGCTATTAAGAAAATCCGCGAGCGCCATTACTGCAAGGATTATAACGCAAGATTTCTATTTCCGTTTTGCAACCGAACTCTTTCACGTCCCGTTACATGAGGTCAGCCGGCATGCGCGGCAGTCCCGGCAAGTCGGAGGGCTGGATTTCAGGCGGATCAGCGCCTTTTTCATCGCCCCGTCAGGTGTGTGGGTAACCAATGATTCATTACAGGTCAGGATGCTAAGGCGTGCTGTACAGGTAACGATAAGCGTTGAAACCCTCGTAGATACGTTCAATGTAGAGGCGCGTTTCGGGGAAATCGACCGTATCCACGAACAGGTCATGATTGC
Source organism: Anaerolineae bacterium (assembly GCA_023384355.1). Taxonomy (GTDB): domain Bacteria; phylum Chloroflexota; class Anaerolineae; order Promineifilales; family Promineifilaceae; genus Promineifilum. Next base: position 99,696 of record JAHDWL010000002.1, read on the forward strand.
CGCCGGCCACGTCGAACCATCGCGCAGCGTTTCCGGGGCCGCCGTTATAGGCGGCCAGCGCAGCGTGGACATGGCCGTCGAAATTGCGCAATTGCTCGCTCAGGTAATACGCGCCGAAATTTAGGCCTACGTAGGGTTTGTAAAGGTCATCGTTCTCATAATTGGGCCAGGCCAGCCGCTGGGCAATCCACGCGCCGGTGTCGGGGATAACCTGGCTCAGCCCTTGGGCGGCCGCGCCGGATCGGGCGAAGCTTTCGAACAGGCTCTCCTGCCGGACGAGAGCGAATTGCAGGCGCGGGTCGAACCCGAACCTGTCGGCCAGGGGCAGGATCAGGTCAGCAAAGTAGGGCGGGTAGGACAGGCGGCCGAGATAGAGTGGCGCGTCGAAGACTGTGGCCTCCGTCTGTTGCAACAGGGTGGCCGCGGCGATGATCGACGATCGGTAGAGGCCCAATTGGCTGAAGTAGCGAGCCATCCGGTAGTTCGCCAGAGGATCGTCGGCGTAAGCCTCCCGCACCGTTTCTAGCTCGGCCTTGGCCGCTTCCTGCAACCCCAATTGCCACAGCTTTTCGCCGATTATTCGCTGGGGATCGGCCGCCGGCGCGCCGGTCATCGCGCCCAAATCCCCATCGGGAACGACCAACCCCTGGGCGGTTAACCGTTCCCGCAACCACGCCTCGGCCTCTGCACGACCCGCTTCGATATCATCCGGCATGACGAAGGAAGTCTCAGCGGTGAATGGAGGTGTCCCGGCCACAAAATCGGCCGCGCGCAGGGCGAAATAGTTGCTGGGGGATAACGTGGCAACTTGCGCGGCCAGCGCCGCCGCATCCGGCCCGGCGTTGTCTCCGGCTTCTGCCGCCTGCAGCAACCGGAACAAAGCCTCCGCGGCGTTGACATTGGCCGGATATTGTTCGATCAGACGCGAGCGCAGGGTTAATGCCTCATCCGGTTTCCCGGCAGCATCGGCCAGATCGGCGGCACGGAATAGCGCCGCCGGGGTGTTTTCATCGAAGGGAAAGGAATCAGCGAGAAATAGATATCGTTTCCGGGCATCGTCCAGGCCGAGGCTGTCAGCCAGTTTGGCCGCGGTCCAGGCCACACCGGCCGCGCCCTCCATTTCGGGGTAAGTCTTCAGGAGTTCGTCGTAGGCGGCCAGCGCTTCGGAATCCATTCCGGCACGACGCAGCAATTCGCCGCGTTCGAATAGCGCGCGCGCCGGATCGCGCCCTCTCAGGGCGTCCAGTTCGGACAATGCTCCTTCCTGATTGCCGAGAGCTTCATGGCTCCAGGCCAAAAAAGCGTGGGCGTCGGCGTCATAGATTTCCGGTTCGGCGGCGATATAGCGACGAAAGGCGTCGATTGCCGGTTGGTACGCTCCGGCATAGTAATCGACGACGCCCCGCTGGTACTCGTCGACGGGGACGCCGGCCTCGATCAGGGCGACCAGGGCGTAGTAACTTTCGATCGCACGGGGGTAGTTCGTGATCGCCTCCACGAATCGTTCGTGCCCGGCGGCCGTGTTACCGGCCATAATCTCCGCCTGACCGGCCAGGTAGGTCATCTGACCTTTCGTTGCCTCGGTGCGGGCGATGTCGTGAATGGCGTCGTATTGCGCGATGGCGGCGTCATAATCGCCACGGGCGAGATAGAGCGCGGCCAGACGACTCCGGTTGGCCACGGCCTTGAACCGTTGTGACGGAGCATCTACTGAGCCTGCCAGGGCAGCGATGACCGCATCATTGTCGCCAAGAGCCTCGAACGAATCGGCGATCAGCGGCTGGATGTACGCGGCCATGTCGGGGTTGTTCGCCAAATACGCCTCGTAGGCCGCGATCGCTCCGGCGTGATCTCCCAGTGTTGCGCGGGCCTGCCCAAGATGGAACGTGGCGACATCGGCGATATTCACTGTTGCCGGCAGGGTCACTCCCTTGCTTCCCGCATCGGGCACGGCCGGAAAGGTCTGAACCAACGCCTCAAGCTCCAGGGCTGCGCGGTCAGTCTGCCCGTTGGCCAGCAGGGCGACAGCCAGGCCGAGATGTGCTTCGCTCACAAGCGCCGCGTCGAGATCGCCCGGCTCGTTCACAACCGCGCCAAACGCGGCCGCGGCCAGGTCATGGTCTCCCTCGGCCGCGGATCGGCGACCAAGGTCCAGCAATTCCATTGGCGTCGCGCCGTCAGGCAGGGCTACAGTGGCAACAGGCTGAGGGGTGGGGGGTGCGGAAGCCGTATCGATGCCGGTGGCCTCGCCGATCCCGGTTGAATCATTGGGAGCAGCACCGGCCGTCGTCGGGGACGGATAGACAATGGGGGTTGGAGGATTAAATGGATCGACACTGCCCGGAACGGCGAGCGTCGGTGTCGGCAGTAACTGAAGGGTGCTCCCGGTGTCCGGAGAACGATCGGCCGATCCTGAATCTGGCCGGCAGCCGCCCGCAAGCCCGCTGAATAACACCAGTAACGCGATCCAGACGGGGAGCCTGATGCGCTCAGACTTGATCATGCTCTTCTTCGCCGGAATCGTCCGGGGGAGGCACATCTGAGGCGGAAAGACCGGTTGCCGGTTTGGGAGGATTGGCAGTGGCGGCCGAAGCTGAAGGAGATGCTGTGGCAGCGATCGTCGTCATAGATGTGTCGGACTGTGTAATGGTCTGCGATGGAGGGTTGCGGCGACCGGTCAACAACTCCCAGCCAAGATAGATTGGGGCCAGTTGGCTCAGGCCTAACGCGACAAGCAGGAAGATGGATCCGACGCGCAAGAGCTCCAGGCGGGATGCGAGCTGATCGTCCGCCTGATCGATAGTCTCGCCGAATTGGTCGACCAGCATGATATAGCGGTCGAGCAGAGGGAGAAATTCACCCATTCGGGCGTTAATTGTCGTTAGGTTGTCGGATGTCGCCTGGAGATCGCTGGAGAGGGATGCGAGGTTGTTGTTGGTGGTCGTTAATTCATCCTCGAGGCCGCGCAAACTCTCCGGTAGCCCTGTCAGGCTTGCTTCGAATACCCGCAAGGATTGGTCAAATGATGTCTCCGGAGCGTATTCGATCCCCAAATCGAAGCGGAGCGGGAAGGAACCGCCGAAAGGCAACGGTATGTCCTGATCGATCCCTATAGAACTCAGGGTTCTTAATGTGGTGTCGATGACTGCGGCGACCTCAATCATGTTGGGCAGTGCGGCCTGCATGCCTTCGATCGCCTCCGGTACTTCCTGGGTGGTGACAGCGGTGACACTGTCGACCAGTGGGCGACTTTGTTCCAGGGTTCGCGCGGCCGAGGCCGTCGCGTCGACGGCGGTTGTCAGGCCGCCGGTGACATCGCTGATCGAGTCACGGGTCAATGTTAGAGTGGCGCCCGCCGCGGCGAGGCTTTGTCCGGCGACTTCGAGGCTGGTGGTTACTCTCTCCGTCAGCCGGCCGATGGCGTCGCCGACAAAAAAAGCGCCGGCAAAAGCCGACACCAGCAGAATCAATCCGGTCAGGAGCATGATGAGGCCGAGAATACGCTTGATGATCATGATTGGCTACCCTTGGTGAAGACACTACTCATTATGGCTGATAAACCTCGCCGGTTATTCCTTCATATTTTAATCCATCCAGCGATTCCTGGACAGATGACCGGGTGATGGTTCCGGTGTTTTCTTCAGCCTTCGCTAAGGCTGCCAACAACAGCCCAAAGGCGTCATACGTCGGCCCGGCAAATGGGCCGGGCGTCTCATCGAACGGCGTCAGGGCGTTATAATCCGCCGTGAATTCGGTGGGCAGGTCTTGTGGATCGCCGGCAGTGAACGGGGAAATGCCCATTTGCAGGAAAGGGAGACCATTTTGTTCATAGACGGGCAAAGCTCTCCCGGACGTCTGGGGGAGGTAATGCCCTATGACGGCGACAACGCCGGGGTCGACGGCCAAGGAGGCGGCCGCCTGCCGGGCAAGTTCCTCGTCGCCGCGATCGTCGAGCGCCACCAGGGCCACGCGATACCCGCCGATGCCACCGGCTTCGTTTACCTGCCTGACGGCCAGGCGGGCGCTGTAGACAGCGTCGTAACCGATGTCGCGGTGACGTCCTTCGAAGGGTGCGACCAGACCGATCTTGACCACCGGATCGACGGACGCACAACCGGCACACAGCAGAAGGGCGAGGGCCAGCGCGAACCCTCTAGCGGCAGCGTTCCACATTGGCCAGGTGTTCCTCATAGGTCACGCTAAAGATGTGCTGCCCGGGCGTGGCGGCCGTGCAGTCAAGGACGAAAAATAGATAGTCGACCGCGGCCGGGTTGGCGATGGCCTGAAGCGAGGTCAGGCCGGGATTGGCAATCGGGCCGGGCGGCAGCCCGTCCACCTGATACGTGTTGTAGGGCGAGGCGACGGTCAGGTCGGCCGCGTCCAACGGTGACTTCCACCAGCTGTCGGCCGCGGCGTTGTAGCCCAGGGCGTATTGCACCGTCGGGTCGGCCTGGAGCCGCATGCCGTTTCGCAGCCGATTCAGAAAGACGGCGGCCATGAGCGGCTTTTCTTCGGCCAATGCTGCTTCCTTCTCGACGATGGAGGCGAGAATAAGGGCGTCCCGCAGGGAGAGGCCGAGCGCGCCATAGGCCTGTCGCATCGCCGGGGTTACCTGCCGGTCGAAGTTGGCCAGCATCATGCCGACCAGGGCCGCGCTGTCTGTCGCCGGCTCGATGGCATAGGCGTCGGGGAAGAGATAGCCCTCCAGGGACGCGCCATCGGGGAGCGACGCCAGAAAATTGTAGCCGCCCAGATTGATGGCCCGGGGGTTTTGGGCGATCGCCAGGAATTCATCAGCATCAATTTGCGCCGGTGAGACGACTCTCAGGTAGTTGCCCATCTCCTCGCTGCGCCAGCCGGGCAGGAAATTCAATTGCAGTGCGCGTGCGCCACCGGAGCCGAGGGATTCGGCGAGTTGAGGGATCGTCTGCTGCGGATCGAGAGTGTATTCCCCGGCGACAAGCCCGCCGTCCAATCCGTAGTAAGTCAGGTAGTTAAGAAACAGTTCGGTGTCGGCAAGCAGTCCGACAGCGCGGAGATTTTCGGCTATGGCGGCCGCGCCTTCGCCGGGCGTGATAGTGAACGTCTGGTTGCCGACGGCTGTTCCTGCCGGCTGTTCCAACCCGGCGGCATGCTGGGAGAGATAATATTCCAGATAAAGGCGCTGGCTGTTGCTGAGGCTGGGGTTCACCCTGGAGCGTTCCACCCCATCGCCGAGCCACGTCCGGTAGAACACGAAGCCGGCAGCGGCGCCCAGGCCGAGAATGACGACGATGACGATAAATCGCCACAGAAAGCCGAAAGGCGTCTGGTTTTCATTGGGGCGATTGTTCGTCATCAGATAAATCTCCGCGGTGAGCGTCGAGGTAGGATTGCAGGATAAGGGTCGCGGCGACGGCGTCAACACGATCCTTGACTTTTCGGCCGCGCCGCCCCTGGGCGTGCAGCGCGTTTGTGGCTGCGACTGTGGTCAGGCTTTCGTCCCAAAACTCGACGGGTATATCGATGTGGCGGCCAAGCTCTTCGGTGTAGTCGCGCACCCACGCAGCCCGTTGGCCTTCCTGACCACCAAGTGTGATGGGCAGGCCGATGATCACCAGACGGATATCATGGGCCTCGAAGAGCGCCGCGTATCGGTCGAAATCCTCGGAGCGGGAGCTGCGCCTGATGACTGAATGGGGCGAGGCGATCGTGCGCGTCGTGTCGCTCAGCGCGACGCCAATGCGTTTCTCTCCCAGGTCCAGGGCGGCAACTCGTCCGGGTTTGTCGGTCGTGCTCGTCATGATGGTGTCGACATTCGTATCAGCCGCGATCAGTATCTCTCAGGACGTCCCGCGCGGCTGAATGGTTTCCCTACGTTCGACCACCCTTCACCCGTCTTTCAAGTTACTCAGGGCAGTATCTCCACTTCTATTTGCCCGGCGCGAAGCGGGAGCCGCCCGGACCACGCCTGCCACCAGCCGGGTTCGAGATCGATCACCGGCGGCACAGCCAGAGGAATCACGTCGGTTAAAAAATCATCAGCCTCGGCCGCTCGTCGTGCGCGCAATTGTTCCGACAGAACAGTGTGGTCGATTGTCGGACGGCCGATCGCATTGGCTGTCATCTGAAATGTACCGGGGAGCGCGTCGCGGGTCGGTTCGATTTGCAGGCGAAGGCTGTTCAGGTCCGGTTCATAACCGTCAGGGAACATGCCCGCCAGCGCATCATGAGCCACGCGGCGAAGATCTGCAAGGGGCACGGCCGTGCCGGTTACATCGGCGTGCAATATCAATTCGGATTGACCGGCTTGGGTGAAGGATTCTTCAGTGATTTCGACGCTGATGGAGGACGGGATCAACATCTCTCCCGGTTCAAGACGGGCGCCCAGGAAGTCGTGGGCGGCGGCGGAAATACCCTGTACAGCCTGGGCGTGGATGCGCTGCTGATCAGCAGTTGGGTCGCCGGTGATCGCGCCGGATGCCTCCCAATCGATGGCGTGACGGATCGTCCGGCCGGGCACGACCGTGCCGTCCGTGGCGTTCGTGGTGGTGCCGGTCGACAGGTCCAGAATCACCTGGGCCGGCAAGGCGGCCGGGCGCAGGGTGACGACAGCCCGCGGAACCAGAAAAATCATCGACAGGGCGAGGAGGCCGACAAGCAGAAAGCAGGCGAAGAGGCCGCTGAGAAACCATAGTCTGGCGCGTCGGTCGGCCGTTGCGGGGATGTCCTCCCCACCGGTGACCAGATCGATCGGCCGGCGCTCCTCGCCAGGCAAAAATCCAATCCACTCGGCGCGGCGGCTGCCGCGCCGCCAGCCGGGACGGTAATGCTCAGCCAGCGTCAGGTTGGCGAAAGCCGGCAGGCCGAGCGCTCGCGCCTGCCGGGCCAGCGCCCGGTCGCTCGTGACCAGGCCGATATCCAGCCGCTCCCGATCGGCCAGCCGCCGCAGCAATACCAGGTCGACGTCGCAGGGCTGAAGCTTGCGGCCGGGCGTGATGAGCACTGTTCGGACGCGGTCGCCCCGTAACAGTCGGTCACGCACCGAAAAAAAAGTATCCGACGGGTCCAGTTCAATTGCGCGCAAGGCCATAAACGCTTTCGGATCGAATCGCCACCCGCGGGTTGATAGTTACTGATGAAATCGTATCGCCCTTAATTAAGAGCCGCCTCGACCAACCCGGCAACGGCCGCCAGCGCGTCCCCCAGTTTTTCAGGGTGATGGCCGCCGGCCTGGGCCAGGTTGGGTCGACCTCCGCCGCTGCCGCCGACAATCCCGGCCACCTCGCGAACGATATTGCCGGCCTTGACGCCGCGGGCGATCAGGTCATCGGTGACTGAGGCGACGATCACCGGCTTGCCGTCACTGATCATGCCGAGCACGACCACGCCTGATTTCTCCCGGTCACGAAACCAGTCGGTCATCTCGCGCAGCCGTTCGACGCTCTGCGCCTCCACCTTGGCCGCCAGGACGGTAACGTCGCGCACCTTCATTACCCCGCCGAGCAGCACGTCGAACTGGCCGCGCGCCAGGCGGCGATTCGCCGCGTCCAGCTCGCGTTCCTGCGATCGATCATGCTCCAGCAGCGTCTCCAACCTGTTTTCAAGCTCGACGACCGGCGTATTCAGCTTGCTCGCCAGCCGGTCGAGCAAGTTGAGGCGGTCAGTCACGAACTCATACGCACCGCGGCCGGTGACGGCCTCGACGCGACGGACGCCTGCGCCGACCGCTTCCTCGGTGACGAAGCGAAATAGACCGATCTCGCCAGTCTCACCCACGTGCAAGCCGCCGCACAGTTCAAAGCTGTAGGGGAGTGATTCCTTGCCCGGTGTCGGATCGGCGACCGTGACAGTGCGGACGATATCGCCGTACTTTTCGCCGAACAAGGCCATGGCTCCGGCGGCGATTGCCTCCTTCTGACCCATGTAGGCGATGTTGACGGGATAGTTGGCCAAGACGGCCCTGTTGATGGCCGCTTCAATCCGGCCGAGCGCCTCCCGGCCGAGCGCTTGGTCGTGGGTGAAATCGAATCGCAGCCGGTCGGGGGCTACCAGCGAACCGGCCTGCGCCACGTGCTTGCCCAGATGAGCACGCAGCTCGCGGTGGAGCAGGTGGGTGGCGGTGTGGTTGCGACGAATATCCGCTCGCCGCTCCCGATCTACTTCCAGGGTAACGACTTCGCCCTCCTTGATCTCCCCGGCTACTACGACGCCACTATGCACGATCAGGCCGGCCACCGGCCTGCGCACATCCCGAACTTCCACCTCGCCGCCAAACGTGTTGGTGACGCGGCCCGTATCACTGACTTCGCCGCCGGATTCAACATAGAAGGGTGTCGCCGTGGTGACGATCTCAACGGGTTGACCGACTCGCACCACTTCGACCCGTTTGCCGTCGCTGATGAGACCCAGCACAGTCGTTTGCAACGACGCGCCGGTGTAAGGGTCGTAATCGACCCCGCTTTCATCCAGCCGGCCGGTCGAGACGAGCGACAGCAACATGTCGCCATATATGCTTTGGCCGACTTCGTAACCGGCAAACGCGCCGCTGCCGCTGGCCAAAGCATGAGCCTCGCGCGCGGCGTTGTATCCTTCCTCATCCACGGCCATACCGTGTTGTTCCAGCGCTTCGTCGCGGGTCAATTCCAGCGGCAAGCCGTGGGTAGCGTAGAGGTTGAACGCCAGGTCACCGGGCACAACCGTTTCGCCGCGGCTGTGCAGATCGTCGAGAATCTGGTCGAGATGCAGCAAGCCGCTGTCGAGAGTGCGGTTGAAGCGCTCTTCCTCGCGCTGCAACGTGTGGAGGATCAGGTCGCGGCGCAGGCGCAATTCGGGATAGGCCTCACCCATCTGCTCGATATAGACTTCGGCCACCTGGCCCAGGAACGGCGCGTGGAAACCGACCTTGCGGCCGAAGCGCGCCGCCCGGCGGATGATCATGCGCAGAACATAACCCGCGCCGGTATTGCCGGGTTGCACGCCATCGGCGATGAGGAAGGTCGCCGCGCGGCCGTGGTCAGCGATGACGCGGTAGCCGACGTACTGCTCCGCCCGTTGGGCGTCGCTGTCGCCCAGCAACTGCTGGATACGGTTCATCGCCGGGACGAACAGGTCGGTGTCGTAGTTGCTCTCCACGCCCTGTATGACGCGGACCAGCCGCTCCATGCCCATGCCTGTATCGACCGACGGCCTGGGTAACGGGATGAGCGTGCCGTCCGGTTGGGCGTCGAACTGCATGAAGACGAGGTTCCATACCTCGACATAGTTGGGGTAGTCGTCATTATTGACGCCGGCGGGTGTGATGTCCTGCATATCGCCGGAGTAATAATGAACCTCGGAACAAGGGCCGCACGGGCCAACGTCGCCCATGGCCCAGAAGTTGTCCTTCTTGCCGAAGCGCAGGATACGGTCGGTGGGCAGGTAGCGCTCCCACAGTTCGGCCGCCTCGTCGTCGTCGGTGTAAACGGTGGCAAAGAGCCGCTCCGGTTCCAGTTTCATGACGCCGGTCAGAAATGTCCAGGCGTAGTCGATCGCTTCGCGTTTGAAATAATCGCCGAAGGAAAAGTTGCCGAGCATCTCGAAAAAGGTGTGGTGGCGGGCCGAGGGGCCGACGTTTTCCAGATCGTTTTGCTTGCCCTGCACGCGCATGACCTTCTGGGCAGTAGTGGCGCGGCTGTACGGTCGCTTCTCCTTGCCCAGGAATACATCGACGAACTGGTTCATCCCGGCATTGGTGAACAGCAGCGTCGGGTTGTCGCGCTGTGGCAATGGGGCGCTGGGCACCACTTCGTGGTTCAGCTCGTTAAAATAATCAAGAAACGCCTTGCGAATTTCGTTACTGGTTGTCGGTCTCATAATTACTCCGGATGAATTCTAGCAGATAACCCCCGGGCCTGTCAGGTCTGACAGAAACAAAAACCGCCAGACCAATCACTCAGTCTGGCGGTTGCCGTTTCGCGTTTGATGTTGTGGGCGGGTCAAGCAACGTCTCCGACCAGACTGGATGTCCGGCCGGCGGCTGCAAATTGCGGGTGCTTGGACGTTAAGCTTAACACAGAGAGAAATATAACAATTGAGGTGAAATGCGTCAAGGCGGATCAAATGACCACAAAAAACTATTGCCGATGCTATAATAAACCAATGCTCATCCTCGAAACCAACCGTCTTCGCCTTCGCCGGCTGGTCCCTGACGACCTTGACGCGCTTTACGCTCTCTATCGCGACCCTGAAATGCGGCTCTACTTTCCCCAAGAAGGTGTGTCACCCGACCGCACACTGACCTATGAGGAGACGAAAGAAGAACTGGAGTGGTTTCTCAACGGCCACCCCAAGCGGCCGGAACTAGGGTTGTGGGCGACGATCCTAAAGGAGACCGGCGCGTTCATCGGCCGCTGCGGATTGCTGCCGTGGACGATAGACGGCCAGGACGAGGTAGAGGTCGCCTATATGATCGACAAGGCGTATTGGGGATGCGGTTACGGCAGCGAGGCGGCGCGGGGCATCCGCGACTATGCCTTTCAGCAATTGGGCCTGACACGCCTCATCTGTTGCATTGATTCAGAGAATACCGGTTCGGTCAAGGTCGCCGGAGCCATCGGCATGACCTTCGAACGGGAGGCCGTCGATGATTTGGGGCCTTTCCTAATCTATTCGATGACCAAGCCGGGCGGTGAATGACGGCGTGTGACTTATAGTTTTGTCGTTGTCATTTCGTATCCGGGTGGAAACAGTTGGGATTTAGGTGAATTGATATCAAGGTCATGTGACTGAGCAGGTAATTACAACCATTGAGCAGGTGTCCACCACGTGGCTGACCAGGGTGCTGAGACGCAGCGGCGCGCTGACCCAAGGGGAGGTCGTCGATGTGGCAATCGATTCGACCGAGCGGATTCTGTCCACGAGTAACCGTATTCGCATAGCCTACTCGGACGATGCCGAAGGCCAGTTGCTGGCACGATTGTTCCTGAAAACGGTTGATGCCGATATGGAGGATGAGACCTTTGGTCCATCCGAAGTCAATTACTACACACGGGACTATCTTGACCTGGCCGGCGCGCCGATTCCCCGCTGCTATGATGCACTGTTTTCCGAAGAAGAGCGGCGTTATCATCTGCTGCTAGATGACCTGTCCGAAACCCACATCGAGGCCAAGCACAGGGAACCGACGCTGGAATATGGACTAGACCTGGCTGAGGCTTTCGCCTGTCTCCACGCTCACCGCTGGAGGGCACGTCGGTTCGGTGAATTCGGCGATCGCCTGCCGGCCGAAGAACAAATCGCCCGTTTCGTTGAGGTGGCGCGGCCGGGTGCCGGTCATATCCTTGGCGAGTTTTCGAGCGAATTGAAACCCCATTGGCCGGCGGCAATCGATGAAATTTTGAGGTTTCATCCAGCGGCGATGATCAACCGCGCGCGCGACGACAACGGCTTCACCTTGATCCATGGTGATCCTAACTGGAACAATATTCTGGTTCCCCGTAACGCGGGGAAACCGATCTATCTCATCGATCGCCAGCCGTTCGACTGGAGCCTGACTGTCTGGCTGGGTGCGTATGACCTGGCCTATTCGCTCGTGCTCGATTGGGATGTCGACGAACGACGGCGGCATGAGACGGCAGTATTGCGTCATTATTACGACCAACTCCTCGCGCGCGGCGTTGCGGATTACAGTTGGGAAAAGCTGTGGGATGATTATCGATTGTCCGTGGCGATCTGCGTCTATGTGGCTATTGAGTGGTGTCGGGGCGGAATCAACCATGCGTGGACGCATGTCTGGTTGCCGATGCTGCAACAGGCACTAACCGCTTGTGATGATCTGAACTGCCGCGAGTTGTGGATGTGACATTGATCACCTTAAACAGGTGCTAATTGTCCTGAAACTGCCCGGTGATGTATGATATCCTTTAATCTGAAATTACAGATTGACCCATCGAAACAATCCGGCCGCGTCCGCATCGTTACCTGTTGCAAACAAGCGGCCGACCTGCTATTAAAACTACTCAAAAGGAGATACAAGCATGAAGGCAAATTCAGTTGACGAGCTTATGCGCTATCTGGATGGCGTCGTCAGCGTCGATCGGGATATCGTCACCGTTCGCCACGAACCGGCGGTGCGCGAGAAAATTGACGGTCTAATTCAAACGGCCGTTTTTGGCGAAGGCCTAACGCGTGACACAGCCCGCTGGCTAATATGGGAGATTGCCCAGGACCTCGGCATCTTCCCGTCGTCGATCCACCAGCTCTACATGGCGATCGGCCGCGGCGATGTGCCGACGACGTTCACTGTTCCGGCGATGAATATCCGCGCCATGAACTATAATTCGTCGCGCGCTGTCTTCCGCGCCGCCAACAAGTTCAACGTCGGGGCGATGCTGTTCGAGATCGCCCGCAGCGAGATCGGTTACACAGGACAGCGCCCGATGGAATACACATGCAGCGTCCTGGCGGCGGCGATTAAGGAGGGGTATCGGGGACCGGTGTTCATCCAGGGCGATCACTTCCAGATATCGGCCAGCCGCTACAAGACGGCCCCCGATGCCGAAGTGCAGGCAGTGAAGGACCTGATGGTTGAGGCGGTCGCCGCCGGGTTCTACAACATCGATATCGACACCTCGACGCTGGTTGACCTCAGCTACCCAACGCTGGACGAGCAGCAGAATGTGAACTACACCCTCTGCGCCCGACTGACTGAGTATGTGCGCGAGATCGAGCCGGAAGGGATCAACATCTCCCTCGGCGGCGAGATCGGCGAGGTTGGTCACAAGAATTCGACCGTCGAAGAGCTTCATGCCTTCATGCAGGGGTATCAACGGGAGTTGGCTGCCGGTTTGCCCGGCATCGCCAAGATCTCCGTCCAGACCGGCACGAGCCATGGCGGTGTTGTCCTGCCCGACGGCACGCTGGCCCAGGTGAAGGTCGATTTCGACACCCTGCGCGACTTGAGCCGTGTCGCCCGCGATGACTATGGCATGGGCGGTGCGGTACAGCATGGGGCGTCGACCCTGCCGCCGAGCGCGTTCAACAAGTTTCCGGAGATCGGCACGGTTGAGATTCATCTGGCGACTAACTTCCAGAACATCGTTTTCGATTATCTGCCGCAAGAGCTGGTTGACGAGGCCTACGCTTATTTGCGCGAACATCACAAGGATGAGTGGAAGCCTGGCAAAACCGACGAGCAAAGCCTGTATTCCGCCCGCAAGCGTGCCATTGGCCCGTTCAAGGCTCAGTGGTGGAATATGGATGAAGCCAAGCTGGATGAGATCGGCGGGGTCTTACAGGAGCAGTTCGAGTTTCTGTTCGATCAGTTGAACGTCAAGGGAACGCGCGATGTGGTCGAGCAGGTGACGACGCGGGTCGTCATCCACCAGCCCAAGCCGGCCGAAGCGGCCGCTGCTGTGGTCGCCGAGGACGTAAAAGACCTGGCGGACTAGTGGCGCTAACCCCTTTGAGCAGTTTTTGGGTAGTTATTGAAGGAAAGATCGGTGACCGAATGCAGGTCACCGATCTTTCCTCGTTTATATACGTTCCGAATGAATGATAATACGGCCTTTAGCAGGATACGCTTCGGGTGGTGGGTGTCGATAATCATGATGACGGTTCTGCTGCCATCGTGTTCCACAGGTGCAAACACGGCGACTCGCACTCCTGAACCGATCATCCCCACACGCACACCACGCCCCGATGTTAATCAACCGACCGCCACCCCAGTGCCGCGACCAACAGTCACTCCGATTGTTGAGACGGAGCCAAATGTGCCAACCATAACGTCTGCGGAGACATCAGCCCTTAACCGCATCGGAATTACCGGCGCGTTGCAGGATGTTGAACCGGCGGCCGCCCTCGGATTACGTGCTGGTCAATACACGTTCTGGCGCGTGTGGCCCGATGTGCCCGACGTGCCCGGGCTAACGACATGGCAAAACGTGCGCTTCGGTCAGGTTGGGGAAGCGGAGCGTTGGCCGGCCAACGCCGAGGTGGTGGAGAAGACGCTCGCGGCTCATCCCGGCTCAACCTGGCTGATCGGCAACGAGCCGGACGTCAGATGGCAGGATAACCTGACGGCCGAAGAGTACGCCACCGCCTATCATGAACTGTACACGTTCATCAAGGAGCGCGATCCATCAGCCAGAATCGGCGCGGGAGGCATCTCGCTACCCACACCGCTGCGTCTGGCCTATCTTGACAAAGTGCTGAAAACCTACCGCGATTCATATGGCGAACTGATGCCGGTCGACCTCTGGTCGATCCATCTGTTTGTCCTGCGCGAGGAAGCTGACAGTTGGGGCATCGGAATTCCCAAGGGGATGTCCGAAACGGCCGGACAACTCCATGAGATCGAAGACCACGGCGATATCGAGTTGTTCAAGAACTATACGGTCGCTTTCCGTGACTGGATGGCTGCTAACGGCTATGGCGACAGGCCATTGGCGGTGACGGAGTTCGGCATCCTTTTGCCCGAAGATTACGGCTTTCCACCGGAGTTCGTGCAGGAGTATCTGGTCGCCACATACGATTATTTGCTCGATGCGACCGGGCCGAACGGGCTGGCGTCCGATGGCGGGCATCTGGTGCAGTACGCGTTCTGGTACATCTTGCAGGACGACGGCGACTACCAGACAGGCAACCTTTATGATCGGGACCTGAATATCCTGACGCCATTAGGTGAGGCCTTCAAGCAGTATGTGGCCGATCGGGAATAGATTCAAACGGCATGTTATGACTTCCGGGCAAAAATAATTTGGTAAATATCGGACGAGTTTCAAGGGGGACCTCCCTGCAACTTTCATACAACCGAGGCGTATAGCATCACAGAATATCAAAATGAACGTTACACGTTACCTTGAAAAGAACGTTGGAGGTATGAAAATGAGTGAAAAACGATTGGTTCGTTCCCGTGATGATCGTATGTTGCTTGGCGTGTGTGGCGGCCTGGCGAATTATCTGAACATCGATCCCGTCATTGTTCGTCTGGCGGCCGTCTTGCTCACGTTGTGGAATGGCGTTGGTATCCTGATCTATCTTGTCCTGGCCGTAATCATGCGGAAGGAAGAAGACGTCACTCCCAAGGCTAACGCCTTCGATGAAGAGGAGATCGTCATTAAGGGTTCCTAAGCGAGCTGCTTACCGGACCACCCGGCGCGAGGTTTTTGCCGGATATATGCCTTACTGGTAGGGCATTAACCCGCGCCGGGTGGCTTTCCATGGCTTTCCTCTGGCGTAATAACTTACCGTTTCCAATCTCCTGCCGCCAGAGAAGCATAAAACAGCCGGTCTCTTATAGGGATCGGCTGTTTCTTTATTCCTCATCCCAACGCGCGCCAAAAAATGCCGTTGCCCGACAATACGGCCCGGTTATACTTATGGGTCGCTACGCTTCACTGCTTAGCGTTGAGGACAAGTAACATGACATTGGTGATGAAGTTTGGCGGAACGTCGGTGGGCAGTGCGGCCGCCATGCGTGAAACGGCCGATCTGATCCTGCAAGCCCGCGACACATGGGGCGATGTGGCGGTGATTATTTCGGCGATGGGGTCGAAGCCCGTTAAGGTGACTGATTTATTGCTGGAAGGGGCGCATTCCGCCTTCACCGGCGACAGGGATACGTTTCCACGCCTGGCGAGGCTTTTGCGTGACATTCATTATGAGGCGATCGACGGTTTATTGTCGCCGGAAGGTGAACGACAGATCATCCTGGCGGAGATTGAGCGGTTTATCGACCGGTTCGTTTCATTATGTGGAGCGGTCGGAGTGTTGGGCGAGCTGACACCTCGGGCACTCGACACGATCAGCGGGATGGGCGAACAGATGAGCGTGCGTATCCTGGCCGCTTACCTGCGTGAGTTGGGGTATGAGTCCGAGGCGATCGACGCCACGGAGTTGATCCTGACCGACGCCAACTTCCAGAATGCCGCGCCGCAAATAGCGAGCACCCGCAAGCGCGTGCAGGCGCGACTCCTTCCTCTATTGGAAGCAGACGCGATCCCCGTGATCACTGGTTTCATCGGCGCTACGGCTGACGGCGTGACGACCACGCTCGGCCGCGGCGGGTCTGATTTCAGCGCAGCCATCCTGGGTCAGGCGCTCGACGCTGATGAGGTCTGGATATGGACTGATGTAGATGGCGTCATGAGCGCCGATCCGCGCCTTGTGCCCGGCGCAATATCTATCCCGACGCTATCATTTCGGGAAGTTTCGGAGCTGGCCTATTATGGGGCGAAGGTGATCCACGCCAAGACGATGCGACCGTGTGTCGAGGGCGGCATCCCGTTGCGCATCAAGAACACCTTTAACCCGACCCACCCGGGAACAGTCATTGAGGAAGATTCACCGCAGCAGAACGGCACGTTGAAAGCAGTGACGGCAATCAATGGCGTCAGCATGATCAACGTCGAGGGCAAAGGCATGATCGGCGTGCCGGGCATAGCCGCGCGCACTTTTGGCGCGGTGGCGCGGCTGGATGTGAGCGTCTTGCTGATCACACAGGCCTCATCGGAGCAATCGATATGTTTCATCGTGCCAGAATCGGCCGCGGCGGCCGTAGTCGCGGGACTTGAGGCTGCCTTCGCTGAGGAGCTGGGGCGGCACGACATTGAACGCATCTGGTCGCGTGACAAGATTGCCATCGTCACCATCGTCGGCTCTGGCATTCAAACCACATATGGGATCGCCGGGCGGATTTTCAGCGCTCTCGGCGAGAATCAGGTTAACGTGATCGCCATTGCCCAGGGATCGACCGAGTTCGGTATCAGCATCGTCGTGGCTGGAGACGATGTGGGTCGGGCTGTTGAACATGTTCACAACCTGATCGTAGCCAGGTAGAGGAAGAGGGGTGCGTATGTCAGGTAATCGAACATGGAGCGGCCCGGCGGTTATTGGTGCTCTGGCGGCTGTTGCCGGGATCTTCGGTTGGCGATATTTTCGGAGCGCGACGGCCGATCATGAGCTGCTGCCTCGCGGTCGGGCGCTCATCACCGGCGCGTCAAGCGGCATCGGTGAAGCTTTTGCGCGCCGGCTGGCGGCGGATGGGTTCGATTTGACCCTTGTTGCGCGGCGCGAGGATCGATTGCGGGCTTTGGCCGTGGAGTTGTCGGCGGCGTACGGGGTATCTGTTGACGTGTTGAAGGCCGATCTCGCGCGTGATGAGGATATCGCCCGCGTCTCTAAGGTTATTGAGGGAGCGGACGATCTCAGCCTGCTCGTCAATAACGCCGGGTTTGGCACTCGCGGCAATTTCTCCGAAGTGCCGCTCAGCCGCCATCTCGACATGATCCGTGTGCACGATATCGCCAGCGTCGCCCTGACCTGGGCAGCGTTACCCGGCATGATCGCTCGCGGCGGTGGAGGGATCGTCAATGTGTCTTCCGTCGCGGCTTTCTTTCCATCCGGGGGCGGAGTGACGTATACAGCAACCAAGGCTTATCTGAATAACTTCTCCGAGGCGTTAGCCGCTGAGCTGCACGGGACCGGCGTGAAAGTGCAGGCCCTCTGTCCCGGCTTCACCTACAGTGAGTTCCACGAAACGCCGGAGTACGAGGGGTTTGATCGCGGCAAGATCCCGGACGCGTTGTGGATGCCGGCTGAAGTGGTGGTTGCGGAGTCTCTGGCCGCCCTGAACGGCGATCGAGTGATCATCGTGCCTGGTCGGCAATATAAAGGGATAGTGCTTGCCATCAATAGCCCATTACGCGGCACGATTCGCGGCGCGGCGGGAGCCGTTCGCCGTCGATGGCACCAGAGACGCCAGGATTCAATGATAGATTCGCCGGCGAGCTGACGGCGCCTCCGGTTTATTTAGAGGCTTAACACTATAACGCGACGATCGGCGGTTTGCTTATTTCTGCCGAATCAATATAATTCTATGGATTTTCTGCCGCCGCTTCACCTTCCCGGTTAGCAAAGGCAATTTAAAAGTTCACACACGCCTGGACTGTAGTGGTTGTGCTCGCACAGGCAACACGCGACCCTCCCAGGTCTCTTGCACATGAGACCGCCCCGGAGTCGTCGGCGTTTGCCCCGGCCATGCGAGTTCCGCTTCAGGATGAAGGGCGTGGAAGAAGAAAACAAATAAAAGGAGAATAACCCCATGGCCATTGTTTCAATGAAAGCACTTCTGGAAACGGGTGTGCACTTCGGTCACCGGACTCGTCGCTGGAACCCGAAGATGAAACCTTATATTTTCACCGAGCGAAACGGGATTCATATCCTGGATTTGCAGCAGACGATCGTGCTCATCGAAGAAGCGTATAACGCCATTCGTGACGTTGTTGCTGAAGGCGGCGACGTATTGTTTGTGGGCACGAAACGACAGGCACAGGACACCATCGCCAAGGAAGCGGCCCGCGCCTCGCAGCCTTATGTCAACGATCGCTGGCTGGGCGGCACGCTGACCAACTGGCGCACCATTCGCCAGCGCATCAACTACCTGCGCGAGTTGGAAGCCCGTCGTGACGCAGGTGAGTTCGATCTGTTGAAGAAGACCGAGCGCCTGCGCATTGAACGCGAGATCGAAAAGCTGAACTTACGACTGGGTGGTATTCGCGAGCTCCGCGATCTGCCGGCCATGTTGTTCATCGTCGATGTCAGTCACGAGGAGACGGCCATCCGCGAGGCCAACAGCCTGAACATCCCGATCGTCGGCGTGGTGGATACGAACAGTGATCCTGACGCGATCGACTATGTCATCCCTTCCAACGATGACGCAATTCGGGCAATTAAGCTTCTTGTGGGCAAGATGGCCGACGCCGCGCTGGAAGGTATCGCCATGCGCAAGGATTCGGTTCAGGAAGAAGTCACCGACTTCGACCGTTATCGCTATGAATCCTTCGACGGAATGGAAGACGCCGAAGACGAACTGTTGCTCGGTGCATCGACATTGGCCAAACTGCGCGAGAAAACCCCTGTCGTGAGTGACGACGACGAAGATTTACGGTCGGACATCGCTCTTGATATCACGGAGTTTTCTGTGGATGAAGATGAAGAAGCGGATGAAGCTTCTGAGTAGAACCTAGGGAGAATCAATCGAAATGGCAATTACGACCGAAATGGTTAAGGAACTGCGCGCGGCTACAGGCGCAGGAGTGCTTGAGGCCAAGAAGGCGCTGGAGCAGAACGACGGCGACTTCGATAAGGCCGTTGATATGCTGCGCGAAAAGGGCGCGGCCCGGGCCGCCAAACGAGCCGACCGCACAGCCAGGGAAGGCACCATTGAACTGTATGCACACCCCGGTAACCGCGTGGGGGTGATGCTTGAGCTTAACTGCGAGACGGATTTTGTGGCCCGCAACGAGCAGTTCCGTGAGCTTGCCCACGATCTGGCGCTTCATATCGCCGCCGCCTCGCCGCGCTATCTCACCACCGAAGAGGTTCCGGTTGCGGAATTGGAGCGAGAGGCGTCGGTTTTACGGTCCCAGGCATTGGCCGAAGGCAAACCTGAGGCTATCATAGAGAAGGTAGTGTCCGGGCGCATCACAAAATTTTATGAAGAGTTTTGTCTGCTGGAGCAGCCCTTTATCAAGGATGAGAAGATAAAGATAAAGGACATGCTGACCGATGCCATCCGCGTGACCGGTGAAAACATCGTCATTCGCCGATTTGCTCGTTACGAGTTGGGCGAATCGCTGGAGGATTAGCGGATAGTGTAGGGTGCAGGAGCCAACTGCCCCGTAATCAGGGAATCGTGTAAGAGAGTTTAAGGGACTGAACAAGTATGCCCGAAGTTCGATTCAAGCGGATTCTGCTGAAGATGGGCGGTGAAGCCCTGGCCGGCCAGGGTGGATTTGGAATAGACCCGACGCGCGCGGCCGAAGTCGCCCAGGTCGTGAAAGATGTTCACGACCTGGGCGTCCAGATCGCGCTCGTGATTGGGGCGGGGAATCTGTGGCGCGGATCGGTGGGTACGCAGGCCGGTATGGAACGCTCCACGGCCGACCACATCGGCATGGTGGCTACCGTGATGAACGCTCTGGCCATGAAGGATGTTCTGGAGCGGGCCGGCGTGGTGACTCGTGTCCAAACAGCCTTTGAGATGCGCACCATTGCCGAACCATACATTCGTTTGCGTGCCATTCGTCATATGGACAAGGGGCGCGTCGTCATTATCGCCGGCGGAACCGGCAATCCGTATTTCACGACTGATTCGGCCGGCGCACTGCGAGCCATGGAGCTGAACGCTGAGATCATGATCAAGGCCACCAAAGTGGATGCGATCTATGACGACGATCCCATGAAAAATCCCAACGCCACGCCCTTTACGAACATATCCTACCTGGAATTCCTGAGTATGCGCCTGCGTGTGCTGGACACCACGGCCGTTTCGCTCTGTATGGAAAACAACATGCCGATCGTTGTGTTAAATTTCTGGCAGAAGGACAGCGTCAAGCGCCTGGTCTTGGGCGAAACGGTCGGTACAATTATCTCTGCCTGATGACGCGGTTTCGATAACCGGGTCTTGTCATGTGTTTTATCGGGTTGATCTGGGCGACCGGATGAGGAGGATCCAATGATTGCAGATGTGATGCGGGAAGCCAAAAGCCGTATGAACGGCGCGATCACTTCGTTGGAGTCCGATTTGGCGGCATTTCGCACTGGGCGCGCTTCCACGAAGCTGATCGAACATATCAAGGTGGAACAATATGGCGTCGAGATGCATCTGAACCAGATGGCCGTCATCTCGGTGCCCGAGCCGCAACAATTAGCGATTCGCCCCTATGATCGTAGCTCCATGTCTGCCATCGAAAAGGCGATAATGAAGTCCGATCTGGGCATCATGCCGAATAACGACGGCCAGGTCATTCGCCTGAACATCCCCCGGCTGACGGAAGAGCGGCGTCGTGATTTGACCCGGATTGTCGGCCGACGAATCGAAGAGGCCAAGGTGGCCGTGCGCAACGTGCGACGCGATCTGAACCATGACCTGAAAGAGCTGAAAGATGAGAAGCTCATTCCGGAAGATGACTTCACGCGCGGGGAGAAGCAGTTGCAAGAGATAACAGATTCGTTCATTACTCAAATTGAAGAGATCGGTCGCGCCAAAGAGGCCGAGATTATGGAAGTTTAAGGATGGCGAAACGCCGCGAAGAGCCTCTCGATCTGTCCTCGCTGGAGGTGCCCGTTCATGTTGCCATTATTATGGACGGCAATGGGCGATGGGCGCGCAAGAGAGGGTTGCCCCGCCAGGCCGGTCACCGCGCCGGAGCCGAGAATCTGCGGCGTATCATCCGCGCCTGTGTCGAATTCAACATCAAGGTTCTGACAATCTACGCTTTCTCAACCGAGAACTGGGGTCGGCCGAAGACCGAAGTACAGGCGCTTATGAAGATATTCGCCCGTGTCCTTGACCAGGAGACGGACGAGCTAAATGCTCAGGGGGTGTGCGTTCATCATCTCGGTGACCTCACCGGGGTGGAGCCAAAGCTTCAGGAGAAAGTGCGACGGGCGCTGGAGCTGACCCGCAATAACGATCGCCTTATTCTCAACGTAGCTTTCAATTATGGCGGCCGGGCCGAGATTATTCACGCTGTCCGGCAGATGCTGGCTGACGGGATCAAGCCGGAAGAATTGAACGAAGAGATTTTTAGCTCCTATCTATTCACAAAAGGGTTGCCTGACCCTGATCTCGTCATACGTACCAGCGGTGAATTGCGTATAAGCAATTTTCTTATCTGGCAGGCGGCATATTCCGAGTATTATCCTACTCCTGCATTGTGGCCTGATTTCGGTCGCCAGGATTTGTATGAGGCGATCGTCGCCTTTAATAAGCGTGAACGTCGTTACGGGCTTGTGACTGACGCTTCCTGAAACGCCTGCACCCACATGTTTACCCAACGTCTAATTGTCACCCTCATCGTGGGGCCAGTGATGCTGATAGCCACCTACTTCGGCGGGTGGTATTTTTTCATTCCGGTCGCATTTCTGATGATCGTGGCGGGCATCGAATACGCCAATATCATGCGTGCCCTGAACCACAAACTGCCTCTGTGGATTCTGCTGCCGGCGATTGCCTTGCTACTGGTAGGCGCGTGGCAACCTTCTCTCAACCTGTCAGGTGTTTCGCTTTTTCTGAGTATCTTCGCCGGGTTAATTTACTGTTTGGTCCTCTTCGAACGAGGAACCACGCTGGACGCTGCCCTGGATTGGTTTGCATTGGTGACCGGGATCGTGCTGCTGGGCTGGGTCGGCAGCCATTTCTTTCTGCTGCGCGGCATCTCGGAAGACGGCTGGCGCTGGACAGCGCTGGCGCTCATCAGCATCTGGACGGCCGATATGGCGGCATACGCCGTAGGCAAGTGGCTGGCCGGGCGTATTTTGGGTCGTCACCCGCTCGCCCCTCGTCTCAGCCCCAAAAAGACGGTTGAGGGCTACGTTGGCGGGATCATCATCGGCACGATTATAACAGTGGTCACGGCGATGGTGCTGGATTTGCCCCTCATTCTGGCGGCCGTCATCGGTCTGGTGGTCAGCACCCTGGGATTGTTTGGCGATTTAAGCATCTCAATGCTGAAACGCGAGGCCGGCATCAAGGATTCCGGCAAGATATTCCCCGGTCATGGCGGCGCGCTTGACCGGACCGACTCGCTTATCTGGGCAGTCGCCATTGTGTATTATATGGTCATCTTTCTGGGTCCGTTGTTCCTGTGACGGGCCGGATATATCATCCCATTGAACCGGATATTCGTCTGAAGGAGCGTGGCCCGTGTCGACAGTGACGACCATTGAGCGCTTTATCCTTGACCACCAACCGGAGTATGCCAGCGGCGAGTTAACCTATCTTCTTTACGATATCGCGCTTGCGGCAAAAATCATTGCCTCAAAGACGATGCGCGCTGGATTGGTGGACATTTTGGGCGCTGCCGGCGCGACGAACGTGCAGGGAGAATCGCAACAAAAACTGGATGTATTTGCCCATGAGATCATCCGGAAGCTTTGCGACCATACCGGACGACTGTGTCTCATGGTGTCGGAAGAGCAGGAAGAGCCTCTCTATATCCCCGCCAAATATGCCAAGGGCAGCTATGTGATGGTGTTTGATCCTCTCGATGGGTCGTCCAACATCGACGTGAATGTGAGTATCGGCACGATCTTCGGCATTTACCGCTGTCTGGATGAGGAATTGCGTGGTCGGGTTGAGGATGCACTGCAACCCGCCGGGGACCTTGTTGCGGCTGGGTACATCCTCTATGGCGCGAGCACCATGCTGGTCTACAGCACGGGGGAAGGGGTTCACGGGTTCACTCTCAATCCGGAATACGGCGAATTTCTCCTGTCCTACCCGGATATGCGATTGCCCGAGACACCTGCCTACTACAGTGTCAATTCATCCTATTACAATCGGTGGTCGCCTGGTGTCCAGCGATTTGTGAATTGGCTTCAGGGCATTGGGGAAGCGCCGCCCAGCTTGTCGGCACGGTACATCGGTTCATTGGTAGCTGACTTCCATCGGAACCTGCTGCGCGGCGGAATATATTGTTACCCGGCGGAAAGTGGGCGGGGTGGGGGAAAGTTGCGCCTCCTTTATGAGGCTGGACCACTGGCTTTCCTGATGGAGCAGGCGGGTGGCTATGCATCGGATGGGCGGCAGTCAATATTGAAAATTTGTCCAACCAGTCTGCATCAGCGAACGTCCCTGTTCATTGGTAACAGGAACCTGGTTGAACAAGCGGAACGTTTTATTTGTCTGGAAGATGGAGAGCAAAAAACAGCAGATTGAGTCGGAGATGAAATTATTCGTCTGAAATTCCACCCTTATTGACCCGGAAATGAGGACATGCTATACTGTCATCGTCCCACCATATCATGGACCGCGTTGTGGGAAAAGATTAAGCTCCCTCATTGAACTTAAAACGAATATCGATTTATCCTATCGATCTGCCTGACTTGATATCTCCACACATTATCATCCCCTGATCCTTGACTGAAACCATGGCCGAGCGGCTGGACGTGTCTGTTTGGATGGGGGAAGGAATCTGCCTGCGGAAATTAGGTTGTATCGGCAAAACAACAAACTCCCGATTTTTTAAACCAGTTTAATGGCGCTCACTAACCCCACAGGGAAGCCCGCGCCGAAGAGAAGCAACGAATGGATATTGGTGATCTGGAAAGTAAAAAGCTGAGCGAACTGCGAGACATCGGCCGGGATATGAAGATTCCCGGTTACACGACGATGAAGAAACATGATCTTGTGTTTCGAATCATGCAGGCTGATGCCGAATCAGGCGGATTTCATTTCCGCGGTGGTGTCCTGGAGATCGTCGAAGATGACAAGCAGACGATGGGCTTCCTGCGGTCCGGCTCTTATCTGCCGAGTAAGGACGATATTTATGTGTCTAACTCCCAGATTCGGCGGATCGGCCTGAAGACCGGCGATATGGTCTATGGGCAGGTGAGGGTGCCCAAGGATAACGAGAAATACTATAGCCTCCTGCGTGTCGAAGCGGTGAACGGGATGAGTCCGGACCATTTGAAGAATCGTGTCCGCTATGAATCCCTGACGCCGATTTTTCCCGATCAGAAGCTGAAACTTGAGACCAACCCCCACACCCTGTCCACTCGCCTGATCGATCTGATCACGCCGATCGGCCGCGGCCAGCGCGGTCTTATCGTATCCCCGCCCAAAGCCGGTAAAACGACAGTTCTGAAGGAGATCGCCAACGGCATCTCCGAGAATTACCCCGAAATCCACCTGATGGTAGTCCTCATCGGCGAGCGACCGGAAGAGGTGACCGACATGGAGCGGTCGACCCAGGGCGAGGTTGTCAGCTCGACGTTCGACGAACCGGTCAAGAACCACTGCCGCGTGGCCGAAATGGCTCTCGAACGCGCCAAGCGGCTGGTGGAGTCGGGTCGTGATGTCGTGATTCTGCTGGACTCAATAACACGACTGGCTCGCGCCTATAACCTGACGGTTCCGCCCAGCGGCCGGACGTTGTCCGGCGGTCTCGATCCTGGCGCGCTCTATCCGCCGAAGCGTTTCTTCGGCACGGCGCGTAACCTCGAATTTGGCGGGAGCCTGACGATCATTGCCACAACCCTCGTAGATACCGGCAGCCGCATGGATGACGTTATTTATGAGGAGTTCAAGGGTACCGGCAATATGGAGCTCTTGTTGAGCCGCCGTTTGCAGGAACGCCGAATCTTCCCGGCTTTCGACATCGAGCGGTCAAGCACGAGACGCGAGGAGCTCCTGATGTCGGCCGATGAGTTGCAGCGCGTCTACACGATGCGCCGAATGCTCGGCCATCTCATGGATACCCCCGGCTACGACATCAGCAGCGCGACGGCGGCCGTCATGCAACGCCTGCGCGCCACCAAGACCAACTACGAATTCCTGGAGACGCTCACCAAGGATATGGCCTGATCCGGGCCGGTAATAAACTGAGCGCATCTTGAGAAATCGCCCGTCCCGGACGTGTTCGCTTTGCGCCGGCACCCTGCGACGTGTAGCATCCCTGTTTGCGTATGCAAAATGAAACCAGTACCCGGCAGCGTGCTGCCGGGTACATAGCGCTGGTCCTGGTGACCGGATTGATCGCCTTGGGTTGGCGTTTCGGGGTGGCCAGGGACGTCGTGCGAGCTAATGAGTCGCCGGCAGCTGCCGCATCCGTCATCGGGGAGCCGGCCCCGGTTGTCGCGGTGGACGCAGCGGTTCCCGTCCTGCCTGTCAACGTGCCGGTGATTGTCGATGCCGCCCTGTCGCCCGATCTCGTCGCCAATACTTTCGTTGGCCGCAAACCTGAACACGCCTTCCAGATTTATCGCGTCGAACGTGGAGATACGCCGAACGGCATCGCCGACAAGTTCGGCATTAAGGCCACGACTTTACTGGGTGGTAACCCTCTCCTTAGCCAGGAATCCAGCCTTCTGCAAACCGGTGTCGATCTGGTAATTTTACCGATCGACGGTGTTCTGCATGATGTCCAGCCGGGAGATACGCTGGAATCGATCTCCGCCCAATACAGTGTGCCGGTCGAGACGATTACAGGATATGGCCCGAATAACCTTGAGTTTCCCTACCGGCTATACCCTGAGACGCAGATCCTGATACCCGGCGCGGTGCGCGATGTTTTTGTGTGGACACCGCCAAGTCTCGAATCGGTGCGTGGTCGGTCTACAGGTAGCGGTGTCGCGCCGCTCATCGTCGGCACGGGGACCTTTATCTATCCGGTCGGTTCGAGGAACTTCACCCAATATTTCTGGTATGGTCACCCCGGTATCGATATCGCTCTGGCTGAGGGGTCGACAGTCGTCGCATCCGACACGGGAACTGTGACGTTTGCCGGGTGGAACATCTACGGCTACGGTAACCTCATCGTGATCAATCACGGCAACGGTTACGAGACGTTCTACGCCCACCTGAACGGCATCAACGTAGTCCCCGGGCAAATTGTCTATCAGGGTAACGCGATTGGGTCGACGGGCAACACCGGTAACTCGTCCGGGCCACACGTCCATTTCGAGGTTCGCATCAACGGCGCGCAGGATGACCCCTGTTGGTATGTGGGTGGGTGTTAGCTAAAAAAACGTCTGAGCGTATGTGACTCGTCAGGCAGAATAGATCTCGGCCCGAAAGCCTTCTATTTTGGGGCGGGCTTTGTCCCTTTGAAATCCCCGGATTCCACCAGATGCCTGTCGCGGAGTTGCCCACAGCCGGCCTGGATGTCGATCCCGCGGCGAACGCGAACCGTGCTGGTGATGCCGTAGCTGGTCAGCACTTCCTGGAAACGGCCGACCTGTTCGGGGGAGGAAGGCCGCCCGCCATATCCGGCCGTAGGATTAAGCGGGATCAGGTTCACGTGGCCGAGCATCCCCCGCAACAACTGACCCAGCTTGTGGGCTTGTTCCTCGGTATCGTTTTCTCCGGCGATGAGCGCCCACTCGAACGTCATCCGCCGCCCTGTTTTTTCCACGTAGTAGCGGCAGGCCTCCATCAGATCGGCCAGCGGCCAGCGACGATTGACCGGCAACAGCCGACTCCGCTCTTCGTCGGTGGCCGCGTGCAGCGAGACGGCCAGCGGCGTTTGCCGTTGCTCGTCGGCGTAGCGCCGAATGGCCGGGATGAGTCCTACGGTTGATATAGTGATCTTCCGCGCGCCAAGATTCATTCCCGATGGGTCGGTGAGACGATCGATGGCGGCCAGCGTGTTGTCGTAGTTGTGCAGCGGCTCGCCCATCCCCATCAGCACGATATTCGTTACGTGCTGTCCCTCGGCCGCCAGCTCGCGGGCGAAATACATCACTTGCCCGACTATTTCGGCCACAGTCAGATTGCGCTTGAAACCCATCTGACCGGTGGCGCAAAAGACGCAGCCCATCGCGCAGCCGGCTTGCGTGCTGATGCACAGCGTGCGGCGCTTCTCATAGCGCATGAGGACGGTTTCAATCAACTGGCCGTCGGGCAGCCGGAAGAGGATTTTCTTCGTCTGGCCGTCGGATGATTTTTGTGACAGGACGACATCGCCGATGGCCAGTGTCGTCTCGGCCGCCAGTCGCTCGCGCAGAGAGCCGGGCAGGGTCGTCATCTCGTCGAACCCGCCGGCGAAATGCTTATAGAGCCACTCCCAGATCTGCCGCGCGCGATAGGTCGGCAAACCCCAGCTCGCCAGCAGGGTCGTGAGTTGTTCGAGAGTCAGGTCGTAAAGAGCGGGGTGCTCAGAGTTGGACAACTGACCGCTCCCGCGTCAGGAAGGACGCTAATTCGGTGATATCGCTGAAGATGTAGTCGGGTTGGACGAGGCCGGCGGCCGCCTCTTCGCGAGTCGAGATGCCGGACAGGACCAATATTGCACGAAGCCCGGCGGCTTTTGCGCCATAAATGTCGGTTGACAGGCGATCGCCGACCATCGCCACCGTATCCATGTTGCCACCGAGCCGATTCACGGCCTCCAGAAAGAGGATGGCCCCAGGTTTGCCGATGATCGTCGGCTCGACGCCGGTGGCCGCGCTGATGAACGCCAGGACCGCGCCGGAGCCGGGCAGGGGGCCGATCTCGGTGGGATAGGTCAGGTCGGGGTTTGAGCCGACGAACGGCACGCCTTGATTGATCAGATGCGCGCCCATGGCCAGCTCTTCATATGTCATTTGGGGCGACAAGCCGGCTACGACGGATACAGCCATACCGCCGGCGCGGACTTCGGCAGGGGATATCACCCGGAATCCCTTATCGGTCACGGCGTCATGTAAACCCTTCGCGCCGATGACGTAGACGGGCGAACCGGGTTTGTACAGCCCGGCGAGATAGGTTGCTGTCGCTTCGGCAGAAGTGAGGATTTTTTCCGGTGGAATGGTGACCCCGAAACGATGCAATCGCTCGGAATACATGACGGCCGTCTTGGTGGCGTTGTTTGTTGCCAGAATGAAGCCGATACCGGCATCGTCGAGGGTGGTGAAGAAATCGACGAGGCCCGGCATCGGCGTCTCGCCACGCCAGAGGACGCCGTCCATGTCGAGGATCAGGTTGTTGATGGGAATGCTCATATCGTTTACTTTTGCGGCGCGCCGGCTTTTTTGGGGCGGCGAACGGTTGATTGATTATAGCTTATAGTGGTCAGGGGGGCAGTGACGGCAGATGTGGAAAAATACTCAATGCAATAACGTCATTTGCTTATTACAATGGAGAGTACTCTGGTCATCACAGAAATAGCCGGTCTGGATCCGGCGCAATGCACTGATTTACAAGAGGTATAGCGGCATGAGACCTAAGTGGTTCGGCATTATCATCGCAGCAGTTATCGTCATTGCCGGGGCGGCTACGGTTTGGGTTTTGGTTCAGCGCGCTGATGGGGCGTCTGTGGTCGTGGCCGAAGGTGAATCGGTGAACCCCGTCACCGTTACGGCTGTTTTGCCGCCTACAATCACTCGGAAGCCCCAACCGGTCGTGATCCAGTCTACCCGTGTCGCGCCTCAGCCATCGCCGACGGCCGTTACCGTCACTGAAGCTACCCCGACCGAAAGTTTACTGCCGACTTCGACGTCTACCAAAGAGGTGGCCACAACTGTGGCCACAGTTGTGGCTACGCCGACCGAGGAACCACAACCGTCGTCGACTTTGCCGCCCACGGACACGCCGCCGCCGCCGACACTAACACCGACACCGACTGTCGAGGCCGTAGGCACCGACTGGCTTCAGTACGTCAACATCTTTCGGGATCAGGCGAATCTGCCCCGGCTGTTGGAAAATCCGGTTTGGTCGCTCCAGGACCTGCAACACAGTCGCTATATGACCTATACCGGTCGGCTGGAACATGGCGAGGACTCAGCCAGTCAATATTATTCACAAGAGGGGCAGGTGGCCGCCGAAAACGGGAACATTGCCGCCGGGTGGATCGGCTCGCTGCCGTTCAAGTGGGCGATCAATTACTGGATGTCGGCTCCCTTCCACGCCATTCCCATCATCGACCCGCAGTTGAGCGCCACAGGGTTTGCCGAGTATCGTGATGAATCCGGCGCGCAGCCGCTGACGGCCACGATGGATGTGAAGCGGGGGCTGGGTCCCTTGCCGGAAGATGTTACCTTCCCCATCATGTATCCGCGAGACGGCGGCACTACATGGGTTCTACGATATTCGTTGCCGGAGTTTCCGGAGGCGCTCAGCACTTGCGCCGGATATGTGCAGCCGACCGGCGCGCCGATCATCCTGCAGCTCGGCGACGGCCAGGAGGTGCCGAACGTCACCGCCACGTCGTTATCTCGAGACGGCGAGTATCTGGCGCATTGTCGTTTCGACGAGACGAACTTCACCCATCCAAACGATTGGCGGCAGAAATCGGCGCGGCTCATCCTGGATAATCGGGATGCGATCGTAATCATCCCCCAGCAGCCGATGTTGCCCGATTCAACCTATTCCGTGCGCATCGATGCCAACGGCCAAACCTATACGTGGAGCTTCCACACACTCGCCGGGCCGCCGTAAACAAAACGGGGCGGGTTTGATGCCCGCCCCGGGTGGTCATTGAGGTTGCCGGGAATCCTCTGCCCAACGGCAGTTACACGCCGTAGTAGAGCAGGAATTCATAGGGGTGTGGCCTCAGGCTTACCGGCCCGATTTCCGTCTCATACTTATAGCTGATGAAAGCGTCGAGCACGTCCTTGGTGAAGACGCCGCCCTCCAGCAGGAAGTCGTGGTCGGCCACGAGCGCGTCGAGGGCTTCGTTCAGCTTGCCGACGGTCATGGTCACCTGGTTGATATTCTCGTCGTGGAACAGGTCCATCTCGGCCGGTTCGCCGGGGTCGATCTGGTTCTTGATGCCGTCCAGACCTGCCATCAGCATGGCGGCGAAGGCCAAATACGGGTTGGCGGCCGGGTCGGGGCAGCGGAACTCGATGCGCTTGGCCTTGGGAGATTTGGAATACATGGGGATGCGCACGGCCGCCGAGCGGTTGGCGGCCGAATAGGCGATGACCACAGGGGCTTCGTAGCCCGGTACGAGACGACGGTAGGAGTTGGTCGTCGGGGCGCAGATCGCCAGCAGAGCGTTGATATGCTTCAGGATGCCGCCGATATACCACTTGGCCAACTGGCTCAATCCAGCGTAGCCGTTTTCGTCGTAGAACAACGGTTTGCCGTCTTTCCACAGACTCTGGTGGGTATGCATCCCGGAACCGTTGTCGGCATAGATGGGCTTGGGCATAAAGGTGACGGTCTTGCCATGCTTCTGGGCCACGTTTTTAACGATGTACTTGTAGAGCTGCACGTTATCGGCCATCTTCAGCATCGAGTCGAACCGCATGTCGATCTCGCACTGACCGGCTGTTCCCACCTCGTGATGGTGTAGTTCTATGTTCACGCCGGATTTGATCAGGGTGCGCACCATCTCCGTGCGCAGGTCCTGGAGCGTATCGACCGGCGCAACGGGAAAATAACCGCGCTTGTGGGGGACAGAATGGCCGAAGCCGAAGATGCCGGTATTCCAGGGACCTTCAACGCTGTCTACCTGGTAGGCTGATGAGTATTCGCCGGCCGAGTACATCACCTTGTCGAACACGAAGAACTCCGCTTCCGGCCCGAAATAGGCTGTGTCGGCAATGCCCGTGCCTTTCAGATACTCCACCGACTTGCGGGCCACATAGCGCGGGTCGCGCGAATAAGGCTCGCGGCTGATGGGGTTGTAAACATCCCCCACGAGACTTAGCGTGGGCGCGGCGCAGATCGGGTCGACGATGGCCGTCGAAGGATCGCAAATGAGGATCATGTCGCTCGCTTCGATGCTCTGAAAGCCGCGGATGGATGAGCCGTCGAAGCCCAGTCCTTCCTCGAAGGCTGATTCGACGCTGAATTCTTCAATCGGCATTGAAAAATGCTGCCACTGACCGAACAGATCGGTGAACTTGTAATCGACAACCTCGATCTTGTTTTCCTTGATCAACTTGATGACATCCGCTGGTTTCATGATCCTTCTCCAATTCGTTTAGAAAATAAAAAACGCCTCTTCAAACCGTCGGGGACGGAATGAGAGGCGTCATGGCCCTAACCAAATATTCTGTTTGGCCCATCAAACATTCTGATGAGCACGTTAATGATACCCGAATGACGCCGCGTGTCAATTCACAATTATGAACAAATGAGCCCCAGGTTGTGCTGTAGCAAGTGCATGAACCCGGGAGATATCCCGCGCGATGGTTGTGGAGCGACAGTTGTCTACAACAGCAGGCCCATCACCAGGTCGTCCAGATATTCTCCGTCCCGAATGACGGCTCGCCTGCGTCGTCCCTCGGTGACGAAGCCACATTTCTCATATAGATGTATCGCTCGTTCATTGCGCGCGAAAACGTGCAACTCGATTCGCCTGATGATGCCGCCGTCCCGCGCCCAATGGATAGCTCGTTCCATTAACTGCCGGCCGATACCCTGGTCGCGCCAATCCTCCGCC
Source organism: Anaerolineae bacterium (assembly GCA_023384355.1). GTDB lineage: Bacteria > Chloroflexota > Anaerolineae > Promineifilales > Promineifilaceae > Promineifilum. The sequence goes on from JAHDWL010000002.1 coordinate 131,534, forward strand.
ACAGTGATCCCCAGCGTGGCCATGTGCCGGACGTTGCGCCGCCGGCCGCCCTCCAGCGTCAATTGACCGATGATGCGGCCGTCGCTTTCCGCAACAAGAAAGAGGCTGTTCTCCGCGCGTCCCATATCGCGGATGATCCGCGATTCGGATTCAACCGTCGGCGAGAACTCATCCACCTCGGTGATCAGGTTTATCCCCGGCTCGGCGAAAATATGCCGGAAGTAGGTTATGATCGCCGCCGCGTCTTCCGGCTGCGCCTCGCGGATGATATAAGATGGTTTGTCGCTCTGGATGGGTGTCAATCTTGTTCTGTCCGGCTGCAATGATGTCGCCACAATGATACTCGCTACGCCACAGTTTGGATAAACGCTTTTCCCCTGGCCAGCAATTCTTCATGATCGTCCGGGGCGGGGGCGGTGCGCAGCAACTCAGCCGTTTGCTCGCGCAGGATTTTTTCGGCCGCGGGTTGTCCTTCCTGTTGCCACGCTTCCATGCTCCAGTGCGGGTAGAGAGGGCTGGTGTAGTAGCCGTCCTTGTAGCGCTCGAGGGTGGAAGGGACGGTCAGAAAATGGCCGCCCGGCCTGACCTCGTCGATCTCATCCAGGACGGCGTGGGCATTGTCCAACTGGAATCCGGCGGCGAACCGACGCGCCTGGTCGATGATCTCGTGGACGTGGACGATGGTCAGGGGGGATATGGCTTTCGAGCCGAGCGTGTCACCTATGAACGGGGCCAGCCCGCCCTTGACCATGCTGTAGGTCAGCGTGTTGAGCCAGTAGGTGTCGGCGGCGAGGAGATCCATCCCCCAGCCGGTGCCGCTGCCCGACGTTCCTGTATGCGGCAGACCGTAATGGGCCATCATCTCGGCGCAGGCGATGTTGATGAGAAGGCTCTGTGGGTCATAGAAGTTGGTCATGGTCTTCATGTCGAAGTAGACCGGGAGCATCCCCAAACTGATTGGCGCGCCGGGGCGGATGAGCTGGCTGATGGTCAGACCGGCCAGCAGCTCGGCCAGCAGCAATGCCAGTGTGCCGGCCGGCGTCATTGGCGTCGATGCTCCGGCCATGCTGTAGTTGGAATAGATGACCGGCAGCCCGCGCTCGACGGCAGCTTTTAGCTTGTCGGCCGTGCCTTCGTTGACCACCAGCGGCGACACGGGGTTGAAATAGGGGATGACAAACGGCTTGTCGGCCAGATCGCCGTGGAGCATTTCGAACATGTCGAGCACGGCCGGGAATTTGTACTCGTCGGAGACGAGCAGCACCAGCGCTTTGGTGGTGTTGGCAATCATCTCCAGGCTGGCGTAGAGATCGGTCAGTTCGACGGGCACATCCTGGACGATGCCGACGGTCGAGATGGCGTCGTAATGCGGCAACCGGCTGCCCAGCCGAACCATATCCTGCATGTGGCGGCAGGTGAAGGGCGTGGGATCATCCGTCAGCGGGTCCTGGTAAAACAGCGCGGTGACGCCGATGCCGAAACGCAGGCTGTCATCGCCCAGCTTGAAAAGATGGTTGCCCCTGCGATCGAATATGTCGATGGTCTTTGGCGCGGTGTGGATAGCCTCCTCGACTACAGCAGACGGCAGACGCAACACGCCGTCGGTGGCTGTTGTGCCGAGCTTTCCCTCAAGGAATCGCAGCACGCCGGGCGAGTCGATCCGTATCCCCGTATGTTTGAGGATGGTCAAGGCATAGTGATGAACCTGACTCTTCTGTTCTTCGGAAAGAAGAGTTAGCCTCGGCAGAACGTTATTCAACTCTGCGGACACGGGACGGCGGCCGCGGTCGCCGGATCGTCTTCGATGCATAGCGAGCCTCAAATTATTTGATGGAGATGGTGGATGGTATCGGAAAAGAGAGAGGGCTGCCAAGCAAAACGCCGGGTGTGGATCAAAGCAAGGTTCTGGCCATATACAGACCGTCCAGCGTGAACCCCTGCCGGGCGTAATATTCGCGGGTGCCGATGGCGCTAATCACGGCTATCCGACTGTAACCGGCGGCGCGGGCGATATCGGCCGCCCGCTCGATGAGCTTCACGCCCAACCCGATGTGCTGTGCCTCGCCGCGGCTATCATCGCCCAGGTTCAGCGCCGGACCGTAAACATGGACTTCGCGGATCATGGCATGACCGGCCAACTCCGGCAGCGGATGCGCGAGCGCCGGATCGGGCAGGGACAAGCGCAGGAAGCCGGCCACACGGCCGCCGGTCGGGGCGTCGCCGGCAGTCTCGAAGCTGAGGAAGTGCTCGGTGGTGGCATCGGTCTCATAAACCCGATCGCGCAGTTCCAACTCGTCGAGCTGCACCGGGTCGCGGCGGATCTCCCGGCAGCGAATGCACTGGCATGGTGTGCCTTGTTCGCGTAGCCGTTGCTGGGCGATCTGACGCAGGTTGGCTTTCTTGTTGCCGGCCACGATGTTGGTCGTCGGGATATCGCGCACGACCCGGTTTAGGCGGACATAGGGTGGCACCTGGGCTTTGCAGGCAGCCAGTACCTCGACCACTTCCTCTTCGGTGTAGGGGACATAATCGCCGCGCAGCCAGTAGTCGTAAAGCTCAGCGTTGGGCACCAGCATGCATGGGTAGATCTTCAACTCGTCGGGACGGATGGCCGGGTCGGACCACAGGCGGCCGAAGTCGGCAATGTCTCCCTCGACCGTCGCGCCGTACAGGTTGGCCATCCAGTGGCCGTGGATTTTGAATCCCGCCAGCCGCAGCAAGCGGAAGGCGTCGCGAGTGCTCTGCACGTCGTGGCCGCGCTGGTTCAGCGCCAGCACGCGCTCATCAAGGGACTGGATACCGACCTGCACCTTGGTGACGCCCAGATAGCGAAACCAGCGCAGTTCGTCCACGTCAACATGATCCTGGCGCGTCTCGACGACAAGCCCGACATTGCGACGAATCCCGACCGCGTTGGCCGCCTGGGCCTCCGGCAGTGTGGCCGCCTCGAAGCCGTTGAGGGCGTCGAAACAGCGCTTGACGAACCATTCCTGATAGTCGCGCCGGTAGCTCGACCACGTGCCGCCCAGTATGAGCAACTCGATCTTTTCCGTCGGGTGACCGATCTTTTCCAGCGCGTGCAGGCGCGAGGCGGTCTGGGCATAGGGATCGAACCCGTGACGTTCCGCCCGTTGCGCGCCCGGCTCGTCGTGGAGATAGCTCTTGGGCATCCGGACGTCGGTCGGGCAGAAGATGCACTTGCCGGGACAGGGGTATGGCTTGGTCAGGACAGTGACCACCGACACGCCCGATTGGGTCCGCATGGGTTTCATCTGCAGATGGGCGCGCGTGTCGGGGTCGAAGGTCATGTAGCCTGCGATGCAAAGCTGTTCGTAGGCGGTAAGAACCTGCGCCTTGGAAAGCCACGGCAGCCCGCGGCGGGCGAAATCCTGAATGGTGCGGTTGTAGCGCTTGCCGGTGAGGGGTTCCTGACGCGTGAGAGCGGCGATTAACTCGATTAGAAGCGCTTCGCGGCCGGCAATATCGATCGGCTCGTTGCGCGCCTGCCAGGCAATCTCCCGCTCAAGGTTCATCAGTGTCAGGCGATCTCCGCCGCCAGCTCGACCATGGTGCGCAGCGTTTCTACGTCAAACACGGTCAGGTTGAGTGTCGTTGCCGGGCTGTCGCGCCAGATTGTGAGTCGTTCGCGGACGCGCTCGCGCGGCCCGACGAGAGCCACGGCGTCGATCAGTTCGGCCGGCACGCGAGCCATCGCCGCGCCCTTGTCGCCGGACAGGTACAGGTTCTGTATCTCGGTCGCCGCGGCCTCGAATCCATAACGCGCGGCCAGGTCATAGTAGAAGTTCTTGCCGCGCGCGCCCATGCCGCCGATGTAGAGGGCCAGCATCGGTCGCAACATGTTGTAGCAGATGTCGAGATTGTCGTTGATGACCACGGACACCGTCGGCGCGATGTCGAAGCTGTCCAGCGTCTTGCCAGCGCGGGCAAGACCAGCGTCGACGTGGGCTTTAAATACGTCGTTGTAGCGTTCCGGCGCGAAGAAGATTGGCAGCCAGCCGTCGGCAATCTCGGCCGCCAGCTCGACGTTTTTGGGGCCGATGGCTGCCAGGTAGACAGGTATGTCCGGAGTGGCCACCAGCGTGCTCTTCAGCGGCTTGCCCAGGCCGGTGGCGTCATCGCCGCGATAGGGGATCTGATAGTGCCGCCCTTCGTGGGTCAGGGGAGCTTCGCGGCGGAAAATGGCGCGCACGATTTCGACATACTCGCGCGTTCGAGCCAGCGGCTGGGCATAGCTGACGCCGTGCCACCCTTCCACGACCTGCGGCCCGGACATTCCCAGCCCCATCAGGAAACGGCCGCCCGATAGCTGGTTGAGCGTCATGGCCGTCATGGCCGCGTTGGCCGGGGTGCGGCCGGGCATTTGCATGATGGCCGTGCCCAGCTTGATGCGCTCGGTCAGCGCGCCCAGCCAGGTCAGCGGGGTGACGGCGTCGGAGCCGTAGGCCTCGGCCGTCCAGACGGCGTAGACACCCAGCCGGTCGGCTTCGCGCACCAGTTCAATCGGCAGTTCAAGTTTCCCGGCGGCGTAGCCGAGCATGAGACCAAGACGCATGGTAATCCTCTCCGATTTATATCTGTTTTTTGAAGGGAAGGGTTTCCATTTGAACGATCCCCGACAACGCAGCGATTTCCGGGTCTTTATGAACCAGGACAGCTTTATTTCTGATGGCCATTGCCGCAATCAAGGCGTCGGCCAGAGATACATGGTAAGTCGCTTTCAGGCGTCCAGCCGTTAGCAATGAGGGTTCGTCCAGACTCCAAAGTATCGTCGCCGGCAACTGTTTAAGCAAGGCATAGCGTTTATCAGCAACGTCTTCGGGTTGTTCCTGTAAGGTTATATAGTAGGTTTCCAGAAGCGCAAGGAACGGTAAAAAGACTTCTTCATTCCGCAGGAGCGTCTCGACACGCTGTGCGCCTTCTTCATCTTCCAGAAACACCATGACGGCTGATGTATCGAGCAAGTAGGAAGTCTTACTCACCCAGACTGTCCTCCTGTCGAGAGATGAACAATCTTTCAGTCAATCGCTCACCTTTCGCGGAGCCTCGCAACGCCTTTATTGGATCTGCCGGGATAGGAATAATCTTGATAACTTGTCCGTCATCGATCCATTCCAGAAAATCTCCCCCCTGAATGTTATAACGCTCGCGGATGAATGCCGGGACCGCCGTCTGTGCTCGTTTTGTGACTGTTGTTCTCAACTTGTTCACCTCGTACTTGATTTTACAAGTCAAAATAATGAATTGCAAGTCGAACGAATTAAACGACTTGTGGATTGTCCGTCGCTGTGTTACAGATACTGTCCACATGGTGCGATGTCATCGCCGCATCAGGCCGAGGTGGGGCAAATACAAACAGCCGCTCGTGGATAGAGCGGCTGCGCTGTGCCCTCACGGGGATTCGAACCCCGGTTTCGGCCTTGAAAGGGCCACGTCCTGGTCCCCTAGACGATGAGGGCAACGAGGATGGATTTTAGCATTGAGGCGGCAGCCGGTCAAACAATCGGCTAGAATTGCTCTCACCACCAGCATGTCAGGTGCTCGCCTATGTTCCACTTACATCACCATGACATTCGACCGATTGGGCCAGAGGACGCGGCCGCGTTGTTTGTCGTCCAGGCCGCTATCGAACCAGTCGATGCCGGCGGGATGCTCGAGTGGGTCGGCGAGCTGGAAGAGCGCCTGGAATCCGGCGGCCTGGCATGGGTTGTGGTCCGTGGGCGCAAGTTGGCCGGATACGCTGCCATCGATCCCGTACCCGGGTTGCCGGGCGTCTACGATTTGAGCGGCGGGATCGTTCCGGCGTGGCGTGGGCAGGGACTGGGCACGCGCCTGCTGCGGCACGTCCAGGACGCGGCCGGACCGGCGGGCGCAAGATATTTGTCCTGTCGCGTCGACAGCCTGGGGGTTGGGACGGCGAGGTTTCTCCTGGGGCGGGATTTCTACATTGAGCATGAGGAATGCCTGCTGGAGTTGGCTGACCTGGCAAGCCTGCCGCCTGTCCCGGAATCACCGGCGGCCGATTTGCTGACGATGCCGGCGGAGCGGGCAGCGACCGAGTTCTGTCGAGTCTACAACGAGAGTTTCGCCGGGCGGCCATGGTCACAACCCTATTCGGAGGCGGAGGTCGCCGCTCTTCTGGTCAATCCGGAAGACCTGCTCTTCGCTGTGGTCGATGGTCGGGCGGTCGGCGTTGTGTGGCATGAGGTTCTGACGGATGGCCGCGGGCGGGTGGAGCCTCTGGGGATCGTCCCACAGCATCAGGGACAGGGGCTTGGCCGCCGGTTATTGCTGGCGGCGTTGCATGACCTCCAACGGCACGGCGCGGGCGTACTGGAGATCGGTGTCTGGCGCGATAATCGGGTGGCCCTCAATCTGTATCGCAGCCTCGGCTTCCAGGAGCGCGACAACTGGTATTTTGTGGCCTGTGATGTGGTCGGGCGGACTGAAGACTGAATAAGAGCTGCCGCTAACCCATTGCGCATCGGACGAATGTTCTTAAAATAATCGTCAGCAATCGAGTATCGGTAGAAGGGTTCGGCTTCGGCCGGGCCGCAAGTTAAAAACGGAGATCACGCGCATGATGTTCAAAGACAGAGCCGACGTGAGCCGGCGTTTGGGCAAGCAGCAATATATTGCGTCCGACGAGATCGCTACGGTGATCTATCTGGCGCAGGCGTTGTGCAAGCCGATCCTGGCCGAAGGACCCGCCGGGGTGGGCAAGACGGAACTGGCGAAGGCATGGGCGGCCGCCCTGAATGCGCCTCTGGTCCGCCTCCAATGCTATGAGGGCCTCGACGAGAGCAAGGCTCTTTACGAGTGGGAGTATGCCAAGCAGATGCTCTACACCCAGCTCCTGCGCGACACGTTGCACAACGTGTTGGGCGATGTCGGGAGTTTGGCCGAGGCTGCCGGCCGGTTGGCACAAGAGGAAGATGTTTTCTTCTCGGAGAACTTCCTGTTGCCCCGTCCTCTGCTGAAGGCCATGACCTCCGATGAGCCGGTCGTGCTCCTCATCGACGAGATCGACCGCGCTGATGTCGAGTTCGAAGCCTTTTTACTCGAAGTCCTCAGCGATTTCCAGGTCACCGTGCCTGAACTGGGCACAATCCATGCCAAACACCAGCCAATGGTCCTCCTGACCAGCAATAACACTCGCGAGCTGAGCGAGGCGCTCAAGCGGCGCTGTCTCTATCTCCACATCGGTTACCCTACTCTCGAAGCGGAAATGGACATTGTGCGCCTGAAGGTGCCGGATCTGCGACCGGAACTGGCTCGGCAGGCGGTGGCCACCGTGCAGCAATTGCGCAATATGGATCTGCGGAAGGTGCCCAGCATCAGCGAGACGCTCGACTGGGCGCGGGCACTGGTAGCGCTCAATGCTCGTTCCATTGACGAAGAAACGATGAATAATACCCTTACCGTGTTGCTGAAGTATGAGGCTGATGTGCAGAAGGCGCGAAGGAATATGGGCAGCGGCGGCCGGCGCGGGCCCGCTAACCGGCCGTAGGTCAAGACGAGGCAACCAGAGGACGAGGCGAACCATGGACGACCGGATAATCGAGTTTGTGCGCGGGATGCGCGCGGCCGGGGTGCGCGTGTCGATGGCTGAGTCGGCCGACGCCATGAGGGCTGTCGAAGTCCTGGGCGTCGGCAACAGGGAGCTGTTTCGCCAATCCCTGCGGGCGACGCTGGTGAAGGAGTCTGACGATGTCGCCGTCTTCGAGGAGCTGTTCCCGCTCTACTTCAGCGCCGGCGGGCCGCCGATGCAGAATGCGATGGAAGACCTGTCCGAAGACGAGCAGGAGATGTTGAAAGCCGCGTTGCAGGCTTTGAGCGGCCGCCTGCAGTCGCTCATGGACTGGCTGACCAGCGGAGAGGGGCCGACGAAAGAAGAGCTGGAGCAACTGGCCGAACGAGCGGGCGCCCAGTGGGCCAATAACAGCCAGGACGCGCGCTGGGTCACGCGCCGCATGCTGCAACAAATGGGTATGGCTCACCTTGAAGATCAGTTGCGCGAACTCATGGAGCGGCTGGCGGAGATGGGGATGAGCTGGGAGGCTATCGAGAAGCTCATGGGGATTGTTGAGGCCAATCGCGAGGCACTGACCGAACAGGTGGCCAAATCGGTTGGCCGGCAGATCGCCGAGCAGCGCGCCAACCGGCCGGATGAGCTGTACGGATCAGACCTGATGCACAAGCCGTTTGAGGCGCTCACCCAGGAAGAGGCCAACCTGCTGCGCAAGGAAGTTCAGAGGCTCGTGACGCAGTTGCGCAGCCGGGCGGCCCTGCGACGCAAGCGCGGCAAGGAAGGCCGGTTCGACTCCAAGGGCACCATTCGGGCCAACCAGCGATACGGCGGCGTGCCGATGGAGCTCAAATTCAAGCGCAAGAAGCTGAAGCCCAGCCTGGTGCTCATCTGCGACATATCCCGATCGATGCTCTCCGTGGCCGAGTTCATGCTGCGTCTGACTTACGAGTTGCAGGATCAGGTGGCCAAAACGCGAAGTTTCGGCTTTTACAGCGATATGGAAGAGATCAGCCTCACGATGGCGGGCAATCAGGCGGCCGACGCGGTGGATGGTGTAATGGATGTATTCTACGGCCGCGCGCCGATGCATTATGCCACTGACCTGGGACACAGCCTGGCGACGTTCTACGATAACTGGCTCGACAGCGTTAACAATCGCACCACGGTCGTCATATTGGGCGACGGGCGAAACAACTATAACGATCCGCGGCTGGATTTGATTAAGGATTTGCAGCAACGCGCCCGACGGCTGATCTGGTTCAACCCGGAAGCGCCGCGACAGTGGGGAACGGGCGACAGCGACATGGTGGCCTATGCCCAGTTATGCGACCAGGTTTACATGGTGCGCAATCTGGCGCAACTGTCGGCCGCCGTGGACAAGCTCATGGCCGGCGCTTGACGTGCATTAATGCCCATGTTATGATGCTCGCAGAATGAAGAACGAGATCGCCAAATCGACCAGATATTATGTTCGGCAACCATCACGTGCCGCGCTTCCGGCGCGCTTGACGGTTGCCGCCGTCTGATCGACGACGGCGGACAGGCGAGCAAGAGACGCGGCGCGACCGCGTCTTTTTTATTGTGAAGGACACCCGGGGACGGGTTAATCATATGTCCTGCAGATTATTGCGGTGGATGGAGCGCCCATCCGGCAAATGACAGGAGCGCTCTCGCAGGAGACGACACATGGCGACAACGATAGTGGATGAATTGCGCTGGCGGGGTCTGATTTACGACAAGACTGACGAGCTGGACGGATTGGTCAGCAACAACAAGATCACGCTCTACAACGGCTTCGACCCGACGGCTGACTCGCTGCACGTGGGCCATCTGGTGCCGATGATGCAGCTGGCTCGCTGGCAGCGATTTGGTCACACGCCTATCGCCCTGGCCGGTGGCGGCACGGGGATGATCGGCGATCCCGGCGGCCGGAGCACCGAACGGAATTTGCTGTCCCTCGAGGTGATCGATGAAAACGTCATCCACATCAAGCGCCAGTTGGCCGGCATCCTCGATTTCGAGGTGAAGAGCAACCCGGCGATCGTCGTCAACAACGCCGACTGGCTTCGCCGGCTCTCCCTTGTCGACTTTCTGCGCGATACGGGCAAGCACTTCACTGTCAATTACATGATGGCCAAGGATTCCGTCAAATCGCGGCTGGATCGTGAGGACGGCGGCATCTCTTTCACCGAATTCAGCTACATGCTGCTCCAGGCGTATGATTACTTGCATCTGTTCGACACGAAGAATTGCCTCCTGCAGACGGGCGGCAGCGACCAGTGGGGCAACATTCTGACCGGCGTTGAGCTTATCCGGCGGACCCGCGGGCAGCGCGCCCACGCTCTGGTTTACCCGCTCATCACTCGAGCCGATGGCTCCAAGTTCGGCAAGACGGCCGCCGGGACAAGCGTTTGGCTCAGCCCCGACCGTACCTCGCCCTACAGGTTCTACCAGTTCTGGTACAACACTGATGACGCCGACGCGCTGACTTACCTCAAGTACTTCACGTGGCTCGACCAGACCCGGATCGCCGAGTTGGAGCATCTGCTCTTCGAACAGCCTGAGCGGCGCGAAGCCCAGCGCACGCTGGCGCGCGAGTTGACGCGCATGGTGCACGGCGAGACGGCGCTGGCCCGGGCTGAACAGGCGTCGCAGGCGTTGTTCGGCGGCGATATCGCGGGTCTGGATGCGGCCGACATCGAGGACATATTCGCCGAAGTTCCCTCAAGCGAGTTGGCGAAGGATGCCCTGAGCGAGGGCGTGGCCGTGGTCGATCTGCTGGTCAGCAGCGGTCTGGCGAGTTCAAAGGCTGACGCGCGCCGAGCGATTCAGGGCGGCGGCATTTACCTCAACAACGAGCGCGTCGGCGACGCGGCTCAGACGGCGGGTACACCCCAGGCTATCGATGGCCGCTTCCTCGTTCTGCGCAAGGGCCGGCGGCAATATCATCTGATCAGGGTCATGTGACGAGCGTTTAACGGCCGGGGCCGGTGGGTCGCGGTTGGCCGGTCACTCGACGGCAGTCAATCGGCAGGAATAGCGGTTGGTGTAGGTCGGGCCGTCGGGGCGCAACTTGCTCTCGATCAGGTGGAGCGTCGTAATAGGGACGCTGAGCCGGGCGACGTCGGTCGCCCAATCAACTCCCTGTACGCCACGCTCGTCCTTGACCCGACCCAGGGTCAGGTGGGCGCGAAACGGTTTATCGTCCGGCGTCCAGTCCAGAGGGGCCAGGCTCGCGTCAAGGGCGGCCTTAAGCGAAACAAGCCGCGCTTCTTCTTCGGCCAACCCGACCCAAACTACCCGTGGCCGCCGGGCGTTGGGGAAGCAGCCAACCCCGCCAAGGCGCATGACGAAAGGCGCATGGCTTGTGGCGACGACGTCCATGGCGTCCCGGACGGACGGCAGTTTGTCGGTATCCGTGTCACCGAGGAAAAAGAGCGTCAGATGCATTTGCTCCGGGCGCACCCAGCGTACCGCACTGGGCGACACGCGACTTTTAAGCGCGCGTTGCACCTCGCCCAGGGCATCCTTAACTTCGTCGGGTAGTTGAACGGCGATGAAGGCGCGAATCGTGGTCATGACGCCTGATTTAATCAGCGAGCGACTGTCGCGGCAAGCAGACGACGGGATTATTCCGGCTTCAGCTCTATAGCGATGGGATAGGCCGCGACTGGTGTCTGACCATCGAACAGCGTGTAGGGACGCTGATGCACGCTGTCGAAGAGATTGATCTCAAGCGAATAGCTTCCCGAGTCGGTCTTTTCAGGGATGGGCACAAGGACGTGCTCGATGTAGACGTCACCAAGTTCCCAACGATAGGCCCACTGCCCGTGCCCACCGACGTTGCTCACCTTGTTGCCATTCAGGTCGATCAGTTGATAGGATGGGGCTACATACCACTCGGCTTGTTCCGGTTTCAGTTCGTCGACGCGCCAGTAGGTCACAATGTCGATTAGGCCGCCGGGAACAACAGGACCATCGAGTGTGTAGCCCAGCAGAGTGATGCCGGCTTCGCTGGACCATTGAACCGGCGTCTGTGGAAAATTGGCAATTGACGCGGCTGCATCCGGTTTTGACCGCGCAACGATGATTTTGGTTCCGCCGGCGAACTCCAGCGACCGCGCCTCCTCCATATCGATGAAATCGCGGAGCCACGAGGGAGGTGCCTCGCCGCCTTCGATAACGTATATCAAGGATTGCGCGGGCGAGTGTACAGTAAAGTCTGGATAATCGATTCCCCCAATGGGCTTCACAAATGTTGCGCTGAGGCCACTCATCAGGCTTTTATCCCCGGCGGCGACGATCCGGCGCGGGAATGGGCCGGGTTCTCCCACAAGCAGCTCGCGCATAGCCCGGCCGACGTCAGATCCGGCTTCCAGCGACCAGCCGTCGAACTCAGGCCATACGGGATAGCGGCCGACCAATTCGTTGGCGCGATACAAGTCGTGAGCGAAAACCAGGCCCACCAGAATGATGGTCGTTGCCACAAATATCGGACCGATCTTGTAACGCAGAAGGGGGACGATAGCCCATGCCGTCAGAATATGCCCGGCAGGCAAGGTCAGCATGAGGTAATGGGGGTGGATATCGAAAGCTCCCTGCACGCTGGTCATCAGCACCGGGACAAAGAACCAGATCAGCATGATGACGGCCAGGTGGCGTTCTTCTCCCGGCCGGCGCAAGGCGAAAACCGCCCGAACCACGCCGACGAGAAGGCTTAGGGACAGAAAAATAACGGCAATGTTCGAGACGACGGGCCAGATCGGGCCGGCGGGGTTGCCGGCGGCGTAAGCAGGGCGGAAATCGATGGAGTTGACAAAACGGGCAGCGTGTCGCAAACCGATGTCGGTCACACCTTGCCACCCCTCCGCCAGAAAACCGCTCGCTTTCAAGGTATTGACCTCTGGTCGCGTCGCCAGGCCGTACAGGTAGACCCCAGTGGCGGCAACGAACACGGCTGTACCCGCCAGCAAAGGCTTCCGGGGCACACGCCGGCGAAAGATAATCAATAACAGGACCACTTGCGGCAAGATTCCCCAGGCCTGAATATAGGTTTGGGATAGCAAGGTGATTGCCACCGCACCGGCAAAAAAACCAAAGGGGGACGCGCTCTTGCCGGCGAAGGTTGGCCACAGACCCCAGGCGATGACGGCCATGAAGAACGGCACGAGCGATTGGACCCATGTTGTGCGGCTGAAGAAGACCACCCACGGGCTGACGGCGAATAGAAAGGCTGCAATCCACCCGCCATAACGGCCGAGGAGTTCGGTCGCGATCCGCCACACAAACCAGACAGCCGCGCTGTTAAGGATGAGAATCAGAGCCTGAACCGCCAGTGGATCGCGAAACAGGAGTAACGGCAGCGCCTGCACGTAGGGCATCAGCGCCGGATTGTCGAGAAATACCGAGGAGGGCTGGCCGATGACCGGCCAGATACCGCCGTCAAGCAGGCCGGTTGCCTGATAGGCGGGATAGCTTTGGTCGTAGCCGTAGCGGATGAGACCCATCTGCATGAACCGCACGCCCACGCCGATCAAAATGATGATAGCCGTCAGGAGCCAAGTGGGCAGACGTCCGGGCGTGTGATTTCTGAGATAGACCATGCCAAGATCGATGATAACTTGGGAGATTTCGTATGGCTAACAGGATCTGTATTTTTTCATCAACCGGATTCGTTTCCGGTATTGGGTTGCAGGTTTTGGTGTGGTATGCTCACGTGCGGATGTATGGGTTGATCGTTGCGCATGATAACTACCTCGTTGATGCCTATGTCTATTAACACCACGCTCCATCCTCACAGACGGTATAACCCGCTCACCGGCGAATGGGTCCAGGTGTCCCCACATCGCCTGCAACGGCCGTGGCTGGGACAAGTCGAGCCGACGCCCGCGGACGTTCGCCCTGCATACGATCCGCGCTGTTACCTTTGCCCGGGAAACGAGCGGGCTGGGGGCATCCGTAACCCCGAATACACGGGCACCTATGCCTTCACTAATGACTTCGCGGCCGTCTTGCCCGATGTTCCCCCGCTAACGACTCCAATGGACGGCCGGGAGCAGCTCTTGCGAGTCGAGACTGTGCCCGGCACGGCCCGCGTCCTCTGCTTTTCGCCGCGCCATGATCTGACGCTGGCGGAGATGGATGTCCCGGCCATCGAGCAGGTGGTCGCAATGTGGATGGAGCAGACGGCCGATCTGGGGCAGACCTATCGCTGGGTGCAATTATTCGAGAACAAGGGCGAGATCATGGGATGCTCGAACCCGCATCCGCATGGGCAGGTATGGGGAATCGACACGTTGCCCAACGAGCCGGCCAAGGAAGATCGCCATCAGCGCGCGTACTTCGAAACCGAAGGGCGGCCGCTCCTGCTGGATTACGTCGGGCTTGAAGGCGAGCGCCGGGAACGGGTTGTGGTCGAAAACGACGATTGGCTGGCGGTTGTGCCGTTCTGGGCTGTGTGGCCCTATGAAACCATGTTACTCCCCCGCCGCCATATCTTGCGCCTGACGGATCTGCGCGACGACGAGCGCAGATCGTTGGCTGCCATCCTCAAAAAGCTGCTGATCCGCTACGACAACCTCTTCCGGACCGCCTTCCCCTATTCAATGGGCTGGCATGGCGCGCCGTTCGGGCCTGAGCCGCAGCCGCACTGGCAACTGCACGCCCATTTTTTGCCGCCGCTCCTGCGCTCGGCGAGCGTGAAGAAATTCATGGTCGGTTACGAGTTGCTGGCTGAAGTGCAACGCGATCTGACGGCCGAGCAGGCGGCGGCACGACTGCGCGACCTGCCGGATATACATTACAAGGAGCGCCCGGCATAGGGGGTTATTCCTTGTAGCCGAACAGTCGCAACCACTCGTCTATATCGTTGTCGGGGTCCTCTTTTTTCTTCTTTTTCCCGGTCGGGGGCGGCGATGCCGGTTGGGGCTTCGGGGCAGGGCGGGGTGTCTCCGGCTCCGGCCCGAATAACGCCAACCACTCCTGCATCTCGTCGGCGCTCATGGCTGGGGCGTCGGGGCGTTGTGGTTGGGCGGCCTCGCCGCTGCTGAATTGACGGTCGGCGATCATGGCCGCGGCGAAGGTCTCCGAGCGCTGTACAGCCACGCGCCGGCGTGCGGCGGCCGCGGCAATGGCTCCGTCGCTGGTGACGACCACGAATTCCGGGGGATTGCCGATAGCCTCGATGCGATTAATGAGCACGGCGTCGGCCGAGGAGTTGTTTGGAGCGAAGACAGTCCTGACACCGCCACCGGACAGATGCCTGGCCTCTCCCGCGGGCAACCCGGCATCGAAGATCACCGTGACCTTGCGCCGTTGGTCGGCCGCCGTCCAGCGCCGGAGCAGGCGCACCAGTTGGGCCTCGTCGTCAGGATCGGATAGCGACAACCCCGGCGTGCGGGCGATCAGATTGTGGCCGTCGATCAGGTAGTTCATTCCAGTTATCCCACTGGTTCCAGCCCCGCGATACTGGCCGCCAGACGCTTGATGCCGGTGCCGGGGAAAGCGACGGTGACTTCCTCGTCGCCGCCGGTTATCTTGCTCTCGATAACCGTTCCCTCGCCGAATTTTTTGTGACGCACTTTCTGGCCGGTCTTGAACTGCGCGGCCGTCCGGCGTGGTGCATCCGGTTCGTCGTCCTCCGCAACGGGCTTGGGCAAGCGGGTTTTTTGATACGGTTCGGGCGAGCCGGCGTTCGACCGTGGGCGGTCATACCCGCCGCGCCCGGCGTTCGACGGAACGGTGCGCGATGTTCCGGCCCAACTCGTCCTGCTGGTGTCCCACATGCTGGCCCGGTCGATGCTCTCGCGGCGGCGAGCGCCCGGTCGTTGGCCGTCGATCAGATTTTCGGGGATATCGGCCAGAAAGCGGGACGGCACGGCGACGGAGCTGTCGCCCCACGACGTGCGCCGGAAAGCGTGGGACAGATAAAGTTCATCGCGGGCACGGGTCAGGCCAACATAGAGCAGGCGGCGCTCCTCGGCCATCTCCTCCTCGTCATCCATCGAGCGGCTGTGCGGCAGCAAGCCTTCCTCAAGGCCGGTAATGAAGACCACCGGAAACTCCAGCCCCTTGGCGGCGTGAAGTGTCAGCAGCGTCGCTGCCTGCGCATCGCGATCGATATTGTCCGTCTCGGCCACGAGGGCTACCTGCTGCAGGAAGTCGCTCAGGCTCAGCGCGTCGTCGATTCCGGCAACGTTGCGCAGCTCCATGACGTTGGCCCAGCGGTCCTCGCCTTCTTCCGTGCCGTCTTCCAGATAGGCGCGAAAGTTGATCTGTTCCAGGATCGCGTCCAGTAGTTCGCCGACGCTCACCCGGTCGCGCATGGCTACCCAGGCGGTGAGGAGTGAACCGAAGGTGTAGAGGGCGTTGTGGGCGCGGCCGTTGAACGGATGTTGCACGTCCGGGTCGGTGGCCAGCCTAATCAACGCCTCGGCCGGTTGCAAACCCAGCCCGGCCGCCCATGTCGCGAACTGCGCCTGCGTTTGTTGGCCGATGCCTCGCGTGGGTACGTTGAGTATCCGGTTGAAGCTTACCCCGTCGAACGGGTTGTGGACGACGCGGAGATAGGCGATGATGTCCTTGATCTCGCGCCGCTGATAGAACTGCGTCGCGCCCACGAGCCGATAAGGTAGCCCAGCCTGGACGAACGCTTCCTCGATAGCCCGGGACTGGGCGTTGGTGCGGTACATGACGGCGAAGGAGTTACCGTTGTAGCCCTTCAGCATGAGGCTTTCGATGGTGCTGACGATGGTGGCCGCCTCATCTGATTCGTTGTAGGCCTCGCGCAGGACTATTTTGGCACCGCCTGACCGTTCGGTGAATAACTTTTTGGGAATGTGATCCCGATTGCGGCGAATGACCTCGATGGCTGCGTCGAGGATGAGCTGCGTCGAGCGGTAATTCTGCTGCAGCAGGATCGTGCGGGATTGGGGGAAGTCCCGGTAAAAATTTTCAATGTTGCGATAGTCCGCGCCACGCCATTTGTAGATGGACTGATCAGAATCGCCGACGGCGAAGAGGCTGTTGCGTTCCCCGGTCAACAGACGCAAAAGGCGATATTGCGTCGCGTTGGTGTCCTGGAATTCATCGACCAGTATGTGGTGGTAGCGGTCCTGATATTTCGCCAGCACGTCCGGCCGTTGGTCGAACAGCAGCACTGTGTTCATCAACAGGTCGTCGAAATCCATGGCGTTGTTGACCCGCAACGTCATCTGGTAGCGTTCATACACGCGCCGGGTCACCTCGCTGACGTAGTTGGTGGCCATATATTCGTCCGGCGTGATGAGGTCGTTCTTGGCGGCGCTGATGCCGTTGAGGATCTTTGGCGGCGGAAACTTCTTGTCGTCGACGTTATGCTCGGCCATCGCCTGCTTGACCACCTGTAGCTGGTCGGCCGTGTCGAAGATGACGAAATCGCGCTGATAATGGGTGAGTTGTTCAACCTCACGGCGCAACAACCGCACACAGATGGCGTGGAAGGTGCCCATGTTGAGACCCTGCGGCCGCCCATCCAGAAGTTGCTCGATGCGGTGCTCCATCTCGCGCGCTGCCTTGTTGGTAAAGGTGACGGCCAGGATGTTCCAGGGAGAGACGTGCATCTCGCGGATCAGGTAAGCGATACGATGGGTCAGTACGCGAGTTTTGCCGCTGCCGGGTCCGGCGACGACGAGAAGCGCGCCCGGGGGCGCGCTGACCGCTTCGCGCTGGGCCGGGTTCAGATTGGCGAGTAAATCCATGAGGACAATTCTATTACATCCGACGGTTCTGGTCAGCCTTTGCCTCGCCGTTATGATCGACGATACGGGCATGAATGGTTTATACTGTGCGTTAATATGCCCAGTAACAGGCCCTGACGATTTATGGAATCCCGGTTGTTTTTTGAAATCAGCGTCCTCGCCATCCTGGTCTTGCTCAACGGCGTGTTCGCGCTGGCCGAGCTGTCCATCGTCTCTTCGCGTCGTGAGCGATTGCAGATGCTTGTTGACGGTGGCAACAAGGGCGCGGCGATCGCCCTGCGCATGGCCCAGGAGCCGACGGCGCTCCTTTCGACGGTGCAGATCGGGATCACGCTCATCGGAATTTTGGCCGGCGCGTTCGGCAGCGCCGCCCTGTCGGACGAGCTTTCGTCGCTACTTGCTCCTGTCCCGGTGATCGGCCAATACAGCCGGGGGATTGCCCTGGCCATTGTGGTCGGCACGATCACCTTCTTCAATGTCGTGCTGGGCGAGCTGGTCCCCAAACGGTTGGCGTTGCGCGATCCTGAGCGCATTGCGGCGTCAGTGGCCCGACCAATGAGCGCCCTGTCGAAGATGGCCCGGCCGCTGGTGCGTCTGCTCACGTTGGCCACGTCTTTCTTTTTGCGGCTGCTCGGCATTCATGGCGACGTCAGCGAAAACCAGATTACCGAGGAGGAGATCAAGGTCCTCGTGGAGCAGGGGGCGCAGGCCGGTGTATTTGAAGAGGCCGAGCGCGATATGGTCGAGAGCATCTTCCGCTTCGGCGACCGGCAATTGCGCTCGATCATGACTCCACGCACGGAAATTGTCTGGCTCGATATCAATGATACCGAAGAAGAGATACGCGAGGCGGTGAGCCACAGCCACCACTCGCGGTTTCCTGTGTGCGACGGCTCCCTCGATCGCGTTTTGGGGCTTGTGCAGGCCAAGGATCTGCTGTCGAACAGCTGGACCGGCCAACCGTTCGACCTGCGGTCGGTGCTGCACGCGCCGCTGTTCCTGCCGGAGACGATGCTGGCCCTGCGGGCGCTGGAACGGTTCAAGCAAACGGGCATCCAGGGCGCGTTGCTGGTCGACGAGTTCGGCGGCGTCGAGGGTATGGTGACGCTGATGGACATGATGGAGGCCATCGTTGGCGACATCCCGACGCTGGAGGAGATTGCTGAGCCGCCCATCGTTCAGCGTGAGGATGGTTCCTATCTCGTTGAGGGTTATCTCGACGTGGAGGATTTGAAGGAGCTGCTTGAAGTAGACGAACTGCCGGACGAGGAAGATTATCAGACCCTCGGTGGTTTCATGGTCGTGCTTATTGGTCGCCTGCCAAGGGTGGGCGATCATCTGGTCTGGCAGGAATTCCGGTTCGAGGTCGTCGATATGGACGGCAATCGCGTTGACAAGGTGCTCGTCGAACGCCGGAGAGAGGCGGCCGAATAATTGGCCTCAAGGTGCCCATTGCCCGGCTCCATCCCGTTTGACACCCGGCCTCGCCTCTGCTAGAATTCACCTTCGCTGGCCCCATTCGTCTAGCGGCCCAGGACGCGGCCCTCTCAAGGCCGAAACAGGGGTTCGAGTCCCCTATGGGGCATCATCCGCATGTGGCAATCCACATGCGGATTTTTTATTATCAGACGACATCCCCCTCTTGCGGAATCTGATGCGTGACCAGACCGCGCGCCATGATTATACGGACTTGTAGAATAAGAATATTGCGCTCGATTTTGGTACAATTGTCTTTAAGCGATAAAGTCGATCTGTTCGTGGGGTGATGGAAGGTCACTCCCCGGTAGATCATATGTCATCTATGGACAACCAGACCGCAATCGATCAATTCCGCTACCGGAAAATCCTGCAATTCTTCTCCAGCCTGATTGCCCACATCATCTGGTGGGATCTGGTTGTTCGACGGGTGCCTATGGTCGGCCACAGGGCGGTCGCGACGCGGCCGCAGCGGTTGCGGGAAATGTCGCGCGAGTTCCGTGGGCTGGCCATCGAGATGGGCGGGGTGATGATCAAACTCGGCCAGTTTCTCAGTTCACGCGTAGATGTCCTGCCCATCGAAGTGACGGAAGAGCTGAAGGGGCTGCAAGATGAAGTGCCGCCGGCTGATACCGACCAGATGATGGGCTTGCTCCGCGAGCAATTGGGCGATATTTCCCGTCGGTTCGAATATATTGAGCCGGAGCCTTTGGCGGCCGCGTCGTTAGGCCAGGTCTACCGGGCGCGGCTGAAGCCGCCACGTGGTTCGATCGGCCCCGGGGAACAGGTAGTAATCAAAATCCAGCGACCGCGGATTGAAGAGATGGTGCGCACCGACCTTGCCGCACTCCGCGTCGTGGCAGGCTGGTTGATGCGCTACAAACCGATTCGCAAGCGGGCCAATATCCCCGCCTTATTGGAGGAATTTGCCCGCACGCTCTGGGAAGAGTTGAATTATCGCGCCGAGGCGGATAACGCCGACCATTTTGCGCGAATTCACGCCAATAACCCGCGAATTTACATCCCCAGGGTCTATCGTGAGCACTCAACGAGCCGGATCGTCGTCCTTGAGGATGTTGAAGCGCTGAAAATCGGGGACGTCGATGGGATTATTGCAGCAGGTATCGACCCCAAGGAAGTTGCCGACCTGCTCCTGGAGGCTTATTACACCCAGATTTTCGTGGCTGAGTTCTTCCACGCTGACCCACACCCAGGCAATATGTTTGTCAGGCCATTGGCGCAGCCTCCCGACCCGAACGGAAACGCTCCGGGTTATCGTGCTTTCCAGCTCATCTTCGTGGACTTTGGCATGGCCGTCAGTGTGCCCAAGGCGATGGGCGAAAACCTGCGCAAAGTCTTGATCGGAGTGGCCCAGCGCGATTCCCGCGGGCTGACAGAGGCATATCGCGATATGGGCTTTCTGTTGCCGGGGGCCGATCTGGAGCGCATTACCGAAGCGCAGGAGACGGTCCTCAATCAGATTTACGGCCGTAACCTGCTCGATCTTGCCCAACCCGATCCACGAGAGGTTGAGGCCATCGGTCGCGAATTTCGCGACTTGCTTTACGATTTCCCCTTCCAAATTCCGCAAGATTTTATCTACCTTGGACGGGCGGTAGGGATGATATCCGGCCTTGTGTCGCGTCTCGATCCCCAAATTAACCCGTGGCGCCAGTTCGAGCGTTATGGACACCAGCTTATTCGCAGCCAGAGTCTCGCTCACCTGCGCGAACGTGGCCTGGTCGGAATTCTGGAAGCAGTGCGCCCTTACCTGGAAACGCCGGTTCGCATCCAGCGTTTGCTTGAAGAAGCTGAAAAGGGCCGTTTGAAGGTGCAGCTAAAGACCGACCGCGATGCCCTGCTGCGTCAGGATCGGATGGAGAAGCGCGTCGGCCGGCTCGGTTGGAGCATCGTCACAGCCGCCGGCATCCTCTCGGCGACGATGATCTATCTCGACCGACGGCGCGAGGAGCGCAGGGATAACGGCCGTTCCAGGGATTGATCGCTTATGGCTCCGAGGGTAATGTATTCGTTGGAGTTAATAACGCCTCGTATTCCTCGCGGGTGATATATCGGCCGCCGGTTATCTCGTGGCTTGTCACTTCGTAGGCTGAGTTTAGATACACGACCGTCGGCATCGGCCGGAAGCAGCGGCTGTCGACGATCGTCTTGTGCCAGACGTAACCGCCGCTCTCGTTGATCAAGTCGTATTGCTTATCAGCACGCAACCGGACGGGAGCGCCACACCGATCACACTGCACGTAGAAATAGATGCCCTGGGAATCGGATGATCCCGATATCGGTCGATTGTCCTGCCCGCTGCTGCCGAAGATTTTCTTCAGGAATCCCATATATCACTCACCCTAAAGGTTTGCCAGGGTCACGGCCAGGTCGCGTCGCACTTCCGGGCGGTCGAATGCGGTATATAGCGGCCGGAACTCATCCATCAGCCGTGCCAGCTCGGAACGTTGAAACTGTCGATACGTTGCGGCTTCCGCCCGGCAACATTTCATCTGTTCCAATATTTCATCGGCGACGTTGGCATCATTCAAATCCCCCAACAAATCCTGCATCCGGCGACTCAGATCAAACATCTCCCCCGCGCCGTCGCTTAGAATATCTTCAAAGAACGTCAGTGTATAGCGCAGTTCCTTGAACTGGATGCGCAACTGATGAAACTGGGACGGCGTTGCGTCGGGCATAATTGCGCCCCAGGCGCGTACCGCGCCGAGATGTTGCATGACCATGCCCGGCAGTGCAAAGCGCACCAGCATGGGAGCGCCTGTTTTTTTTCGCGGCAGCCCCGCTCCTGTCGTCCTGACAAGACTGGAATACCGGTCGATGACGCGCGTGACCTGTTTGCGACCAAGATAATCCATGAGTCTGCCGTCCATGACAGATTGTCGTTCGTCCCACCACGCAGCTAATTCGTTCAGCGGCTGGTCGATTTTTTGATTATAGTCGGCGAGCTTCAGCCGGAAGACGGCCGTGTCCCGGCAAGGGGCCAGGCGACGCATGATCTTGCGCAGTCCCGGCCGGTGTTGCTCCAGGATACCCGGCGCAAAGTAGGGCGTAAACAGCTTGAAGAGCGTGAACGTGCGCCGGATCGCCTTGCGTGTCTCGTGGACGGCCAACCCGTCGGCCGACGAGCGCAATTCCGGCAAGAATGCGAGGATCGTCGTTAATTCATCCGCCATGATTAGGCGGCCCGCCTCAGCGATAGACAGGTCAGGGGAAATGAGTGTGTGCGCCATGATGACCCCTCTATGATACCATAATCTGGTTGCCCTACGTTTGCCCCGGATGCCGCGCGACCGTATAATCACCATGATTCGGCGGGATTTTGCACCGCGCGACGGGAGCATACTGTGGCAATTGCAAGAGTAAAAACAATTGAGGAACAGCGGGCGGAGCAAAAGGCGGCCCTGGAACGAATTCGTAACGGACTGGCGACGCGGGTCCGCATTCTGGTTCCGCTCAATGCCTGTCCCGTGTGTCGGGCGCATGAGGGGGCCTACGAGTTCGACGAAGTGCCTGAATTGCCGATTGAAGGTTGCTCACGTCCGGGCGAGTGTGACGCCGTTTACGCCCCGGTGCTCGATCTTTTCGGCCCGTAGCCGGGCGCGCCGGCGCTAATACGTGTCGTCCGGCTCATCCTCGTCCTGTCCGTCGTTTGTTTCCCAGGGTCTCGGGTTACGCGGCCGCCACCCGCTTTCCGCGCCGAACAGGTCACCCTCATCGGCTTGCTCCAGTCCAAGATTAAAGACGATATCCGCCAGGTTTTCGGCGCTCATCTCCCATCCTTCGCGTTCGACTTCTTCCAACTGATATTCCAGGGCATCCCGCTCGACCAACTTCTCCGCCACGCGCGACCGCAGGTCAGCGGCCATTTCTTCGAGAAGATCTCGCCCAACCGCCGCGGCGCGCTCGGCGCGACGCATCAGGCGCGTGCTGTGGTGATTCTCAAGCATTGCCAGTTCGGCGGCGATTTCCTCCAGGCGACGCCGGCAGCGGTCGACCTCGTGTTGCAGGGCGGTCGCCAACTCTTCGGGTGTATCCGGCTCGTGCGTAATCGAATCAGGCTCGCCGGCTAACGCTTCAAGCCGCTCCAGATCGCCCGCGGCATAGGCGGCGTTGATGGCCATCATCAAATCGGTGCGATAGGCACGATCAGCGTCATTCAGCGCCAGATCAGGATGAAACCGTCGCGCCAGACTGCGATAGAGTTGTTTGAGCGCAGCCAGCCGGTTGCCTTCAGGTGCCGGATGCGGCGTTTCGGCCGTTTTCCGATAACGAAATGCCCCTGACGTCGCGGCACTCTCCTGGAAATGCCACGATTCACTATCCTCGGTTCCCTCCGATTCTGCGGGCAGATCGTAGATTAAGTCGATTTGTCGACGTATCTGGCGTCGCAGTTCGTCGATTTCGGCCTGCAGGTCATCCAGCCGATTGCTCAGGTTCCCCAACCGGGCGTGCACCTTGTACTCAAACGCACTGATGGCCGCCAGCAGTTCGGCAAGCTGGGCTTCGGCGTCAATGAGTTGCGGCCGAAGCTCATCGAGTAAAGCCTGGAGTTCACCAATGCGCTCGTGCCAGTTTTCGCCGGTTTTGGTTAACTCGCTGTCCATCAGGTCAATTCAGATCGCAGTGATTCTGCCAGGTCACATGATAACACACCGGCGGGGTGATGGGGCAAAAAACAAGAGACGAATCAATTAAACAGGGATATACCTGAGGAGGCGGAGAGGTTGTTCCCTGTCCGCCTCATTCGCCTTGGGTCGCGCCCTGCCTGTGACTGGGTTCCCTAATCCATCCGATTCGTACCGGCCAGTACCGTGTTCACCATGACATCGACCACCTTTCCGGCCTCATCTACCCAGGGGCTATGCCCGGAGTGCTCGAACCAGATTAACTGCTTGTATGGGGCCTCCAGCTTCTGAAGGTAATCTTCCGCCAGTGCCGGAGGAGCGTTTACGTCGTGTCGACCTTCCAAAAGATAGATGGGTACTTCCAGATGTGGCGCTTGCGTGCGGAGATCAACCTCCCAAAGCTGCGAGTAGACCACGTCCATGGTGGCGATTAACCCTCGCGCGTAATTAACCTTGTCATACAGACCGTATTCAGGTGAAGCAATGTCGCCGATAGTGTCGTATCCGGGGCCGGTGATTGCCGGGTTACTCATCATGACCTGGCTGAGATACAACAGGTATTCGGCAGCTTTTCGGGCGACGCCGTCCCCGTAATAGGGCGGAGGGCCCTGCCGCATCAACGTCCCGACTTTCTTGAAGTCGCCCTTTCCAAATGCCGTCTGCAAGGCGAGGTTGTAGCAATAGCTGTCGGTCTCCAGAAATGACACCATCTGGGCCGCACCGACGAAGGCATGGTACATGTCAGGGGAGCGTTGTACCAGCCAGATACCCAGGACAGTGCCCCATGACTCTCCCAGGATATAGATTTTGTCCTGGTTAAAGCGTTGCCTCAGATAGAGCGTCAGGGCGTGTCCGTCGGCTATGTATCGTTCGGGCGTTAATCCGGCCAAATCGACGGCATGATAGGATTTCCCCGCGCCGGGCTGTTCCCAGTTGACCACCACGAAGTGTTTTTCCAGATCGCCGAGTTGCTTGCGTGTGGCGGCCAGCTGGCTGCCGCCCGGCCCACCGGCCAGGAACAGGAGAACCGGTTTCGTCCGATCGTGGCCGCGGATTGAGACCCATTGCTTGCTGCCGTTCAATTCGACCTGTTCCAGTTCAGCGATGCTGCCGGGAATGGAGCGGCCGCTCGCATCGACGATAGGGGGCGTGGTTGCGAACCATTGCGACATAAAAACCGCCAGAATCGAGACGGCGATGATGGCGGCAATGATGAGCAACCTGTATGGCAACGTCTCGGCCCGCGTGAGCAGGAGGAAGATCAAGCCCGCGTCGGCCAACCCCAAGGCCAGCCAGCCGTACCACGGCACCGCTGTGGCCAGTGGCAGCAAAATCACCGGCACCGTTGACAATGCTACGATAAGTCCGCCCACTACCTTGAGTATGCCCCAACCAACCCTGCCCGCAGCCCGCCTGGCGGAGAATCGGTTTGCCCCCGCCGGCGAGTCCGCGCTAATCTTTGAACCCGATAATGTGCTCATGGTTATCTCCTTCTGACAATAGTGGCCGTTTAGCCCGGCCAAACCGGTTAAATGAATCGATGTGGACGATAGTGTTCATCGGAGCGACGCCACGAACGACTCTACCATTGCCTGATCCCACCTCTCGGCCGGGGCGGAGATGTTGATCAACGCTTGCCCGCCCTTGCCCGCGAAGATGGCGGTGGCCGAACGATATTGCCGGTTGTCGTGGGTGAGTCCGTCGCTGATGATCAACGTTGTCTCCTGGCCCCGGATCAGGCAGGGGATGTATTGAACGATTACACTCGCGGCCGCCTCTTCCATGCCGGCCGCCCAACGCAATTGCTGCTCGAACGTGACCGGATCGAGGTTCACGGTCTCCGGCAATTGAAACAGATAGACATGGCTATTGGTGTCGACGTCGCGGTAGGCGACCAGCGCGAAATCGGCGACGTTGACCGCATAGGCATCGATAAATCGATCGGGCACGTCATATTCGGCGATTGAACGACCGACATCGGTTACGGAAGTCGGTTCGCTCTCCACTACCTGCGTGAAGACCCAACCGGCTGACCGGATAATAATGAAGCCGGCGGCTATCAGGCTCATCGTTAAGAAGAGCGTGCTGCCGGCGATGATCAGGATAATCTTGTGCGTGCGATTCATGGCTATCTTCCGTATTCTCAAAATGGTGTCAGGTTGCTTGCTTCAATGAAGGTGGCGAATCCAGACGCTGCACGGAAATGAGCAATGCGCCAATGTCACGGATGCGGCTCAACAGGCCGTGCAGGGCCGCCTGATCCACCACCGTTCCGGTCAGGACGGTGGAACCATCCGGCAGGCGGGTGATGGTCATGTCACCGAACCAGTCTGCTCTATGATTTTCCAGATGACCCTGGATGCGAATTTCATAAACGACCGGCTGTAGCGCGTCCATTTGCGATCACTCCATCTTAGTTCTGCCAATTACCGGCAGCTTACACGAGGGAAGATAGGGATGTCGCCTATCGGCCGATAGGTTGACGGGCAGGTTTGGGAAAGGGGAACGAAAGAGGCTAGATCAGCCGGCGTTCACGCGCGCGGGCAACGGCCTGGGTTCGGCCGCGCGCGCCGAGCTTCTCATAAATATTGTGCGCGTGCCATTTCACCGTGCCGACGGAGATAAACAATTCGCCGGCGATTTCCTGATTGGACAATCCGGCGGCGAGCAAGCGAAGCACGTCCAGCTCGCGCTCGCTGAGCTGTTCTTCACTCTGCGAGGAGGGAGGTTGCGAGGATGAGGAGGTGACGACATAACGGCCGCCAATCGCGTTATCCGTTGACAGGGCCGCCAGCAGTTGATCGACAAATGCGGGAGCCGTGCCGCGAACGCGGATCAACGACGGGATAAGTGCTGGGCCTTCGTCGACGAATGGCATTGCAAAGCCTTCCGGGGCGGCCAATGAGAGCGCGGCGATGAGTGATGCATCAGCCGCCTCGGTGCTCCGTGACTGTTGGGCTATTGCCTGTAATATGAGCGCCTCGATGATCGTCCGGTCGCGCCCTGATTCCCGCGCCGCCACCAACAGGGGCCGGAGTAAATCCAGCGCTTCATCATTTCTTTGTCCGGCAAGCAGAATCCGGGCCAGCGTGAGGTCCTCAAACTCTCGCAAATATTCAACCGGCCGGGACACTCGAACCTGTTGATACTGCTGTGCCCACTGCCCGGCAAGAGCGAGGTTCCCCTGCAACAGGTCCAAATGGGCGCGATGGGCCGCCGACAGTAACGTCAGACGGGGAACTTTGTACGAGCGCATAAGGGAGTCTGCCTTCTGCCAGGCCGCCAAAGCAGCGGCCGGTTCTCCCTGGGCCTGACGCAGACGAGCCAGGTACAGATAGGCGTAGCGCAGATCGTCGACGATACCGCCCTCGAGCGACAGTTCGATACCGGTCAGGATGAGTTGTTCGGCCGTCGCCGGATCATTCCGTTCGCGCGCGATGTCGCCCAGTATGGCCCAAGCCAGGCCCATCGGGGGTGCGCTGTCATCGCCCGCCAATCCCAGCGCGGCCTGGCATGTTTCGGTGGCCAATGACAGTCTGCCTTGCTGAATCTGCATGAGCGCCGCCTCGCAGTGAGCGTTGACGGCCAGATAGCTCACCCCGGCCGCATGCGCCAGTTCACTCGCTTGCAGGTACGCTTCTTCGGCTTCGCCCACATCGCCGGATAATTCGCAGGCCAGACCCAGCGTGTCGGCGGCGCGAGCGGCCGCATGGCCCCCTATGATTTCAGGTTGGGCGAGCAGGCGACGCATAGCCGCGACAGCCTCGGCCAGATTCTCGCCGCGCATCGCGTCCATGGCCGCCCGCAGGATGATCGCCAACGCCGTTAGTTCCGGCTGCTTGCGGGCGTCGTCGCGCAGCGATTGTTCGGCTTGCCGCAACAGGGCTTCCGCCCGTTCCATTCGCCCGGACAGGTACAGGGCGCGGGACGCATGCAGGCTCAACGCGGGTCTATCCGGCAGTAAGGAGGCGGGCAACGAATCAAGCCAGCCGGTCAGCAGGGATATCTCGCCGCGCGACCAGATTGAGGCTTTCTGAATGACCCGCTCCAGGACGTCGGCCGCCAGAACCGGATCGTTCGCGGCGAAGGCATGGTGAACCGCCTCCCCGGGCAGGTCGTGCGCTTCGTACCATTGCGATGCACGCCGGTGGGTCGCTTCCAGCGTCGATTTATCCGACCCTGCCCGCAGCGAATCGGCCATTAGATGGTGATAGCGATACCATTCGCGCCTCTCATCGAGGGGAATGAGGAAAAGGTTGGCGCGCTCGAGATGCATCAGCACGGCCCGGCTATCCTCGCGGCCGGTGATTGAATCGCATAATGGAGCGCATAATCGATCCAGCGCGGCCGTTTGTTGCAGGAAGTTGCGCACGCTTTCGTCCTGTTGGCGCAGCACCTCTTCCAACAAGTAATCGATTATATAGTGATGGCTGCCGCTGAAGGAGGCGATGAATTCCTCACCCGTCCGGGTGTCCCCCGGACGCGAGGACCGCAGCGCCAGGGCGGCCAGTTGCAACCCAGCGATCCAGCCCTCGGTGCGATGTTCGAGCGCGGCTAATTGATCGGTCGGTAGATCAAGAGCCATCGTCCGGTTGAGAAACCCGGCGGCTTCGTCCGGCGTAAATCGCAAATCGGCCGCCCGAATCTCCGTCAATTGCTCTCGCGCCCGGAATCGGGCCAGTGCCAGCGGCGGGTCTTCGCGGGTGATCAGGATCACGCGCAGTCCGGGCGGTGCATGGTCCAGCGTGAACTGGAGGGCATTGTGGATGATGGCTGACTGGATTTTGTGGTAGTCGTCCAGAACCAGGATCAACGGCCGTTGCTCCTCAAGGTTGCCGGTTTCGTTCAGCAGGGATGTGATGATTGCCTCGACGGGCAGCGGATCGGAAACCCCCCACAGGGTTTGGTTCAACGGCCGCCAGTCGATTCCCGCCTCCTGAATTCCGGCGGCGACATATTCAAGGAAGCGACCGGGGTTGTTGTCGTCATCGTCCAACGATACCCAGGCAATGTGGACGGGCAGGTCGGCCGGTTCTGCCTCTAGCTGATGCAACCAGGCGGCGATCAGGGTTGTCTTGCCGTACCCGGCCGGAGCCGAGACCAGCGTCAGCGGACGCCCGAGGCGCAACCCTTCCTCAAGCTGCCGGCGCAGACGCGGGCGCGTCACCATGTTGGCCCGCGCGGGCGGGATGTAGAATTTGGTTCTGAGTAGATCGCCCTTGATGTCCATCTGCCCGGCCCGATCCGTGCCTGTTGTCTCCTCGGCCCGACCTTGCCGGAGTATAACACCGCCGGTCGATCCAGGGGCAGCAATTGTCCCGACTACTGCCGATTAATCCGCCAGTGACCTTGACACCGGCTTCCCCTGCCGTTACAGTGCAAACTATCGCGGAGTCAAGCAAGATGATCAACACAAGCAATCTGACCAAAACATTCGGGGAACACGCCGCCGTCGACCGGCTGACGCTTGATATCGCCGACGGGGAAGTCTTCGGCTTTCTGGGGCCGAATGGGGCGGGCAAGACGACGACCATCCGCATGCTTACCTGCCTCATCGCGCCGACTTCAGGCAGCGCGCGTGTTCTCGATTACGAAGTCGGCCGCGACGACCAACAGATTCGGCGTAATGTCGGCATCCTGACCGAAACGCCGGGCATGTACGACCGGCTGTCGGCGTACCGCAATCTATCCATCTTCGCCCGCCTGTATGAGGTTGAGAAGGTTGATTTCCAGGTGGAAAAGTATCTGAAGCTGCTGGGCCTCTGGGAGCGACGCAACGATCCGGTGGGTGAGTTCAGCAAGGGCATGCGCCAGAAGCTGGCCATCGGACGCGCCTTGCTCCACGAGCCGCGGGTGCTTTTCCTCGACGAGCCGACGTCGGCCCTCGACCCCGAAGCGTCCCGCCTCGTCCACGATTTCATCGGCGAGTTGAAGGGGCGTGGACGGACGATCTTCCTCTGCACCCACAACCTCGACGAAGCGGATCGCCTGTGCGATCGTGTGGCTGTCTTCAAGACCCACTTGCGCGTGGTGGACACGCCCGGGCGTTTGCGACAGCAAGTCTACGGACGGCAGGTCGTCTTTCATCTGGCGGGGCCGGCTGAGACGTTTCTGCCCATCGTTCAGGCGTTGCCGTTCGTCAAGGCGGCCGAGGCGAAAGAGGATAAGCTGATTCTTTCTCTTGACGATCCGGAGACCCACAATCCCGATATCGTTCGCGCTCTGGTCGGAGCCGGGGCCGGGATTCAATTCGTGGGCGAATTACGCTACTCTCTGGAGGATGTCTATCTGCAGCTCATGAAGGAAGAGCCGGCGACCGCCTGAGCGCCATGCGGGGAAAACGTCATGGATAAAATCATCACGATCATCAGCAAGGAATGGGCTGAGGTTTTCAAGAACAAGCTGGTCTTTTTTTCGGTGCTGTTTCTGCCGCTCATTCTGGCTGCCCTCCCGCTGGGGATGTTATTCGCCTTCTCCCGGATCGAGGGGATGGAAACGGAACTTAACGATCCGGAAATCATGAAACTGGCGGGGCAAATGTGTGTTGGCCTGAACCCTATGGACTGTTCCCTGGTTTATACACTCAACTTGTTTGTCCTCATGTTCATGATCCTGCCGGTCGCCATTCCCGTCACCATCGCCGCCTACAGCATCGTCGGCGAGAAGATGACGCGCAGCCTGGAGCCGCTGCTGGCGACGCCGATCACCACCGTCGAGCTGTTGACGGCCAAGATTATCGCCGCCGTCGTGCCGGCTATCGCCGCGACGTGGGTGGCGTTCGGTATATTTTTTATCGGCGCGTGGTTGTTGACGCCGCCGGCGGTCTTCGCTGCGTTTTTCAAACCCCACTGGTTGCTGGCCATCTTTGTGGTTGCTCCGCTGCTGACGATCCTGGCCACCTGCATCGCGGTTATCGTGTCCTCGCGTGTAACCGACCCGCGCGTGGCTGAGCAACTTTCGGCGCTTGTTATCCTGCCGCTGA
Source organism: Anaerolineae bacterium (assembly GCA_023384355.1). Taxonomy (GTDB): domain Bacteria; phylum Chloroflexota; class Anaerolineae; order Promineifilales; family Promineifilaceae; genus Promineifilum. The sequence goes on from JAHDWL010000002.1 coordinate 161,927, forward strand.
TTTTGCTCGTGGTCGGGCAATCCATGGGGCTGATACTCATCGATGAGCAATTGATGTTTCTGCTGGGCGGAATCGTTCTTGCGCTCGACGTGATCCTCCTCTATCTTGCCATCCGGCTTTTCCAGCGCGAGACGATTCTGACGCGCTGGAAGTAGGTTGGAGGACCGAAATCTAATTAAATTCCGATAGACGATTTAATGTGGGAATGATATACTATGGTCACATTCGGGGATGACTGGCTTCGACGGGGAAGGCTGGCCCTGGATTGCAAGCCGAGCACGCTTTACATCTCGTAAAACTGGAAGCAAACGCATAAGTGCCAACCGCACCAATGCATACAGCGCTCTCCCCATGGCTGCCTAAAGCGGCCCAGGGATAGCCAAGATGTTCCCCTAAACAAGGAACCCGTTCGCTTTTGTCCTCTCGTCGGCTGGGCAATTGCGGGCGACATCAATGCCGACGTGCTCCGCGCTGATCCCGATAAGCGAGGCTAGAGACGCCCTTTCGGGGGTAATCGGGTAGGGCCGGCTGACCCAGTTGATCGGGGCGCCCGGCACCGAACCTAAATAGATCGACTAAGCTTGTAGACATCCGGAGGTCGAATTTTTCGGACGCGGGTTCGATTCCCGCCATCTCCACCACAGGCATTTGCCCGGCAACAGGCCACCGCACAAGTGGCCTGTTGTTGTTTCACGGGCGTGGGGTGTGACCCTTATAATGTCACTGTTCCGGCGACATTCAGGAAACTTCGTCACCTGTTTGTTACTAATTTGACAGGAAAACTGTAGCGCACTATACTAGCCAAATCAGGTTTGTAATGCTTTAAATATAATGACATTGTCTGTCCCGACACTGGTTATAAATAGTTCCGCGAAAATAAAACGCAACCACAACCCGCGCTGACGCACGGGCGAAGGTTGCGTTTTTGTATTTCAGGCAGGAACATCTGAACGGGAAGCAAGAGGAGGTGGTGCCGCGGTCCAGAGTGAACCAGGAAATTAAAACCAAGTGCAGATTGGAGCCAATTTCAAATTTGTAGATGCTGTTTGGTAGACGTCGAAAAAGTCCGGCCCGATTACGCAATCGAGTACAGGCCGGGACAAAAACCTGACTATCGTTAGAGGAGGACAATCTAACATGTCGAAGAAAACATGGGCACTCGTTGCCCTGCTGGTATTGGTAGGTGGCATCCTCGCCGCCTGTGGCGGGCAGACCGTCGTCGAAGTTACCCGCGTCGTCACCGAGACTGAGGTCGTCGAGGGTGAGCCTGAGGTCGTCGAGGTCGAAGTGACCTCCGCGCCTGTTGAAGTCGAAGTTACCCGCGTTGTCGAAGTTGAAGCTGTTGATCCTGAAGAGACCACCCGCACCGGCGGCTGGCTCGACACGATCGTGATCGTCCGTGAGCCGGATGCCAACGCGGCCGTTGCCCGTCTGGAAGCCGGCGACATGCACATGTACGCTGACGACATCGCCGGCGAAGCCGCTACACAGGCTATCGCCTCCGATAACATCCAGACCCGTACCCAATACGGTCTTTTTGACGAGTTGCTCTTCAACATCGCCACCTGCGCCGATGAGACCAAGTTCAACCCGTTCTCCAACATGAAGATCAATGAGGCGATGAACTACGCCATTGATCGCGACTACGTCGCCCAGGAGCTGTATAACGGTCTGGCCGTGCCCAAGTACACGACCATAGCCGAAGCCAGCGCCGACCGCGGTCGTTTCGCCAAGGAGATCCGCGAGCTTGAGGCGAAGTATGCCTATAACTATGACAAGGCTGTTGAAACTATCACGGCTGAGATGGAAGGCATGGGCGCCGAGATGGTTGACGGCAAGTGGACCTACAACGGTCAGCCGGTCACGTTGATCTTCCTTATCCGTACCGAAGACACCCGCTTGCTGATCGGCGGTTACATCGCCACCCAGCTGGAGAACATGGGCTTCACCGTTGAGCGCGTCGAGCGCACCTCGGGCGAGTTGAGCCCGCTGTGGGTTTCGGGCGATCCGACCCTCTGCGAGTGGAACCTCTACACCGGCGCCTGGAGCCAGACGGCCATCGACCGCGAATCCAACTCCTCCTTCGAGCAGTATTACACCAATCGCGTCCTGCCCTGGCCGCTGTGGGCGCTCTACGCCCCGCCCGCCGAACTGGACGAGGCTGCGGCGAAGGTCTTCAACGCTGATTTCGCCTCGATCGATGAGCGCAACGAGGTGTTCCGCACCGCACTGCCGCTGTCGATGGAATACGCGACCCGCGACTGGATCACCAGCCGCACGACCGTTGTCCCGTTCCGCAATGAAGTCTCTGTGACGACCGACCTGGCCGGTGGCGTCAGCGGCGCCGCGCTGTGGTCCAAGACCATCCGCTTCGCGGACGAGGTCGGCGGCGCCATGAACGTCGGTCTGCCCAGCGTCTTCACCGAGCCCTTCAACCCGTTTGGCGGTTCGAACTGGGTCTTCGACCAGATGGTAATCCGCGGCGTCGGCGATCTGGGTATCTACTCCGACCCGAATACCGGCCTGGGCATCCTGGGCCGTGTTGAGCGTGCCGAGCTGACGGTCCGCGATGGCTATCCCATGACGTCGTCGTCCGACTGGGTTACGCTCTCCTTCGAGCCTGAAGTCGTCGTTCCCGACGACGCCTGGGCCGGCTGGGATGCCGAGAACCAGGTCTTCCTGACCGCGGCCGATGTCTACACCGAGACGCAGACCGCGTTGCTCAAGTCGACCGTCTATTACCCGGCGGACATGTACCAGACCGTTACCTGGCACGACGGCAGCCCGATCAGCGCGGCCGACTTCGTCATGGCTATGATCACGGCCTTCGACCTGGGCGATCCGGCCAGCGCGAACTACGATGAGGCGCTGGTACCGACCCGCGAGCAGTTCCTGTCCGCTTTCAAGGGTGTCCGCATCGCCTCCGTCGATCCGCTCGTGATCGAGACCTGGACCGACGCGGGTAGCCTGGACGCCGAGAACGCTGTCCAGACCTGGTGGCCGGCTGCTGCCTACGATTACTCCGACGCCGCCTGGCACAACATGGCGGTCATGCTGCGCGGTGACGCGAATGGCGGGTTTGCCTTCACGCCCGACAAGGCCGCCGCTAACGAGATCGAGCAGGCCAACCTGGTTGCGGGCCCGTCCCTCGAGGTTCTGGCTTCCGAGCTGATTTCGGCCACCGCCGAGTCCTACATCCCCTACGCCCCGACCCTGGGTCAGTATGTGACTGCTGAGGACGCGACCGCCCGGTATAACAACCTGGCCGAGTTCGCGCGCCGCTACGGCCACTACTACATCTCCACCGGCCCGTACTTCCTGTCCGGTGTGTTCCCGGTCGAGGGACAGGCTGTTCTGACCCGCTACGCGGCCCACCCCGATCTGGCCAGCCGCTACGCCGCTTTCGCCGCCCCGGCCTTCCCGGTGACGGAGATTGACGGACCGGCACGAGTGACCATCGGGGAGGAAGCAGCCTTCGATATCTTCATCGACGTCTTCGATGGACCGTATCCGGTCGATGATATCCAGTCTGTGAGCTACATGGTCTTCGGCGCTGACGGTTCGATGGTTGCTGACGGCACGGCTGAGGCTGTGGAAGACGGTGTCTGGCAGGCGGTTCTGCCCGCTGACGTGACCGGAGCCATGGCCGAAGGGTCGAACCGGCTGGACGTCGTCGTCGTCTCCAAGCTGGTTGCCATCCCCGGCCTGTCCAGCTACGAGTTCGTAACTGCCCCGTAGCCTCGCTTTTCTATCCGGTAGCACGGTCAAGTGACTGTGCTAGAATTTAAGTAGTGAGGAGGAGGTGACTTTTGAGTCACCTCCTCCTGCATGATTTCGTGCTCTCGGATCACAAACGTACATGAGGTGTGGCTATGGCCGCAAACACTATCACAGGCGATTTTAATATTAACGCTGAAGTGGATGTCGAATCCATTGAGGCCTCGGCCCGCAAAGCCCGCATGCAGGGTATCAAGCGCCTGGTGCGTTATACCCTCCTTAAGCTGGTGGCGCTGGTGTTCACCGTAGCCGTCGGCGTGTATATCACGATTGTCGTGGCCAATATGGGCGGTGCGGTGGACAAGATCCGCCTGGGCACGATACGTGAAAGCGTGGCCCTGGCTGCCACTGCCGACCCAGCCTTCAAAACAATGAATAGCGAGCAGCGTGTCGCGTACATAAATTCGCGCGTTGACCTCGAAATCAAACGATATGGGCTGGATCGTCCGTTCCTAGTGCGCAGCTTTGAATATCTGTGGGACGGCATGACCCTGAATTTTGGCTTTTCCCAGCAGTTGGTCAGTGACAGCGGCTCACGCCTGGTGAGGAACATCCTTTTGGAACGACTGCCCTCCACCTTGCTCCTGTTTGGCAGCGCAAACCTGATATTATTTTTTGTGGCCTTGTTTGCCGGGCTAAGCCTATCGCGACGTTACGGCAGTATGGCGGACAAGGTGGTGCTGGCTCTGGCGCCGACCTCGGCCGCGCCAGCCTGGTTCTATGGTTTGTTTTTGATCCTGATATTTGCGGCAATGCTCAAAGTATTGCCTTTTGGCGGGATGGTGTCCGCGCCGCCGCCCGATAACCCCGTGGATTACCTCCTGAGCCTGTTGAACCACATGATCTTGCCGATGGCGGCGTGGCTCATATCGGCGATTTTCTTGACGGCCTATAACTGGCGCACGTTCTTTCTTATCTACTCAAGCGAGGACTACGTGGAGATGGCCAAGGCGAAAGGTCTTTCGGACAGGATGATCGAGCGGCGCTATATCCTGCGCCCTACCCTGCCCAATATCATCACCAGCTTCGCCTTGCTCCTGATCACGCTCTGGACCGGGGCCATCATCTTTGAGACCGTCTTCAACTGGCCCGGCATCGGCCAGCTTTACTATCGGGCTATCGGCGCTTTTGATACCCCGGTGATTGTTGCCAATGTTGTGTTGTACGCTTACCTGCTGGCACTGACCGTCTTCGTGCTGGACTTTGTCTATGCGCTGGTCGATCCGCGCGTCCGGGTGGGCGATGGGGGCCGAAAATAATGAAAGGGATTCTGAGCAGCCTGCGACAACTACGCCAGTATCCAACCGCCGTCATCGGCATGATTATCATTGGCTTGTTGTTGGTCGTTTCCATCATAACACCGATCATCATGCCCTATAGCGAGGCTATCCGGCTTTGGCGCGGGGGCGAGCTTGTCTGGCGCTACTATCCCCGAAATGCCGCTCCGGCGTGGCAAAACTGGTTCACCAGTACTGACCTGGCGGCCTCGGTGATTATTGACAGCTCCAAAGGGGATATTGAACCGACATTCGAGCAGATATCGGCCGACACCCGCGAGGGTTTCTACAGCTATGAGTTTGACTTCCCTTACGATACCTTCCCCCCCGAAGTCATCCTGTTCGCCGCCGCCAAATATGCCAGTAAACAGCCTTTTGTCGAGTTGACCTGGATCACACCGGACGGGCGCGAGATTCGCGCCGGTGAGTTTTCGGCCACAGCCAACACTTCGGTGCGCTTCGATCAGGATACCCGGTTGCAGCGTCGTCTGGAACGGGAGACGGGGATTAAAGGCATCACAGTTATTGAAGGCCTCTTCGATGATCCCAGCAAGGAAGGTATACAGGTACTTCAGGGAACCTACCGGCTCGATGCGACCGCGCTGTTGTTCGAGCCTGAATCGACTCTTGACATGACCTTTGTCAGCTATGGCAAGGTTCATGGACTGGCCGGGACCGATCACCAGCGGCGCGATTTGACGGTCGCCTTGCTATGGGGCACACCGATCGCCATGGCTTTTGGCTTGTTGGCCGCTGTTTTCACGACTGTCACGACGATGAGTATCGCGGCGTTCGGCGTGTGGACAGGCGGTTGGGTTGACGGGACCATTCAGCGCATCACCGAGGTCAACGCCATCATCCCTCTATTGCCAATTCTGATCATGGTCGGCACGCTATACAGTCGAAGCATCTGGCTCATGCTGGGTCTGGTCATCGTGCTCAGCATCTTTGGCCTGCAGATCAAGAATTACCGCGCCATCTTCCTGCAAGTCAAGGAATCACCCTACATCGACGCCGCTCGCGCCTATGGGGCCGGGAGCAACCGGATCATCTTCCGCTACCTGATCCCCCGTGTTCTTCCGCTGATCATCCCCGCTATCGTGATTCTGGTGCCCGGCTTTGTGTTCCTTGAGGCTTCGCTGGCCGTCCTTGGTCTGGGTGACCCGGTTCTGCCGACCTGGGGCAAGTTGATCAACGACGCAAACACCCAGGGAGCGCTTTTCAACGGTTACTACTACTGGATTTTGTTACCGTCGGCGCTGCTGATGATCGCCGGCCTGGCGTTCGCTATGGTCGGTTTTGCGCTGGACCGGATATTCAATCCTCGTTTGCGTGAAGTGTAAAGCTATGGAACAGAAAAACGAACTGGTACTGAAGGTTCGCAACCTTCGGTTGTACTTTAATACGCGCGGAGGCCCGGTCCAGGCAGTGGACGGAGTTGACTTCGATCTGCGCAAGAACGAGGCCACGGTCATCATTGGCGAATCCGGTTGCGGTAAAAGCTCACTGGCCAAGGCCATCCTGCGCTTGTTGCCACGCAACGCCGGGATCTACGACGGCGAGATATGGCTCCACGATCAGAATATTATGACGCTCGACAAGGAGGCCTACCGCAAGGAAATTCGCTGGAAGCGGATCTCGATGGTGCCTCAAGCGGCCATGAACGCCCTGAACCCGGTCATGAAGATCGGCGACCAGGTGGCCGAGCCGGCCATGATCCACATGAACATGAACAACGAGGAGGCTACGAAAGCCGCGGTGCGCATGCTGGAGCATGTCGGCGTGCCCATTGACTTCCTCCATCGGTACTCCTTCGAGCTGAGCGGCGGCATGCGTCAGCGTTCGGCTTTGGCTATGGCGCTGGTCACGCTGCCCGATGTGGTCATCCTGGATGAGCCGACTTCAGCCCTCGACGTGCTGACACAGGCAAGCATCATGAACTTGATGAAAAGGATGAAGCACGAGCTAGAAACTGCCTTTATCCTCATCACCCATGACATTGCCACCTCCAGCGAACTGGCCGATAATGTCGCCGTCATGTATGCCGGCCAGGTTGTCGAGGTTGGCGATGCCCGTCGGTTCTTCACACAACCGCTGCATCCCTATTCCCATGCCCTGATGGCCAGCGTGCCACGGCTCCGGGAAGTCGTTGAGCCGGAATTTATATCCGGACAGCCGCCCAGCCTGCTCAATCCACCCACGGGTTGCCGGTTCAAGGACCGCTGCCCGAAACGGTTTGATAAGTGTGACGAAGAACCACCGACTATCCTCTATGATGTCGACCGCAAGGTGAAGTGCTGGCTGTATGTATAAGGCATCCGTATTGCCTGACCGAATGGAAACGACAGCGATATGAGCAATAATAACGGCGAGATAAACGAAACGTCCCAAGTGAATGGTCGACCTCTACTGGAGATCAAGGATTTGCATGTCTGGTATGAGTTGAAGCGGTTTGGCTTTGGTCATGCCGGCTATGTTCGGGCGGTCGACGGCGTGAACTTTTCCCTGGAGCACGGCGAGGCGATCGCCTGTGTGGGTGAGAGTGGTTGCGGGAAGTCGAGCCTGATGAAAACGATTCTTGGCTTGAATGTTCCCACCAAGGGGGATGTGATCTTCGACGATACCTCCCTAAGCACCACCAAAGGCAATGAGTTACGCCAATACCGCTCCAAAATCGGCTATGTGCAGCAAGATCCCTTTGGGGCATTGCCGCCGTTCATGAATATCGAGACAATTCTTGAAGAGCCGTTAAAAATTAACGGCGTATCTGATAAAGCCGAGCGCGCCAGCCGTATCAGGAAGATCCTTGAGGAAGTTAAGCTGACGCCGGTTGAAGAAGTATTGCCCAAGTATCCCCACATGCTGAGCGGCGGCCAGCAACAACGCGTTGTCATCGCAAGAGCGATGATCATGGAGCCGAAGTTGCTGGTAGCCGACGAGCCGGTGTCGATGCTGGACGCCTCAGTGCGCGTCGAGATCCTGCGAATCCTGCGCAAGTTACAGGAAAGCCACAACCTGGCTGTCCTGTATATCACCCATGATCTGTCCACCGTGCGCTATTTCTCCGAGTTTATCTTCGTCATGTACGCGGGTGAAATCGTTGAATTTGCGCGGATGGAGGACTTGCTCGACGACCCCAAACATCCATATACAAATGCATTGCTGGAAGCATCATCTGACCCAAACGCGGATAATGCGCTTGTCCAGCGTGAAATCCCCAAGGGCGAACCGCCGAGTCTGGTGAAGCCGCCTACCGGTTGTCGGTTCCATCCACGTTGCCCGGCGTTCATGGAAGGGATATGCGATGTTAAGGAGCCGCCTAATTTTGAGGTCTCCCCCAGACATCTGGTGGCTTGTTGGCTCTATGACGAGAACAAGGGGCATGCCGTTTAATCGATTGATCCTGATCGGTTTTGTTCTGGCTGTCATCGGCGCTGTCTTGCCGTTTCTTATCGTCATGCGAGTTGTGCCATCAACCTATTTGACAAATTTCCTGGCCTACACTGCCTCGACTCTGGGAATTTTTCTGGCAGTAATCGGCGTGGCCATGTATGTAGGTGGGGAGCGGCGCAAAAATCGGGATGATTGGGACGACAAGTAGCGACCGGCCCAATCTCCCAAAAACCCTTTTCGACTCATGACCTGACAGGTTGCCGCAAATGACCTGTCAGGTTATTGTTTGGGCCAATTTCGCTCGGCGAAATTCTACCCAGAATGGGTGATGTCAGGTTATTATTCAGCAGGCTTGATACCACCTTCGAAAATCAGGACGACGTGGAAAAAGAAAAAGACGTAATACTCGATATAAAGAACCTGCATACCCAGTTTTTCACGGAGGCCGGTGTTGTGCGTGCTGTCGACGGTATCGACTTTACCGTTAGACGTGGGGAGGTTGTGGGATTGGTGGGCGAGTCGGGCTGCGGCAAGAGCGTCACTTCGCTCTCGATCATGCGCCTGCTCAGCCGGCCGGGCAGGGTCGTCGAGGGCAAAATTATATTCGATGACCAGGATTTGCTGGAATTGCCTGAATCACGCATGGTCGAGATTCGTGGCAATCGAATTTCGATGATATTCCAGCAACCACAGAGCAGCCTGAACCCCGTTTTTCGCATCGGCGACCAACTATCGGAAGTCCTGCAAATCCATCAGGACTTGGGAAAGGATATTGGCCAAAAGCGAGCCATTGAGTTGCTGGCGATGGTCGGCGTGCCTGACCCTGAAAGACGCGCCAACGCTTACCCTCATGAGTTATCGGGAGGAATGGCCCAGCGAGTCATGATCGCCATGGCATTGGCTTGTGTGCCGGAATTACTCATCGCAGACGAACCGACGACGGCCCTCGATGTGACGATTCAGGCCCAAATTCTCGATCTGATGCGTAACCTGCGATCGAAGATGGACACGGCCATTATCCTGATCACCCACGACCTGGGCGTCGTGGCCGAGATGTGTGATCGGGTCAATGTGATGTATGCCGGGCGAATTGTGGAACAAGCGCCGGTAATTGAGTTGTTCCAGGCTCCCAAGCACCCTTATACCGATGCGCTCATTGGATCCACACCGATTCTGGGCCACGCTGATAAACCATTAACCACAATACCCGGCTCGGTTCCCAATCTGGTTAACCTGCCCAGCGGTTGCAAGTTTTCGCCACGGTGCAAGGCGCGACTCCAGTATAACCTGGAGATATGCCTGCATGAGGAACCGGAACTCAAGTTACTGTCTCCCGGCCACACGGTGCGTTGCTGGTTATATGAGGATTTGCCCGAGATGGCTGACGCACCGGAAGGTCTGTGGATGGCCGACCGCCGGGAAATTGCTCATTGAGGTAATGCGGATGCCAGAAGAGATTTACCACCAGACCCCAGCTGCGGCCGTTGCGCCTCGCAAGAAACTGATCGAAGTCAGGAACCTCGTTAAATATTTCCCGGTGCGGGCCGGGTTACTACAGCGCGTTCAGGCGTGGGTCAAGGCTGTGGACGATGTGTCGTTCTTTATCAACGAAGGCGAAACATTCGGCTTGGTCGGAGAGTCGGGTTGCGGCAAAACGACTGTCGGCCGGACGATCCTTCGTCTCATCCCGGCGACCTCGGGCGAAGTGATTATGGACGGCGAAAACATCTTCGACTACAAATCATCTGAACTGAAGAAGATGCGCGCCGAGATGCAGATTATATTTCAGGACCCGTATTCATCGCTGGATCCCCGTTTGCCGATTGGCGAGAGCATTTCCGAGGGGTTACGAATCCACACCAACATGAATGCCCAGGAGCGATATGACATCGTGACTGAAATGCTGACGCGCGTCGGTATGCGTGCCGAACATGCCCGACGCTACCCGCATGAATTCTCGGGTGGTCAGCGACAACGAATTGGCATTGCACGGGCTTTGGCCCTGCAACCGAAATTCATCGTCTGCGATGAACCGGTTTCAGCCCTTGATGTGTCTATCCAGGCCCAGGTGCTCAACATCCTGCGCGAATTACAGCGCGACTTTGGGTTAACCTATCTCTTCATCGCCCATAACCTGAGTGTTGTGGAGCATTTCAGCGAACGTGTCGGTGTGATGTATCTGGGCAAGATGGTAGAGATGGCTCCCCGCGATCAGCTCTATAGCGATCCGCTCCACCCCTATACACAGGCGCTGATGTCGGCTATTCCTGTGCCTGATCCCACGTACAAGCGACAGCGCATCCTGCTGGAGGGAGACGTCCCCAGCCCTTTGAACCCGCCAACGGGTTGTCGCTTCCATACACGCTGCCCAATTGCTTTTGACCTTTGCTCACAGCAGGAACCAGAGTTCAAGGATTACGGCAATGGGCATTATGCCGCCTGTCATTGGCTCGAGACCGGCAATCAGGGAGCCAGCAAGCTGACGCCCGATAATATTGCCGCTAGGAAAGGGCGCGACGCCGCCGAAAAGGTGGTTCATTAGGATCTCCGGACCTTTATCCGTCTCGCTTCCCAAGCGCCGTCGGGCTTCGCACGGCATTCTCCGCCAACTCGACGATTTTCCCGGCAACATTAATACCGGTGGCTTTCTCGATCCCCTCCAGGCCTGGGGATGAATTGACCTCCAGCAGCAGGGGGCCACGTCGCGACAGGATAAGGTCCACCCCGGCCACCGCCAGGCCGTGGGCCGCGGCGGCCGCCACGGCCAGAGCCGCTGTCGGCTTGTCCGGCACGAAAGGGGCGGCGGTCGCGCCACGGTGAAGGTTGGCCCGAAATTCCCCGCCGGGAGCCTGACGCTCCATCGCTGCGACGCATTGGTCGCCGACCACGATGAGTCTGAGGTCTCGGCCGCCCGCCTCGGCGATGAACTCTTGCACGATTGCTTGCCGGTTCAGCTCGGCAGCGCGTTGCAATAGCGCTGAGATAGTCGCCATTTGATGGGCCAGAAACACGCCGCGCCCCTGTGTGCCGTGTATGAGTTTGACCACAGCGGGCAAACCGCCAACCGCTTCGACGGCCGCGTAGAGTGCTTCCGGCCGCGCGACGACGGCCGTTCGGGGGATTGGTAGCCCGGCTTGAGCCATGGTTTGCAAGCTTTGAAGTTTATCGCGAGAGCAGGTGATGGCGTAGGAGGAAGCCGTGGTGGGGATGCCGGCCGATTCAAATTGGCGAACGACCGCCAGACCATAAAAGGTCACTGAGGTGCCGATGCGGGGGATGACGGCGTCCAGCGCGGGGAGCATCAACGGTCTGGTCATGTCGGGCAGCTCGGCAACCATCATCTGCGGACGGTTGGGCGAGCTGCCATCGTCCCCGATGTGCACGGCAACACGAGTCGTGTCGATAATTTCTGCCACATGACCGCGATCGCGAATCTCCGACGCAAGCCGTCGAGTGCTGAACAGATTTGGGTTACGGGAGAGGATGCCGATGCGCATGATGCAGGTAATTGTCCGTCTGACAGTCGTCGGAGGCCACTAATCGGGACGCCACGCATTTTGACCACCCTATCGCTTGTCGTTACAATCCATCCGGCATGGAGCAATCCGAATGAGCGAAACTTTTGTCATCGTTCCTACCTATAATGAGGCCGATAACCTGGATGAGTTGCTGGAGCAATTGCTCGCTCTTCCGGACCAGATTGGCGTCATAGTTGTGGACGACAACTCGCCCGACGGAACCGGCGATATGGCTGATCGCTGGGAGGGGCTTTATCCCGGCCGCGTCTACGCTCTTCACCGCCCGGCCAAGCTGGGGTTGGGCACGGCCTACATTGCCGGGTTTAACAAGGCGATCCATGAGATTGGCGCGGAGCGCATCCTGACAATGGATGCTGATTTTTCCCATAACCCGCGTTACATTCCCGATATGATCGCGATGAGTCGCAGCAAGCATGTTGTCATCGGTTCACGATATGTGCCGGGCGGAGGCACGCGCAACTGCACCCGGAAGCGGATCTATCTAAGTCGCTTGGCGAATTTTACGGCGCGGGCGCTGCTCGGCCTGAAAGCGAAGGACGCCACGGCCGGGTTTCGTCTCTATCGTCGCGAGGTGTTGCTATCCATCCCTCTGAACGAGATATTCTCCAGCGGATATTCATTTTTGGTCGAGATGTTGTTTCTCTGTCAGCGTCGTGGCTGGCAAATCGGCGAAGTCCCGATAATTTTTGAGGACCGGCGAAAAGGAAAGACCAAAATATCCCGGCAGGAAATCTTCAAGGCCCAGTATACTGTGATGCGGCTGTTCGTGCGTCGTCTGCGCGGCGGAGAGCCGCGTCGACCGGCTGTTGCTGTCGCGCCTGTCACCGGTAATGATAAAAGTTAATTGTAATCTGTGTGGCCGGGATGATTATCGCGTCCGTTTTCCGGCCACGGCAAATGGAGACGCGCTCCATGTCGAGGCTTTCCGTTGTACCCATCCCGGATATGGCCATCATGGCCAGATAGTTGAATGTCGTAATTGCGGCCTGGTATATGCCAATCCGCGCTGGCCCGCCGACGATGTGCTGGAAGCGTATACGGCGGTCGAGGATATGACCTATGTGGAGGAGCGGGAGGGGCGCGAGCTCACCTTCCGACACCACCTTCGCCGGATAGAACGGATTGCAGGACCGGCCGCTGGTCGTGACTTGCTCGATGTAGGCGCTTATATCGGCGTTTTTGTCGAGGCGGCGATCGAAGCCGGATGGCGAGCGCGTGGGATCGAGCCGTCGGAATGGGCAGCGGCCGAGGCCCGGCGGCGCGGTCTTGACGTCCGGACGGGCACGCTGGAAACGGCTGCGTTGCCCGAAGAATCATTTGATGTGCTCACCCTCTGGGATGTCATCGAGCATCTGGCCGACCCGGCGACCGAACTGGAACGGGCGCGCAAGCTGCTGCGACCCGACGGCTGGCTGGTCGTCCATACCATGGACATCGACGCGCCGATAGCCCGTCTTCTGGGGCGGCGATGGCCGTGGTTGATGGATATGCACCTTTATTTTTTCAGCGCGAAAACATTGGAGCGGATGCTGGCCGAACATGGGTATGAGGTTGTCTGGCAGGGACCAGAGGGGCGGTATCTAAGCCTGGGGTATTTGGCTTCGCGTGTCGCGGCTATGCAGGCGGTCCTGGGGCGTGTCGCTCGCGCAGTAGTGAATGGTCTGGGCTGGCAGCACGCCGAAGTTAGTGTCAATACCGGCGATTTAAGAACGTTTATCTGCCGGCGTGTGCGTTAGGGTTTGAATGGCAGGGGCATGATGAACGATATCGTGATATACTGGCCATGCAGGTACAGAAGTACTGGGGTTATGACGCATGGATCCGATTAAGGTACTAATTGTTGACGATCATCCTCTCTTTCGACAGGGGATCGCCGATGTATTGGAGAACGATCCAGGGTTGTCCGTCGTGGCTCAGGCGGCCGATGGCGAGGTGGCTCTCCATTACGCCATGGAGTATCGCCCCGACATTGTGGTCATGGATGTCAATTTGCCCAATGCCAATGGCCTGCGTGTGACTCGTCGTATTTTGAACGATCTGCCTGAAACAAAGGTCATCATCCTGACTGGTTACGATGATGCCGAGCAGGTATTTCATGCCTTGCGGATTGGCGCAGCTGCCTATTGTTCGAAAGACATCCCTCCGGAAGGGTTATTGAATACTGTTTTCGCCGTACATAAGGGTAACTACGTCATCCATGGCCAAGTCATGACGTATGACGAAGTTCTGAACTGGGTACAACAACGTCTTGGACGATACAACTACCCGGTGGACGAGCAATCGGCCGAAAACTACACGCCCCTTTCACCGCGCGAAATGGAGATTTTGGAGATGGTGACACGCGGCGCGAGTAACAAGGAAATCGCAGCGCGCCTGAACATCAGCCAGCAAACCGTCAAGAATCATATGACGGCAATCTTGCGAAAATTGAACGTGGACGATCGGACGCAAGCGGCCGTCTATGCCTTGCGTCATGGATGGGTCCGCATGGAAACTTCCTCGACCGACTAGGAGGCGAGGATAGGGATAGAGAAGTGTATTCGCGGAGGAACGATATTATGCGCTTCTTCAGGAGCGAAGATGGACAAGGATTAGTGGAATTTGCGTTGGTGATCGTCCTTGTCGCGGTTGTTGTGATTGCTATACTGGCTCTGTTCGGACCGGATATAGGTAACTGGATTAACAAGGCCGCCGCATGGTTAGGTGCGCTCTTCGGAATCGGTGGCTAGAGAACAAAAATTGCAGGTCTGATAAATTCAGCCGATCAGGGGAGTTTGCGGGTGGCTGACAAAGTGAATGACAATGACCGGCGGAATAAGGACGAGGACCTGAGCGAATTACGCGTTCTACGCGACTCGCCCGTCCCGGTGACGCGGGATGCCTTTTTGGATCTCAGGGATAAGTTGTGTGCCCAGATACTGCGGACGCTTGAGCCGGGAATCGACGTAACCCAGAGGGCCCAGATACGCCCCTATGTTCATGACCGCCTGGATGCTTTGCTGGAGGAACGCAATATCGTGCTCAATCGCGGCGAGAAACGCCAGCTACTCGAGGCAATCCTGACCGGACTGAACAGCTCATAAACACTGTGAACGTCTCGGGACATCCGGTCAGAGAGACCCAAAGGTGGTTGCGTCAACTGGTGGCTTTCTGTGTGGATGTGGTTTTCCCACCCGCATGCGCCAGTTGCGGGCGGGTGGGTTGGCTGATTTGTCCGGCTTGCGAGGCGGAGATGGTCAAGGTGCCGGCACGGGTGTGCTCACGTTGTGGCCGTTTCCATGAAGTCATATTGACATCGGGGCCCGACCCGATTTGCAATGAATGTCACCAGAAGCCCCCGACGCTTACCCGGATGCGCGCCCCCTTGTGCTACATGGAGCCGACCAGCCGAATTATCCATCGCTTTAAATATGAAGGATTGTTTGCATTGGCGGACCCATTGGCCCGGTTTCTAATTGCCGGATGGCCGGAGTGGACGCAGCCGCCCGATCTCGTGCTACCTGTCCCCCTCCATCCGCGGCGAATGCGGCAGCGCGGCTATAATCAGTCTGAACTGTTGGCCCGGCCATTGAGCATGGCGAAGCGTATCGCAATGGAACCGACATTACTCCAACGGACGCGCCACACAATGCCCCAGGTTGGCCTTGGCCCGGAGGATCGCCTGCAAAACGTACGCGGTGCCTTCACAGCTGATGCTGCCGGGGTCCGCGGCTGCCACGTGATGCTTGTGGACGATGTGCTGACGACGGGGGCTACCATGTCGGCCGCAGCCGAAGCGCTTCTCGAAGCAGGGGCAACCAGCGTCGCAGCCTATTGTTTGGCACGGGTTAGCTAGACATGGGATAATAGAATGACTGAGCGTTTTGCCCGACAAACGTGTAACCCGGCCGGCGGGCTTTCTGATAACGCACCCAATTTAACTTGAAAGGAGCAGGTGTAACCTTATGGAACTGCAAATCTTCTCGACCAATATGGATGTCACTCCACGTTTACGTGATTACGTGGAGAAGAAGACCGCGCGACTCGATCGCTATCTTCCAAATCTCTCCAGCGTTCAGGTTGATCTGGCCATGGAGAATACGCGCAGTGCCGTGCAACGGCATGTGGCCGAGATCACTATCCGCGACGAGCGCGGCACGATTCTGCGGGCCGAAGAACGCAACAGCGATATGTTTGCAGCCATCGACGCCGTTGTGGACAAGCTCTATCGGCAGATTGAGCGGTATCGCGGAAAGGCCAAAAACCGGACGCGAGGCAAAGGTGAGGCGCAAAGCGTAGGTGAGCCACTGCCGGGTGTTGAGGAATATGTCGAAGAGGACCAGGCCATCGTTCGCTACAAGCGATTTGCCCTGCATCCCATGTCCGCGGAAGAAGCTATCGATCAAATGGAACTGTTGGGGCACGATTTCTACGTGTTCTTCAACTCTGCGGATGACGCGGTGAACGTGATTTACCGCCGCCGTGATGGCACTTTCGGTTTGCTTCAACCCGAAATGGGGTAGGGTGGAGCGCAGTATCTTATGCCCAATGTATTGATAATCTGTACCGCGAATATTTGCCGGTCTCCGGTTGCCGCGGCGATGTTACAGGACCGTTTGCGGAAACGCGGGTTGGCAAACTGGACGGTGCGCTCGGCCGGCACGTGGGCTATCGTGGCGCGTGGCGCTTCGCGCTACAGCATTGATGTATCCCGCCGCGGCGGCCTTGATATCAGCAATCACCGCGCCAGGATGGTTGACGAAGACCAGATGAACCAGGCCGATCTGGTACTGACGATGGAAGTCGGCCATGCCGAGGCCCTGCGAGCGGAGTTCCCGAAACAAGCTCATAAGGTGTACATGTTAACCGAGATGACCGGCCATGCTTATAACGTCCCTGATCCATACGGTGGACCACTTGAGGGTTATGAGCAGATGTACGACAGTCTGGGTGAGTTGATCGATGGTGGGCTGGATCGCATAATCGATCTGGCG
The DNA here is from genome assembly GCA_023384355.1 of Anaerolineae bacterium. GTDB lineage: Bacteria > Chloroflexota > Anaerolineae > Promineifilales > Promineifilaceae > Promineifilum. The sequence continues at coordinate 178,886 of JAHDWL010000002.1, forward strand.
CAAAAAAATACGAACGGCCGCGGTTGAAAGATGTCCGCGGCCGTTATATTTTTGCTTGGCTATTGTGCCCGCTATCGGGCCTGAACTTTTACCAACCCTCAATAAATTGGGCCCATTCCTGGTGCTGCTCCAGATGTGTGCCGAAACGGTAGGCGGCCGAGGGGCTTGGTTCAAAGGGCATGCGGCTGAGTACCATGTCGGCCTCGGCAGCCAGCTTGCCCCCTTTGCGCCGGTTGCAGGGCGAACAGGCCGCCACCAGGTTTTCCCAGCTATGGGGGCCGCCGTAGCGGCGCGGCACGACGTGATCGAGCGTCAGCGTGCGCATCTTGCGGCCGCAATATTGACAGGTGTAGTCGTCGCGGCGCAATATTTCGCGCTTCGACAGGGCGATGCGCGGTCGAGGTCGCCGGACCATGTGGCTTAATTTAATGACAGAGGGGATTTCAAACTGAGATGCAGCACTATGAATGGTCCCGCGACCATTGATGACGATTTCGGCTTTTCCAGAGAGTACCAGAGCCAGAGCTCGCTTCGTGCTGCAAACGTGCATTGGTTCAAATGTCACGTTCAGGATGAGCACTGGCTCCTGCAATAGGCCATCGCTGCTCATACGAACGGGAGTATAGCCGGATGGGCTTCAATCGTCAATCGGCTTGTGTATGAGTGGTTTGTTCACCATTAAGCGAGGATATCATGCAAGACGGACGCACCGCGTGGCTGCAGCAAGAAATCGATAATCTGAAATCGGCCGGTCTCTATAATCACATTCGCACCCTGGATTCGCCGATGGATGCCTGGGTGACCATCGACGGCCGTCGCCTGCTCAATTTTTGCGCCAACAACTATCTTGGCCTGGCCAATCATCCGCGTATAACCCAGGCGGCCCGGGACGGCATCGAAAATTATGGAGTTGGGCCGGGCGCTGTGCGCTCTATTGCCGGCACGACGTCGTTGCATGTCCAGCTGGAGCAGCGTCTGGCCGAATTTAAGAATGCCGAGGCGTGCATCACTTTTCAGAGCGGCTTCACGGCTAACCTGGCCACTATCCCTGCGCTGGTCGGTCCCGGCGATCTCATTTTCTCCGACGAATTGAACCACGCCAGTATCATCGACGGTTGCCGCTTGAGCCGGGCCGAAGTCGTTCGCTATGCCCACAACGATGTCGCCGATTTGCGGCGCGTTATCGCGGAACGAACTGATTACAAGCGGCGGCTGATCATCACCGATGGGGTCTTCAGCATGGACGGCGATATCGCCCCGCTGGACAAGATCGCCGGGGTGGCTGAGGAACACGGCATCATGCTCATGGTTGACGACGCCCACGGCGAGGGTGTGCTCGGTCGCGGCGGCCGCGGCATCGTGGATCATTTCGGCTTGCACGGTCGGGTCGACGTCGAGGTCGGGACGCTGAGCAAGGCGTTCGGTGTGGTCGGCGGCCTGGTGGCCGGCAAGGCCATCATCATTGAATGGTTGCGGCAGCGCGGCCGGCCTTTCCTGTTCAGCAGCGCCATGACCGCGCCGGATACGGCGGCTTGCATCGAGGCAGTGGCTATTCTGGGCGAGTCCACGGAATTGATCGACCGCCTGTGGGCCAATGCTGAGCTGTTCCGCAAGGAGATGCAGGCGATGGGTTTCAACACCGGCTTTAGCCAAACGCCCATCGTGCCGGTGATGCTCGGCGAGGCGTCGCTGGCTCAGCAGTTCAGCCGTCGCCTGTTCGAGGAGGGCGTCTTTGCGATGGCGATCGGTTTCCCGACGGTGGCCAGGGGCAAGGCCCGCATCCGCGTGATGAATTCGGCCGCCCACAACCTGGCCGACATCGAGATCGCCCTGGAGACGTTCAGTCGGGTAGGCCGGGAACTGGGTGTTATATCGTAAACCGTTGCCCCAATTCGGGCACGATGACCTGGGGAAACCCGAGCTGGGAGCGCATCCGCTCGGCCAGGGCAAAGGCCGCCTCCGACTCGCCGTGCACGAGGAATGTTTGGCGCGGTGGCTGGCTCAGATGTCCCGCCCACGCCAATAATTCGGAGCGGTCGGCGTGGCCGCTCATGCCGGTCAGGCTTTCCACGCGGGCGCGAACATCGTAATCCTCACCGAAGATTTTAATGCGCTTGTGGCCGTCGAGAATGCGGCGGCCGAGCGTGTCCGGTGCCTGAAAGCCGGTGATGAGCACTGTGTTGCGGCTGTCTTCCACGTTGTTCTTCAGATGGTGGAGGATGCGGCCTGCCTCGGCCATTCCGCTGGCGCTGATGATGACGGACGGGCCTTTCAGGAAGTTAAGCGCCTTGGACTCCTGGGCAGAGCGCGTGTAGTGCATGAGCCTGAAGCCGAAGGGATCGTGATCGGGATCGGTCATCATGATCTCGGCCGTTTCCTCATCATACGCTTCGGGGTGGGCACGGAAGATGCTGGTCGCGTCGATGGCCAGGGGACTATCGACGTAGACTGCCAAATCGGGGGGTAAATCCCCGGCCTCAACGAGGTTATTCAGCCGGTAGACGAGTTCCTGTGTCCGTCCAATGGCGAACGCCGGCACGATTACCCTGCCGCCTTGTTTGACCGTGTCGCGGATGATGGCCTCGAGCGTCTCGTCTGTGTCCTGGTCTTCGGGATGTTCGCGATTACCGTAGGTGCTCTCCATAATGAGGATGTCGGCGCGATCCGGGAACGCCGGGTCGTTGAGTATGGGGCGGTTGGCGCGGCCGATATCACCGCTGAAGATCAGTCGCAGAGGTTGTCCGCCTTCCTTATCCTCGATGTCGAGGGCGACGAAGGCCGACCCCAGCACATGGCCCGCGTCGTGGAAAGTTAGAGTGATGCCGGGCGCGACCTGATAGGGACGCTCATAGCCGACACCCAGAAACAGTTTCAGGCTGGCCAGCGCGTCGGCCATGGTGTAGATCGGCTCCAATGGTGGCAGGTCCTGCCGGCGACGCTTTTTGTTCAGGTATTCCATGTCGAACTCCTGAATCTTTGCGCTGTCGCGCAGCATGATGTTGCACAGGTCGCGTGTGGCGAAGGTTGAGATGATATCCCCATTAAAACCGCTGCGTACCAGGTTGGGGATATTGCCGCTGTGGTCGATGTGGGCGTGGGACAGGATCAGCACGTCGATGGAGCGGGCGTCAAAGGGCAGATGACGATTACGGTCCTTGCTCTCCTGACGCGGCCCCTGATAGAGTCCGCAATCGAGCAGGATGCGATAGCCGTTAACATCGAGCAAGTGCTGTGATCCGGTGACCGTTCGCGCCGCGCCAAAAAATGTAATATCCACTGTTCAGTCCTCCACATACCTGCCCGAATTGACGGCCAGGCCCAAATTCATCAAAGGGCGTTCAAAATTTCATCCCCGTAAGTTGCCAATCGCCAGGGGCCGAGCACATCGAGGGCTTCCAGCTCATTCATCGACCGCGGGTTGGCCTGGGCGATGGCCCATAAAGATTCACGCCCGGCGATGACATCGGACTCCACGCCACGGGCCTGGGCGCGCGTCTTGCGCCAGCGATGCAGCCGGTCATAGCGGTTCAGGACGCTGTCGGGCGGCCGCGGCGACCGTTTGGGCGGTTGCGGTCGCTCGGCCTCGCGCGCGCCGGCGATCAGGTCAAGTATCGCCTCGCCGTAGCGTTGCTGCTGTCCGTCGGACATGCCGTGGATGTCGTCGAGTTCGGCCATGCGTGACGGCATTCCGGCGGCCAATTCCAGTAGCGTCCGATCGCTGACTACCTTGAAATGGGGGATATTGCGCCGTTTGGCCTCGCGGTCGCGGTATAGATACAGCGCTTGCAAGGCGGTCTGCTGATCGGGGGATAAATCAAACGCACCGTTGATGTTCCAGAAACCGTCGGGGTCGAAGCCGTTGTTGGGCAACCTGACGCGCGATTGCTCCCGGAAGATTTCCGCGGCCTCGGCCGCGTGCCCGCCGGCCTCGATCTCAGCCATCAGGATATCGCGCAGCGACAGCAGGTAGTGGGTGTCTTTCTGGGCGTAGGACAGCTCAGCCGGCGAGAGGGGGCGCTTGCACCAGTTGGCCTTTTGGAAGCGCTTGCTGGTCGTGACGTTGAAGAATTTCTCCAGCAGGCTGGCCAATCCCATCTGGGCATAGCCCAGGATGCGCACCGCCCACATGGTGTCGAACAGATTGTTCAATTGCCAGCCGTAATCGCGTCGCATCAGGATTAGGTCATATTCAGCCGCGTGGAAGACCTTCTCGACCGCCGGGTCGGCGATGATCTGGCCCAGGCCGGCCAGATCGATGCGTCGGGTCGGGTCGATGATGTAGTCAAAATTGGCGGTTGAAACCTGGATCAGGCAGGCACGTTCCTGATAGGCGAACATGCTGTTAGCCTCCAGGTCGATGGCCAGGCGGGGGGCAACCCGCAGTTCGCGCAGGCAATCCTGCCAGGCGGATTGATTGGCGACGTAGTGGAACGGGCCGAGCGCCGCCGGTTTGCCGGTTTGATCGGTGTGAAGCGGCCGGTTATCGTTGCCCGACGTCATATTGCTGATACCACTCCCAAAATTGCCGCACGCCTTCGTCGACCGAGACGGAAGGATTAAAGTCGAGCAATCGCCGGGCCTTGCTGATATCGGCCTCGTTGCGGGCAAAGTCGGCGGCCAGCCGCGGGGTCGGGACAACGTTGGCCTTGCGGCCGCTCAGTTGTTCCATGATCTCCACAAAGTGTCGCAGGAGAACCGGCTCGCCGCGGCCGAGGTTGATGATCTCGTAACCCAACGGGCGGTCGATGGCCGCTATGACGCCGTTGACGGTGTCATCAACGAAAGTCCAGTCGCGGTACATATGACCGTTGTCGTAGAGGGGGATCTCCTTGCCCTTCATGATGCTGTCGGCCAGCAGGTAAGCCATCATGTCCGGGCGGCCGTTGGGACCATAGACGGTGAAGAAGCGCAGCACAGTGAAGTTCAGACTGAACAGGTGGTGATAGCTGAAGCCTAGAATCTCGGCCGCGCGTTTGGCGGCGGCATAGGGTTGTAGCGGCCGGTCGCAGGGATCCGTCTCGATGAAGGGGATTTGCGTCGTATTGCCATAGACGGAGGACGTGGAGGCGAAGACGAAATTGCGGACACCGCCGGCCGCCCGCGCCGCGTCGAGCAGGTTTTGCGTGCCGTTCAGATTGACGTTGACGTACAAATCCGGATGGGTGACGGCATTGCGAACGCCGGCCATGGCCGCCAGGTGGGCGACGGCGTCTATTTTCTCCGTCGCGAATAGCTCGAACATCCGTTCCCGGTCGCGGATATCCGCCTCCACCATGCGGAAGTTCGGATAGGCGGCGAGTCGCCGCTCGTTGGCTCGCTTGCGCGCGGGAGCGTAATAATCGTTGAAATTATCGAGGCCGATGACCGTGTCACCGCGCCGGCATAGCTGTTCGGCAAGATGGCTGCCTATGAAACCGGCTGCGCCGGTGACTAAAAGGCTCATGTGGCAACGCTCTCTTCCTGTTGGGCAGGGCGGATATCCTCGACGACAAGCTGGAGGGTTGAGTTGCCCTGCCATTGGTTGACGCTGACGCGGTAGATCATGTCGATGTAGCGGGGCATCGAGCCGGCCCACTCGCCCTGGCGAAAGGCGATGGCCGGGAAGGCTTGCGCCGGCCGTCCGATTGCGCCGGCATAACGGCCCCCGCCGTTGCGACGAGGATCGATGACCTGGAGCTGAAGGTGGCTGCCGTCGGAGCCGACAGGTCGGTGGCTGACAACCTCCACGCCGCGGCTAAGCAAATAAGGCTGGGGGTTCATCGTTCCGGTCGGCTCCAGTTGCTCCAGCGTAGCCTGCAAGGCCCAGTCGATATCGCTCAGGGGCATGGTGGCGTCGACGGAGATGCTCGGTCGCAGGTCCTGACCGGCCAGACGCTCGGCGGCGATCACGGTCAGGCGCTCGATGAACTCCGGCACGTGTTCGTTGCGGATGGTGAAGCCGGCCGCCTGGGCGTGACCACCATGGCGCACGAGCAGATCAGCCACCTCGTCGAGCGCCCTGGTGATATGAAATTCGGGGATGGAGCGGCAGGAACCCCGGCTCTCCTCTTCTCCACGCTCCATGACGATGGCCGGCCGGTATGATTTCTCGGCAAGCCGGCTGGCGACCAGACCGACGATGCCCGATTTAAATTCGGGACTGCCGGCGATGATGATGGGCGCGTCCGGATCGACCATCTGCTCGGCCAGCGCGCTGAGCTGACGGGTCAGGGACTGGCGTTTGCGGTTTAATTCGTCCAGCAACCGCGCCTGATCCTGGGCGCTTCCGGAGTCGGGAGCGATGAGCAGGCGGGCAGCATCGTAGGCGTGGGCCAGCCGGCCGGCGGCGTTGATGCGCGGCCCCAGGGCGAAGCCGATACTTTCGGCCGTCATGTGTCCCGGCTGCAAGCCGCTGACGTTCATCAGGGCGGCAATCCCCGGCCGGCGCACTTCGTTGAGGACGGCCAACCCCTCAGCCACCAGTTTGCGGTTCTCGCCTACAAGCGGGGCCAGGTCGGCCACCGTGCCGATGGCGACCAGGTCCAGATAGTCCGATTCATCCGCCGTTACCCTGTCGGGGAACGCCTGCCGCAGCGCCTGCGCCAGCTTGAAGGCGATGCCGACCCCGGCCAGCATGCGTTCCGGGTATTGTGAGTCGGGGCGCTTGGGGTTGATGATCGCCGTGGCCGGTGGCAATTCGTAACCGAGGCTATGATGGTCAGTGATAATCATGTCCAGGCCCATGGCGCGGGCATGGGCGGCCTCGACCGGGGAGCGGATGCCGCAATCGACACTGATGACGAGACTCGCCCCCTTTTGCCGCAGGGACGTTAGCGCCTCCATGTTCAGGCCGTATCCCTCATCAACCCGGTCGGGAATATAGGGAACGATGAGACGGCGATCGTCGACCATATCCCGCAACGCTTCCGTCAGCAGTACCGTGGAAGTGACCCCATCGGCGTCAAAGTCGCCATAGACGACGATGGTCTCGTTGTCGCGCAGCGCGCGGCCGATGCGTTCGACAGCCCGGTCCATGTCGGCCAGAAGATAGGGATCGCGCGAGGGCAGGTAATGATTGGCCAGAAAGGCCTGTATCTGGCCCGGCTGCGTGAGGCCGCGGTTGTGCAGAATCCGCCGCAATACGGGATGTACCGCGTCATCGGCCGTCCATAAGGACGAATCGTCGGGGATTTCGGGCGCGACGAGCCAATGGTACTCGCGCAAGGATGACGGCCGTTTCATAGCAGGGGGAATAGTAGCACGGAGGGCGCCGATCCTCAAGCAGGCGGGTCGTCGTGAGATATGACATCTATATTTGGATTATCAGCGCGCATGTGATTATACTCTCTCCAAGGAACAGGCGATCCAGGCATATATGAGCGATTTGACTCCCCCACCACAACAAGCCCCGATTGGGCGCGTACAGCAGGCGACGGCCGAGTTCCTGCCGACGGTCAAATTGTTGAGTCGCCTGACGCTGCGCTCCTTCCAGGATGCACTGGCCCCGGAATCCCAACTTGTCGCTTCCTCCATCGGTTATTACACGCTGTTCTCCGTCTTCCCGCTGGCGTTGCTCGTAGTCGCCATCGCCAGTAACTGGCTGGACCCGTTGCTGGCCGAGACGCGGATCGTCGCTGAGCTGGAGTTCATCGTGCCCGGCCTCGAATCGTTGCTGGGCGAGAATTTACAAAACCTGGTTCGAGCACGAGGCCCAATCACCGGCGTGGCGGCGCTCATGCTGCTCTGGTCAGCGTCGAGCGTCTTCAACGTCATCACCCGGACGATGGATCGCATCTGGGGGGCCGATATCAACCATCGCCGGTCGGTCTGGCGTCACCGGACGCTGGCCGTCGTGATGGTCCTCATCGTCACGACCTTGTTGCTCATCGCCTCCACCATAGAGGGGACGGTATTGACGATCATCAACAGCCTGCTCCCCGACGCGCTGGCCGGCTTCGGGCCGTACACCACGAGATTCTGGGCTGTTTTCATCAATTTCCTCCTCTTTTCCCTGCTTTATTATTTTATTCCTCACGTGAAAGTCGGCTGGCGGGAGGTTCTGCCTGGGGCCGTCCTGGCCGGCATCCTCTGGCAGATTGCGAAGCAATTGTTTCTGTATTTTGTGGCCAATTACCTCTCGCGCTCGAACCTCATTTATGGCTCGGTAGGGACGATCATCGCCTTTCTGACGTGGACTTACTTCAGCAGCCTGGTGCTCCTCATCGGCGCGTATCTGAATCGCCATGTCGCGGCATCCCGTCAGGCGACAGCAGTCGCAGTCTTCGAATCGCCCGCCGGCTAAACGTCCTTGACGCGGCATGAGAAATAAATATAATAGAACATATGAGCGATCGTTGGATTAAGGCCAGTGAGATTAGCGAATATGTCTATTGCCGCCGGTCGTGGTGGTTGCGGCGCATGCGCGCTGTCCCTTCCTCAAACGTGGCGAAGATGCAGGCGGGAACGAAATACCACGAACGACACGGCCGCCTGCTGGAGACTTCGGCATGGCTGCGCCGGTTGGCTTATGCCGCCATTTTTTGCGCGATGGCCTTGCTTGTCTACCAGATATTGTCAGGTTAGGCGCGCTGGATTGACCGACCAGCGTCGAAGCGAAAGGATAACGCTGGACGCCGGCTGACCGGTTGCCTGGAGAAGTTAAAACCATGATGATGAGTGGCTTGCCGTTGATACTGGTGCTGGGGTTGCTGTTTTTGGCTGCCCTGTTCTGGTTTCGCGGACGTAACCTGCGCGAGGAGAGCGGCTTGCCCGCCGGAAATGTCATCTACACTGACACCGGCACCTGGCGAGCCAACAGCGCAGTGTTACACGCCGCTCACCTGCGTTTGGCCGGCAAGCCGGATTACCTGGTGGAACAGCGGGACGGGTCAATCATCCCGGTCGAGATCAAGTCCAGCCTCGCTCCGAACTCTCCCTGGGATGGTCAGGTGCTCCAGTTAGCCGCCTATTGCGCGCTGGTCGAGACGAACTACGGCGTGCGGCCGCCATACGGGATTCTCCAATACAAGGACCGCGCTTTCGCCGTCGATTTCACCGATGATCTGGAAGCTGACCTGCTCGATCTGCTGGACGAAATGCGCCAGACTAGCGCAGACCCTGACCCCGAACCCGATCACGGCGATCGGCGGCGCTGCCTGGCCTGCGGTGTCCGCGAGGCCTGCGGCCGCCGGCTGGCCTGAACGCTCCCGGCCTGAGGGAGCGCGAAACCTCACCCGCCCGTTTCAAAATCCCCTTTTCCCGGTATAATTAAGCGATTAAATTGTCGACGGGCGGCCTGATCGGTCGCCTGCCATTGTGGAGGCTGCATTGTCGAAACAGATTCAGCGGCTTACCGGTATGCACGACGTGCTGCCGGACGAGCGGCGCTATTGGGACACGATCTCCCGCGCGGCCGAGGAAGTGACCCGGCGCTTCGGCTTCCAGCGCATTGACACCCCGATTCTTGAGGCCACGGAGTTGTTTGCCCGCGGCGTGGGCGAAGGTTCGGATTTCTTCGTCCAGAAAGAGATGTACACCATCGTGGAGGCCGACGGCTCAAGCATCACCTTGCGCCCGGAGTTCACAGCCGGGTTCGTGCGCGCTTATATTTCCAACGGGCTGCACAACTGGTCACAGCCGGTCAAGCTTTATACCATCGGCCCCAGCTTCCGGCGCGAACGACCACAGGCAGGCCGGTTACGGCAACATAGCCAGTTCAATTGCGAGATCATGGGCGAGGAAGACCCTGCGGCCGACGTCGAAGTCATGATGGTGGCCATGAGCCTCTACCGCGAACTGGGTTTCAAAGGGTTGGTCTTCCAACTGAACAGCACCGGCTGCCCGGTTTGCAAACCCGGCTACATCAGGGAACTCGTCGCCTTTCTGGACAATCATTATGACAGGCTGGCCGACATCGATAAGGAACGGCTGACCAAGAACCCGTTGCGCGTGCTCGACAGCAAGGCCCCGGGTATGGAAGCGCTTTTGGCCGGCGCGCCGCACATTGCCGACTACCTGTGCGACGATTGCCGCGAGCATTTTGCCGACGTCCGGTCGCTGCTCGATGTGCTCGGGCAGTCGTATACGATCAATTTCCGGCTGGTGCGCGGCATTGATTACTACACCAAGACCGTCTTCGAGGTGTGGCAAGAGGGGATTGGCGCCCAGGCGGCGCTCTGTGGCGGCGGCCGTTACGATGGACTGTCGGAGGACATCGGCGGCCCGCCCACGCCCGGTGTCGGTTTCGGCTCCGGCATCGAGCGCGTGATGCTGGGAATGAAGGAGCAGGGTATCGAGCCGGCGGCAGCCACCCCGTTGCCGATTCTGGTGGCGCATTTTGGCGGGGCGACCAAGACGGCCGCCGTGCGACTGGTCTACCGACTGCGTGACGCAGGGATCGGCGCGAGACTAGCTTTCGCCCGCGGCAGTCGCAGTCTGAAGAGCCAGATGCGCGAGGCGGATCATCATGGCGCGCGCTACGTCCTGATCCTCGGCGAGGACGAGATAACCCGTGGCGTCGTCGCCGTCAAGCCGCTGGTCGAGGGTGAGCAACAATCCCAGGTCGCACTGGATGAGATTGTCGGGTGGCTGGCGGAGCGAATTACCTCGTGAGCGGGATCGGCCACAGGGGACTGCCCGGCAATCATTCGATTTGGCGGATGATGCCCGTTCCTGTCACCAACAATATCCAACCGGTCGATCCCTGCCTATGAAACTCGTCGGTATTCTGGAGCAACCGCGTATACCGGAGTCCGCGCCATTGGCGATAGACGTGCGCAACTGGCTGGCCGAGCGCGGCCTGCAATCGTGGACAGCCGCGCCGCTGAATGATGAAGACCTGAACGCTCCGCTGGAGGAGTCCTCGTTGCTGGTCGTCCTCGGCGGCGATGGATCGACACTGCGCGCGGCGCGTTGGACAGTCCCCTATAGCGTGCCGATTTTCGGCATCAACGTCGGCCGCGTCGGATTCCTGAGCGAGGCGACGCCGGAGAACTGGCCTGAAAAGCTGGAGCGCGTGTTGCGCGGGGAGTACTGGATCGAGCGGCGACTGTTGCTCCAGGCCGAGCTGTGGCGGGATGGCCGTCTTGTCGCGCCTTTCTCGGCGTTGAACGAGGTCGTGATCGGCCGCGGCGCTCAGGCGCGAGTTGTCCATCTGCACCTGCGGGTCGACGGCGATCTGGTGACGACTTACATCGCCGACGCGCTTATCGTCGCCACGCCTACCGGCTCCACCGCCTATGCGATGGCTGCCGGCGGTCCGCTCATGCCGCCGCAATTGCAGAACCTGGTGGTCGTGCCGGTGGCCGCGCATCTGAGCCTCAACCGGTCGCTGGTGTTGCATGAAAACGCGAAGATATCGGTTCAGGTAGAGATGAGTCATGAGGCCTTTCTGACGGCCGACGGGCAAAAGAGCACGCCGGTGATGGATGGCGACGAGATCATCATCACCAGGAATGATCGGACGTGCAGCTTCGCGCGCGTCGAAAGTTCGGGCTATTTCTACCGTCGGCTGATGGGCCGGTTAGGCTTCAGCTGGCCGCATTTGAATATAGGTCAGAACCGGGACGGCAAAGCTTAGTGACCATTCATCCGCCTCTTGCCGAAAATTCAGGTGATGCGAGGAAAATCGCCAGGCAATCGTACCTAACGATGGAAATCAGGGAATATGGCAATAAAAGAACCGCGACTCCGCTCGTTGCTTGTACAGGCTGAGCGTAACGCAAATTACGGGAAAAACGCGGCCGCGGAGAGTATCTACCGGCAAATACTGGAAGAATCGCCCGATGCTGAGGAAGCCTGGGTTGGTTTGGCCGGCGTGCTCACCGGCCCCGACGAGAAGCGTGCGGCCTACGAGCGAGCGTTGACCTTCGCGCCGGACTATCCGGAGGCCGTGGCCGGGCTGGCGCGGCTGGACGGCCGGCCGGTGCCGCCGGAAATTGAGGCGAAGCTGGCCGCGAAACCAGGCCCGGAGGAGCCGACTACCCTGAAACCCACGGTGGAAACGGAGGTGGAGGAGGAAGATGATGCTCCATACGCGGCCGAGGTTCAATACGATCTGTATTGCTATCGACATCCGGACCGCGCCACTTCATTGCGATGCTACAACTGCAACCGGCCGATCTGCATCAGTTGCGCCAATAAAACGCCTGTCGGTTATATCTGCCCTGAATGCCAACGGGAGGCCGAGGACGCCTTCTTCAACAGCAAGCCACTCGATTACCTGATCGCCGCGCTGGTGTCGTTTCCGATCAGCCTGCTTGCCGGATATCTGATCGTCCGGTTTTTCAACGGTGTTTTTTTGTACTACATCCTGATTTTCTTTGCCAGCGGGGCGGTCGGCAGCTTCATCGGCCGGATTACCAAGCGCGCCATCGGCGGGCGAAGAGGTCGTTATCTGCCGGGACTGGTAGTGGCGATGATGATTCTGGGGGTTGTCATCCCTGCCCTGCCGTTCCTGCTGGCGATATTGGTTGGAGACCTCCGGGTATTGCGGCAGCTCCTGGGGCCGGGCATTTACCTGTTTGTGGCCGCCAGTGCCGCCTACTGGCAAATGCGCTAATATTTAATTGTCATGCTATCGGAACTGTTCATCCGCAATTTTGCGATTATCGATGAGCTTCGCCTTCGACTGAACACCGGCTTCAACGTCCTGACGGGCGAGACGGGGGCCGGAAAATCCATCATTCTTGACGCCGTTACGTTGGTCATGGGCGGTCGCGCCGACGCGACGTCGATCCGCGCCGGAAGCGATGCGGCTCATGTGGAGGCCACTTTTCGCCTGGAGGAAGCCCTTCAGTCTACCCTGCAACCCATCCTGGAAGCCGAGGGTTTGGACGAAGAGGACGTCGAATTTCTGACGCTGGCGCGGGAGATGCGGGCCAACGGCCGGAATATCTGCCGGGTCAACGGCCGCACAGTCAGTCTCTCCGTCCTGCGCCAGATCGCCGACCCGCTTATCGATATTCACGGCCAGGGGGAGCACCTGTCTCTGCTGCGGCCGCGCGCCCACCAGCCGCTGCTGGATGCGTTCGGCGGGCTGGAGCCTGAAAGGCGCGAGTTGTCGGCCGAGGTCCACAAGCTCCATACCTTGCAACGCGAACTTGACGGATTGCTGCGCGATCGGCGCGACATGGCCTTGCGGATGGAGATGCTCCAGTTCAAGGCCCAGGAGATCGCTGCTGCCGCGTTGCAGCCGGGCGAGGAAGAGTCGTTGCGCATCGAACGGGTGCGGCTGGCCAATGCCGAGCAACTGGGGCGCTATGCGGGCGAGGCGGTGGCCCTGCTCTCGACGGTTGATGAGGATCGCCCGTCGGTGATCGATTTGTTGGGTCGGGTTGAACACCTTATGACCCAACTGGCGCGGCTGGACGACACGCGGCAGGAATCTCTGGCCGGTCTCCAGGGAATCAGCTTTCAGTTGTCCGAGACGGCGGCCGAGATTCAGGATTATCTGGAAGCGCTGGAGTATGAGCCGCGCCGCCTTAACGCGGTCGAAGGACGGCTGGAGCTGATCAGCGACCTGAAGCGTAAGTACGGCGAGAGCGATGTCGCCGGATTGATGGTCGCCGCCGAGCGGGCGGCCGCCGAGTTGAAGACGCTGGAGAACAGCGGCGCGCGCGTGGCCGAACTGGAGGCCGAGCAGGAAGATTATTTACATCGTATCGGGCAGATGGCGGCGAGATTGTCCGGGAAGCGGCGGGAGGTGGCTGTGCGGCTGTCGGCCGCCGTGGAATCCCACCTGGCCGATCTCAAGATGGAAGGCGCGCGCTTTGGCGTCGATTTTCAAACACAGACAGCCGCCGGCGGTTGCTATGTCACGACCGACGACGGCGAGAAACGTCTCGCGTTCGACCAGACCGGCATCGACCAGATCGAGTTCCTCATCTCGGCCAACCCCGGCGAGCCGCTGAAGCCATTGGCGCGGGTCGCCAGTGGCGGCGAGACGGCGCGACTGATGCTGGCGCTGAAGACCGCGCTGGCCCAGGTAGACCGGACACCGACGCTTATCTTCGATGAGATCGATCAGGGCATCGGCGGGCGGGTCGGCGATATCGTCGGCCGCAAGCTCTGGGGACTGGCGGCCGAGGGAGGCCACCAGGTTGTCGTCGTCACCCATCTGCCACAACTCGCCGGTTATGGCGACGCCCATTTCCACGTCAGCAAGGTGGTGGATGACGGGCGCACCATCACCCACGTGGCCGGACTGGACAGGGCCGGCCGGCTGCGGGAACTGGCGGCCATGTTGGGCACGCAGGGCGATACGGCCGTCAGGGGCGCGGAATCCATCCTGAGCCACGTTGACCAAATAAAAAACGGCCTGCCGATCGAGGAGTATTAGTCAGGGTACCATGACCACGCAGCGAGTTCGCACGCTTTTTGCCGTCTGGCTGATGATGCTGGACGTATTAATGATAGCGCTGGCATTTGTCGCGGCATATCAGCTTCGCGTGTCAATCGACTGGCCGGAACCGCTCGCCAACCAGGTGCCGCTGGCTGACTACCTCTCTATATTTATTGCCCAGGCGCTGGCCATCGTCACTCTCCTGTTTCTGAATCGGCAGTATTACCTTCCACGGGCGGCTTCGCGCATCGATCAGGTGGTCTATGTCTTCATCAGCGTGTCGGTGGGCATGCTCATCGCTATCGCGCTGTCGACACTCTTCTACCGGAGCGATCAAGCAATCCTGGATTACCCGCGAACGATGCTCGTCTACAATTGGTTCCTGACTATTCTCCTGCTGATGCTCGGCCGGTTCTTCACGAACTGGCTCCGCAAGCGCCTTCAGGATCGCGGTATCGGCAAGGACAAAGTGCTGCTGGTGGGCACGGGCGACACGGCCCGCATGATCCTGCAACGCATCGTCTGGACGCCGGGACTTGGCTACGATCTGGTGGGCATCATTAACGGCGACGGCCAGGAAACTGAAATTCTTGGCGTGCCGATTCTTGGACGACCGGAAGATCTGCCGGAGTTGATTGAGGAATACCGGATCGATGAGGTCATCGTGGCCATCCCGGAAAAGGGTCACCGCGAGACGCTGCACGTCATCTCGTATTGCGAGCGTGGCCGCGTCACCATCAAGGTGTTCCCTGACTTGTTCCAATATATCACCTCAACGGCGGGCATTGAAGACCTTGGCGGCCTGCCGTTGCTCTCCGTGCGCGATTATGCCTTGCGCGGCTACTTGCTGACGCTCAAGCGTGTGATCGATTTCGTCGGCTCGACGGTCGGGCTGATCTTTCTTTCGCCGTTGATGTTTCTGACTGCGGTGGCCATCAAGCTGGAATCCCCCGGGCCAGTGTTCTTCGTGCAGCCGCGCATGGGCCTGGACGGCCGCGAGTTCATGATGATCAAATTCAGGTCGATGCGCACCGATGCCGAAAAGGATGGCCCCGGCTGGACGGTAAAGGATGACCCGCGCCAGACACGTCTGGGAACGTGGCTGCGCCGGCTTGAGGTCGATGAGCTGCCGAACCTGATCAACGTCTTCCTGGGCGAGATGAGCCTGGTCGGCCCGCGGCCGGAGCAGGCCTATTACGTCGAGCAGTTCCGCCGCTATGTACCCCGATACATGGATCGTCACCGAGAAAAAGGGGGGATGACGGGTTGGGCACAGGTCAACGGATTACGCGGAGACAGCTCCATCAACGAGCGCACCAAGTATGACCTATGGTACTCGGAGAACTGGTCCATCCTCCTGGATACGAAAATTCTGCTGCGAACCCTTTGGCAAATCTTCTCCTCGCGCAACGACGAGCCACGATATTAAGTTAGCCCATCATCAGTTCAAACCGATCTAACGCGCTTCTTATTGACGTCGATCCGGCGGCATGTTATGATCAAAAAAGCCTGAATTAGCACTCGTTATTAAAGAGTGCTAGCAGGATGTGAAATCGAGAGAGGCGACACGACCGGGTTCAGCCGCGGGAGATGGCTGGTCACCCGGTCGATGATTGCATTGTGGGCACGATGGAATTGCAGCAATTGACCGAGCGACAGGAACGAATCCTGGCCATGGTTGTCCGTAGCTACATTGAGACGGGCAGGCCGGTCGGTTCACGCGCGCTGGTCGAGGAATACGGCCTTGACGTCAGTTCCGCCACCGTGCGCAATGACTTTGCAACTTTGGGGGAGTTGGGGTACGTGACCCAGTTGCACACCTCGGCCGGTCGAATCCCCACAGAGCGCGGTTACCGCTACTTCGTCCAGAAGCTCCTCGGCGAGTTCCATCTGCCGCTCCACGAGCGCCAGATGATTCGCCACCAGTTTCATCAGGCGCGGCTTGAACTCGAACAGTGGATGCGGTTGTCGGCGGCCACACTGGCCCGCACATCAGGCAGTGCCAGCTTCGTTACCGCCCCTCAATCCAGAGCCAATCGCTTCAAACACGTGCAACTCATCGCCACGCAAGACCGTCTGGTGTTGATGGTTCTGGTATTATTTGGCGGTGAGGTCAAACAGCAGATGCTGACCCTGGCTGAGCCGTTGCCTCAGAATCGCCTGAGCGTCGCGGCCGACCGGCTGAACGCGTTCTTCCTGGATATGGAGGCGGACGACATTGCCGCCCGTCTGAGCGGCCTGCACCTTGACACACTTGAGACCGAAATTGCCGGCCTGGTGCTCGATATCTTGCATCGCAAGGACAACCAGCCGATCAGCGATATTTATCGCGATGGACTGGTCAATATTTTGGATGACGAGGGTACCCGGCAGGCGGTTCGGCTGCTCGAGGAGCGCACGCTGCTGGCGTCTGTTCTGTTGGAGCAGGAAGCACAGGGCGGCGAAGGGGTTCAGGTGGTCATCGGTGGCGATGGCCGGTGGGAGGAACTGCGGGATTGCACGATGATCCTCTCACGATACGGTGTGACGGACAGTTTTTCCGGCACGCTGGCCGTCGTTGGTCCCACGCGGATGCCTTATGACCGTAATGTGGCCGCGGTGCGCTATGTGGCGGACCTGATGAGCGGCTTTGTCTATGATTATTTCGTACAGGCGTCGACGGACACGCGCGGCAACACCCTGTACCAGATTGAGGTTGATGAAAGTGACAGTATCGAATAACGAACATGAGTGGGAAGCGGTTGCCGAAGCCGGCGACGGGGTTGACCCCGCCGATATTGAGGAGCAGGAAACCGCGTCCCTGGAAGAACAACTGGCTGCGGCCCAATCCGAGGCCGCGCGAAATCTGGACGGCTGGCAGCGTACTCAGGCCGAGTTTGCCAACGCGCGCAAGCGGTTCGACAAGCAACGCGCCGAGACTTTTATGGCCGCCAATATCGATCTCGTCAGCAAGCTGCTGCCGTTGATCGATGATTTTGAGCGCGCTCTGGACTTGGTGCCGGAGGGCGAAAGAAACGATCCCTGGGTCTCCGGCATGGCGCTTGTCCATCGCAAAATGCTGGCGATCCTGGAGGAAATGAATGTGCAGCCGATTGTGGCCGTGGGTGAGGACTTTGATCCCACGCTGCATGAGGCATGGTCCCACGAGCCGTCCGACATTTACGGCAGCGGTGTTGTGGTTCGCGAAATGAGGCGTGGATATCGACTAGGTGACCGGGTGATTCGACCGGCGCTGGTATCGGTCGCCCCCTAACAATCTATCAAGAATGAGGTCACACTAAATGGCAACAATAATCGGTATCGACTTGGGCACAACGAACTCCGTTGTCGCCGTGATGGAAGGTGGGGAGCCGGTCGTCATCCCCAGTTCGGAGGGGAGCCGCCTGTTCCCTTCCGTGGTCGCCGTTAATCCGAAGACGGGTGAGCGACTGGTGGGTCAGGTGGCCAAGCGTCAAGCGGTCATCAACCCTCACAACACGATCTATTCGGTCAAGCGGTTTATGGGCCGTAAATTCAGCGACCCAGAAGTTAAGCGTGCCCTTGCCTATGTGCCCTACGAGGTGAAGGAAGCGCCGAATGGCGATGTGCGCGTGATCATGAACGGCCGGGAATATTCCCCGCCGGAAATCTCGGCCATGATTCTGCAGAAGATCAAGGCCGACGCTGAGGCTTACCTGGGCCAGACTGTGACCCAGGCCGTCATCACGGTGCCGGCCTACTTCAACGACAGCCAGCGCCAGGCCACGAAGGATGCCGGGAAAATTGCCGGGCTGGAAGTACTGCGTATCGTCAATGAGCCGACAGCCTCATCGCTGGCCTACGGGCTGGGCAACAAAAAGGACGAAGTTATCGCCGTCTATGACCTGGGTGGCGGCACGTTCGACATCTCCATCCTGGAAGTCGGCGACGGCGTTTTCGAGGTGAAGTCGACCAACGGCGACACCTTCCTGGGCGGCGACGACTTCGACCAGCGAATCATCGACTGGGCGGCCGACCAGTTCAAAATGGAAGAGGGGATCGACCTTCGCAACGACAAACAGGCGCTGCAACGTTTGCGCGAAGCGGCCGAGAAGGCGAAGGTGGAGCTTTCGACCACCATGCAGAGCGAGCTGAACCTGCCGTTCATTACCGCTGACGCCACCGGCCCCAAGCACATGAACCTGACCCTGACCCGCGCCAAGCTTGAGCAGCTCACCGAAAATCTGGTGCAACGCTCCATCGAGCCTTGCCGCAAGGCCCTGAAGGATGCCGGGCTGACGGTCAACGACATCACCGAGGTCATTCTGGTCGGCGGCATGACGCGCATGCCCGCCATCCAGGAAGCGGTGCGCTCGTTCTTCGGCAAGGAGCCGCACAAGGGTGTGAACCCTGATGAAGTTGTGGCTCTGGGCGCGGCCATCCAGGCCGGCGTTTTGGGCGGCGACGTCAAGGAAGTCGTTTTGCTCGACGTCACGCCGTTGACGCTGGGCATTGAGACGCTGGGCGGCGTGGCGACACCCCTGATCGAGCGCAACACGACCATCCCGACCAAGAAGAGCCAGGTGTTTTCGACGGCCGCCGACGGCCAGACGCAGGTGGAGATACATGTCGTCCAGGGCGAGCGCCCCATGGCCGGCGATAACAAGAGTCTCGGCCGCTTCATTCTCGACGGGTTGCCGCCCGCTCCGCGTGGCGTGCCCCAGATCGAGGTCTCTTTTGACATTGACGCCAACGGTATCCTGAACGTGAGCGCCCGCGACAAGGCGACGAACCGCCAGCAGGCCATGCAGATCATCCCCTCCAGCGGTTTGGCCAAGGAGGAAATCGACCGAATGATGCGCGACGCCGAAAGCCACGCCGCCGAGGATACCCGTCGCAAGGAAGAGGTTGAGGCGCGCAACATCGCCGATTCGGCTGTCTACGGCGCTGAGAAGTTCCTGTCCGACAATGGCGACAAGATCCCTGAGCAAAACCGGGCGGATGTCCAGACCCAGATCGAGGCGGTCAAGTCGGCCATGAGCAGCGGCGACACGACCGGGATGCAGCAAGCGGCCGAGCGCCTGCAGCAGGCTTTGCAGCAGGCCGGTGCGGCCATGTACCAGGCGGGCGCTGCCGGCCCGGAGAGCGACGGCGGCCCCGAAGCCGGCCCCTCGAGCAATGGCCGTTCCGATGAGGATGTGGTCGAGGGCGAGTTTAGCGACGCGAACTAAATCATCCAGACGGTTCCGGACAGGTCGGCGATATGTGGCTCGATTAGCACTGATGCCTAAATCGCCGACCTGCCGGGTTTTTGGTTTGACGTTTATATTTTCTGATTCTCACTAATCTATGTCTTCAAAGCGCGACTACTACGAAGTTCTGGGCGTATCCCGGACGGCGACCAAAGAGGAACTGAAAAAGCAGTACCGAAATCTCGCGCGTCAGTATCATCCCGACGTGAACGACGAACCCGATGCAGGGGAGCGGTTCAAGGAGATCGGCGAGGCCTACGAGGTGTTGTCCGATGATGACAAACGGGCCGCCTACGATCGCTTCGGGCACGCGGGTGTCGGCAACGGCGGATACTCCGGTGGGTTTGACCAGGGATTCGGGGGCTTTGCCGACATCTTTGAAGAGTTCTTCGGGACGTTTGGCGGGGCGGGCAATAGCCGTCGCCGGCGACGCGGACCACGTCGTGGCCCCGATCTGCGCTACGATCTGACGATCTCTTTCGAGGAAGCGATCTTCGGTGGCGAGCGGGAGATCGAATTTCGCCGGGCGGAGATGTGCCCCGTTTGCAGCGGAAGCGGCGCGGAACCGGGCACGCGGCCGATCACCTGCACGACATGCAACGGCTCCGGCGAGGTCCGGCGCGTGCAGCAGTCGATCCTCGGCCAGTTTGTCAACGTTACCACCTGCACCACCTGCAACGGCACCGGCGAGCTCATTCCAAACGTTTGCCGCGAGTGCAACGGTCGCAAGCAGGTCGAGCGGACGGTCACCAAAAAGGTAAAAATCCCCGCGGGCGTCGACAGCGACACGCAGATACGTCTAACCGGCGAGGGTGGGGCGGGGCTCGACGGCGGACCGCCGGGCAATCTGTTTGTCGTGCTGAACGTGGCGCAACATGAATTCTTCCAGCGCCGTGGCGATGATATCGTGCTCGATCTTCAGATTAACGTCGCGCAGGCTGCCCTTGGTGATGAGATCACAGTACCGACGGTCGACGGCGATATGCCGCTGCAAATTCCGGGCGGCACGCAATCGGGGCGGGTGTTCCGCATGCGTGGCCTGGGTGTGCCCAAATTGGATCGCAGCGGGCGTGGCGCGAACGTCGGTCGGGGCGATCAGCTCGTTATCATCAATGTTTTCATTCCCAAGCATCTGTCGGCTGACCAGCAGGCGCTCTTTAAGGAACTGTCGCGTACGCTGGGTAAGGAAGTTGTTCCCCAAAAGGACAAGGGCATCCTGAGTCAATTAAAGGACGCCCTCGGCGATTTGTTTGGTTAAGACCTGGTGTGTGTGTTATCGGCTCTAACGTAAATAATCCGCCGCGAGGTGCTTGCGAACCGCGCCAATAATCCCGCCTTTACCTGTTTTCACTGGGGTCATCCCCTATATCGTTCTCATTCGCGTATTGGATGGGCAGACCCAACCAGTCATAGGCGTCAGCCGGCGCGCGGTTGGCGGACCTGCCGAACTGGGCCTGTTCGTTTCAACTGCTCGAAAAGGACGCTGGGTGGAAGGTAGACGGCCAGACTGCTTCGGCCATGGAAACCTAACCGCCCACCGACTGGGGATCGGTGGGCGGCGGGTGACCTGTTCGGGCCAGGAATGAATAGAGAGCCTGTGACGGCAACCTCCCGACGGAGGCCCAAATGACCAAACCGGTCAGTCGGGGCGTCGCGAGGTCGGTTCAGTGGGTGATGGATTACCGCCCTTCGTGGCTCATCATGTCGATGACCGCGGCGACGGCCAGAATAAGGACATCGTTCTGACCAGGTTCGATTTCGATACCGTAGCTGTCGGCGATGCGGAACCACTTCTTGGACACCTCGGCCACATGGCCGATTCTATACTCGTGGTCGAGAATATTGCCCTGCACTTCCATGTCGCTTGCGCCGGGGATATCGACCGACCAGCGCTCGCGTACCGGCGTGATTAAGGCTTTCTTGACCATCGCTACCCGGTTGCCGTGCGCGTCCTCGATCTCCATGCTGTCCTTGACGCGTACTTTGCGCTCCTGGATCTTCAACAATTCGTTGCCGTGAGCGTCTTCGAAGATCAGGGTGTCGCGAACGCGCAACGCCTTGCCGTTGATCTTGTAAACTTTCTGGCCGCTGCCGTTCTCGATCCAGAAATCATCGCCGATGGAGGCGATCTTCTGCCGCATCTGATAGCGGTGATCGCCGCCGCCGCTATGCCCACCCGGACCGCGGTCTTCCCGGCGGTCCTCACGTCTTTCTTGTCGTCTGCCGAATCCCATAATTTTTTACTCCTGGTTTACTGGTGGGGTTTCTGGCCTGGTCCGTGACACGGGTTCTCAACCCAAGGGCAGGCAGAAACGCTCTCTGGTTGATAATAAATTTACTCGGCGTTCGCGGCCAGGGTCTGGGCCAGGTCGTCAAGCGACTCCGAGGCGGCCATGTCGGCTGCCCCGGCGGCCAACTCCGACGCGCCTTCGGCGACCATCCCGCGAACGAGCTCGTCCGCGGCTACGGCGACACCCACCTCGACAGCGCCGCGCGTCGCCAGGAGGTCGCTGGCCACGGCCAACTCTTCCGCGCGTTGCGCGGCCGCGTCGGAAGCCATGAGGCGGACTACGCCTTCGTCGACCTCGTTCTCGCCCAGGTCTCCGATCTTCCGGCCGGTGTCCGACATCACCTGCGAGAGCGAGCGTGTGGCCGCTGCCTGCATGATCACATCCACGGCGACTTTCTTGAGGTGCGCGCCGCGATCGGACAGAAAGACCGTCAGTACGGGCATCTCCAGCGCGTCAGTCACATGGCTGACGGCCTCCAGCTCCCCGGCCAAACGGGCTAATTCGAGACCGCGCTCCAAATCACCGTAGCTCATCAAGCCGACGATGGCGCTCATGGTCTCAACGTCTTCGGAATGGGCGATCAAATCGGCACCCTGGGAGATGTCATCGATGCCCGCTGTCTCGACGATTTCGCTCAATGTGGACAACCGGTCGGCCACCACGGCAGCATCGACGGCGCGGGTCAGATCGCTTGCCCCCGCCGCGACGGCCGCCGTGCCGATGGTGAGCACGTCGCCGGCTTCCCGCAAGGTAGTGATCCCCGCGTTTTCCATTTCCGAGCCTTCAAGGGCCAGGGCTTTGGCATCCTGGTCGGCCTGAATCGCAGCTTCCGCAAGCGTTTGTTTGCTAAGCTCTACAGTCTCTGAACTTTTGACTATCGTTCCCATTTTCTTTTTCCTTCGTGGTTAATTGACCATCTGGTGTTAGGACAGAATGGCTTGTCGAAAACATTGAGACGTATTCCGATAAAAACCGGAATACGAACTGTCACAATTGTAGAACCTGAAGAAGGTTTGAAACAGCACCAAAAAGGTACATAAATGTTGTACCATCAGGGAATTCGTGAACTCCCGAATTAATTATGCCGGCCTTTGGCCAGTGTGGGTTTTGGGTTGATGCCAGCCCACGACAGCAACTCATTGATGCGACGAAAAAAACCATCCTGCATGGTTTACACTTGTGCGGTATGTTTTCTGATCCATGGCCCGCGGGTATAATCGCGCTAATCGTTAAGGTTCATGATAGACCCTATGTACTGGCTCGAAATAAGCGTTAGAACTGACGGAGAGGGAGCCGAGGCCGTGGCGGAGGTGTTGCGACCTTTTGCGTATCAGGACAGTGTTGTCCTGGAGCAGCTCGGTGACGAGACGACAGTTGACCCCGACGCTCTGGAATCGGTGGTGACTGTCAAGATATATGTGCCCGAAGAGGAGGACTCACCCGCACTTCGTCGCCGCGTTGAGGAGATCCTTTATCACATGGGCCGGCTTTACCCCATCCCGGAACCTGTTTTCAGGGAGTTGGCCGACGAGGATTGGGCCAACGCCTGGAAGGATCATTACCGCCCGTTCCGGCTTGGGACGCATTTGAAAATCTGGCCCACGTGGCTGCCGCGCGAATCGGATGAAGACGCGCAGCCAGATGATATCGTGCTGGTGCTCGACCCGGGCATGGCATTTGGCACAGGTCTGCATCCAACGACGCAGGGCTGTTTACGCGCTCTGGAAGAGATCGTCCAGCCAGGTATGAGCGTACTGGATGCCGGTACCGGCTCGGGGATTCTGGCGATCGCCGCGGCGAAACTGGGGGCGACCGAAGTAGCCGCGTTCGACACAGACTCCCTGGCGGTTCGTGCCACCCTTGACAACGCGGCCCAGAATGGTGTGGAACAGGCGATCCATGTCTGGCGCGGGGAACTGGACAGCGTGCACGAAGAGAGCGCGCGGCGACAATGGGATGTTGTCGTTGCCAATATCCTCGCGCCGGTGATTATTCAATTGCTGAATGACAGCGGATTGTTGACTTATGTCGCGACCGCCGGTCGGTTGATCCTGAGCGGTATTATCCTGGAGCAGGGGTCGGCCGTTGAGGAGGCGATCCAGGCCGTCGGTGGCCAAGTGGAACGAACCATCACCGCTGGGGATTGGGTGACCTATGTAGCCGGCCATCGCCGAACGAACGACCGGCCACCAAGTCAACCATTACGAAGGGGATGATCCCCGGGCAAAAAGAGGCTTACGCTTCGGCCGCAGCCTGGACATTGCGGCGATAACGGTAGGTGATGCGGCCGCGTTCCAGGTCGTAGGGTGTCATTTCCACACGCACGCGGTCGCCCAGCAAAATGCGTATGTAATGCTTGCGCATACGACCGGACAAGTACGACAACACCTTGTGCCCGTTGTCCAGCTCAACCATAAACTGCGTATTCGGTAACAATTCGATGACCGTGCCTTCAACCTCTAACTTATCTTCCTTATTAGCCATAAACTCCTGAAATAACTGCTAACTCTTGTCCTGGGTGGCGGCTTCGACGGCGTCGCCGGCGGAGTCACTGAAATCTTCCACGACTGCTTCGACCGCCTCTTCAGCGGAGTCGGTCGCTGAGGAGGCGACTTCATCGATGGACTCGATGGCATCAGCCGCCGATTCCACAGCATCATCGGCCGTTTCGGCCACGTTGCCCGCAGTCTCTTCGCCGTTATCGACGACCACCCCGGCGATCTCGCTCACGGTTTCCACGGCAACTTCCTCGGCGGTCGTCGTTCCGTCGGCCGCCGTGTCCACCGCCTCAGGGACGGCCGATGTGGCTTCTTCAACATGGTGTGCCGATCCACGTGAGGCTTCGACCGCTTCCTCTTCTTCACGACGCAGCGCTTCAGCCAGCTCTTTCTGCGCCATCCACTCGATCTGTTCGGTCGACGTCACCGCCTTGAGGCTCAGACCGATACGCTGGCGCTTCTGGTCGATGCTGACCACCCGCAGAAGATGGACTTCGCCTTCCTTTACTACCGCGCGCGGGTCCTCCACCGGATTTCGGGAGAGTTGCGAGATATGCAACAGCCCTTCGACGCCCGGCTCAATCTCGGCAAACGCGCCATAATCCAGGATGCGCGTGATTTTCCCTTCGACAAGTTGATTTTGCACGTAGCGTTGTGCCACAGTGTCCCACGGGTTGGGCAGCAGCTTTTTGCGACTCAGGCTGATGCGGCCCGTCTCCTGATCGACGCCGAGGACGATAACCTGGACTTCGTCGCCCAGCTTGACGACCTCGCGCGGGTGATCGATGCGGTGCCAGGACAGCTCGGAAATGTGGACGAGACCGTCGGCTCCGCCCAAATCGACGAACGCGCCGAAATCGCGCATGCCGCTAATACGGCCGGTGCGGATTTCACCGGGCTGGAGAATCTCCATTAACTCGCCGCGCTTCTTCTCTTCCCACTCTTTTTGTGCCTCACGCTGTGACATCACGAGGCGATGGCGCTGGCGGTCGACCTCGATGATCTTGACGCCGATCGTCTCGCCGCGCAGCCGGGCCAATCGTTGCTGGCGGCGACGCTCGCCCATGCCGGGGGTAACGTCACTGAGGTGGGAGATAGGCACAAAGCCACGAATGCGGCCGTAAGGGACGATAACGCCGCCCTTGTTATAGCCGATCACCTCGCCTTCGATGATTTGCCCGCTGGCCATCAATGCCTCGGCTTCCGACCAATCCTGATTCAGTCGGGCCAGATGAATGGAAACGACAAGAGCCTCGGGGTCTTCGGTCTGGACCACGTAGACAGGAACTTCATCGTTCACCTTCAGAGCGTCACGCTCGCCCGGCTCCAGCTTGGCAAGATCGGATTGAGGCACGATCCCGTCGCGCTTCAGACCCAGATCGATGATAAGTCCTTGCGGTGTGTTGGCCACAATCACGCCCATGCGAATATCGCCCTCGGAGGGCATATCATAGTCGTGCTGGTCCAGCAGATCTTCCAGTGAGTTCATCGATTCGTCAGACATACACTCGTCCTAACAGCGGCTTATGTTTTATGGGTAGCAAGTCCTGTAATAAAAAACTCGGTCCATATGCGGCGAATAAATCGCAGCAGACGGCCGAGTTCACGACGCAAAAAGCACTGGTCAAGTGCTATCGCGGTCAATTCAGGGTGATTGGCCATACCCTGAGCGATACGCTCATCCTGGTCATAATTGGGAAACCTCCAGAGTTACGCACGAGTCGCTTCTTCCGGTTTCGGCAATCGCTCCAAGCCGCCCAACCCTTACCCACTCAGCCAACTCCCGATTATACCATCACAGACGGCTATGTCAATCCGCCATCGCCACGGCAAGTCGGTTACGGATTGCCCCAATGCCTTCGATGGCACACTCTACAACGTCGCCCGGGCGCAGGAAGACGGGCGGTTTCATGGCAAAGCCGACGCCGCTCGGGGTGCCGGTGGCGATGATATCGCCCGGCAGGAGTGTCATACCACGCGAGAGGTGCTGGATGATGGTGGGGATGTCGAAGGTCATGGTCTCATTGGCGCTGTCCTGGCGCAATTCGCCGTTGACGTGGCAGGTGATCCGCAGGGCGTATGGGTCGGGGATTGCGGCGGTCGTCACAATCCACGGCCCCATCGGACAACTGCCGTCGAGACTTTTGCCCTTGAAGAATTGCTTGTGCGCTGTTTGCAGGTCGCGGGCGGTGATGTCATTGAGCACGGTGTAGCCGAACACGGCCGCCAATGCCTCGTCCCGATCGGCGTTCTTAATCCGCTTGCCGATGATGACGGCCAGCTCTGCCTCGTAGTCGATCTTCTCCGAGACGGCGGCGTCGAACGGGATATCGTCATAGGGGCCATTGATGCAGGTGGTCGTCTTGGTGAAGATGACCGGATACTCGATCGCCTCCGCGCTCTCGCCGCGCGCCTCGTAGGATTCACGGGTGTGCTCGGCGTAGTTTTTGCCCACGCACATGGCATTCCGGCGTGGGGTAGGGATGGGAGCCAGCAGGCGCACTTCGGCTAACGGAATCCCGCCCGTGACTGTGGCGGCGTAAGTCTCGACCTGCTCCAGCCCCGCATGGCTCAACTCGATCAGGCTGATCATATCCGGCGCGACAGCCGACAGATCGACGACTGTGTTTTCCCGCACCAGGCCGATAGATTGGCGGCCTGCATATCGGTAAGTGACAAGTTTCACGACATTCCTCACTGAGTCTTAAAAACAGTTTGTGTGATGGGTATGAGACACCCGGATAATTGTACCTCGTACTTTAAAACTTTGCTCTATTCGGTGTGAACGTATGTTCTGATTTGACGATTGGGATACAATACAGGCATGAGCGCCGGTCAATTTGCCGAGGTTGTCGTCAACATCGAGATGGGGATCTCCGATACTTACCATTATCACATACCCTCTGACATGCGTGCAGAGCTGCGCCCTGGTCACATGGTAGAAGTTGAATTCGGCCGCCGGCTGGCGCAGGGCATTGTCGTCGCCTTCGCCGACATCGCGCCGGTGGAGGAGACCAAACCGATCATCAGTCTCATCGATCCCGAACCGGTGTTGTGGCCGTGGCAGATCGACCTTGCCCGTTGGCTGAGCGAGCGCTATATGGCCCCGCTCAACGCCTGCTTCCGGCTGCTGTTGCCGCCGGGATTGACGCGATGGTCTGACAACACCTACGATATCAACCCGAACTGGGAAGGCGGGGGGCATTTGACCGACCTGCAACGGGAGCTGGTTGCGTTGCTGCGCGAACGCGGCGACCTGCGTGGTCGCCAAATCGGACGGGCGATAAAGGACAAGAAGTGGCCAACGGCAGCGACCCAGTTGGTGAATCGCGGTATCCTGCGTCGTGCGTCTGTTCTCGACCCGCCGACCGTGCGACCAAAGCACGTACGGATGGTGGAACTGATCGCCGGGCCGTCACAGATACGGGCCGCCGCGCCCCGGCTCGGTCGATCCGCCAAGACGGCCGACATATTGGCGTATCTGGCCGATTCGCCCGACCCGTTGCCCGCGGAAAGCGACATCCGGGCGGCGACCGGCGCGGAGGAAAAACACCTGGCCTCGTTGGCGAAGGAAGGGCTGATCGCCCGCTTCCCGGCGACAACGGTAATCCTCCCCGGCGACCGGGGGGAACCTCCAACCGAAATGCGGCCGTTGCTGGCGATGTTGCCGTCGGCTCCCGATCAGCTACCACAGTCTGAGCTGCTGCCGGCATTGCTAACGCTGGGCTATGCGCGTGCCGAAGAGCAGCCCGCCACCGCCGGATTGGCCATCCCTGCCCGGCAGGTGACGGCCGAGATTTTGCGCTTGGGCCGTGGCGAGATCTTTGGACGGATCCTCGACATGCTGGTGGAGGAGGCTCGCGCTGTGCCTGTCGGTGAGGTGTATGCCGCCACCGGCGCGACGTTGCGCCACCTGCGACGGCTGGCGGAGCTTGATCTGGTGCGATTGGGAGATGTGCACGTTTGGCGCGATTCGCTGGCCGACCGCGACTTTGCCCCGGTCGATCCTCCCGAACTGACGCTTGACCAGGCCCGCGTATGGGGGCGAATCAAGATCGCCATGATTGAAGGTGCAACGGCCGATGAGGACACATGGGACTATGACGACGGCGAACAGCCCGGTGACGTTCTTGAAGATGGCGCGGCCCTTGATCCGATGGACGCCGCCACGCCGTTCCTGCTCCACGGCGTCACCGGTAGCGGCAAGACGGAAATCTACATGCGGGCGATCGAATATGCCCTGGCGCGCGGCCAACAGGCCATCGTCCTCGTCCCGGAGATCGCCCTGACACCGCAGACGGTGCGACGCTTTTCCGCGCGATTCCCCGGGCGGGTGGCTGTGCTCCACAGCTCGCTTTCGGCAGGCGAGCGCTATGACACCTGGCGGCGTGCCCGGCGTGGCCTTTTCGATATTGTTATCGGACCGCGCAGCGCATTGTTCACACCACTTCCCAACCTGGGCGTCATCGTTATCGACGAGGAGCACGACAGCAGTTATAAGCAGACCCCACCGGTGCCGCCGCCGTACTACCATGCGCGCGAGGCGGCTATCGCCCTTGCTGGTTTCACTGGAGCGCTCGTCATCATGGGCAGCGCAACCCCCGATGTGGTCACCTATCATCGCGCCCGCGCCGGTCGCTATCAATTACTGGAATTACCCAAGCGGATTATGGGTCATCGCCGCCGCGTCGAGAGCCAGGCCGGGCGTTTGCATATCGAGAGTCGTTACCGGCCGTTATCAGAAGGGGGCGATGGGGAGGATATTCTGCGCATGGACGAGGCGCTGACGATCCCCCTGCCGCCCATCCAGGTGGTCGATATGCGTCAGGAGTTGCGAGCCGGGAACCGCGCTATCTTTAGTCGGGCGCTGGACGCGGCCGTGACCGAGACGCTGGCCCGCGGCGAGCAGAGCATCCTCTTCCTGAACCGGCGCGGCACGGCCACCTTCGTCAATTGTCGCGACTGCGGTCATGTGATGGCGTGCCGGCAGTGCGGCATCCCGCTCACCTACCACCAGCCGCGCATGATGCTCGTTTGTCATCAGTGCGGCCGCCGCGAAGCCCAGCCGCAGTCATGTCCCAACTGCGGCTCGGATCGCATTCGTTACTTTGGACTGGGGACGGAAAAGCTCGCGGAGCTGGTGCGCGAGCGATGGCCGGAGGCGCGGCTCGTGCGCTGGGACCGCGACACCACCAGCGAGGAAGGCTCCCATGAGGCGCTGCTGGCCGGGTTCATCGATCGCGAGTCGGATATCCTCGTCGGCACACAAATGATCGCCAAGGGGTTGGACCTGCCCTTTGTCACGCTGGTTGGCGTCATCTCGGCCGACATTGCGCTTGGTCTGCCTGATTACAACACCGGCGAGCGCGTCTTTCAGGTACTTGCTCAGGTGGCAGGCCGGGCCGGACGGGGTTTGCTGGGTGGCCGGGTGCTCATCCAGACCTACAACCCGGAGCATTACGCCATTCGGGCCGCGGCCGAACACGATTACGATGCTTTCTATGTGGAAGAGATTCGCTTTCGCACACAACGAGCGCTGCCGCCGTTTCGGCGAATGGTGCGCTTGCTTATCAGCGATCCGGTGAGTGACCGTGCCGAGAGGGCGGCGAAAGACATGGCGCGGGTACTGCAATTGGCTGTCAGGGAGCGCGCCTTGGCCGCGACAGATATCCTTGGCCCCACGCCGGCGTTCTTCACCCGACTGGACGGCCGCTATCGCTGGCACATCGTCATCCACACCCCCGATCCCCACCGACTATTGGAGGGAATCGCTATCCCGAAGGCGTGGGTGGTGGACATTGACCCGGAAAGCACGCTATAGATGGGAAACCTTGTCTGGAGTGTCCCCGCACGGACTCGAACCGTGATCTATCGCTTAGGAGGCGATTGCTCTATCCTTTGAGCTACGAGGACCGATAGCTGGATTTTAACCAAATTGGGATGTGGTGACTACTTGAGAGCGGATGCCCCGCAACTCCCCTTCTTTGTATATGGCACGCTGCTGCCGGGCGAGGCGAACTTTTACCTGTGGCGCGAGGCGATAGTCAGGTTTCGCCCGGCGATCCTGAACAATGCGCGTATGTTTAGCCTGGGGCGATTTCCGATGGCTATCGACGCGCCTGAGGGCGAAGTGCGCGGACTGGTGGTTGATATCCGTCCGTCTTCCTATCTTGCGGCGCTGTCTCTGCTGGATCAGTTGGAAGGTGTCCGCTTGCACCCTGTTCACGGGTCGGGATATACGCGGGTGCGTCGCCTTGTTCGGCCGGCGGGCGAACCGGCTGTCGTGGCGTGGGTCTATTTGGGCGACGCGTTTTTCGTCAGGGGGCGGCGACCGATCGATGTGGCCTGGAAAACCTACACCTGCAAAGGGCCATAACCCCATTAATATTGTTGCCTTGCGCGCCGATCCTAGTAGTATTGAGGGGATATTCCCACTCCACCGCACGCTGACAATCACAATAATGTAGCCTGACGGATCACCACGAAATACCTTTCCCCCTGGTCCCGGTTTGAACACCTGCGATCGGATAAAATGCGATAGCCTGGTAGAGGCTACCAGGTGGGTCTATCGGACTGGTCATCTGTCAGGTCTATTGATAGAGCGATGTTGAGAACAATGGAACCAATCCCATGAAACGAATAGGTGTTTTTACGAGCGGCGGCGATGCTCCAGGCATGAACGCGGCACTGCGCGCCGTGGTGCGCACGGGCTTGAACCACGGGCTGGAAGTTTACGCGATCTACGAAGGGTATTCAGGCCTGGTGGAAGGTGGGGAAAATATCCGGCCGATGAGCTGGGGCGAAGTCGGCGGTATCCTGCATCTGGGAGGTACCGTCATAGGCTCTGCGCGTTGCAAAGAGTTCCGGGAACGGGCGGGCCGGTTGCGCGCCGTGCGTAATCTGCTGCTGCACGAGATCGACGGATTGATCGTCATCGGCGGCGACGGAAGTCTGACCGGTGCTTACCTGTTACACAACGAATGGCAAGACCTGGTCGAGGAACTGGTCGAGACCGGCCAGGTGACGAAGAAAGCCGCGAGCCGCCACAAGGCGTTGCCGGTCGTCGGCATCATCGGCTCCATCGATAACGACATGTTCGGATCGGACATCACCACCGGCACGGACAC
The DNA here is from genome assembly GCA_023384355.1 of Anaerolineae bacterium. Taxonomy (GTDB): domain Bacteria; phylum Chloroflexota; class Anaerolineae; order Promineifilales; family Promineifilaceae; genus Promineifilum. The sequence continues at coordinate 210,332 of JAHDWL010000002.1, forward strand.
CGCCCTGCATCGCATCGTCGATGCCACGGACGCTATCTCCAGCACGGCCGCCAGTCACCAGCGCAGCTTTGTCGTCGAGGTGATGGGTCGAAATTGCGGCTATCTGGCGTTGATGGGCGCGATGGCTTCCGGCGCTGATTGGGTGCTCATACCTGAATCGCCACCGGATGTGGATGACTGGGAAGAGAAGATGTGCGAAAAGCTGCGGAAGGGCCGTCTGATGGGGCGTCGCGACAGCATGGTCATCGTCGCCGAAGGCGCGCGCGATTGCAACGGCAACCCCATAACCAGCCGGCACGTGAAGGAAGTCATCGAGGAGCGGCTGGGCGAGGATGTGCGTATCACCGTTCTGGGACACGTCCAGCGCGGTGGCTCACCAAGCGCATTTGACCGCAATTTGAGTACACAGCTTGGCGTGGAGGCGGTTGAGACCATCTCCACCATGGCGGGAGAGGCGGAGCCGCTGATTGTCGGCTTTCAGGGCAACAAGCTAACCCGTACCCCGTTGCGGGTGGCGCTGGAGAAGACAAAGGCTGTCGCCGACGCCGTGGCAGCGCGGAAGTTCGATGAGGCTCTGGAATTGCGCGGGGCGGCGTTCGGTAGATCCTTCGAGGTTGTGCGCACTCTGGTTCGCGCCACGCCTCATCCCCCCGCACCCGACCAAAGACGGTTGCGGATCGCCATCATGCACGGAGGCGGCCCCGCGCCGGGAATGAACACGGCCGCCCGGGCAGCGGTCCGCATCGGCATTGACCGTGGCCATATCATGCTCGGCGTGCGCAACGCATTCCGCGGCCTGATTAACAACGAAATAAATGAGTTCAACTGGATGAGCGTGAATGGCTGGGCTACCCGCGGTGGGTCAGAACTGGGCACAAACCGGACGATCCCCAAGGGGCGCGACCTCTATGCTATCGCGCGCAGTCTCGAGGAGCACCAGATTGACGGTATCCTGATGATTGGCGGCTGGTCGGGCTATCAGTCTATTTTGGAACTGTATAACCAGCGCAAGAATTATCCTGCGTTTGATATCCCCATGATTTGCCTGCCGGCGACGATCAACAACAATCTGCCCGGCACCGAGTTGAGCGTGGGGGCCGACACCGCGCTGAACAGTATTGTGTCCGCGGTGGACAAAATAAAGCAGTCGGCTGTGGCCTCGCAGCGGGCTTTTATTGTTGAGGTCATGGGCTACTATTGCGGCTATCTGGCCCTGATGGGCGCGTTGGCCACCGGGGCCGAGCGCGTCTATCTGCACGAGGAAGGCGTTTCGATGCGCGACCTTGTGGCGGATGTTGAGGAGTTTCGCGAAGCATTCAAGAAAGGCAAGCGGCTGGGACTGGTTATTCGCAACGAGATGGCCAACGAGGTCTACACGACGAACTTCATGCGTATGCTCTTTGAAGAAGAGGGTGGCGACCTGTTCGATGTGCGCCAGGCGATTCTGGGTCACATGCAGCAGGGCGGCACGCCGTCCCCTTTCGACCGCATCTTTGCCACGCGCCTGGGTGTGAATTGCATCGATACGTTGGTAGATTATATCGAACGTCGCGAGACGGTTGGCCTGTGCATAGGGCAGGTTCGGGGTGAGGTAAGCTTCACCCATCTCGACGATGTGCCGCGCCTCATGGACTATGAGCACAGCCGTCCTGTTAGGCAGTGGTGGATGGACCTGCGGCCGATCGCTAACCTGTTAGCCCGGCAAGGATATTCGCTTACTGGTGAGGGCGAAACGGCCGAGTGATCGGCATGTCCAGCCAACTAATAATAAATACTATTCTTTTTAAAGGAGAATTATCGGCATGAGAATTGGAATCCTGACAGGCGGCGGCGATGTGCCGGGCCTGAACCCATGTATTAAGGCAGTTGTTAACCGTGCCGTCGACGCTGGCCACGAAGTCGTCGGTATTCGTCGGGGGTGGGGTGGCCTGTTGCAGGTCGATCGCGACGATCCGGAGACCATCGAGAGGTTTATCGTGCCGCTCGACAACAACGTGGTTCGCACAATTGACCGCACCGGCGGGACGATGCTCCACACCAGCCGAACCAATCCCGGCAAGGTAAAGCCCGGAAGCGTCCCTGAATTCCTTAAGGACCCGGAGCATCCGGAAGCGGAAGCGGCCGACGATTCGCCGCGCGATTTCACGCCCCACGTGTTGAAAAACCTGGAGTACCTCAAAATCGACCGTCTGATCCCTATCGGCGGCGACGATACGCTGAGCTACGGCGAACGACTTCATCGGGAAGGGTTTCCGGTGGTTGCGATTCCCAAGACGATGGACAACGATGTCTATGGCACCGATTATTGCATCGGCTTCAGCACGGCTGTCACGCGCAGTGTGCAGTTCATTCACCAGTTACGCACGAGTGCGGGTTCGCACGAACGCATCGCTGTAATCGAGCTGTTCGGTCGTAATTCAGGCGAAACCAGCCTGATCAGCTCCTATCTGGCAGGCGTCGACCGGGCGCTCATCTCTGAAGTGCCGTTCGACCCGGAGCGACTGGCGGCGCTGGTGATGAGGGATAAGAAAGCCAACCCCAGCAACTACGCCATGGTCACCGTGAGCGAGGGGGCGCATATGGTCGGCGGGAAGGTTGTTGAGTACGGAGAGACCGATGCCTATGGACATCGCAAGCTGGGGGGCATCGGTGAAATTACCGGCGAAGCGCTCAAGAAACTGACCGGCGAAAACATCATCTCCCAGAAGATAGGCTATCTCATGCGTTCCGGCGCGCCCGACGCACTCGATCTGATGGTGGGCACGAACTATGCTCAACTGGCGGTCGATCTGATCGTCGGCGGGTCGAGCGGCCGCATGGTGGCCTTGCGCGATGGTGCGTATACTCACGTTGCCATGAGCGTAGTGACCAGCGGCGTCAAGCGGGTCGATGTCGACGAACTTTATGACGTGCAGAACTACCGGCCCAAGGTGCGTCATGTTCTGGGCAAACCCATGTTCCTGTATTGATCCGGGCACGCTTTGAGTCGATTCATGGGGCGCGGCAAATCCCGGCGGGTTTGGCGCGCCCTAATTATTTTTCCGCGGATTGTCTGATAGATGTCTAAGTCATGATCGATGTCACTTGACGATTTCGCCATCGTCTCATTAGAATAGTTGTATTCTACCCGGCTTGGAAAGTTCGTCCCCCGGATAACGGGCACCAGCTTCGCATAACCTTAACTCATGCATCGTCTACATCGTTCACCGCTACTGCTATTCTTTACCGTTCTCATCCTTTCCGCGCTCGCCTGCCAGGCGCTGTCGATCAACCAGCCCGTAGACTCATCCGTCACCCTTTCACAATATGACCAGCAAGAGGTGGTGACCATGGCGGTCGCGACTGTGACCGCCCAACTAGCCCAGGCGACGGCAAATGCCCCGCTGAGTTCCGTCGACGGCCAACCGGCAATGGCCGGCACCGATATGGAGAAATCACTGGTCGATCTGTACGCGCGGGTCAACCCGGCCGTCGTTCATATTTTTGTGCTGGATGAGCAATCCTTTGTAGTCGGCACGGGTAGCGGGTTTGTTTTTGACACCGATGGCCACATCGTCACCAACAACCATGTTGTCACCGGTTCCAGTGGCCTGGAAGTCGTCTTCCCTGACGGTCAGCGCCGTTCGGCCGAAGTGGTCGGCACGGATGTCGACAGCGATCTGGCTGTTATTCGGGTCGATCAATTGCCGGAGGGCGTTATCCCTATCCCGTTGGGCGATTCCAACAATGTTAAGGTGGGGCAGTTTGTTGTCGCCATTGGCAACCCGTTCGGCGAGGCAGGTTCACTGTCACTGGGCATCATCAGTGGCCTGGGGCGCTCGCTATCCTCTGATCGGATCGCTGAAGGGGGCGGTCGTTATTCCCTGCCACAGGTTATCCAGACGGATGCGGCCATCAACCCGGGCAATTCCGGCGGGCCGCTGCTGAATCTGGCCGGCGAACTGGTCGGCGTCAACAGCGCCATCCGCACCAGCACCGGCACAAATTCCGGCGTCGGTTTTTCTATCCCGGTGAACGCTGTCCGGCGGGTAATTCCCGCCTTGATCGCCGAGGGAGTTTATCATTACCCCTTCCTTGGCATTCGAATGACCAGCCTGGACCTGGCAACGCAAGAGGAATTGGGTCTGTCGCAGGCGGCCGGGGCCTATATCACCGACATCACGCCTGACAGTCCGGCCGCGCGGGCGGGCCTGGTGGCGAGTGGTTTCAATGACACGGTCGGCCTGATACCCGGCGGCGATCTGATCGTCGCCGCAAACGGCCGTCCGATTGCCAGCCCGGATGATTTGATTAGCTTTCTTGTATTCGACGCGGAAGTTGGCCAGACGATCACATTGACGGTTATCCGGGACGGCCAGCAGATCGACGTGCCTCTGACGCTCGGCGAACGCCCCTAAGGCGTGCCCAGCAGGCGAGGCAATTAACAACGCCGAAACCGGTCAGGCGATCGGTAAAAACGGCAACACAACAGGTAGGAGGTTTTCATGTTTAGCCAGGAACACATGCAGGAGCTGGTTACTTATGAGGGCAACGGCCGTGGCGTCGTCAGTGTCTATCTGGACACCGACAGCACCCGCCAATCTGTGGAGGCGATCAAGTTGACCGCCAGAGGCCTGCTCAAAGAGGTCCAACCACAGCATGATGAGGAGGCGCAAGCCATTGAACGCTACCTGGATTTGAGCTACGACTGGTCGAAGCCCGGTCTGGCTCTGTTTTGCGGAAAGGGGGGCAGCTTCTTCCGCGCCTACCGTTCCCCGGTGGCATTCCGCAATCGGGTGCGCCTGAGCTCGCGCCCCTATGTGAAGCCGCTTGCGCACCTTCTCGATCACTACGCCCATTTTGGTGTCATCGTGATCGACCGCGTCGGTGGCCGGTTCTATGAATATCATCTGGGCGAGTTGCAAGCCTCGGATGACTACGTCGGCGATGAGATTCGTCGGGTGAAGGACGGGGCGGGATCGTCGGCCGTCGGCCGACGCGGCGGCGGCGGAGGAGGCGGCAAACACGAGGATGAGGTGGCGGCGCGAAACATGCGCGAATGCGCGGCCTCGGCCAACAAGTTTTTTGCCGAACGCCCGATTCGCCGTCTTTTCCTGGGCGGAACGAACGAAAATGTGGCCCAGTTCCGCGAATTGTTGCCCCGGCAACTCCTGAGTTGTCTGGCGGGCTCTTTCCCCGTAGATATCGAGGCGGGCGAGCCGGAGGTGCGACAGCGCGCTCTCAACATGTTGCGCGAGGTGAACGCCGAGCGCGAGGCCAGGTTGGTCGATCGGATGCTGACGTTGAACGCCCAGGGAGCGAATGCCGTAACAGGTCTTGACGATACGCTGCAGGCCATCTCCGACAAGCGCGTGGAGACACTCATCATCAGCGACGGCTATCGCGTGCCGGGCTATGTGCAGGAGTCCTCGGGTTTTCTCGTGGCGAATTTGGCTCGCAGCCCGCTGGCCGAATCTGAGTTATCGGAAGCGGCCGACGTCGTCGAGGCGGCCGTAGCCCAGACCGTGGCCCAGGGCGGACACGTTGAGGTTATCTCCGAAAACCCGTATCTGGAAGATGCCGGGCGGATCGGCGCGATACTCCGCTATTAGTCACTGGTGAATCAAAAGGGTGCGGCAGACACTCGTCCGTCGCACCCTTTTGTGATCAGGTTGGTGGAAGTCCGCGAGCCGAAATTACGGCTCCAGCGCGGTGAAGTAGGCGCGAACCAGATCTTGCAGGCCTGGCGGGATGTCGCTCGTTCCCAGAGCCTCGAAAGCAGCGTCACGATAGTCGCTGAACACCCGGTCATAAGGGACGAGGCCCCCGCCGGATGCCTGTCCGGTGGTGGTGGAGGGGGATTGTCCGGCCAGTGGCCCGCAAGCTGCGGGGTCTGCCAGGCATTGCGCTTCCAGCTCGAGATTCTGGCCCTGCCCTTCGAGGTTGGCAGGCGGGGGAATAAAGACGTTTTCCACATGACCGCCACCCTGGCTGGAACCGCCTGTACCACCATCCTGTCCACCGGCGGCGGAGCTGCCACCCGTGGAGCCGCCGGAGCCGCCGGAGGCTGCCGGCCCCTCGCCGGTCCCGGCCGTTTCTCCTTCACCAGAATTGCCGCTCCCGCTTTGGGCAACTTCTGACCTGGCCGCGCCCAGTTGCTCGGCCGCCCGCGCGGCTTGCGCGGCGGCCGGTGCGGTCTGCCCCCGTTCGGCCAGTTGGGCCGCGGTCTTGTCCAGTGCGGCTTGAGCGGCAGTGGTATCGCCCTCGGTCAGCGCCTCGGCGGCCTGCTCCAGCGTGGCGGCTAACTCCGCGTCGGCGTCGCGCAGCTTGTCCGCCGCTTCGGCCAGATGCTCGGCTAGTTCGGCGCGTTCGACGTCGGTCAGATCGCCCACCCCATCCGCCAGCGCGGCGGTGGCTGCGGCGGCCTGCGACAGTTGGCCCGCCTGGAGTGCGTCTGCCAGCCCGGCCGTGGCCTCGTGATTTTCCAGAGAGGCGGCCGCCTCGGCCAGGGCGTCATTTAGCGCGGTGTTGTCGAATTCCTGGCTCAGAGCCTGCATCTCCCGCTCGGCCTGCGAGAGCGCGGCCACGGCCGACTCGCGGCTGATGCCCGGCTCGTCAAGGGCCGCCAGTGCCTCATCGATCGGCCGCGTCAGGGATGCGGCCTGTTCGGGCGTCAGGGTGTCGTCGGCGGCGATGTCGGCGGCCAGCGTCTCCAGCGTCGCAGTTTCCTGGGCGACCGCCTCGGCCACGGCTCGCTGTTCAATAAGAGCCGCCTCCTGCGGGTTCGGCAGCCAGAGGACGAGCCCGAAAACCAGCGCCAGCGCCAGAATGGGCAGCCAGTCAGCCGGTTGGGGGCGTACAGGCAGTTGGCGAGCGGTGTCGACGGTTGCAGCGACAGCCAGCGCGTCGTTGAGTTGGCGGGTGGCGATGTCGTCGTCCACGGTGAGCCGCCCGGTGCGGATTTCAACGGCCGTTGTCATTCGCTCGCGAAGACCGAACTGGCGGTCAGCGAAGAGGGCTTGCGCGACGAGCGGTCGGCGACGCAAGAGGACGACCAGACCCGCGAGCGACGCCCCGATGAGTGCCGTCGCCAGACCCAGAAAAGCCAACTCCTCACGCATCAGCAGGGGGCGCTGCCGGCTGAGGAGCGCCACTACAAATCCGACGAGCAGCCCGGTCAGCAAGCCGCGGGGTAGCCAGCGCCACAATTCCTGCCGGCGGCGGCGGCCGTCCCATTTGTGCAAACAGGTCGTCAGTGATTCGTAGACCTGTCGGGCAGAAGGTCCACCGGTCAGATCATCGCTTCGAGGGGTCATACGTCACTAACACGTCGAACGCGCCGAACGGCGGCGATGTAGAAGATGATCGCCGCTGCGACATGGAAGATGATGAACAGTATCCAGGGTGATGGTAGCCAGAGGCTTCGGGTAACAATCGTCTCCGTGGCGCCGATAAGGGTGTCCCGTTCCAGCAAAAAAATCTCGCTGATCAAGAGCGTCGCCGGCAGGTTGGTAGCAGCCAACGCCAGCCCGATGTAGACGAGAGCGATCTCGACTGAAGTTGTCAGGGACGATCCCGTCATGAAACCCATGCTGCCGAATATCAACAGGCCGATAAAGGCGATCGTGGGGATGCCAAAGGTGACGAACAACGTGCCGGAGAACGTGGCTACCGTCGCGGTCAGCGTCGAACGCATGGCTGCAGAGCACCACAGGCCGTAGAGAGCGTAGGTTATGGCGGCTATGAGAATGAGCACCTGGGACAGGATGAGCTCCACGCCGGAGAGGCCGCCGAGGAGGAATGCGATGCTCTGCAGCGGAATGGACACCACGACCAGCAGCAGGATGTAGCTCAGCGAGGAGATGAGCTTGCCCAGAACAAAGGCGTCGGCCGACAGCAACGTCGTGCGCAGCAGGTCTAACGTCTGCCGTTCGCGCTCGCCGCTGACCGCCGCTGCCGTGAAAGCGGGACCGATAAAGGTGACCAGTAGCACCTGTACGCCCAAAATAGCAGCGAACAGCCCTTTTCCGGCCGTGCGCGTCATTGTGTTGCCGGGATAGCTGCCGCTGGAGACATAAACAAGGTTGACAAATATAATCGCCGCGCTAAGGACGAGCAGATAGAGCGTGAGCACCACGAAAGCGCGGCGACCGCGCATCCGGCTGCGCAATTCCTTGACCGTGACGGGATTGCTGAAGATGCCGGACAATTTGCCCCGAAAGGCGGCGGGTCTTGTGTTGGAAGTGGTCTCGGCCATTGTCTTGTACCGTGGGTGGGACAGCTAATCAGCCGCACCTTGCGTCACTTGCAGGAATACATCTTCAAGGTCGCCGCGCTCCTCGCTGAAGGTGAGCACGGGCAAACCGTGGCCGACCAGCCGGGCCAGTAGCGCGCTCAGTTCGGAATCGTCATCGCCGAAATCGAGACGCAAGGTGGAGGGCATGGCGGCATCAACCTCGGCCGACAGCACGCCGGGTTCGTTCTCCAAACCGGCGGCGACAGCGGCAAGGTCGACACCGGCCGACGGCACGAAACGAACGACGACGGACCGGTGGGCGCGCAACCGGCTCATCATATCGCCAACGTTGCCGGTCGCCACCAGACGGCCGTTCTCGATGATGCCGATGCTGGTGCAGATGTCGGCCACCTCGGAAAGGATGTGGGATGAGAAGAAGATCGTCTTGCCCATCTTTTGCAGCTCGCGCAGCAACTCGCGCATCTCGATTCGCGCCCGCGGGTCGAGGCCGGACGCCGGCTCGTCGAGGATCAGCACCTGCGGGTCGTGGGCCAGCGTGCGTGCCAGGCAAAGGCGCTGTTTCATGCCCCGACTCAGGGTCTCGACGTAGGCATCTCGCTTGTGACCCAGGTCGACGAGAGCCAGCAGGTCGTCGATCATCCCCGGCCGGCCGGCGGCGGGGACGTCATAGCAGGCGGCAAAGAAGTCGAGATATTCCCAGACCTTCATGTCTTCGTAGACGCCAAAGAAGTCGGGCATGAAGCCGATGGCCCGACGCACATCGCGAGGGGCGGCCATGACCGAATAGCCGGCAACGCGAGCCTCGCCCGATGTCGGTCGCAGCAGGGTGGTCAGGATGCGCATGGTGGTCGTCTTGCCCGCGCCGTTTGGGCCGATGAAGCCGAAGACAGCCCCTTCCTCTATGTCGAGGGTGATGTCGTCGACCGCAGTCAGGTCGCCGTAACGCTTGGTCAGCTCGCGCAGCTCGATGATGGACGCCATAATCACCTATTGGGTGGGTATCTCCAGAAGCAGCAAAGTTGTGCCATATTGGTTGGCCGGGTTGCCGGAGACGCTCACGGCCTGATCGCTATACGGCAGGAACCCGGCCAGAGTTACCAGATCGTCGGCTGCGGGCAAAGCGTTGAGGCCGGTCGTATCGCCCATGTAGCTGGACTGGATAAGCTGCCAGCGCGGGTAGGCGACCGGGTCATTGTAGTAGTCGGCTGTTCCCAGGATGAGACTGGGATCGTTGACGAGGGGGTTGGTGATGACGAATCCACTGGGGAACATCGGATCGGGTGTGGGGACGGCCGAGGAGCCGGGGGTCAACGAGATCACGACCGTTTGTTCTCCGCCGGCGGGGACATCGCCAACAGCGGCCTGGTCCTGACCGTGGATGATCACCGCGTCCTCCAGAGTATATTCGGAGTTATTGCGAACAGTCACGGTGACAGTCCTCTTTTCGGGTGACAGGACGGCGGTGGCTTCGATCGGCGGGCGGGCTTGATGTTCCTCCACGATGAAGGTGGCGACTTCGCCGGTGTCGGTTCGTACGTCGCGCAAGGCGACTTCCCCGGTTCGCTCGATAGTGGCAACGTTGTCGCCACCCATCAGCGTACCGAAGGCTTCCTGGAACGGAAAGGTTGTGGCCTGGTAAGGGAGAGCCACGTCATACCGGTTGCGACGAGGGGAATACAGCCCGACGATGGATTGGCTCCGCAACCTTTCGGCGTTGGCCGAGCCGAAAGCGACAGTCATGACGTTCAGCGTGGGATTATTGCCGCGGCTGCGAAACCCGGCGATGAAAGTAGCGGCGCTGAACAGCAGAACAAGCGCCGGGATTGTTACCCAGCCCAATTCGCGACGGTTGAGGCGGCGCAACACGAGGTAATTGATCGGTCCAATAATCGCCGTGTAGATGAACAGGAACAGGATCAATTGCCATATGGACGGCAGGCTTAAGCCGGGGATGCTTGAGACGGCCTGCGTCGCGCCATAACCATCCTGAACGCCGGAAGCCCATGGCGGCAGAGCCGGCGCGCCCTCGGCTATTGCCGTCCACAGTTCGCTGCTGAGCGCACGTCCGGTGAGCGGTGGCGATTTCGGGTCGAGGGCCAGGAAATAGACGCTGCCGCGCCCTATTTCTCGTCGGGCCAGGAGCGGCAAACCATTTTCCTCCACGAGGGCCTCGCCGTTGACCAGTTCGCCTTGAGTGACCACGAATGGGCCGGCGCCGACAGGTTCACCGGTGAACTCGCCCAGTGAGGCAAGGTCGTCGACGGTCTGGGTGCCGCCAACGGCGACCGGCAGGAGATCGGCTACGCCGGCGGCCGTCGCTGGACCGCCCGGCCCGCCGGTAACGACTAGTTGGCCACCGCTCTCCACCCAGGCGCGCAGGGCTGACGATTGCGCCGGGGTCAGGCGACTGGTGTCGGTGTCGTCCAGTATGAGGACGTCCAGCCCGCTCCAGGCGATTGACACATCGGGAAGATCGGCCGGGTTGAGAAAGGCGACGGCCGCGTCAGTTCGCCCGCCGCTGATCGTCTCAAGGAAGGCCAAACCGCCGGGATCCGCGCTCACGACGCCGTAGAATAGCTCCTCGCGAGAGACGGTGCGGAGCGGGTTGGTATCGGTTTCGGCGACTACCTGTCCGTCGCTGATCAGTTGAACTTTGACCCTGCTGCCGAAAGCGGAATTGTGGATGACCAGCGGCACCCGTTTGTCCGCGCCGGTGGGCAGGGAGACGGGGGCGCTGTAGACCAGGTCATTGCCGCCGGATGGTACCACCGCCCGAATCTCGCCCTCGAGCGGCGGGCCGTCGTTGTGGACGGTGATGAACAGAGGTATCGGCGACCCGGCTTCGTATATTTCGTCGTAACCGGCTTGCGCGCTCAGGGATACACCGCCGCCTTGCACGAGAGCGAAATGAGAGAGGGCCAGTAACCAGATGAGGGAGAGAGAGGCGACCATTGGCTAAAGGATTTCGATGGCGTAGGCAGCGACGGGCGCATCCGGCCGGTGAGTCTCGACCCACTCGACAGACTTTTCCAGCAGCCGATGGAGATAGGCCTTGTCATTACCCACAGCGGCCAAACCGATGACGGCCGTCCCCCAGGCGTCCTGGCCGTCGACCTCAGCCACCGACAGGTTGAATTCGCGATGGAGCCGGGCGACGATCGACTTGACGATGCTGCGCTTCTCCTTAAGAGAGTATACGCCATCCAGTTGCAACGTAAGGACGCATGTGGCCACGAACATAGGCGCAATTGTCCCCAAACGGCGCGCGGCGGCAAATGAGGAGCTTGTGAGCCGAGCGCCTCAATTTGAGCCTTGCTTAAGGTAAAATTCGTATCCTGTTAAGGTATTGCATATGCGTATCGGGTATAGTGTGGATGTTTATTGTGGTTATCATATTATTTGGTCTCATTGAACAGAGAGAAAATGACAAAGGAAGAATTGGTTGAAGACAAGCCGCGTTCCCGAGCGAAAGCGGTGCTGATAGGGTTGGCCGTGCTGCTGTTTTTGGCGGTGGCCTTCCTTGTGTTTTCGATTGCCAGTCTGGTCAACACCGTCAATGACGGCGCATCGGCAGCCATTGAGCCAATCGGCGATCGCGTTCGCTCGCTGCTCTTGCCGGCCACACCGGTAATCCTGCCCAATCCGGCGACGGTGGTGAAGCAGATCAACGATCTCTCGCGCCTGGAGACAGCTTCCTACGAGATGGAGAAGGTCGTCACCGCCGACTCGGAGCAGGACGGGATCTTGGGCGTGTTGTTGGGGGAATCGATGATCTTCATCGCCTACGGCAAGGTGTATGCCGGGGTCGATTTCAGCCGGATGACGCCGGCCGATCTGGTCGTGGTGGATCCTGATACAGTGATGGTTCACCTGCCGGACGCGGAGATTTTTGCCGATATTCCTGTACTGGATAACGAGCGCTCGTTTGTCGCCGACCGGGATACAGGCCTGTTGACGCGGGCCGACCCGGAGCTGGAGACGAAGGTGCGCCAGGCGGCCGAGAGCGCGATCCGCGAGGCGGCGCAGAGCAGCGACATCCTGACGCGAGCCAACGCCAACGCCCAGGCCTACATGCAAACCTTCCTCGGCGGGCTGGGTTTCACGGAGATTATCTTCACCCCGGACACGCCGCCGGCCGTCGACCCGTATCAGCAGGAAATTCCGAAGGGGTACTATCTGGTGCCCGCGGCGACGCCTGCTCCCTGAGCGCTGTAACGATTCATGCTGGAGATCCCGCGGACGATCCCCTATTTGAGGGCGGCGACCCTGTTAGCCGCCCTCTACGGGATCGTCTGGCTTGGTCTTGAGGGAGCCTTGTGGCGGGACCTGACCTGGGCCGCGCTGCTGACGGTTATGGGGCTGACTTGGGGTGTGACCCGATTTCTCGGCGGGCGATCTGTATCCGTAAAGGTGTTTGTGGCGTTGATGGCCGGGCTGGGGTTGGCGGCCGGTCTTGGGACAGGGCTGTTGTTGCTGTTCCTGATGAGCCTCAAGACGGGGTTACACGATCACGGCTCAGAATATTCAACAGCGGCGGCGGTATGGGTTTGGCAACAACTGCCGCTGTGGGCGGGCGTCGGCGCGTTGGCCGGTGCGGGGACCGGATTGCTGACGGCCGCGATGATCAAGCCGGCAGACCGGTAGGTCGAAATGCAATGGGGCGACGACTTTCGCGGGTCCGCTCTTAACAAATTCGTGGCAACATCTCACCCGCCAGCATATCCACCACCCGCGTGCTGCCGATGCATGTCCGCAGAAGGACGCGGCCGCCGGGCGAGGCTTGCACACTACCGATGATCGTCGCCTCTTCCCCGTAGCGTGTGGCGCGCATGACCCCAATCACGTCGTTGGCATCTTCGGCCGGGACGAAGGCCAGCAACTTGCCCTCGTTGGCGATATAGAGCGGATCGAAGCCCAGCATCTCGCACGCCGCGGCCACGGGCGGTCGTATCGGGACGGCTCGTTCATCCAGTATGATGGCCACGTTCGATTGCCGGGCGATTTCGTTCAGCGTTGTGGCCACGCCGCCGCGCGTCGGGTCGCGCAGTACGTGGATGCGATCGCTTGCCGCCATCATAGCCATCATCAGATGGTTGAGCGGCGCGACGTCACTGGCTACATCAGCCTCAAAACCGAGGTCGCCGCGCGCGCCCAGCACGGCGATGCCGTGGTCTCCCATCGGGCCGGAGAGGATTACCACGTCGCCGGGCTCGGCGTTCGCGCCGCCGATCTCCCGATCGTGGACCAGAACGCCGACGCCGGCTGTATTGATGTAAAGCCCATCCCCTTTGCCGCGCTGGACGACCTTCGTATCACCGGCAACGATCGTCACCCCCGCTTCAGCCGCGACCGCCTGCATCGACTCGACCACGCGGGCCAGCACGGCGACGTCCAGCCCCTCTTCCAGAATGAACCCCGCGGTCAGATAGAGCGGCGTTGCGCCCATCATGGCGAGGTCGTTGACCGTGCCGCAGACGGCTAACCGGCCAATGTCGCCGCCGGGAAAGAAGAGCGGCGCGACGACGTGGGAATCGGTACTGATGGCCAGCCGCCCCGGCGGCACGGTGACCACCCCGGCGTCGTTCGCGGCGCGCAGGGCCGGATTGTCGAAAGGCCTCTGGAAGAGGCGGCCGATCAAATCGTGGCTCATGCGGCCGCCGCTGCCGTGACCCATGACGATCTTCTCGTCGTGTCGCAACGGCATCGGACACACCGGCCCTTCAATGTGGGAGGATTGTTCGTCGTTCATGATGGTTGGCCAAGATAAACGACGTCATTCGTCGCCCGAAGATCATCAATTGTCAAATGCCGCCCATAACGGTAATACGCGGCGCACGCCCCCTCAGACGAAACCATCGTCGCCCCGAGCGGTGTTTCCGGCGTGCACTGCACCCCGAACGCGGGGCAATCGTGCGGCTTCTTCAACCCCTGCAGGATTTGCCCGGCGATGCAGGCGGGCGATTCCTGCGTGCGAATTTCGCCAACATCGAAGCGGGTCTCGGCGTCGAAGTCGGCGAACTCCGGGCGCAACCCCCAACCGCTGGCCGGGATCAACCCTACGCCGCGCCACTGCCGGTCGCGCACCGCGAATACCTGATCGATAACTTGCTGGGCGAGTGTATTCCCGGCAAGGGTGACGGCTCGACCGTAGGCGTTCTCGACCTCGGCCCGCCCCTCTTCCAGCTGACGTACCACAGCCAGGATACCTGTCGCCACATCCAGCGGCTCGAAGCCGGTGACGACGATGGGCACATGATACCGTTCGGCGATGGCCGGATACTCCCAGTAACCCATGACTGCGTTCACGTGGCCGGCGGCCAGGAAACCCTGCACTCGATTCAGCGGCGAGCCGAGGATGGCATGCATGGCCGGCGGGACGCAGACATGGGAGACGAGAACGCTGTAGTTCGTCAGGCCCAGCGCCCGCGCCTGCAGGACGCTCATGGCGTTGGCCGGGGCGGTCGTCTCAAAGCCGATGGCGAAGAAAACGACTTCCTTGTCCGGGTTAGCCTGGGCGATCTTCACGGCGTCCAGCGGCGAATAAACGACGCGCACATCACCCCCGGCAGCGCGCACGGCGAACAAATCTCCATTGCTGCCGGGCACGCGCAACATATCGCCGTAGGAAGTGAAGATAGCGTTGGGGCGCGCGGCGATGTCGAGCGCCTTGTCGATCAGCTCCAGCGGCGTGACGCATACCGGGCAGCCGGGGCCGTGGACGAGCTCGATCTCCGGCGGCAACAGCTGGTCGATGCCGTGGCGGACGATGGCGTGGGTCTGTCCACCGCAAATTTCCATGATAACCCACGGCCGGGTGACAATGCGCCCGATCTCGCGGATGGTTGCTCCCACCAACTCGGCGTCGCGGTATTCAGTGACGTATTTCATGACTGTATCCTCGCTTCATCAGGAGTCCGCGATCGCTTCCGGCCCCAGTTCCTCCTCGAGGTCGGCCATTTCGCGCAAGGTCGCCAGAGTTGCCTGAGCCTCATCCTCGCTCAGCAGACTGATGGCGAAGCCGACGTGGATGACGGCGTAATCTCCGATGGTCGCCTCCGGCACATAGGCCAGACAGGCCTCGCGCAGCGTGCCGCCAAAGTCGATGCGGCCCATGCGCAGGCCTTCAGATTCATAGATTGTGGTGATTTTTCCTGGTACGCCGAGGCACATATATCAGTATCCTGTGTTCAGTGGATTAGTATTCCGCTTGTAAATCCGTCACTCGAACCCTTTTCCTCCCACCATCGCCTGCCCCAGCGCCAGCCCGCCGTCGTTTGCCGGGACGAGGGAATGGCAAAATACGACAAACTTTTCCCGCTCCAGCAACGTCAGCGTCCGGCGCAGTAACGTGACGTTCTGCCACACGCCGCCGCTGAGGACGACCTCATCGATCCCGTGGCGTTCGCGCAGGTCACAACAGACCTCGCGGACCATCGTCGCCACACCGTTGTGGAAACGGGCGGAGATTCGGCCGACATCGACGCCGGACCGCTTGTCAGCCAGCAGCGCTTTCCAGACCGGTTTGGGGTCGATGATCCCGTTCGTATAGTTGAACTCGTAGCGCTTTTTCTCCGATGGGTCAGCCTGCGCCTCAAACTCGATGGCCGCCTGTGCCTCATAATTCACCGCCTGGCGCACCCCCGCCAACGCCGCCGCGGCGTCGAACAGGCGACCCATGCTCGATGTGAGCGGGGCGTTGATGCCGCGCTCGATCTGCGCCCGCAGAACAGTCAGGTGGCTGCGCCCGTAGGCCGCTGCCGGGATATCGTTGTCCCATGGCAACCCTGCGACGTGCAAGTGGGTCAGAGCCACGCGCCACGGCTCGCGCACGGCGAGGTCACCCCCTGCCAGGGGAATGTAAGCCAGGTGGGCGGCTCGCGTGTAGCCGGTATAGTCGGCAATCAGGAATTCGCCACCCCAGATGGCCCCGTCGTCGCCGTAGCCCGTGCCGTCGAAAGCCACACCGATGACCGGCGTCGCTCCACTCAGGCCGTGTTCGGCCATGCCCGCGGCGATGTGGGCGTGATGGTGCTGCACCTCGACGAGGGTCAGCCCCTCGCGGTCGGCGCGCTCCCGGGCGTAGCGCGAGGCCATGTAGTCGGGGTGCATGTCGCAGGCGATGATCTCCGGCCGCACACGGAAAAGATGCTCCATATGGGTGACGCCTTCTTCAAACGAAGCAAGCGTCTCGTAATTCTCCATGTCGCCGATGTGGTGACTCAAAAAGGCGTAATCGTCGCGGGCGACGCAGAAGGTGTTCTTCAACTCGCCGCCTGTTGCCAGCAACGGTGGCACCGGCCACGGCAACCGCGCCGGGAATGGCGCATAACCCCGCGACCGGCGCAACGGCATCACGAGAGACCGTTCCTGCTCGTTGGGCAGAATTCGCATTACCGAGTCGTCGCAGCGTGTGTGAATATCCCGATCGTGAAGCAAGAGCGCGTCGGCCAGACCTAACAGACGCTCGCGCGCCTCATCGTTGGTGTAGGCGATCGGCTCTTCGCTCAGATTGGCGCTGGTCATGACCAACGCCTCAGGGAATCCCGGCCCCGGCTCCAGCAGCAGGTAGTGGAGCGGCGAGTAGGGCAGCATCACGCCGATGTTGTCCTGTCCCGGCGCTATCTCGCGGGCAATCGTGGATTTCGGCCGGCGAGCCAGGATGACGATCGGCCGCGCTCGTGAGGTCAGCAATTCAGCCTCGGCCGGGCTAACGACACAGTGCCGCCGTACCGTGTCCATATCGGGCATCATCACGGCGAACGGCTTGTCGACGCGCAACTTGCGCCGCCGCAACTCGCCGACGGCCGCCTGGTTGGTCGCGTCACAGGCCAGGTGGAACCCGCCCAGCCCCTTGACGGCCGCGATCCGCCCCTCGCGTAATAGCCGTCGCGCGGCTTGCAGGGCATCTTCATCCCGTAGCGGATCGTCCGGCATGTCCGGCCCTTCCAGCCACAGGCGCGGCCCACACGCGGGGCAGGCCACCGGCTGAGCGTGGAAACGGCGGTCTAACGGGTTGCTGTATTCGGCCGCACACTCGGGGCACAGCGTGAACCCGGCCATTGTCGTCAGCGGCCGGTCGTAGGGGATATCGCGGATGATGGTGTAGCGTGGTCCGCAGTTGGTGCAGTTGATGAACGGATAGCGATAGCGCCGGTCGGTCGAATCGAACAGCTCGCGCAGGCAATCGGGGCAGACCGCCATGTCGGGCGATATCGGCTGATAAGCGCCCTGCTCAGACCTTGATTCCACGATCGTGAAATCAGTGAACCCATTTGATGGACATGGGGCAGTCTCCAGGTGGTCGATGCTGGCCAGTGGCGGCAGCTCGGCCGTCAGGGCATTGATGAACGAATCCAGTGCCTCTGTCGGGCCGTTGATCTCGATGTCGACCCCTGACGAGGAGTTCCGCACCCAGCCGACCAACTCGTAGCGACGGGCCAGACTGAAGACAAAGGGCCGAAAGCCAACCCCCTGAACCACGCCGGTGATGTGGACGCGCAGCCCCTCGATCTCGCTGAGCATTGTGGCGTCCATTCGTCACATGCCTCGCGTGGTCTTGAAATGGCGGGTCATGTTCGTCACCCACTCCAGCCATTGATCCAATCCCTCACCGGTACGACAGGACAGGGGGAAGGTCGCCAGGCCGGGGTTGAGCGCGGCCGCCCCTCGCTGGAAATATTCCATATCGAAATCGACGTAGGGCAGCAGGTCGACCTTGTTGATGACCAGCGCATCAACGCCGCGATAGGCGCCGGGATATTTGTATGGTTTGTCGTCCCCTTCAGGCACGGAAGCCACCAGCACACTTCGGTGCGTGCCGAGGGCGAAATTGGCCGGGCATACAAGGTTGCCGACGTTTTCGACGATCAGCAGGTCGATGGCCGACAGGTCGAGCACATCGAGTGCTCCCTGGAGCATCACGGCATCCAGATGGCAATCGCCGCCGGTGTTAATCTGTACCGCCGTGGCTCCGGCGGCCGCGGCGCGGTCGGCGTCGAGGCTGGTGGCGATGTCGCCGTCGATGACGGCCAGTCGCAATTGCCCAGCCAGGCGGCTGACGGTTTGTTCCACGAGGCTCGTCTTGCCCGCGCCGGGGGAAGCCAGAAAATTGAGACTAAAAACCCCCGCCTCGTCCAGGCGGGCGCGATTATCGGCCGCCAGACGTTCGTTGGCGCCGAGGATTCTTTCCACCACAGGTACACGTTCGTTAATCATGCCGGTTCTCTTTGCGTT
The DNA here is from genome assembly GCA_023384355.1 of Anaerolineae bacterium. Classification (GTDB taxonomy): domain Bacteria; phylum Chloroflexota; class Anaerolineae; order Promineifilales; family Promineifilaceae; genus Promineifilum. Next base: position 228,801 of record JAHDWL010000002.1, read on the forward strand.
TGCCCGGTGGCGGTGATGTCGATGGCCTCCAGGTAAAATTCCTCGCCGGCCAATACTTCGATATCGACGCCGCCGCAAGCCGGGCAGGGAAGATCTTCGCGGGGGCTGTAGGTGTTGCCGCAAGTCCGGCAACCGAGTCGACCGGGGATGCGACGGAAGTGAAGCCGCGATCCGGCGGCGGCCGTTCCCTCGCTGATCATGTCCCAATAGAACTGCACGGACTCGTCGACAATAGAGGATAGCTCGCCGATGACCACATGCAGATCGGTCACGGCTTCGGCTCCGGCGTCGCGGCCGTGGCGCAGGGCTATCTCCAGCAGGCTCTCGGTGACAGGCAGTTCGTGCATGATAATTGCCGTTGAGCGGTTTATAGAGCGGCTCATTGTTGCCGTCTCAACCATTACTATACGACTGAGCGGCCGATATTATGAGTGACGTTTGTCACACATTCGACCGTTCAATGTCACTAGATGGGGGGAGAGAGCTAATTCAGCGGTCGGCGGCGCATGACGATCAGGGTGAAATCGTCGGCCTGGGGCTCGCCTTCCGAGAAGTCGTCGACAGCGGCAATGATGGCGGAAAGCAGTTCCTCGGCGCTTTCCCAATTATGGGATTTGACGATCGCCTCCAGCCTCTCGTCGTCGAAGAATTCGTCGCGAGGGTTGCGCGCCTCGGTGATGCCGTCAGTGAAGAAGACGACAAAATCGCCCGGTTGCAGGAAGCACAACTTCTCTTCAGGGATGAAAGCGTCGAACGCGCCGAGGAGGATGCCGCGAGACTCCAGCCGTTCAAGAACACCGGTGCTTTGTTGCAGCCAGAGGGGAGGGTTATGTCCGGCACTGGCGTAGGTCAGGCAATGGATATCGGTGTCGAGCACGGCGTAGAAGGCGCTGAGGAACAGCGGGCTGGCTTCATCCTCGCGAATGAACTGGTTGATTCGTTGCAGGGCTTGGGCGGGATGATTGCCGTCCAGCGCGTAGGTGTGCATGAGCGTCCGGGACACAGCCATATAGAGGGCCGCAGGGACGCCCTTGCCGGTAACGTCGGCGATGACGATGTGGAGCTGATTCGGCCGTCCGGGTTGTACGATGAAATCATACAGATCGCCGCCCACCTCGTGCGCGGCGCGATAACCGGCGGCGAACTCGTATCCCGGCATCAGCGGGCAACTGCCCGGCAACAGACTTAACTGGATTCGACGGCCGATGGCTAACTCTTCCTCCATGTGCAGTCGCCGGACTTCTTCCTCGATGAGCCTTCGGGTGCGGCTGGACATGATACTCATCACGCGCAGGGCAAACTCCGGCGACCGGCCGACCAATTCGCGAAAACCCTCACGGTCCAGGCGGATCAGATTGCACCCCGTGGCGGCCGTGACAGTGGCGCTGCGTAACCGATCGTCGATCATCGCCATCTCGCCGATGATCATTCCCGGACCCAGATAGTCTATCTGCTTGCCGTGGCGACTGATGGCAAGCTCCCCCTCCAGCACCACGAACATATCGTCACCCGGCTCGTCTTCGCGCATGATGACCGCGCCGGCGGGCAGGTAAACTCGACCCTGTTCAGTGAAGAACAGCGCTCGTTCTTCGGGCGTCAATTGCAGAGCGTGGGGCGGGGTGATGGAAGTAATATCGGACATTGCTGTGTGGAGGGTCAGGCTTATACGTTTGCAAGCGCCCCGCGTTTGATGAACAGGAGTTCGTTCCGGCCTTCGTCAGTCAAGTGATAGACGAGTTCGTCGGTCAATTGGCGCATCATGTGCACCCCCAGACCACCGAGCGGCCGCTCCTCAAGGGGCCGATTGATATCGGGTGGGGGCACAGATGTGGGGTCGAACCTGGGCGCATCGTCGATCAAGCGCACCCGCAGATCGCCGCCGTCCGCCTCGACGCCCACGACCACAGGGCCGGGCGTCGCCTCCCCATAGCCGTGGAGAAGCGTGTTGGTAACGGCCTCGTTCACGGCCAGCACCAAATCTCCGGCGATATCCTCATCCCCGCCGAGAGTCACGACGGCATAGTCCAGGAACTCGCGAATGTCGTTCAGGTCGCGGACGGTGGCGGACGTGTAACTCAGGGTCAGCGATTTCATCCGAACGAAGCGACGGCCTCCGGCAAAGAGTTGTGTAGCTCCAGGAAGATATCGTAACCCGCGGTAGTCAGCGCCTTCAATCCGTTCTTTGAAGGCTTGACGAGCTTGAGATGGGGTGATTTGTATGTGCCGCGAGCGATATCGCGAACGGCTGAACTTTCATCGACGGGATCAGCACTGCGAAGCAACATGTAGATAGTATGGATCGCGCGCAATCCGGCGCTACTGATGTATGGGGTATGGCTCAGATCGAGCACCATGTCGCGCGCGCCACCGGCAAATGCCTTGCGGGCTTCGCCCTCCAACGGTTCGTTGGCGGTCAGATCGCCCCTCACCTGTAGAATGGTAACGGGTTTACCGGATGTTTCTTGCCAGAATGTTATTTCCATGTTGATTTTCTCCAGTGATGCTGTCCT
>JAHDWL010000117.1 GCA_023384355.1 Anaerolineae bacterium
GAATGACGAATGACGAATGACGAGTGACGAATGACGAATGACGAATGACGAATGACGAATGACGAATGAAGAGGTAGGGGCAGACCTGCGTGTCTGCCCTCCCGGCAAATGACGAATGACGAATGAAGAATGAAGAAGGGTCGACCCCTACAACGGCCGCGCGGCCGTATCTCGTATCTCGTATTTCGTATTTGGGAAGAGGGTCGACACGCAGGTCGACCCCTACAACGGCCGCGCTTCCGAACTCGTCACTCGTCACTCGTCGCTAGGTCGACCCCTACGGCGGCCGCGCTTCTGAACTCGTCACTCGTCACTCGTCACTCGTCACTCCAAACTCGTCACTCGTCACTCGTCACTAATTCAACTCCCCCTCCACCTGCAGGCCGTCGACGACCACCGGCAGGCCATTGGCCGCGGCGTCGAAGTGCGGGCCGCTGAATGTGCCGCCGACCATGTCATAGGCATACACCATCGAATGCCCACCCGACGCGCTGTCGACGTTGAACGCGCCGCGGGTGGTCAGATACAACGTCTGCCCGTCGTCGCTCAGCGAGATGCTGTCGGTGCTGTTGCGCGGCATCCCCTCGGCCGACCCGTCCAGCACCATGTGCCACAGCCCGGCCGTCGCATTGCCGGCGTTGGTCATGCAGAAGCCCAGCACGTCCTCGCCGCCGAACTTGATCTGCCCGCCGCCGTTATTGGACACCTTGCCCGGCCCCTGCGTGCTGATGAGCAGATAATTGAGGCAACTGCCGCCGCCGATGGGCGAGGCGCTGCCGGGCAGCACCTCCAGCCCGTCGATCTTCTCCTGTGTTTTGCTCGCCAGTCCCACGTCCGAGCCGTCGAACCACAGCGAGAAGGCGCTGCCGTCCCACCAGACCAGGTCCGTCCCGTCGACCTTCTCCGCGATTCCGGGGACGAGGCGGGCGTTCTGGGTGAAGGAGATGACCAGGTCATCGCCGGCGGTGTCGGGAATCCAGAAGGCGTTGAGGTTGTGCTTCCACTTCCCCGTGGGCGTCAGACCCGCGGCCGACCCGTCGAACCACATCGACCACGCGCTGCCGTCCCACTTGATGATGTCCTCGCTGCCGAAAGGCAGGCCGTCGCCGGTCGTGCCCGCCGCGGCCACGCTCATGTAGACGGCCGCAGCCGGCAGCGCCACACAATCATCGATGCTGTCGGAGCCGGCCGGCGACGTCATCCCGGTGGGGCAGGCGGTCTGCTCGACGGCGGCGACACCGGGCACGTAGTAGCCTTCCTCCGCCACAAAACAGCCGGGCTGACCCCAGAGCGGCTGGAAGTGGCCCGGCCAACAGTCGTCGGGGGCCGCCGAGGCGTCATACTGGGTGTAATAGCCGGGCGGCGTGGGGGCGCATGCCGCGCCGTTGTCATAGGTGCCCGCGGCGCAAATGGTGTTCACAAAGTGACACGTGCCGCTCTCGTTGGCCTCCAGGTCCAAAGTGACGCTGCTGCCACCGCTTTCGCCGCCGGGCAGACAGCTGACCGACGGGACCCAGCCGGGCAAGTCGGTCTCGCTGACGACCAGCCCGCCAGGAGCCAGATCGATGAAAGAGACAGTTGGGGCTTCGTCGGTGAGGCTGAAGATGCCCAGGCCGCCGTCGAAGTCAAATGACCAGTCGACGGGAACCGGGCCGGCCACTTCCTTGATGATCGTCAGTTCGGCGTCCTCGATGGTGGCCGGGCCGCCCGGGTCGTCGATTTCGCCGTTGACCATCAGATCGCTGTCGCCGCGGCCGCCGTCAACCAGATGCACCACAACGCGGTCGCTGAAGATCTGTGCCCCCGTTTGGCCGTCATAGAGGAACTCATACCAATGCGGCGTCGGGTCGTCGGGCGTCGGGCCATATTTGTAGTAGGTGTCGAACTGCGGGTTGTCCTCAAAATAGAGCGTGATCACCACCTCCGGCAAACCCGGCGGCAAATTGGGATCGTCGATTTTCTTCGGGGCCTTTGCCATCTTCACCTTGATGGTATGCACGCCGGTCGACAGCAAGACACCCGCCGGCGGCTGCTCCGCCATATCGCCCACCGCGACGTTTCGGGCGTCCTTGATCTCTTTCCCGGACTCCGAAACGATGGTGACGTAATTACCGCTCCCGCCGCTGTCCGGCAGTGAGGCGACTGTCTTCTGATCCTTGTCGGGGATGCCGTCGTTGTTGCCGTCGCCGGTGTTGGGCGCGCCGTCTTCCACGCCGTCCGGCACACCGTCAACATCCTCGGCCGGGACGATCGACCGGAAGGAGAACGTGCACACCCCCTGATCGCCGTCATTTGGGACAACCAGGATCGCGTCTACCCAGTCGGAAAACGGGACGCTGCAAGTGGTGGCATTATCCCGTTCCCAGCCGTCGGGAAGTAAGGAGACGACGACGGCATTATGGCCACTGTCCACCTTGAACGAGGCTTCCTGCCCGTCGTCCAGCCGCGCGCCGCGAGCGGTGAACCGCTGGACGGGATTCGTGGATTCGTCCACGACAAAGGCATCCCCGTCGACGTCAATGGCGATGCTGCGCGGGCCGCTGAATTCCCCGGGATAGAACCCTTCGTAAGGCCCTCCCCAGGTGATGATGTGGTCGCCATTGCTGTGGAACTTCTGAATCCGGTGGTTGTTGAAATCTGCGGTGTAGATCCCGCCCATGCTGTCGACGGCCAGGCTCATGGGGCCGTTGAATTCCCCGTCGCCCGCCCCGGGGCCGCCCCACTGCAACAGGTAGTTCCCTTCGCCGTCGAATTTCTGGATGCGATTGTTGTAGAGGTCAGACACGTAGACGTTGCCGTCACCGTCCACGACGACATCCGTCGGGGCGTTGAATTCGCCATTGCCGCTGCCGGTGTTGTCGCCCTGGCAGACATCGGCCGGGGCGGCGGTGCAGATCTCGTAGCCTGTTTCGCTGTTGCCGGCCAGCACGTCCTTGCCCCACGTGGCGACAAAATCGCCCGCGCTGTCGAAGATGGAGATGCTGTCGTTGCCCATGTCGGCCACGTACAGATTATCCGAGGCGTCGACGGCGATGCCCGCCGGGCTAAAGAATTGGCCTTTGCCGTCGCCCGCACTGCCGATCGTCGCCAGATAGTTGCCGTCGCCGTCGAATTTCTGGACATCGTGATTGAGCAGGTCGGCCACATAGACGTTGCCCGCGCTGTCCACGGCGATGTCTATCGCGTGGGTGAACTCACCGGGACCTGTCCCGGTGACACCGCCCCATGACAGGGAGAATAAACCCGCGCCGTCGTCAAATATATCTTCCGTCTGGAGCAGCCTGACGACAAGGTTGGTTCCGGCGATGGCATATACATAGGTGCCCGATCCATCGACGGCCACTGCCTGAAAATCGTAGGGACTATCGCCGCCGACAGTCTCCCAATGCTCGAAGTCGGCTTCGAAGAGGTAATCAAAGCCTCGGCCGCCGGGGGGGTCGGTCTCGCCGGTGATGGTCAGAACGCCACTGCCAACGCCGCCGCCGGGGAGACAGGTGATTGTGACGCCGGCCCCGTCGCTCTGGCCGGTCTGGACGATGGTCGCCGTGTAGTTGTTGACGCCCTCATCGCCGCACGTGTAATCCTTGTTATATACCGTCGAACCGTCATCGGTGAAGTTCCATTGCCCGCCGTCGCTGTCCTGGACGTCGATCTGGTCGTTGATCAGCACAGGCGAGCCGGCAAAGGCGAACGGGGTGCTTGTCTCCGCACCCTGCACGTTACCGGACGTCGAGACGCGGGCGAGGCTGGTTCCGGGGTTGCCGTTGGGCGGCGTGGCGCTGAAGGTGCAGTTCAGGTTCTGGCCGCCGGGCAGGTTATAGGGGAAGCTGACGCCGCAATCGACGGCGGCATAGCCGACATTGCCGATTGAGTCCGACACGTCGGTGATCGTCGCCGCGTGGGCTGAACTGTTGGAAATCTGGATGCTCCCGTTGAGCGTCCAGCCATCGACCGGATAAATCTTGTCGACCCAAATCGTAAAATCATTGTCGAACGAGGCCGGATCGATGTCATGGAAATTATTGTCACCCTGCACGTCAATCGACCAATGGAACGTCCGCGTGTAGCTGGTGACGACATTGGCGCTGATCGACAGGGAAGGCTTGGGCGGACATCCGGCATACCCCGGGCTGGAACCATCCCAACAGTATACAATTACGCCACCGCCGCCCTCGCCCTCTAAATACGCCAGGGCCTGCCCCAGCGCCAACGCCAGCAGCAGCGCCGCCAGCCCCACCGCCGCGAGGCCCCATTGCCGGCGGTTTGTGCTCGCGCCCGCCTTGCGCCATCTATTGCTCGCCATCACAAACCTCCATTCGATAGACCGCGATTTTGATTTTGTTCCCGCTCGCTTTCTTCTGTCCGTCGCAGCAAATAGACGAACAATTCATCCAGATCGGCAAAGGCAATCTCCTTCTCGCCTGCCGTCGTCCTCACAGACGCCCGCCAGACAAGATCCTGCGGCTCGCGCCAAATGTGCAGCAGATAGGCCTGATGCATGGCTTGTCCCTGTTCCAAATCTTTCCTCTTCATCAACCGATCCCTCTGCCGGCAGGATAGCAAACGATTGCGATCAAAATGCGATCAGAATACGGCAAAAATTCCCGGCCAGGGTCTTTCAGTAGTCGGCTCTGATAATACAACACGGCCGTGAGGCGTAGA
>JAHDWL010000026.1 GCA_023384355.1 Anaerolineae bacterium
CGGCGTTTGCGGGGGTGCTCGTGGTGGCGGTGGTGATCGCGTTGGGAAGGTGGGGAGGGGAGAAAGGGAGAAGGGGAGAAGGGGAGAAGGGGAGTAGAGGAGAAGGAGTTGGGCCGGCTATTGCCGGGTTACTGGCGGCGGTCAGCCCGGTGCTGGTGTATTACAGCCAGGAGACGCGAATGTATGCGCTGCTGGCGCTGACGGCGGTGCTGAGCGGGTGGGTGTTGCTGGTCTGGCTGGGCGGGACACGGCGACCGTTCCTCTGGATGGCGGCTTATACGCTGCTGCTGGCGGTCGGGCTGTATACGCATTACTTTTTCCCGGCGGTGGTGGTGGCGCAAGGGGTTGTTGTGGTGATAGGGAGAAAGGGGGAAAGGGAGAAAGGACGGAGAGAAGATTGGGTGCGGCTGCTGCTGGTTTGGGTGGGCATGGCGGTGGTGGCAGGGTTGCTTTATTTGCCGTGGGTGCCGGTGTTTTTGCGGCAGATCGGTGGGCGAGGGGCGGCGGCGGGACCTGTAGCGTTTGTAGTGGAAAGCGCGCGCTGGCTGGCGCTGGGCATTACGACGCGGCCGGATGAGGGGGTGTGGGCGGTGATAACCTACGCGCTGCTGGTGCTGATGGGGCTTGTCACCGGAGGACGACGGGCGGTAACCTGTGGGTTGCTGGCGTTCGTGCCGCTGCTATTGATGTTTCTTGTGGGGGCGACGGATCCGGCCTTCTTCAAATTTATGCTGGCGGTGGTGCCGTTTTTGGCGGTGATTGCGGGGGGGATTGGGAAGTACGAATCAGAAGCAAAAGTCGGGAGCGATGGCCTGCGGGAAGTCTTGTTGGTGGTGTGGGCGGGGCTGACGGTGGCGGTGATTGCCGGTAGTTTGCTGTCGCTGGGGAATATGTATGGCGACCCGGCGTTTGCGCGGGCGGATTATCGGGGGATGGCGGCGCGAATTTCGGCCGAAGGCCATCCCAATGCGGGCATCATCCTCGTCGCGCCGAACCAGTGGGAGGCGTTTACCTATTATTACCGCAACGGTGCGCCGGTCTATCCGCTGCCGCGCGGCCGGCCGGCCCCGGCTATTGTGGAACCGGAGCTGGAGGAGATTGCCGCGGCTCATGACCGGCTTTATGCGCTCTACTGGGGGGATGCGCAGCGCGACCCGGAGCGGATTGTCGAGCGCTGGCTGGATGCCAACACGTTTAAGGTGTCCGAGGAGTGGGTGGGCGATGTGCGCTTTGTGGTGTACGCCGTGCCTCAGGAGGCTCCGGCGGCGATGACGCAGAGTGGAGCGACGTTCGCCGGGCTGGACGGCGAGTCGATTACGCTGGAGTCATTTACCGTGTGGCCAAAGGTGGCGCGGCCGGGCGACGTGGTGCAGGTACAGCTGGTGTGGTCGGCCGACCGGACACCGGCGCGATCGTATAAGATATTCCTGCATTTGCTTGACAGCGCAGGCAATCTGGTGGCGCAGCGGGATGGGGAGCCAGGCGGCGGTTTGCGTCCGACGACGGGCTGGGAGCCGGGCGAACAGGTGACCGATAATCACGGGTTGCTGCTGCCTCTCGATTTGCCGCCGGGGGTGTATTCCCTACGGCTGGGGCTTTATGATGCCTTCGATCCGGCGGTCCGGCTGGCGGTGGGAGGTGGCGATGGGGTTGTTTTTGGAGAACTAACAATTAAGGATTAGGAGTTGGGGGATAGGGTTGGTGGGGATATTACAGGTTGCGGAGTGGTGATGGCGGGAATTGGTTCGGGAGGCGGCTTATGGCTGGGTCTGGGCGTGGATGGGCGAACGGGCATGCTGTGGCACTTTTGGCCGGCGTGGTAGCAGCCGCGACAGGTTTGGGTTTTTGGTTCAATGCGGTAGTGGCCTTTCCGCTGGAAGATGATGCCCCGGCTGTGGTGTCTGTTTATCCCCCGCTAGATGCTGTGGGGGTTCCGCTGGTGGTCGCGCAGGATGGCTCGCTGGCGATTACGTTTTCGGAGCCGGTGACGCTGGGGGCGGGGGCTGTGGAGTTGTCGTGTGAGCGCAGTCTGGATCATGTGGTGGTGACGGCCGGTGGCCCGGCCATATTTTCGTTTGTCTCCGATCGCCTGTTTATGCCGGGGGAGGTGTGCCGGATGACGGCACGGGCTGATTTGATTGCCGACGTTGATGATGATGATCCGCCTGATTCACCGCTGAGCGATGTTTCGTCGACATTCCGCACAGCCGCTGAGCCGGTGATTATCAACGAGCTGGATGCGGTGTCGGCCGCCGGGCTTGGTGAGTTTGTGGAGTTGTATGACGGCGGCCATGGAGATACCGACCTGAGTGGTCTGACGGTGGTGTTTTACCGGGGAGATGAGGCGGTGGTCTATCTGGCGGTGGCGCTGGATGACTACCGGACGAACGCGGCGGGCTATTTTGTGCTGGGCGACGCCGGTATTCCCGGGGCGGACTTGCCGCTGGCTAACGGAACGCTGCTTGATGGTCCGGATGCGGTGGCTGTGTACGACGCACCCAAGAGTAATTTCCCGCGCAACACACCGGTGACAACTGAGAATTTGATGGACGCTGTTGTCTACGGACCGGCGGACGCAGCTCTACTCGTATTGCTCAAATCCGGGCAAGCTTCGCTTGATGAAGGGGGACGGGGTGCGGCGACGACTGATTCGCTTCAGCGCTGTCCCAACGGTAGCGGGAAACCACGCGAGACAAAAGCCTTTAAACCCAACACACCCACACCGGGCGAGAGCAATCGTTGCAGCTTTGACGCTGCACCGTCAGTTGTAGCGACAACTCCACTGTCAGGAGCGGCGTCCGTGCCGATCGATACATCAATTGGAGTTGATTTCAGTGAGGCGGTGACGCTGGCTTCGGGGGCGGTTGCGATAGATTGCGAGCGGAGTGGTTCGCACACTTATGCACAGTCAGGGAGTGGGATATCCTATTCCTTTAAGCCCGACGAGCCTTTTGTAAGAGGGGAAACCTGTGCTGTCACCATCCACGCCGAACTTGTCAGCGATAATGATGTCGAAGACCCGCCAGATTATCTTGGTGCAGATGTGGTCTGGTCTTTCGAGACCATCTCGCCCGCGGCCGATAATGTGCTCATCAACGAAGTGGATGCCGATACGCCGGGGGTCGACAAGGTGGAGTTTATCGAGCTGTATGACGGCGGGGAGGGTCATACGCCGCTGGACGGGCTGGTGGTGGTATTGGTGAATGGCGGGGATGATTCCAGCTATCTGACGGTATCGCTGGATGGCTACTCGACTGATGCGGCCGGCTATTTTCTTCTGGCGAACGTGGCTGTGAGTGGACTTGGTGTGACGCTGGCGGATGGCGTCCTGCAGAATGGGCCGGATGCGGTGGTTCTGGTTGAGGGACGCGCGGTTGATTTTCCCAACGGAACACCGGTTGGCAGCATTACGCCGATGGATGCGTTTGTCTATGGCCGGCCGGACCAGACTGATACTGGTCTGCAACTGCTGCTCAATGCCGGTCAACCCCAAATCGACGAGAACGGTCGGGGACAGGGCGACAGTCATTCAAATCAACGTTGTCCAAATGGAGCGGGCGGCGCGCGAAACACGATCGGCTATAGGCAAAACACGCCAACGCCCGGCACGGTAAACAATTGCGTGACGGATACCGCTCCGGCGATCAGCACTATGAGTCCCGATCGTGGGGCAACGGGCGTTTCTATTTTTACCACCGTGACGGTCGAGTTCACCGAATCGGTATCTTTGGCGAGCAAGTGGCTGACGATCAAATGTGACAATTCCGGAACACACAGCTATCGGACAACGGGTGGACCAGTCTCATTTTCAGTTGAAGTTGATACGGCATTAAGTTACGCAGAAAAATGCACCCTGACAGTGGAAGCAGGCAAAGTGGCCGACACCGACACGGACGACCCGCCGGATACGATGACCCATAAAGTGAGTTGGTCATTCACGACGGCCGACGCGCCGGCCGATTTCATCCTCATCAACGAAGTCGACGCCGACACGCCAGGCAGCGATACAGCAGAATTTATCGAGCTTTTTGACGGTGGCGTCGGCAATACTGTATTGGATGGGTTGGCGCTGGTACTATTTAACGGCAGCGATGTCCTCTCATATCAGGCAGTTGACCTGGATGGATATAAGACCGATGCTGCCGGTTATTTTGTGATCGGCAACGCTACGGTAAGCCCTGACTTGCTGCTCGGAAACGGGTCGCTTCAGAATGGTCCCGACGCCGCGGCAATTTATGTTGCTGACGCCTCACAATTCCCGAATGGTTCACTGATTAAAATTGCGGGATTGGTCGATGCGCTGGTTTACGGTGATCCAGCGACAGTCCCGGTTGCGTTACTAAATCTGCTGGCTGATGGGCAAAAGGCAGTCAATGAAGGTGGCCGTGGGGCGGCGGATATTCACTCAATGCAACGTTGCCCAAACGGGAGCGGCGGTGCCAGAATTACGGAGAGTTACGCCATTAATTCCCCGATGCCGGGCGAGCCGAATTCCTGCGAAGTGGATGAACCTCCACGCGTGACCGGCACAATCCCTGCCGGTGGAACTGTTGACGTCTCGCCCTATAGTTCGCCGGAGGTGAGTTTCAGCGAACCTGTTCAATTGACGGCGGGAGCCATCCAATTAAATTGTGATCCTGGCGGCGGGCGCGCTATCGGGATTACCGGCGGACCGGTTGTTTTTGGAATCGCGCCGGCTCAACCTCTCCCATATGACGCACAATGCCGGGTAAAGATTTCCGCTTCGGGCGTCACCGATGTTGACGCATCCGACCCCCCGGATGGGATGGACGAGGATTATGAATGGTCATTCACCACTTCTTCGCCTCCGCCGGATTTCGTCGTCATCAATGAACTGGATTCAGATAACCCGGGCAATGACAAGGCAGAATTCATCGAGCTGTTTGATGGCGGTGCAGGCGGCACGGACCTGTCGGGGCTGGTTCTGGTGCTCTATAACGGCCAGGACGATCGTTCATTTTACGCCATCGATCTTGACGGAGGCCGGACAAATGAGGGAGGCTTCCTGATTATAGGCAACAAGGGAGTTGCGGGTATTTCGGTTGAAATCCCAAACGGTATGTTACAAAACGGGCCGGACGCGGTAGCGCTTTATGCTGGCGACGCGACCGGCTTCCCAAACGGCACACCAATTCAACTTGCAGGTTTGATCGACGTGGTCGTGTACGGAACGGCCGATCCAACAGATACAGGATTGCTGCTATTATTAGAGAACGGGGAGCCACAAGTTGATGAAGCTGCCGGCGGTGCGGCCGATCTTCATTCAATAGGTCGGTGCCCCGATGGTGGTGGGGGCAAGCGTCGAACTAGTGCGATTCGCATAGCCATACCATCACCGGGTTTAGCTAACAATTGTGCGATGGATGCTGCGCCGGCGGTAGTAGATGTCAAACCGCCCGACGGTGTTGGCGATGTCCCGGTGAACGCGGCCATCGAGGTTGAGTTCAGTGAGGCGGTTACCGTCGAACCGGGCTGGGTGTCGATTGATTGTGAGACGAGTGGTGAGCATTCGGCACAGACTGAGGGAGGTGCAACCCAATTCACGGCGTTGCCGGAAGTGCCGTTACTGCCAGGCGAACGATGTGCCGTGACCATCCGCGCCACGGCGGTGGCTGACCTGGATAACGACGATCCCCCGGATAACCTTGCGAGCGATATCACCTGGTATTTCACTACGGCGGTCAAACCCGCTGATTTCATTCTAATTAATGAAATGGATGCTGATACGCCGGGCGCTGATGAGGCTGAGTTCATCGAGCTTTATGACGGTGGAGTCGGAAACACGTCATTGGATGGGCTGGTTGTGGTTCTCTGGAATGGCACAACCGAAAACGTTTATCGCGCTTTTGACCTTGATGGAAATAGTACTAACGGTGATGGCTTCTTTACGCTGGGAAATATTGCCGTGGAGCCGGGGCTGGTTTTTGATGAGGATACCCTCCAGAATGGTCCGGATGCCGTTACGCTGTTCACAGGGACAGCGACCGACTTTCCGCCGGGCACGCAACTGACTACAGATGACTTGATTGATGCGATCGTCTATGGCCCTGAGGGTGAACAAGCGACGGCCTTGCTACTATTGCTGTCATCCGGTCAGTTGCCGGTTGACGAAGGGCGATTGGGCGATCCGGACGCCCATTCGCTCCAACGATGCCCCGACGGATCGGGCGGACCACGGCAAACGGCAGGCTATCGGGTGGCACCACCGACGCCAGGCGGGTCGAACTACTGCATAGTGGATGACGCGCCGCGGGTAGTCGACCATTGGCCGGTCAGCGGGGCGACCGACGTTGCACTCGACGCGACAATCGTTATCTCCTTCAGCGAGCCGGTTTTCACTGCGGCGGGATGGTTTAGCATCGATTGCGACCTGTCCGGAGCACACGCCGCCGCAGTTACCGGTGGGCCATCATCTTTCACGCTCACACCGGAGATCGGCTTTTCACCGGACGAGGTGTGCGCCGTAACCGTGGATAGGGATGCTGTGAAGGACGCTGATGCCGATGACCCGCCTGACGGCATGATCACCGATGAGGTGTGGACTTTTCATACCAGGCTGCCGCTCCCGTCAGCTGGATTTATAAGCAACAGTCCAGTCAGAATTGGGGAGACAGTCATCTTCACCAATACCAGCGTCGGGCCGGGATCGCTCAGCTTTGTCTGGGAGTTCGGCGACGGCAGCCCACTATCGAATGAAACGAACCCATCGCGACGTTACGCATCGATAGGCAGCTACACCGTCACCCTAACTGTTCATGGTTCCACCGGTATCGCCCGATATACAGCGTTGGTCGAAGTGCGGTCACGGCAACTTTATCTGGGGGTAGTTGTGCGATGATAACCTGACAATTTCTCCAGTCGATAATCCTCCAGGCTATTCCACGGTGACACTCTTGGCCAGGTTACGCGGCTGGTCAACATCCGCGCCGCGACGGACGGCGATATGGTAGCTTAGCAGCTGCAGCGGGATAACGTTGACTACAGGGGACAGAAGAGGTGGAGTATCGGGCACATAGATGACGTGGTCGGCTTCCTGCCTAATCTGCTCGTCCCCCTCGGTGGCCAGGGCAATCACGATCCCGCCGCGCGCCCTGGCCTGTTGCACCTGACTGATCATTTTGTCGTATAGCGCGTTCTTCGTGACGATGGCCAGCACCGGCATGGTCTCATCGATGAGGGCGATAGGGCCGTGCTTCATCTCTCCTGCGGGGTAACCCTCGGCGTGGATATAGCTGATCTCTTTCAGCTTAAGTGCGCCCTCCAGGGCGATGGGGTAATTGATGCCGCGGCCGAGGAAGAGAAAGTTGCGCGCCTTGTGGAAACGCTCGGCCAGCGCCTGATACTCGGCATCCTTCTCCAGCGCGCGACCGACGAGCGTCGGCAACCGGGTGAGGTCGGCGGCGTGGCGACGCAACTCCGCGGGTGAAATGTGGCCTCTGAGATTCCCCAGCACGCAGGCCAATAGATAAAGGTCGACCAGGGAAGTGGTGAAAGCTTTGGTACTTGCCACACCGATCTCCGGCCCGGCGTGCATAGGGATGGAACCGTCGGCCAGGCGCATCGACTGGCTGCCGATCGCGTTGACGATGGACCACAGGGTGGCCTCTTGGCTGCGGGCCTGTTCGGACGCGGCCAGCGTGTCGGCCGTCTCGCCGCTCTGGGTTATGGAGAGGACGGCCGTCCGCCCGTCGACGATGGGATTGTAGTAGCGGAACTCGGAGGCGTATTCGACCTCGACAGGCAACCGGGCCAGCGTCTCGATCATGTACTTGCCGACAAGTCCGGCATAATAACTCGTGCCGCAGGCGACAATGAACAACTTGTCGATACGCTCAATCAGTTCCGGCGTCAAATTCATCTCCGGCAGGTGGATGGAGCTGTTCTCGTGATCGATGCGGCCGCCCAGCGTGTCGATGATTGCCCGGGGCTGGTCAAAGATCTCCTTCTGCATGAAGTGCTTGAACTCCCCCTTCACGGCGCTTACGGGATCCCAGGAGATCGTGTGAATCTTAGGGGAAACGGCGCGGCCGTCGAGATCCATGACGGTGAAGTTATCAGTGGAGATCACCGCCATTTGCCGGCTTTCCAGAAAAACCATCCGGCGGGTATATTCGAGGATGGCGGGTATGTCGGAGGCGATGAACATTTCGTCATCGCCGAGCCCGAGGGTGATGCCGCCGGCGTTGCCGATGCGGGCGCAGACGAGGCGATCCGGCTCATCAGCGCTCATCAGGACGATGGCGCTGGCTCCCTCAAGATGGCGGAGCGTCCGACGAGCGGCTTCGTCCAGAGACAGCCCGCCGGCCATGTAGCGCTCGGCCAGTTGCACGATGACCTCAGTGTCGGTGTCTGAGTTGAACCGGACGCCTTCGGCGGTGAGTTCATCGCGCAACTCCTTGTAGTTTTCGACGATGCCGTTATGGACCAGCACAACGCGGCCGTTCATGCCGAGATGGGGGTGGGCGTTGCGTTGGGTAGGCGCGCCGTGTGTAGCCCAGCGGGTGTGGCCAATGGCGATTCGGCCGTCAAGTGGCGCGGCCTGGAGCTGGGCGGTAAGGTTGGCCAGCTTGCCGACGTCGCGCCGTACGACGATTTCACCGTTGTCATCCAGAGCAGCGATCCCGGCCGAATCGTAACCGCGATACTCCAGTCGCTTTAATCCCTGCAATACGACATCCGGGGCCTGGCGCGGCCCGATATATCCGACAATACCACACATGGTAAACCTCCATGATTGTGGCATCGCCCGGCCGTCCTGCTCCGGAGTGACCAGCGCCCGTCGCAAGCGGGACCGTTCAGGTGCGGCAGACGGCAATGCCCTGGAAGGCGTTCCCACTGATTGTGTTGCTGCGCGGGGACGCCCCTTCTCTGGTTGATGTTCGCTGATCACGTGCCGGGCAGGTTGTCGGACGGTTACCCGTGGCGGTTTGATGCCAGGCCTGGTTGAAGGGGCAAAAGCTCAGAGTGTGATCGACCCTGGGAGGCATCCGCTGATCTGTCGATTTTCGCCGGGCAAACCTGCCCGACTTAACCTCGCGTCGCCGCGAGGAACCTCCACCTCGTCACCCACGGAATCGATTACGATTTGCTCCGCGGGCCATGCGCTATGCAGCCCCGTGGGCGGCCGCTCCGGAGTAGGTGGCCGCCCGCTATTCGGTTGTTGTCGAACAGGATAGCCCGCGTGTGGGAGGTTGTCAAGCGGGGCGGCGTGAAATTCGTGTTCCGGTGCGTTAGAGTGCTGTTAGATCGGGAACCGACGCTTGCGATGGGACGTCCGGTGGACATATAATCACGAATGAGGCACTTCCGGTTCACGACAGACCTCACGGGTCGTCTGCCGACGGGAAGCCTGCCGATCAGGAAAGATACATGTTAAACTCAAATTTGCTCTGGGCCATCGGTGGCTTTCTCATCATTCTCACGCCCATTGTGCTGATCCACGAGTCCGGTCATTTCTGGGCGGCCAAGCTAAGCAAGATCAAGGTCGATGAATTCGGCTTCGGCCTACCGCCGCGCGCCGTCAAGCTGTTTGAGCGCGGCGGGACCGTCTATTCGCTTAACTGGATTCCTGTCGGCGGATTTGTGCGTCCGGCAGGGGAGGACGATCCCGGCGTGGCCGGTGGCCTGGCTTCCGCGTCGAAGAAGGCGCGTCTGTTCGTGCTGTCGGCCGGTTCAGGCATGAACTTCATCACCGCCATCCTGTTTTTCTGGCTGGCGCTGGTGTTGGGCGCGCCAGCGGTTCAGGTCAGCGAAGTGAATGCCGGCTCTCCGGCGGATGTGGCCGGGCTTCAGGCTGGCGACGTCGTCCTGGAGGTCGAGGGTCGCATGGTGATGAACAGCAACACGCTGATCACCGCGGTGGCCGATGGGACGGGCAATCCCCTGGAACTGGTCATCCTGCGCGACGGCGAGAGACAGACCCTCCAGGTGACGCCACGACGGGCAGGTGAATACGACCCTGCGGTGGAAGGCCCACTGGGGGTCAGCCTCGGCCAGGGTCCGCGCATCCACTACAATCCGGTCGAGGCCATAACCGGCTCGATGCAATTCATGTGGGAATACATTTCGCTCTATGCGCGGCTGCCATCCATGCTAATCAGCGGGCAAATCTCGGCTCGTGAAGCGAGACCGGTCAGCATCATCGGTATCAGTCAGATCGCCGGCGAGGCGGCCGAATCGTCGGCTGCCGGCCGCACGCTCTACCCGGTGCTCACCATGGCTGCATTCATCAGCGTGGCGTTGGGGTTGACCAATCTGCTGCCCATCCCCGCGCTCGACGGCGGGCGCATCCTGTTCGTTCTGATCGAGGCCGTTCGCGGCCGACGCATCGAGCCTGAGCGCGAGGGGATGGTCCACGTTATCGGGATGCTGGTTCTTCTGGCCCTGATGTTCGTCCTGATCATTCAGGATATTATTAACCCGATCATACCAATCCAATAGACCGGCCAATACCTAATGTCCAAACAAGTAGAACAACCCTTTCCCGTCGTTCTTGAAACGCTGTTATCAGCTGAAGATCTGCCGATCCACCTTCTCTATCGACTGTCGGACATGACCGATGACCAGTTTGGCCAATTCAGGGCAAGATGGGATGCTGCCGATGCGGATCGTCGTGCAGTGGTGGCCCGTCACCTGGCCGATATAGCCGAGGAAGAATATCTGGTTGATTTCGGGCCGGTCTTCACCTTTCTCCTGAATGATGAGTCGGCGGCGGTCCGCGTCGCAGCGCTGGATGGCGTCTGGGACTCCGAGGATATTTACCTCATTCCCCGGATTATCAAGCTGATGCAGGCAGATAGGGAAGTCGCTGTGCGGGCGGCCGCGGCGCGCGCACTGGCTCATTATGTCCTTTTGGGCGAATGGGGACAGATTGATGCCCGGCACACGGCTCAAATTGTCGACGCCCTGCTGGCTGAATACGAGAAGATAACGACCCCGATCGAGGTAAAGCGGGCAGCCCTGGAGGCAGTATCGCCGGCACCTGATCCAAGAATCACCGACCTGATTCGCGATGCCTACGAAGTGGGATCGGACGAATTGCAGCTCAGCGCCATTTTCGCGATGGGTAACTCGACCGACGAGCGCTGGCTGCCTGTCCTGGAGGCGGAGTTGACTAATCCGTCGCCCGACTTTCGGGCTGAGGCGGCACGCGCTTGCGGCCTGATCGGCAGCGAATCCGCCATCGAGGAACTCGAGGAACTTCTGACCGATGACAATATCGAGGTCAGCGCGGCCGCCATTTATGCCCTGGCCCAGATTGGAGGCGATCAGGCCATGGAGATTCTCTCGCGCATCGCCGAGGATCCCGATTTTGAGCCGCTTTATGATGTTATCGACGATGCCATTGATGAGATGGAATGGGTTGATAACTCTCTGGGTTTCCTCTCGTTCTCGAACGAAGATGACGACGAAGATGATGATCTGATAGATGAACTTCGCCTTAATTGAACGTCTTCGTCTACGTCCTCTCTCAAAACATACTGCCGGTCTTGCTGGTAGCGTTGTTTGGCTACCTGCTGCAACGTAGGTTAAGGCTCCACGTTGCGACGCTCTCCAGCGTCGTTTTTAATATCCTCAGCCCTTGCCTTGTATTTTCGTCGCTGGCCGGTTCCAAACTGCCTGTGACTGAGCTGGCCGGCCTCGCCGCATTTTCGGCCGTTAACATTCTGGCCATGGGTGTAATGGCTTTCCTTGTTGCCCGGTTGATGAAACTGACGCGAATCGAGACGACCGCATTTATGATCGTGATCATGTTTGTCAATGGCGGCAACTATGGTCTGACACTGCTCCAGTTGCGGTATGGTGATGTTGGTCTGTCGCGCGGGATCGTGTATTATGTAACCAGCACCGTGATGGTCTACACGGTCGGCGTCCTGATCGCGTCGATGGGGCGGGTGGGTTGGCGGGATACCATGAAACGCATGGCCAGATTGCCGGCAGTATATGCAGCCTTGCTGGCGCTGGTGGCCTATAGTATTGACTTGCCAATCCCCGCGCCAATCATGAGCGGTATTACGATAGCCGGCAACGGGGCTATCCCTGTTATGTTGCTGGTCCTGGGTATGCAAATTGCCGAGATGAAACCGGATGACGGCAGTCGAATTGTCTGGCCGGCGGTCGGGTTGCGGCTACTCGTGGGGCCGATCGTCGGGATGGGGATCGCTATCCTGGCCGGACTGCAAGGTGTCGGCCGCAGCGCCATGATTATCGAATCGGCGATGCCTGCGGCAGTCATCAACCTCATCCTGGCCACGGAGTTCGGCTTACCCGCGTCGACTGTGGCACGTATAGTTGTGATATCAACGCTGATCAGCCCGCTCACGATCGCGGCAACGATCACGATCCTGGGACTATGATCGTGCAGACTTCCCGCCGATTGCTCCTCGGAGCCATTCTGATAATCCTGTTCTCGCCGGTCTCTTTATCTCCGGTTGCGGCCGCCCAGGACGACCAGTTTGAGCTGCGTTCATCCGCCGATTACGTTTTTGGTCAGACGATGAACTTCCGCCTGGCGGCCGAAAATGTTGGCGAAATCGAATCCGCCACCCTGTATTTTCGTCTGGGCACATCTTCCGATTCTTTCTCCGTCGACGTGCCGTTGCCGGAAGGAGAGGGGGGCGAATTGCTCTACACCCTTGATCTGAGCCAGACAAGGTTACCACCATTCGGTTCCATCACGTATTGGTGGCAACTGGATCGGGCGGACGGCTCGCCCCTGCGAGTACCTGAGCAGGTTATCAGCTATGTCGACGATCAATTCGCCTGGCGTCAACTTGTCGTCACTGACGAACAGGGTGGGGGCAGCGTGCGCATACATTGGACCGGTGACGATGCCACGATGGGAGAACTGACCAGGAACATCATCTATGACATGTTGCCCAGAGCCGGCCGCCTGATCCCTATCGACCGTATTCTGCCGTTTGATGTATATATTTATCCTACGACGTCGGATTTGGGCGCAGCGCTTCGGCTTGCAGGTCGGGACTATCAACCGGGTCAGACTTATCCCGACCTGGGGGTTTTGTTGCTCACGGTTATCAATCCGGAGACGGCTGACGCAGAGCTGCGGTCAGGATTATCACAAGGTCTGGTCGACTTGTTACTCTATCAGTCGCTCTATCAATACGCGGGCAATATCCCGCCGTGGCTGAATCGAGGAATAGCCGGGGCAGTTCGAGGCCAATTTGATATTACCATTGAAGATACCATGCGCGCGGCGATTGTCGCCAAATCAACCATCCCGGTGACAGATTTGTGTGCAGGCATGGCAATAGATAGCGATCTGGCCGTTGCCCAGAGTGAATCATTACTGGCCCATATCGTGGCCAACTATGGCGAACAGGCTGTTCGTTCTCTGGTGATATATTTCGCTGACGGCGATGATTGCCCAACAGCGTTGCGAAGAGCTGTCCAACTCACACCGGATCAACTCGAAACTGCCTGGCTCCGGGCCAACAGCGGTAGCCGTAACAGTCGAACTGTAGCTGAAATAGCGGTGTGGCTGGTCCTGGTTTTGGCGGGATTTGGTTTGGCTGCTCTCCTGCTCGCTCGTCCTCGCCGGCGGCAGTGACCGGTTTGTCGGGTTAGGGCTGCCTGTTAGGCTTTGCGCGATATAATAATAATCAATTTGGAATCAATATCTCGATTGCCTCGCCGACGATTGGCGACAAGTCATCGTCTGGCCGCAAGGATCTCTATGACACAATACTCGGACCGTTTTGCCCCCTTCGCTGAGCTGATGACGGCCGAAAATCTTCCCGAATCCTTCATCGACAATTTTGCCTATTATTACGATAAGCTCCTCGCGGGGGATGACGGGATGATCGCTGAAAACAGCATCCAGCCTGTTTCGCTACTGGCTGATTCGGATGCGCTTCCCGAACACCTGATGACGATTGGCAGGTCGGTGATTCCTGAAACTGTAATCATCAAGTTGAACGGGGGTTTGGGTACGGGGATGGGATTGACAGGCCCTAAATCATTGCTGGTTGTCAAGGAAGGGTTGAGCTTTCTGGATATCATCGCCCATCAGGCTATTAGCGTCGACACTCCCCTGCTTCTGATGAACAGCTTCGCGACCGACAATGAATCATGCTCCGTACTGCGGCGCTATCCGTCCCTTCCCCAATGTTTGCCGCTTAGTTTCCTGCAGCACAAGCAGCCGAAAGTTAACGCCCAAACCCTGACGCCCGCTAGCTACCCGGAAGACCCGGAGCTTGAATGGTGTCCCCCAGGACATGGCGATCTCTATATCGCTCTGGACACAAGCGGTATGCTGGAAAAATTGCTGGATGGCGGCTTCAAATATGCCTTTGTGTCGAATGCCGATAACCTGGGCGCCGTGCTGGAACTGGGTATTCTGGGTTATTTTGTCGAACGAAAATTACCGTTTCTGATGGAAGTTGCCGACCGCACAGCGGCTGATCGAAAGGGTGGGCATCTCGCCCAAGGCAGGAATGGCCGCCTGTTGCTGCGCGAGATTGCTCAATGCCCCACGGAAGATCTGGATGCATTTCAGGATATTCATCGGCACCGATACTTCAACACCAATAACCTCTGGCTCCACTTGCCAACCCTTCATCGCCTGTTGGTTGAGCGCGGGCATCGGCTTGGGTTGCCCATGATCCGCAACTACAAAACGATCGATCCCCGCGATCCTGAATCGACGCCGGTATATCAACTGGAAACTGCCATGGGGTCGGCTATTTCTGTTTTCGATGGCGCCGAAGCCATTCGGGTGCCGCGCGCCCGATTCGCTCCTGTAAAAAAGACCGAGGATCTGCTGGCCGTCCGTTCTGATGCCTACATCTTGACCGACGATTACCGGGTAGTTCTCGCCCCGGACCGCGAAGGAATCCCGCCGACGATTGAACTCGACGCCACGCATTACCGATTTGTCAACGATCTTGATCAACGTTTTCCTGGCGGCGCGCCGTCACTTCGTTGCTGCCATCATTTCAGGGTCGTGGGTGATTTTGAATTCGGCAGCGGCGTCGTGGCGCGTGGCCAGGTATTGTTTACCAATCCAAATGACAAGCGGCAACGCGTGCCCGATGGTCTAATCGTTGATAATAGCGAATGGCCTGAACAGGTGATCCCGGAACCGGTCATCTAGTAGACCCGGGGAATAGAAAGGCCGGGCACAGCATTTATACTGCGCCCGGCCTCAAGCGAGATCAGGAATTCGCAATGGTTTTCAAACTAAACCTTGCCTGACGTGATTGCCTTTTTGACATCCGCAATCGCTTCAGTTACCTTGATTTCTCGCGGGCAGGCGTTGGTGCAGTTGAAGATCGTCCGGCATCGCCAGACTCCGAATGTGTCAGCCATGACCTCAAGCCGCTCGTTCATCCCCTCATCGCGCGAGTCGAAAATGAACCGGTGCGCCTGAACAATCGCCGCCGGCCCAACATAACGGTCATCAGCCCAAAAACTGGGGCAGGATGACGTGCACGCCGCGCAGAGGATGCATTTAGTCGTGTCGTCGAATCGGTGGCGGTCTTCCGGCGATTGTAACCGCTCACGACCGTCGGCGGGAACCGGCTGGTCATTTATGAAGTAGGGCATCACCGACCGATAATGATCGAAAAACGGTTCCATATCGACGATAAGGTCTTTTTCCACAGACAGGCCCAAGATCGGCTCAACCTGGATGTTGATGACATCCCCTTTGCCGCTGCCAAGACGACTAACGAGGGTTTTGCAGGCGAGGGCGTTTGCGCCGTTGATCCGCATGGCGTCTGATCCGCAAACGCCGTGGGCACATGATCGGCGCAAGGATAGCGTGCCGTCTTGCTCCCATTTGATACGGTGCAGGAGGTCGAGAACTGTGTCCGTCCGATGCACATTTTCCAGAGTATATTCACCCCACCAGGGTTTCTTGTCCGTTTCCGGGTTAAAGCGCCGGATTTTCAGTTTGGCTTGCATCGTCATGACCTCTTAATAGACTCGCTTTTTCGGCTCATAGCGGCCGAGCACGACAGGTTTGTAGTCGAGGGAGTAGTGGCCGTCCTCGTCGCGGGCGCACAAGGTGTGCTTCAACCATTCATGATCATCGCGTTCGGGAAAATCTTCGCGGGCATGACCGCCACGGCTTTCCTTTCTGGCCCGGGCTGAAAACGCCGTCACCTCGGCCAGTTCCAACAGACAACCCAACTCCCAGGCCTCCAGAAGATCGGTGTTATAGCGTTGGCCTTTGTCATCGATCTGGACCCTGGTTTCGTAGTCGTGCCGGATGTGATGAAGGTCCTCGATTGCCTTGGACATGGATTCTTCGGTGCGGAAGACGCCCACATTGTCGGTCATCGTCTTTTGCATCCGTCGCCGTAACTCAAAGGGCTTCATGCCGCCGGTGCCCGTCCTCAGTCGTTCGAAATCAGCCTGCACATGCTGACCGGTTCCTGTTGGGAGGGGCAACAATTCAGCCTCGCGGCAATATTCGGCGATGTGGGCACCGGAACGACGGCCAAAGACGACCAGGTCGACCAGCGAGTTTGTCCCCAGACGATTGGCCCCGTGGACCGACACACAGGCGCATTCACCGGCCGCGTAGAGACCGGGCAGAACACGTTTTTCCGCGCCAATCAGGACGCGCCCGTGGACGTCGGTGGGGATGCCGCCCATCGCGTAATGGGCCGTGGGCTGAATGGGCATCGGCTCTTCAACCGGGTCAATCCCCAGATAGGTGCGTGTGAAGTCAGCAATATCAGGGAGTTTTTCCTCGATGTAGGCACGATCGATCCGCTTCGGGTCGCCGGCCAGTTCGTTGTATTTGTTGACCGTCTCCGGCCGGACATCCAGGTGGACATAGTTTTGGCCATTGATGCCACGACCGGCTTGAATCTCCATGAAGATAGCCCGGCTGACGACGTCGCGACTGGCCAGGTCCTTGATCGTTGGCGCATAACGCTCCATAAAGCGCTCGCCTTGACCATTCAGCAGGATACCGCCCTCGCCGCGCACGCCCTCGGTGATGAGGATTCCCAGCTTGTAAATGCCTGTTGGATGGAACTGGAAGAACTCCATGTCTTGCAGGGGCACGCCGTTGCGGAGGCAGATGGCTGTGCCGTCGCCGGTAAGGGAGTGGGCGTTGGAGGTAACTTCCCAGCATCGTCCCCAGCCGCCGGTCGCAAAATGAACAGCCTTGCTGTGGAATACGTGCAGCTCACCTGTGGCGATTTCATAGGCGATGATCCCGCGGATTGTGTCGTCCACGCGAATCAGATCCACGACGTGGAATTCATCGAAGAAGTTGACCTTATTCTTGATACATTGTTGATAAAGGGTCTGCAAGATCATGTGGCCGGTGCGATCGGCCGCGTGACAAGCGCGCATTACCGGCTTCCCGGTCTCATTGTTTGTGTGACCGCCAAACCGGCGCTGGGAGATACGACCGTTGGGCAATCGATCGAACGGCAATCCCATGTGCTCCAGTTCGACGACTGTCTCAATCGCCTCCTTGCAAAGGATATCGACCGCGTCCTGGTCGGCCAGATAGTCCGATCCTTTGACGGTATCGTAAGCGTGCCACTCCCAATGATCTTCTTCTAGGTTGCCGAGCGCGGCACCGATGCCGCCCTGGGCTGTGCCTGTGTGCGAGCGCGTCGGGTAAAGTTTGGAGATGACGGCAACGTTCGCGCCACGGCTGGCATAAAGTGCAGTCATCAGACCCGCGCCCCCTGCGCCCACAATGACTGCGTCGAATACATGCGTTTTCATAGGTGCCTTCCGGATTTTGTTGATTGCCAGGCTTATGGAACCATCGCCGGGTCAAAAAGCGCGATGGCGATTGTGGCCCAAATGACGGTAGCGATGACGAAGAGGGCCAGAAGAATGCCAATAATTCGCCCAAGGGCAGGACTGTGGATGTAATCTTTCAGTATGGTTAAAAGACCGCGGATTCCGTGCGGTATCGCCATCCACAACAGAAAAATATCATAGGCTTTCCACCCCCACGAACTCCACTGGACTGCCACAAATTGAAGCGTTAAATCGGTGGAACTATTCAGGATGTGCTGGATTACCATGTGGCCGACGGCCAGGATCAGCATGGCTACGCCGGATAGGCGCATGAACAGCCAGCCGATACGCTCGGGGCTGCGATCCAACTCCACAAGTCGAACAGTCATTTTGCCGGTAGGTTTCTCGGTTAATGCTGCCATTTTGTTACTCCTAGCGGGCGTATTGCGCAAACTCGCTGAATGACGGGATGCGTAAACAATTGTCACCGGCGGCTGCCAGCGCCTGACAATGGCCAATCATGCTGCCAAGCATCAAAATAGCTGCGGGGATGAAAGCGATGAAGAACAACCCCCAGACGATCAACGAGCTGGCTCGTTGATGACGCCACCATTCCGGCTTGAAATCGAGGATTGTGATGCGTATACCGTTGAAGGCATGATAGAGCACGGCCGCCATGACACCGACCTCGCCGAGTCCGAATAACGGGTTTTTGAAAAGTGCCAGGGACCAGGCATAGGCCTGTGGCCAAAAGTACGCGTTGGCTGTATCCCACACATGGATGACGAGGAAAAAGAGGATAGCCAAACCAGAGATGCGGTGCGCCATCCAGCTATATTGACCGGAGCGACCGCGATAACGAATACTTTCACGAACGGTGAGGATAAGTGAGCTCATAAAGGGGATCTCCTGTCTGAAAGTCGCTGTTGAGTATAGCATGTTGAATTTAGGCACGCCATTTAATGCGCTTGCCGAGCAGCATCCCGATTGATAAACTATTGACAATGGTTCGGCCTTTCGACCTGCGAGATCTGGCCTTGATTCGAAGGCTGGGCGAACGTGGCGTTTCGTTGCACACCTCATCCGCGCTGGCCGAGAACTTTCACCCTCTCCGCGGCGCCATCAAGAGTATGCTGGTGGGTGGCGAGTACCCGACTTTCGTTTGGAAGCCTGACAACGGCGAGACCGCCGGTTTTATCCAGTTGCGGATTTCCAACGGCACTCCTCAGGCTTACGTGCTTTACGTTAGCCCGCGCTGCTGTGATTTTGTTGATGGTTTAGAACCGGCCAATATGTCCGCGCCGGACAATGCAACGCTGAAAAGCGCTGACGGTTCTGTCTGGCTTGCCTTGCTGGATGAGGCTGTGGTTGGTGCAGGACAACGAGGTATACACCACCTCATCGCCGAGGTTGACGAGCAAAGTGCTGAACTCCAGGTATTGCGTCGGTCAGGTTTTGCTGTTTATACGCGCCAGGATATTTGGGCCGCGGGGGTCGCGGAGTACCGTCCCCAGGAAACCCCAAACTGTAATCTCACTCGTCGCAGTTTGATGGACGAATGGGATATTCAGTTGTTATATGCCAACACTGTCCCGCGCCTTGTGCAACTCGTCGAACCCTTGAACTCAGCTGCCGACGGCGACGGGTGGGTCTTGCGTAACGGGAATGAGCTGGCCGCGTTCGTTTCTATTCGTAAAGGAGCAGTAGCAACCTGGTTGCGATTTTTCATCCATCCCGACGTCGAAGCGGATGTGGATGAAATTGTCAACGCTGCCTTGCGAATCGCTTTTTCGCGTGAGTCAACTGCTGTTTATTGTTGCGTCCGACGCTATGAGAGCTGGTTGCCGAATGTATTGGGTCGCAGCGGACTTACCGTTTGCGGCAGTCAGGCAGTAATGGTGCGACACACAGTCCACCACGCGCCGCGAGCGATGATTGATTCAACTGTCGCGATTGATGGGCAGCGTGTTTCAGCGTCGTCGCCTTTAGTGAGGAACTTCCGCAGTCCCGATGATGTGCGGGAGCGAAATTAGTGCCCCATTGCACGGGCGCTGGTTACGGATAGATATGGATTCAAAACAGTCACACGAAGATTTGCGGACATTACTATCAATCTTGCCCGAGAATATTCGTCAAAGCGTCGAAGTAATGGGGCAGGAAGAAGGGTTGCTGGAGATCGTGCTGGATCTCGGTCGTTTGCCTACGGCTCGCTACGTTGATGGTGAGCGTGTACTGCGTGAAAGCGAAGTGACTCGCGAGGAAATCGACAAGGTAATCGCCGGCATAGGCGAATTTGACGATGATAATCGAGCCGGCATTGCGCGGACGCTGCATCGAATATCGGGCATTCGTAATCGGCACAATCAGGTCGTTGGACTGACATGCCGGATTGGGCGTGCCGTATACGGGACCATTGATATTATCGAAGATATCGTCTTGCAAGGGCATAGCATTCTGCTGCTTGGCCGCCCTGGTGTGGGCAAGACGACAATGTTGCGCGAAATGGCGCGCATCCTCGCCGAGACGAGGCGAGTGATCATCGTCGATACCAGCAATGAGATCGGTGGAGATGGCGATATCCCCCATCCAGCCGTTGGTCGTGCGCGTCGCATGCAGGTCCCTCGCCCGGCTCATCAGCATGAGACGATGATCGAGGCAGTTGAGAATCATAACCCCGAAGTCATCATCATTGATGAAATCGGTCGGGAGCGGGAAGCCGAAGCTGCGCGAACCATTAACGAGCGTGGCGTGCAACTCATCGGAACAGCTCACGGAAATACCCTGGAGAACCTGTTGTTGAACCCGACCTTATCGGACCTGGTCGGCGGCATTGAGAGCGTGACTCTCTCTGACGAGGAAGCGCGTCGCCGTGGCACCCAAAAGACGGTACTGGAGCGTCGCGCCCCACCGACGTTTGACGTCCTTATCGAAATGCAGGATCGGCAGCGGCTGCTCGTCCATAGCGACGTGACGACATCAGTTGATGCCATGCTCCGCGGCGAACCTGTTCACGTGGAATTGCGTCATATCGATGAGGAAGGGGTTGTGAATACCGAACGTCAGGCGTTGGTAGTCACATCTGCGGCCGTCACCGGACGACGCGGCACTACTCCTGGCGCGCGGCAGGGCCGTGGCGGTCGCGAAATGCGCACGATCGGAGAGCAGGCCGGCCGGCCGGAGGTGATTCCCGGCACTCATGCCGTCATAGGGTCTGCATCGGCTTTGCCGGATGTCGATATTGCCGAAAGCAGAGCGCCGTCGCGCCCCATCCCGGCGAATAATGGGGACAACGGCAACAGCGGCCGCAAGATTCGCGTGTTTGCCTATGGGGTAGCGCGCAACAGGTTGTATCAGGCGGCCAAATTCCTTGGCGTCAAGCTGACGATTGCCGAAACTCTCGACGAAGCAGACGTGCTGGTGACGCTGAAAAGCTATTACCGGAAGCGTCGGCGGCTGATCAACGAAGCTGAGCAACACAATGTGTCGGTTTACGTTCTGCGGGCTAATACCGTCAGCCAGATGGAGCGTTTTTTGGTGGAGGCATTGGGGCTTGAGGTGGCCTCTACCGCTGACCCTTTTGAAAAGGCAATCGCCGAGACGGAACGTGCGATTGCGCTCGTCCAGGCTGGTCAAACAAGCATGGACTTGAGGCCGGTTGGCTCGGCGATCAGACGTTATCAGCATGAGATGGTGCGGCAAGCCAACCTGGTTTCTCACAGTTATGGCAGAGAGCCGAACCGCCATGTGCGTGTGTTTAATGCACCGCGCAACGATTCCATCCATTGAACCTTGGTGTAGTCGATAATGTTTATTACCTTTGAAGGGCCGGATGGCAGCGGGAAAACGACCCAGATACGGATACTGGCCTCGACCCTGATCGAGGCCGGTTTTTCTGTCGTGGTCACCCGGGAACCGGGCGGCACGGCGATCGGCGACCAGATTCGCAACGTATTGCACGATACAGCCAACACAGCTATGTCGTCGGTTGCTGAGGTGCTATTATACTCAGCTTCCCGCGCGCAGTTGGTCGAGGAGATTATCCGCCCGGCGCTGGCGGATGGTCGCATAGTCCTGTGTGACCGCTATGCAGATAGCACGATGGCATATCAAGGCTTCGGCCGCGGGCTGGATCGCGGGATGCTGGCCGATTTGACGGCTTATGCCACAGGGGGACTAAAGCCTGATTTGACAATCTATCTGGACCTTGACGTCAGCGATGGGCTTGCGCGACGTCGCAATGAAGGCGAAGAAATGAATCGACTTGATTTGGAAGCGGTTCACTTTCACGAGCGTGTCCGGGGTGGATATCGCTTACTGGCGGCTGCCGACCCTGGCCGTTGGATCACGGTCGACGCGGATCGTCCGGCCGGCGAAGTCGCTACAGAGATTAGGGATATCGTGTTGCACCGGTTGTCCGTTTCCCGTTGAACACCTTACAACAAGAAATTTTGACCTAGAAGTCATCAGTAAACCCGGTGGTTTTTCCCAGATGGGGCATGGATTGCTCGATGGATTCCGGGGACTCGCCTTTTTCCAATCTGCTCGCCATCTCGTCGTATTCCTCGCCCAGGTCCTCGCCCATTTCACGGCTCATTTGACGCATGAACTGACCCATCGCGCGGGGATCATCCTCAAGCCCTGCGAGCGAGTCGTCGCTCATCAAGCTGTCGATGCGGGATTCTTCTGAACGGGGAATGGCGATTCGACTGAGGCGACGTTTGAGGGCGGAACTACCGCAGTGTGGGCAAACAGGTGTAGCGTTGTCGTATTCAGCATAAGAATAGAACAGTCGAACACGGCTTTTGCATGACGTGCAAAGGTATTCATAAGCCGGCATAAAGCCTCCGGGTTAACGATTTCACAAAAACTTGCTACAATGAACTCCATTATAGGGGTCGACCACTTATGGTGGCAACCCGATCCGAAGAATATGCGATGAGTGTAAAAATACTGGAAGACAATACCGATCACCACCTGGAAAGCTTGTACAGTTGCTCAACCTACCCGCTTTTGCTCATTCTTTCCGGCCCTTCAGGCGTTGGCAAGGACACAATTGCACGCAAGGTGATTGAGCGGAGACCCGAGAGTTTCTATTTCGTGGTGACAGCTACGACACGCCCCCCACGTGGGGATGAAATCGACGGCAGGGACTATTTCTTTGTCACGTTCGATGAATTTGCCCGCATGATCGAGGAAGATGAATTGCTGGAGCACGCAATCGTCTATAATGATTACAAGGGCATTCCGAAGCAGCAAATCCGTGATGCCCTGCAGAGCGGCCGGGATGTGATCCTCCGTGTCGATGTTCAGGGAGCGTCGACCGTGAAGCGGCTCGTACCTAACTCCATCTCTGTGTTCCTGACCACCCCGAACGAACAAGGGCTGGTCGACCGCTTGCAGCAGCGGAAACAGGACACGGCCGAGGGGATGGCTTTGCGCACGGCGACCGCCCGCCAGGAAATGAAACGGATGGAAGAGTTTGATTACTGTGTCGTCAATCCGGAGGGCTATCCGGAGGAAGCAGTTGAAAAGGTGTTGAGCATCATTGATGCCGCCCACTGCCGGGTCAATCAGAAACCGGTAGATTTATGATCCTCGTCATCTTTTACCTTTTCCAAATGCTGATTTGATGCTAAAAACAATATTCCTGACATGCGGGGATGAGATAACGCCGAATCCTGAAACCAGCGTGTCATGATGTAAATTGATTTGTTGGAGTTTGAGAGTAGGAGAAGAGAGATGCTAAAGAAAGTTACACTTCTGTTGATTCTGTTGTTGTCATTGGCTCTTGTCGCCTGTGGCGGCGGGGCGACCGAACCCCCGGCCGAGGCTGAGAGCAGCGAAGCGGGCGCATTGCCCGATCTGGGCGGCCGCGAGATTACCATCGCTGTTGAGAACGCCTATCTGCCGTTCAACTACATCGATCCGGCCACCGGCGAGCCGGCCGGATGGGACTACGACGCCATCAACGCGATTTGCGCCCTGCTGAACTGCAAGCCCAAGTTTGTTGAAGCGGCCTGGGAAGGCATGATTCAGGCCGTGGCGGATGGCCAATATGACATGGCCGCCGATGGCATCACCATCACCGATGAACGAGCGGAAATCGTTGATTTCTCGAACGGATACATCAACATTGAGCAGCGCCTGTTGGCTCGTATCGACGAAGATCGGTTTGACTCCGTTCAGTCGTTCGTCGACAACTCCGAGCTCATTCTGGGAACCCAGACGGGGACAACCAACTTTGAGACTGCTTCCAAGATCTTGCCCGCAGAACGGATTCAGGCATTTGAGCAATTCCCGTTTGCCGTTCAGGCTCTTATCGCTGGAGACATTGACGCCGTTATCATTGACGAGACCGCCGGGTTGGGCTATCAGGGTGCGAATGCCGACGCCCTGAAGCTGGTTGGTGAGTCTCTCTCGAGCGACGCGCTGGGCTTCATCTTCCCCAAGGGGAGCGAGCTGACAGGGGCAGTCAACGCCGCTCTGGCTGAGTTGGAGGCAAATGGCACATTGGCCACCCTGGCCGACAAGTTCTTCACTGACAAGTTTACAATTACCTACGAAGACTTGGAGTAATTCGGATGTCCATAAACATCAGCCGGATTTGATGAGAATCAGCGGTTGATGTGCCCAATAAACGAGGAGACGCCGGGTTTTTCTGCCCGGCGTCTTCTCTTTTGATGAAGTCAGGGTATTATTGCGCTGAAAGCTGGTCTTCATCGAGAGTAAGCACATTTCCAGTAAAAAGGAGGCTGAATGACAGGCGAGGTACAAACCGACTTTTCCATCGGCAAGGACCCAAACGGCCGATTTAACGCGCGGAACTTCCCGTGGTGGCTGGTAGCCATCATCGGGTTTCTCGCTTTGATGTCACTGCTGATCCTCACTAACCCTGATTACAACAAAGCGTTCAATTTTATCAAAGGCGAATTTGGCGGTATCTCGGGATTTCAGGCAGGAGGTCTGGCGGGATTTATCGGTACCGGCATCGCGGTCACAATTTACACCACGCTCGTCGCCTTTGGCGTTGCTTTGATAATTGGCCTTCTCGCCGGTTTGGGCCGTGTAAACAGCAATGTTGTCATTCGCAACGTCGCAATAACCTACATCGAATTTATTCGCGGCGTCCCTACCCTGGTGCTCATTTTCACGGTAGCATTCGTTATCGTTCCATCAGTAGCCGACACTCTGGGGATATCCGGCCAAAGTATCTCGACCAATACGCGCGGCATTATAGCGCTGGCAGTTATTTACGGAGCCTTCCTTGCTGAGGTATTCCGCGCCGGCATCGAATCTGTGCCGCCCGGACAGACTGAAGCTGCGCGCTCGTTGGGCCTGAACGGTCGGCAGGCCATGCGCCATGTCGTGCTGCCGCAGGCCATACGTAATGTGCTTCCTGCGTTAGGCAATGATTTTATCGCGATGCTTAAGGATTCTTCCCTAATCTCTGTGCTGGCTGTTCGCGATATTACCCAGATGGCTCGCCTGTATGCGGGCAGCACATTCCGGTTCAGGGAGAGTTACCTCGTCCTGACTTTTCTCTATCTTTCAATGACGATTGCCTTGAGCCTGTTCCTGCGTTGGTACGAAAAGAGGTTGCGCCAAAATGCAAGATAACAACACATTCGATGCGGCGGATAATCCGGCTCCGGTTAGTCGCGTCCTGGGCGACGATATCATCATTATCGATAACCTGTACAAGCAATTCGGAACCGTGAAAGCAGTGAACGGGTTTAGTCTGAATGTGCGCCAGGGAGAGGTGGTGGTCATCGTCGGCCCCAGCGGATCCGGCAAGAGCACTGTTCTGCGTTGCATCAATCATCTGGAGGTGCCGACGGGCGGAGCGATCTATGTCGATGGTACTCATTTGGAGGACAAAAAAACGGATATTAACGCCGTTCGGGCTGAGGTCGGCATGGTGTTCCAGCAGTTTAACCTTTTTGGACACCTGTCCGTGCTCGATAATATCACCCTTGCCCAGCGTCTCATTCGCAAGCGGAAAAAGGAAGAAGCCGAGCGTATTGCCATGGAGCAGTTGAATCGCGTGGGCATCCCGGAGAAAGCCAACGCATTCCCACGCCAACTCTCCGGTGGCCAACAACAGCGGGTGGCCATTGCCCGTTCGCTGGCGATGAATCCCAAGATCATGCTCTTTGATGAACCGACCAGCGCGCTCGATCCGGAGATGATTAAGGAAGTGCTGGACGTCATGCTCGACCTGGCGCGCGGCGGCATGACTATGGTCGTCGTCACTCATGAGATGGGATTTGCCCGTTCGGCGGCCGACCGGGTTGTTTTTATGGATCAAGGCAGCATCGTCGAAATGGCTTCGCCGCGAACGTTATTTAACGATCCGAAGCACGAACGGACGAAACTGTTCCTGAGCAAGATTATTAGTCATTGACAGGACGGCCTCGGGGCACGGATCCTGACTCTAAAGCCGACATCGAGTAATGCTGGTTGAAAGGAGGGGTTTCGTGCTGAAAAAGGCGGGTTGAGGATCAGAAACGGGATAAAATTCACGACAATGGATCTATCGGTCATTGTCGTCTCCTATAATACCTGCCAGTTGCTGGATGATTGCCTGGCTTCCCTTTTTGCGGCCGACCCTCCAGCAGGTGGTGTTGAAGTAATCGTCGTTGATAATGCTTCTGGTGACGGAAGCGTGGCGATGGTCAGGAACAAACACCCTCAGGCCATCGTTCTGGCGTGCGAAGACAATCTCGGATTTTCGGCGGCGAATAATCGCGGATCAGCCATTGCCGGCGGGG
Organism: Anaerolineae bacterium; assembly: GCA_023384355.1. Classification (GTDB taxonomy): domain Bacteria; phylum Chloroflexota; class Anaerolineae; order Promineifilales; family Promineifilaceae; genus Promineifilum. The sequence goes on from JAHDWL010000026.1 coordinate 26,532, forward strand.
ACTACCTGCTGTTTTTGAATTCGGATACGGTGGTGGGCTCGGATGCCTTGCTCGAGCCGTTGAACTTCATGCGCGACAACCCGGATGTCGGCGCGCTCACGGTTCGCCTCATTTACCCCAATGGTGAGCGTGACCCGGATAACCATCGCGGGTTTCCTACACCCTGGAACGCATTTTGCCACTTCACTGGACTTAGTAGACTCTTTCGGGGCAATCCCCGCTTCAACGGATATTCCCTGGGCTATGAAGACTTTACGAAGACTCACGAAGTATCCGTGATTGCAGGTTCCTACATGATGATACCGCGGGAGCTGGACAGGAAGCTTGGTGGTTGGGACGAGACGTATTTCTTCTACGGCGAAGACATAGACTACTGTTACCGGATTCACGAGGCGGGATTCAAGATCGTTTATTATCCGCACGTCAAAGTTTTGCATTACAAGGGGGCCAGCTCCGGGTTACGCAAGGAGTCGGCCGATATTGCCCGACCGCCAAAATCTACGCGGGTTAAAGTCGCCCGCGAGTCGATTCGGGCGATGGAAGTGTTTTACCGCAAGTTTTATAGTGACAAGTATCCGAGGATCGTGACGGGACTGGTGCTGGCCGGCATCCGCGCGCGCGGTTGGATGCGCATTCTCAAACACCAGCTGACCTAAAGATTGCTACGAGCGAAATAGCCGGGATGCCATGGATTGAACGAAACGTTGAATCTTAAGCCTGGGACGTATTAACATTTAGCCTAACAAAATATCTGCCGAATAAGTCGCAGAAAGTCCGTCAAGCGGCTCGCAAATGATAAACGTGATAACAAACTTTTACAGATAAGTTTAAGCATTCCCCTTTTTTTGGCCGGGAGTCAAATTTTATTCATAACAGGGAATATTTTAAATAGTTATTTGGTGAATTATTTAGCTGTCGGGACTGGCTTACTGGGTCTGCTGGCTTATAGAAACAACGCGTACCTCTGTTGTTTCGGCAAGGTTGTTCAGGATGCTTTCGGGAGCGCCATCATCAGTTATCAGAATATTGGGCTCCGTGGCGTTCAGGACTTTAACCAATGACTTGACCCCAATCTTACTCGAATCCAGCATCAGAATAATCTGATCGGCGGCTTTAACCATTGCTTTTTTAGCTTCAGTTTCCATCAGGCTTGGATCGGTAAAGCCACTATCCAATCGCAATCCAGTCGTTGAGAGAAACACCTTATTTGCGTGAAACTCGCTGAAGAAATTCTGAACGATCGGTCCTACGAATGTTAGTGAGACTTCGCGCAGAATGCCTCCGGTGCATATCACCGTCAGGTCCGGCAATAACTTTTGGAGGGCCATAGCTGTGTAGAGTCCGTTGGTGATGACAGTAAGGCCGCGGAAACGACGTAAATGGGGCACCATCATAACTGCGGTCGTACCTCCTTCCAGAATGATGATGTCACCATTTTCAACAAAGGTCTGAGCCGCATAGCTTGCAATCAATTCTTTTTGCTGCCGATTGATCAGTTGCTTGCTCGCATATTGAGGCTCAACCCTGATCATTTGCGCCGGAATAGCCCCTCCCCGCGTTCTGCGGATGCGCCCTTCTTCTTCCAGGATCGAAAGATCACGACGAATTGTCATCGTTGAAACATCAAAATTCGCACTGAGATCGCTGATCACACCGATCCCCTGGCCCTCAATCGCTTCCAGGATACGCTGTCGACGTTGCTCAGGTAACATATAACCCCCTCAAGTTAACACAAACAAAAATGTAACAGTATCGTTGACAGCCGTCAAATTCGCCGTTTAAGCTCGGAAACCAATGGTTCAAATTCAGGATTCTGATTAAATTGCCACTTGCATGCGTTGTATTTTATTATATAATGTTAACAATCTAATATTTATGTACAAATCAGGACATCAAATTGTGAGATTTTCGGAACTGATGCGAGAATTTGATGTAGAAGAGGGCACATTTTCCGGCGATGACTGTAGTGTGCGACGTCTTAGCGATCTACAGGGCTATTTCGCCGATGAGGCAGCCTATGAGGCCGCTCTTGAGGCGGGAGACCCAATCGTATACTCTGTATCTGCATTTACACCAAGTAATGATGAGGGTGCGTTGCATTGCGCAATAGCCCGCATTGAACCGGGGCGAATCGGTTGCGAATGGTACCTCACAAAAGGCCATTTTCACGCCTGGCGTGCAGCAGCTGAATTTTATATTGGCCTTGGGGGTGAAGGGGTCATGGTGTTAGAAAGCGAACATGGCGAAAGCCAAATGGTGTACTTGAAGGCTAACAGCATTATTTATGTCCCTGGCTACACCGCCCATCGTACAGTTAACACAGGTGATGTACCGCTGGTCTATCTGGGAGTCTATTCTGCCGCTGCCGGGCACGATTACGGCGCGATTGCGCAACGCAATTTTCTGAAAGTAGTTGTGGACTTCGATGGCAAAAACACCATGATAGACAGAGAGGTTTTTCTCGAAACATTAGCTTAGGTTTTAATCACCAACTTGCAAGGAGAAAAGGACGATGAAATCAACCCCCTATTCACGTCGCGAGTTTATCCGTCTCGCGTCCCTGTCGTTAGCTGGAGTCGGCCTTGCTGCCTGCACAGGCCGCGCTGCTACGCCAATGGCTACCACAGCTGCATCCGGGGTAGCCACGGCACCGCCGGCAACAGCCACGGCCGAAAGTGTGGCGCAGGCGGTAATACTGAAGATAATGCACAATTGGAGCGAAGCAGATCCTTCAGGTATCCCGTTCACCAACATCCTGTCGCAGTTCCAATCAACGCATGACAATATAACTCTGGAGCAGGAGGTCTTCGATGTCGAGGATATCCCAACGAAGGTCGAGACTGCGTTCATCTCTGGTCAGGAACCGGATATCATTTTTCAGAATCTGATGTCAAATAGCCGCGAATGGAACGATATCGGATTAACGGTTCCGGCATCGCCCATCCTTTCCGACTTGGGTCTGCAAAGTGCATTTTTAGACTCCGCCATCTCGGAATACACCATTAACGACACGCTGGTTGCTATCCCGTTGCAAGGGTTTGTTTGGCCACTCTGGTACAACACAGAGATACTCGATAAAGCGGGGGTTGGTGTACCCACTACTATTGATGAACTGATTAACTTTGCCGACAAAGTGCGGGGCGCCGGTTTCAATCCCTGGGTTGTCGGCGGCGCAGACACGTGGGCCTATATCGCTTTTGGCCTTGTTGTTTCTTCCATGCTGGAATGGAAAACGACAGAACGCCTCTTCAGTCAGGGAGGGTTCCGTGATGAGCCGGCTGCAGTGGAAGGTGTCGAACTTTTCGTGAGATTGCGTGACGCCGGCCTGTTTGCCGACGATACACCGGGTCTCGATAATGCTGGTATGGTGCAAACGTTTGTCAATGGGAAATCTGCCCTTGCCCACCTTGGCTCATGGAGTATTCCTGAAGTTTCACCGGAACTGGGTGAGAAGGTAACACTGGCCGGGTTCCCTCTACCAGGTGGCTCCCCGCTTCAAAAACCACTTTCCTTTGGCTCCTTTATTGGCAAAGCAGTTTGGGTCACACGCAATGGTGCTGAAAAGATGGCTGCTGTAGAAGAATTCGTTCGCTACTTTTACGATGGTCAAAATATCGCACAGCTCGTCGAAGAGGCTGCGCTGGTTCCGCCGCTGCGTAATGTTCCGCTTGAAGGCCGTGAGTTACACCCCGTTTATACCAAGCAACTGGCATTGCTGAACGACGTGACCCTCACGCCGCCCATCGGATCAGTTGTGCCCGGAAGTGTGCGCCCAATCGTGCTCAACAACGTCGGACCACTCGCTTTTGTGCCGGGAACATCCGCCGAGGAGATTTTGGACGCGCTTGACAATGCATACGCGACCGCTTCCTAATCCCCCATTAGTATTTGGGCTGAGCAGACCACTGTTGTGAGAGTAGAATCCGAGACCGCCCTCCATTCTGATACCTCAAAGGCTCCTGCCAAATCACGCCGGTTTGGCAGGAGCCTGAAATCGCGTGACCGGATTGCTTTTGTCATCCTGATCTTGCCGGCCGTGATTTGGTTCCTGGCTCTGATGATCTGGCCCATCATCAACATGTTCTATGTCAGCTTGTTGAAGTGGAATGGTCTTTTGCGTGACCAGACTTTTATCGGGTTGCAAAATTATGTGCAGTTACTGACGAACGATCCCAATTTCTGGCAAGCAATGCGTAATACGGGCGTTCACTTGCTGGTCGGGTTGCCATCGGCGATGATCATCGCTTTTATGCTTGGCTTCTTTTTGTCATTGCGTTTGCCAGGGCATCGTGTTTTTCGTGTTATCTTCTTTTCGCCAGTCATGATTTCGGCCGCCGGAGCAGCGATGATGTTTGTAGGTGTTTACATGCCCAACGGCATCCTGAATACGCTACTATCTGCCGTCGGCCTGGAAAATTTGAGGCGACTGTGGCTGGGCGATCCTTCAGTTGCTCTTGGGGCTGTGATTGGAGCCGATGTTTGGGCAAGTATTGGTTTTCAGTCGATGATGTTCTACGCAGCTCTTTCGGGTATCTCCCGTGAATACTATGAAGCTGCGAGAATTGATGGGGCCGGTAACTGGACTATCATGTGGCGCATCGCCTTTCCCCTGATCATCGATATTTTTGGTGTCCTATTGATGTTGCGCACATTGTGGATTTTGCTCGGCTCGGCGCAGGTAGTCCTACTGCTCACGCAGGGAGGCCCTGGTAATGCTACGCTCACACTCGGCTACTATCTCTATCAAGAGGCGTTTCTAACTCAGCGGCTCGGTTATAGCCAGGCAATTGCGGTAATTGCATTCATCATCGGCATTATATGCATTTGGTTAATCCGACGTCTGACACGTCGTAGTTACCAGTTATAAGGAAACTGCACTCTTGCTTAAGCGACTCCATTCCTTTCTCAATACCAGGTCTGATCGCGCATTTATAACCTCAGGCTACATCGTTTGTGTCCTTTATGCGCTGGCCGTGCTCTTGCCCCTTTACTATATAATAATCTCCTCCTTCAAGGACACAAACGCGATTTATTCCTCGCCGCTTGGTTTACCTGAGTCCTTTGGTTTCGAGAAATATGCGAAGGCGATCCAAATTGGCGGGCTATGGCGGGCTTTGGGCTTCTCCGTTTATATCACTATCGGGGCTGAGATCCTGACACTACTTTTGGCATTTCCGGCTGCTTACGCGATTGCTCGTATTCCGGTGCGGATGGCTTCATATGCGGAATTATTGTTTGGGGCCGGTTTGCTTATTCCTATCTTTGCCATGTTGGTTCCGGTTTTCCTGACGATGGCTTCACTCGATCTGCTCTACAGTCCGTTGTCTCTGATCCTGTTCTATCCGGCGACCCGACTTTCCGCTTCTGTCTTGTTGCTTGCCAGCTATCTGCGTGAGATTCCACGGGAAATGGAAGAGAGTGCCGTTATTGATGGAGCATCGCGATTGCAAATTGGGTTGAAGATTTTCCTGCCTCTTGTCCGCACCGGTATCGCTACTGTTATCATCATCAACTTCTTCAGCATCTGGAACGAGTTTCTATTTGCACTTATTCTGCTCAACACCCGCACGCGCACTGTGCAGGTCGCACTCTCAACATTGCGCGGGGAATATATGTCTGATTACGGCATGATCGCGGCCGCGGTCGTCATTAGCGCTGTGCCTGTCTATCTTGTTTTTCTCTTCTTCCAGGAACGTATCGTAGAAGGGTTAACAAGCGGTGCGGTGAAGGGTTAATCCTTAATGCAGGGAAGCAAATATGATATCCCAACGTCCTAATATACTGATTATCCTGAGCGACCAGTTGCGGCGCGACGCATTGGGTGTCTATGGTGACGCTAACGTCTCTACACCTAACATCGACCAGCTGGCTCTGGATGGTGTGCGTTTCACCCAAGCATGCTCGACCTATCCCATTTGTGTGCCTTTTCGCTTTACCATGATGACTGGAGCATACGCTCACTCGCGTTATGTCCCGGCTATCCAATATCGCATGTCCCCTGCAGAGCGGACACTTGCAGACGAGTTTAACGAGGCGGACTATCACACTGTCTACATTGGCAAATGGCATCTCTATGCGGGCCATGGTATTTTGCCCGACCACCCTGCCAAGAAATCAAATTTGACGCCAGTCCCGCGCATTCATCAGGGCAGATGGCAGAAATGGCTGGCGTTTGAATGTGCCAATGCCCCCTTTAACACCTATTACTTTGAGGATGACGATCCGACCCCCAGGCGATTGGAAAAATATCAGACGGATGGTCTCTTTGATTTGGCAATGGACTATCTTTCCAATCGAAAGGATGTTGAGCAACCTTTTTGCTGCGTTCTGTCCGTTGAGCCACCCCACTTTCCGCTGGAAGCGCCTCCTGAATTGGAGAAAAAATGGCGCGATCGCCCGCTGAAACTGCCACCGAACTTTATGCATAAAGAACCCTACGACGTGCCGGGGTGGTTGATTGATGAAAGCGAGCGTGAGGAATCGTTGACTCAGCGACGCACCTACTACGCCATGATCGAAAACCTCGATGAGAACGTGGGGCGGATGCGTTCATTCTTGCGCGAGAATGGTATGGCCGATAATACCATCATCGTGTTCCTTTCCGATCACGGCCAGATGGATGGCTCTCACTCTGTCATGAATATTCTTAAGGATCATCCGTTTGAAGAGTCAATCGGTATTCCACTGATTATCTGCGACCCGCGCTATCCACATCGATCTGGAACTGCGATTGGGGAACCGACATCCACAGAAGACCTCTTCCCGACGCTGTTAGGTATGGCTGGTCTGAAACCTGCTCATGTTCTGCCGGGCTTTGATCTCAGCCCGCTCGTTCGTGGGGAGGAAGAAGCTCTCTCTCGTGAAGGTGTTTATCTGGAGTTCGTCCATGATCTGCGGGATGGTCGCTTCCCTGTCTATCACAGATTATATTGGCGTGGTTTCCGAAGCCCCCGTTATAAGTACACCGTTCTTGGCGACGCCAAGGAAGGAGGTAAACCCTGGCAATTCTTCGACCTTGAGAATGATCCCTATGAAATGAACAATCTCATCGATAGCATGGCACATACAGATGAGATTGAACGCCACCACCGGCTACTGCGCCAACGAGCAATTGATACGGTCGATCATTACGTGCTGGCCCCTGCATTTGGTCTGGCCGGCCTCAACCTTTGGCAATGATACTCGTTGGTCGATTACAAAATTGTCGTCGGTCCGGGTAATTCTTCGACGAGTACTATGGAAAATTACGTCACTAAATCCATTCCCGTGGGAAAACCAGAAGTTTCATTTGTTGTTCGCCCGTGGGGATCCTTCCACCAATACGCGAATAACGAAGAAGTTACTGTCAGCCTGATGAGCGTGAATGCCGGCCAACGACTCAGCCTGCAATCCCATACTGGGCGCGCTGAACTGTGGATTGTCCTCGATGAAGGAGCGATCGTGCAAGTGGGTGACGATATTCTATATCCGCTGCCGGGAGCAGAGGTGTGGATACCAGCAAACACCCGCCACCGGTTGAGCAGTGGACGTAACGACGATGTTATGGTGCGAGTGCTGGAAGTCGCCTTCGGCAACTGGCAGCAAGAAGATATTCGTCGTTATGAAGATGATTTCGCACGGCCACAAGAAGGGGATTTACATGGGTAAGTCAGCGACGTCCTGGCGCAATAGTTCACAACCGTTGATGCCTGTCCGGGTAGAACCGACTCCGCCAGGGCAATATGATATCTATCCCGGTTTCCCGACCGGTTCCGGTCAAATCGAGGTCGGATTCGCCGCTTTGGCAGAGCGCGTGGCGGCTCATTCCACTGTGATCATCGATGGCTTCATTGGCGTCTTCTGGAGCGATTTGCGTGCTCGCCTCGACAAGGCACTGAAAAAATTAGGGGTTGAGGCTGCCTGGATCGATGTGGCACGGATGTTAAAGTCGGAAACCGAGATTGAGGCGCTCGTTAACCCCTTTCTGGGGGGAGATGATCCAATTTTCGGAACTCGCTTTACAGGCGATCTCGGCGATTTTTTTGATAGCGAGAGGCTGGCGGCAGCTGAACCTGATTTATCCTCCGATTGCACTATTCTGTATGGTTGTGGAGCCGCATTGGCCGGATGGGAAGGTTTTCTTGTCTATGTAGACCTGCCCAAGAGCGAACTACAATACCGTAGTCGTGCCGGCACCGTCATGAATCTTGGAGCTGCTAAACCAACTACTCCTAAATTAATGTACAAGCGCTTCTACTTTGTAGATTGGCCGGTATTGACCGATTACAAGGCCGACCTGTTACTGGACATCGACCTCATGGTGGATGGACAGCGGCCAACAGAACCAACACTGATGGCTGGCGATGTGATGCGTTCGGCACTGGCGACAATGGCCCACAACTACATTCGCGTACGACCATGGTTTGAACCAGGGCCGTGGGGAGGACACTGGATCAAGGGGCACATCCCACAATTGCCCCAGGACGTGCCCAACTATGCCTGGTCTTTTGAACTGATTACGCCGGAGAATGGTCTGTTATTGGAGAGTGATGGATCGCTGCTGGAAATCGCCTTTGACTGGTTGATGATTGCCCACAATCATGAGGTGATTGGGGACGCCGCCGCCCGATTCGGGACCGAGTTCCCTATTCGTTTCAATTTTTTGGATACCATTGACGGCGGTAATCTTTCCCTGCAATGTCACCCTCGGTTAGCGTTTATTCGCGAACAATTTGGTGAACGTTTCACACAGGATGAAACATACTACATTCTGGACTGCACACCAGGAGCGCGTGTGTATCTTGGTTTTCAGACTGGCGTCAACCCCGCCGATTTTCACGCCGTGCTGACGCAAAGTGCTGAAACAGGAGTGAGTGTAGACATTGAGCGCTATGTGAAATCTCTACCTGCCCATAAGCACGACCTGTATCTAATCCCCAGCGGCACAATTCACTGTTCGGGCACCGGCAATATGGTGCTGGAAATCAGCGCCACGCCATATTTGTTCACCTTCAAGATGTATGATTGGCTTCGTCTTGATCTTGAGGGCAAGCTACGCCCGCTAAATATCGAGCGGGCTTTTGACAATCTGTGTTTCGAGCGTCAAGGGGAGCGTGTCGAGCAGGAATTGGTCAGTCATCCCTACGTTGAAGCCGAAGGTGTTGACTGGCAGCGCATACACCTGCCGACACATCACGAGCATTTTTATGATGTGCGCCGCTATGAATTCGATAGCACAATCACTGCTGAGACGAATGGCTCAGTACACATCATGAGTCTGGTTGAAGGGGGTCATGTGTTGCTGGAGACAAAGAATGGAATGCGGCAACGCTTCAACTATGCAGAGACGTTTATCGTCCCGGCTGCTGCTGCCAGCTACCGGTTGATAAATGAAACTAGTGAGCGCGTCAAAGTACTGGTCGCCCACATGAAAACCCCGGCTGTTGGCAGCTAATAACCCCCACACAAACTCATTCAGGAGAGAAAACCCTATGGAACGCCAAACGACACTGAACGGTAATTGGCACTATACACCACTTGCGTGGACAACCCTGCATGCCGATGGCTCGATATCAGATGATACCAGTAACCTGCCGCCTGCCGGTGAGATGAAGCTGCCGATGAACTGGCAGCTTCGAGGACTGGATTCTTTTGATGGTCGCGTGCGCTTCACACGCACATTTGAGAAACCATTTACATCTGACGGCGAACGTACATTTCTTGTCTTCAGAGGTATCGATTACTTTGCTGATGTGACGCTAAACGGTCATTTTCTTGGTCGTCACGCTGGTTACTTCCAAACGTTCGAGTTTGAAATCGACGGGTATCTCCTGCCAGGCGAAAATGTGCTAACTGTAGATGTTGACTGTCCAAAGGAAGAACCGGGAGCGGTATGGCCGGATCACAAATGGATTCTCAAGGGTATCCTCTCCCACTGGGATGCGCGTCCTGGAAGTTGGGACCCGGAAACAGGTCAGGAAAAAAATTCAGGCGGGATCTGGAACGATGTCAATCTGGAGGTGCGTCCGGCGGCATTCGTATCCAGGATGCGAGCAGCCTCCATACTTGCACCACAGGAGGCAAGCACCGTTCTATTTTCCCAGGAATCACAGAAAGCAACTGGATTGCAAGCGTTGGTTCGTGTAGAAGTGGAAATCGACAGCACGATAACTGGCGATTTTGTGATGCGTTTGTCCTTGGACGAAACGGACGTGAGATTGCCTATTCGGGTAACGCCTGGCAACACAAACCATGTTGGAGTCGTTGCCGTTCCCAACCCAAATTTGTGGTGGCCGTGGGATATGGGTGATCCCTATCTCTATGAATTACGGACTGAGTTACTCCAGAATGGTGAAGTAGTATCACGCCGTCAGGAATCATTTGGCATTCGTGAAATAAAATTGGACTCTCATAATGGCCAATGGTCAGTTAACGGCAAAAGATTCTTCGTGCGTGGCACCAATGTTGTTCCTACTTTATGGCTGGGCGAGTATGACGAAGGCATGATCGGCCGGGATATTAAACTGCTCAAGGAAGCCCACATCAATGGGGTTCGCGTCTGTGTTCATATTAATCGCGATGAATTTTACACTGCCTGCGACCGCGCCGGCATTATAGTTTGGCAGGATTTCGCTTTGCAATGGGCGTACACGACCGATCATGCCCTTACTCATGAGGCAGTGCGACAAGTACAGGAGATGGTGGATCTTCTCTATAACCATCCATGCATTGCGCTCTGGTGTACGCAAAATGAATCCTCATTTCATAATCGAGTGGTGCTGAATCCATTACTGGCGCAGGCAGCTGCACAGCGTGACTCTTCTCGCTATACCCGTGCTACCTCTGAATTCTCCGAACATGCATACCCGGGTTGGTATTATGGTCACTTGCGTGATTATCTAACCTTGCCGGGTACGCCAATTCTGACCGAGTTTGGTGCACAGGCTCTCCCATCTGCAGCCGAGGTGCGCCAAATGCGTGGAGGAGACCAATGGCCGCCGGATTGGGATGGGTTAGCGTATCATGATTTTCAGTATAACCAGACTTTCAATGTTGCGAACATAGAAACAGGTGACAAACTGGAAACGTTTGTTGAAAACTCGCAGCGTTATCAAGCTGACTTGTTAAAGTTCTCAATTGAACTTTACCGGCGTCAAAAGTATGCGCGTTTGGGTGGCATGTTCCAATTCATGTTTATGGATTGTTGGCCGTCTATCACCTGGTCAATATTATCCTATGATCGCGTCCCCAAGCTGGGATACCACACTCTTAAGCAAGTGTATCAGCCGGTCTTGATCTGCACTGAGCTCAGACTCGCCAATATCTTGCCTTTCATCGATAAGGGCAGCCATGTTCGACCATTTAGCCTTCAAATTTGGGTGATCAACGACCGTCAGTTTGCAATCGATGGCTGTACCTATCAAGCAACTTTGACTAACGCCAACGGAGAGGTGATTGCCGAGGCAACGGGCTATACTGAGCAGATTGCGGCCGACACCGTGGCCGAATGCGAACCACTTCTCATTCAATTTCCCGACGATGTCCAGCCTGGAGCGTGTGTGTTGTATCTTCGGTTGATGCAGGCGGATATTGTGGTGAGTGAGAACAGTTATGCCCTGCAACTGGCGGATTTGCCTAAGCCCAACGAAACGTGATGCCTACCCCAGACCAACTTTTCCTCGGTATAGACGGGGGTGGAACCCGTACTCGCGCCGTCATTGTTAATGAACAGGGTCGCATCCTTGGAAGTGGAGAGGGTGGGTCGTCCAACTATGATGATGTTGGGGCTGATGGAGCAGCCCAGAGTATAAGCGCCGCAGTCAATGCAGCGCGTTCCGATGTTTTACTGATTGAAACCCCGTTCACGGCCGCTTTTCTCGGCATGGCCGGTGTTGTGTCAGAAAAAGACCGGCTTGTAATTCGCACCATTGCTCGCGATCTCAATCTCGCGCCAGATCCTTTCATCGGTATCGATCACGACTGCCGCATTGCTCTTGCTGGGGGGTTATCGGGTCGCCCAGGAATCGTACAAATTGCGGGAACAGGCTCCGCCACATACGGCCGAACGGCGACTGGCAGGAGCCACCGTGCCGGCGGATGGGGGTATCTCCTTGGAGACGAAGGCGGCAGCTATTGGTTGGGGCTGCAGGCAATGATAGCCTCTGTACGGATGTTTGATGGTCGTGATCCATTTACCAGCCTCGCCGAACGCATACTCGTATCACTTGGTCTGGTGGATCTCGATGATATTATGCATTGTCTCTATGTCGATTCCCTCTCGCGTACCGAGGTGGCGGCGCTCGCCCCATTGGTCATCGAGGCTGCCGCCGAAGGTGATCGTAAGGCGCAGGCATTGATTGAACAAGGCTGTCACGATTTGGCCGAATGTGTGGGGGCAGTGGCACATGAACTGGAGATGGACCTGGTGGGGGTAGAGGTGGCACTGGTTGGTGGTTTGTTTACAGCCGGTGATGTGTTTAGACGCCCTTTCACTGAAGCTGTGAACTGCGTGCTGCCGGAATGTAAATTAATGACGGCCGAACTGTCTCCGGTTCTGGGGGCATGCATTCTTGCACTGGCATCTGCCGGTATCGAGGGAATTGTTCCCCATTGATAAATTCGATGGGGACAATCATCGAGACTCGTCAAAATTTGTTGTTAGCTAACTCACTTTGAGGACCTTCTTATGAAGCTGTATCCCCCTGAAGATGTTGGCCTTTCTTCTGCTCGCCTTAAGCGTATTGACACCGTCATGGAAGATTTCGTAGCGGACAACCGTCTGCCCGGCATCATAACCCTCATCCAACGACGTGACAAGGTCATACATCTCGGCAAGTATGGCCTGATGGATATTGAGGCTGGCAGGCCAATAGAGGAAGATGCTATTTTCCGTATCTACTCCATGACCAAACCGATTATCAGTGTCGCATTGATGATGCTCTATGAAGAGGGTCGCCTCAGCCTGCAAGACCCCGTTTCAGATTTTATTCCCGCCTTTGGCCGAACAAAAGTGTATGCCGGCACAACACCTTTGGGTCTCAGGTTGGTTGGGCAAGACCCGGTGATGACGGTCTACCATCTGCTTACGCACACGGCTGGCCTAAGTTACGGTTGGTGTTTCGACTCCCCGGTAGAGGATCTGTATCGTGAATTAATGCCGAACGTCTTTCACCGTGAACAGCCACTTGAATACGTGGTGGAACAAATTGCACAGTTACCCTTACTTTTTCAGCCCGGCAGCCAGTGGCGATACAGTCGGGCAACCGATATCCTCGGATATGTGGTGCAAGTCCTGGCAGACATGCCTCTGGCGGACTTTCTGGAGGAGCGAATCTTCCGTCCGTTGGGAATGAATGACACCACCTTCCAATTACCCCTGGAGAAGGTGGGCCGTTTGGCTAAAATCTACGAATCCCCGGAATTATATGATCCCATTGTCGCCGATCCGGCTGGTTTGGGCACCCTCTGTGATGTGACCACTCCTACTCGTTGTCCATCCGGCGGCGGTGGGTTGTTATCAACCCTGGCTGATTATCTCAGCTTTTGTAACTGTCTGCTCAACAAGGGATGCTCTGACAGCGGCCAGCTCATAAGTCGCAAAACCCTTGAATGGATGACTACAAACCACATTCCGCAGCATATGCTACCCCTTGCGATGGGGCCAGTGATGCTTGATCATGGTTTTGGGTTGGGGTTCAGGGTGGCAACCTCATTGGGCGAGGCGCGGACACTCACCAGTGTCGGTGAATATGGTTGGTACGGGATTGCTAACACTTACTTTTGGATTGATCGTAGCGAGGCATTGATTGGCCTGATGATGACCCAGCACAGGCCGAAATTGCCTTATCCGGTGATGGAACGCTTCAAGATTCTGACTTACCAATCCATCGATGATTGATCCTCGCGAAGACAGGAATTTTGCGCCTAGGTTGAGAATGCGTCACCTTATTTGATATCAGGTCGAAACCACACTTCGATAAATATAAATAAATAAGGGAAATCAGGAACAGGAAATGGATTCACTGGAAGGGAAAGTGGCTGTTGTGACCGGGGCTGCCAGCGGTATCGGGAAAGCTATTGCAGAACGCCTTTCAACCGATGGAGCGCAGGTGGTGATTGCCGACATAAACGAGGAGGCAGGGGAGATAGTGGCAGCGGAGATCGGTGCTCACAATGTTCAGGTGGACCTATCTCAGGGGGTTGATTGTTACAACCTGATCGAGCGCACAACTAAACAGTTTGGTACTGTCCATATTCTGGTCAACAATGCCGGCTTTCAGCATATTGATGCCATTGACGAGTTCCCGGACGGGGTTTGGGAAAAGATGATGGCGTTGATGTTGACCGCCCCGTTCCTGCTCACCAAAGCCTGCTGGCCGTTTATGCGAGAACAGGGTTGGGGACGTATTATCAATATTGCTTCGGTGGCGGCGGTGCGCGGCCACCCATATAAGGCCGGCTATGTGACGGTGAAACATGGCCTGCTGGGATTGACGCGGACTACCGCGCTGGAAGGTGGTCTGTATGGTATCACTGCCAACGCTGTTTGCCCGACCTGGGTGCAAACGCCGCTGGTGATAGACCAGATCGCAGATCAGGCGCGGACCAGAGGGATCAAGGAAGAAGAAGTGATTGAGCAGGTGATGAGCGGAACAACTGCGATTGGCCGTCTGTTGTTGCCGGAAGAAGTGGCTGGGCTGGTACGTTATCTTTGCAGCGACGCCGCTGGTGGCGTGACTGGCGGGCCAGTTATGATTGATGGCGGTGTGATGGCAGGATAGGGGAAATATGTCTTACCAGTTTGACCCGGAACGCATGTACCGCATGCCGATCCAATTTGGCCCCAGCCTGGGACCACGCCAAGGTCGAAATGCGGCGAAATATGCCAACGACGTCTCCCCTAAAAAAACCGTTGTTTCCGTCAGTTATTTGAGCGAGTCAGAAAAGATTGAATCCTTGCTCCCACCGGGCTTTTCCGTGTGTGGTGAACCAGTAGTAACTATCAGTGCCTCTTACGTCACTGAAATCGAATGGCTGGCGGGACGGGGTTATAATATGCTGGCGGTAACCTTTCCAGCACGTTTCGATGGAGAACGGGATCGGGTGGAAGGGCGTTTTCTGGCAGTATTGTGGGAAAATCTGGCGGATCCGATAATAACCGGACGCGAAGAACTTGGCTTTTCAAAGGTTTACTGCGAATTGCCGGAATTACAGGTGATGGATGGAATGTTTCGGGGAAACGCCAGTTGGATGGGTTTCCAGTTCTTGGAGATAGCAGTTACCAACGCTGAACTGGTGACACCCGTGAGCCTACAAACACCAGCTGTTCCCAATCTCCTCCATTATAAATACGTGCCGAAAACCGGAGACTGGGGACAAGCTGATGCAAACTACGCTACCATGAGTCCAGAACCGGAAGCAGGAGCTACTGTAAAAGCTATGTGGCAGGGAGACGGGCATATCCTCTTCCGACGCGCAACTTGGGAACAACTGCCGACGCTGTTCCACATTGTCAATGCTCTGGAGGCGTTGCCAGTCCTCGAATATCGGGATGCCACAGTGGTGAAGACGGTCGGTGGAAGGGATTATAACGATCAGCGAATTCTGCACTGATGTTACAAAATGAACATGGTATTTGCCTTTCACTATGTATGTGAATCGTATATCTGGTGAGCACAATCATGTGGAAAAGTGATTCCATGCCGAAAATTGCGTTAATAGGCGCGGGCAGCACTGTCTTCGCCAAAAATCTTCTGGGCGATATTTTGAGTTTTCCGGAGTTGTCCGGCAGTACGATTCATCTCCATGATATTGATGAGGAACGGCTGAAGACATCGGAAATAGTCGCCCATCGTGTGGCCGAAGCGTTGGGGGTTACTCCCAACATTCTGACCACTACCGACCGCCGTCGGGCTTTGACAGATTGTGACTATGTAATCACGATGTTTCAAATCGGGGGATACAAGCCGGCAACGGTTGTCGATTTTGAGATTCCCAAGCGATACGGCTTGCGCCAGACGATTGCCGACACGCTGGGAATTGGCGGGATAATGCGTGGCCTGCGCACGATACCTGTTCTCCTCGATTTATGTCGGGAGATGGAGGAGCTTTGCCCTCATGCGGTCTTACTAAATTATGTCAATCCGATGGCCATGAACTGCTGGGCAATCAATCGGGCGACGACGATCCGGACGGTGGGGTTGTGCCACAGTGTTCAGGGGACGGCCGAACAGCTGGCACGGGATATTGGCGTCCCGTTCAACGAGATCAATTACCTGTGTGCCGGCATCAACCATGTGGCCTTCTATCTGCGTTTTGAGCGCGATGGCCAGGACCTCTATCCGTTGATACGGCAGGTGGCCGCCGAGGGTCGTATCCCGGATTGGAACCGTGTGCGATATGAGGTTTTCGAGCACCTGGGCTACTTTGTGACGGAATCCAGCGAACATTTCAGCGAATATGTGCCGTGGTTTATCAAGCGCGATCGACCCGATCTGATCGAGCAATTTAACATTCCCCTCGATGAATACATCACACGCTGCGAAAACCAGATCGCGGCATGGGAAATGATGCGCGGCTTCCTGGAAGACCGGTCAATGAGCATCGCCGTCGAGCGATCTCATGAGTATGGAGCTTACATCATTCATAGCCTTGAAACCGGCACACCACGAGTTATCTATGGCAATGTCGCCAATGACAATCTAATCGAGAATTTGCCCGTTGGGTGTTGTGTCGAAGTACCTTGCCTTGTCGATCGCAACGGTATCCAGCCAACCCGGATCGGCACTCTACCGCCTCAGTTAGCAGCGGTGATGCAAACCAACATCAATGTGCAGTCTCTAACAGTTGAAGCGGCACTCACCGGCAAGCGAGAGCATATCTATCACGCGGCCATGCTCGATCCCCATACCGCGGCCGAACTTGATTTGGGGCAGATCCATGCCCTTGTTGACGATCTATTAGAGGCTCACACTGGCTGGCTTCCCGAATATCATTGATGCGGGAGGTTTATTAATCGCGACTGCATCAGGAAGTCGTGATATCTATGGGGCCAAACAGTCGGGTTTGATGGGCCTGGGCTTCCCGACGCTTGATCAACTCCAGCAAAGCCAGGAGAGTGATGGCGATCTCGGTTCGATCGCGCGGGTTGGCGATCAGGTCGGTGAACTGGAACGAGCGGCCGCGTGCCAAATAATGTCGTAGCTTGCCAATCTGATCCTCGATGGTGATCTGGCGCGGCTTGATGACCTCCAGAGATTCTTCCATCGTTTCCGTCCGGGCCATGACCATCTTCATCGCTTCCCACAACGTTTCTGAATCGATTCCGGTAAGGTCGAGATGACCTTCGAGTTGTGGTGGGGGAGCGACGCGCAGATAAGTCCGTAAACCTTGCTGTTGGCGATCACCGAGCCATTTACCGGCGATTTTGAACCGTTTGTAGGCACGTAGTTGACGCAACAGTGCTTCAGCAGGGTCTTCCTCCTCTTCCTCCGTGCCGGGGAGAACGATCGGCCGTGGCAGAAGGGCGCGGCTTTTGATGAGCAACAGGCGCGCACCGATGCTTATGAAATCTATCAACCCTTCGATTTGGTCTTCACCCAGTTGGCGAACCTGTTGTAAATATTGGCCAGTCACCTGAACGAGCGACAGGGAGGTGATGTCCAGTTCTTCTCGCTCGATGAGATGGAGCAGAAGGTCAAGAGGGCCGTTGAAGGCCGGTAGTTCGACGCGATATTGATTCATCG
>JAHDWL010000118.1:0-3960 GCA_023384355.1 Anaerolineae bacterium
CACCGGCACGGGCGACTCGTTCTGCAGCATGCCCAGTATATCGAGACCACGCCGCCCGCGATTGCGTCGCAGGCTGTCGGCGCTGTCGGCGATGTGTTGCAGTTCGCGCAACACGAAATTGGGCACCAGCAACGTCTGCCGGATGAAACCGGTGCGGCCGATGTCGAGGATGCGGCCGTCAATGATGACGCTCGTATCCAACAGGATGACGTTGGTATCCTCTTTCTCCTCCACAACCGTCACCGCCTTCTCGCCGCGCGGCAGGCGGATACCGCCGGCAAACTCGCGCAGGTCACGATAGCGGTTCATCATCAGCACCGCGCCCAGATAGCAAAAGCCGAGCGCAGTCGCCAGCGGCAATATTTCCTTCAGGGGGGACGGCAACTGCGAAAGCGGGATGGCGAACAACGCTGCGGCGATGAGGCCCAGAAAGACGCCGACCAGCAGCGCCACCAGCCGCTCCAGCGGCATGGCCGATAATGATTGCCGGACGGCACTGATCGGCCGAACGGTCAGATAGGGGGTGAACAGAAACCCCAGCACAGCCCCAATAACGCCCCCTGCGACGCCGAAAGCGATGCCGTAGCGCAGCGGATCAAGCCCCAGCATGTTGGCCAGTCGAACGCCGACGATGGCCAGCGCGGTCGCCAGAACGGCCGCCCCGATAATCCTTGAGATGAATTCAATACGTGATCCCATGATAAATGAATGACTCCCGAATAATAAATAATGATGTTAATGAATCCGGTTGCTATCGCCGGGATCGGCGAACTTCCCTGATAAAACAAAAACGGTGAATGCCGTCATTGCATCCACCATTCATACTCAATCATCACCGGCGCGCAATGCGCCGGCATGTTTGCAGGCCTGAGTTGAGGCGATCAATCCCTGTCGTCAGCGCATATCAGAAGCGCGCCACCAGGATCGGCGGTGGCGTATAATCCGGCTCAACGAGAGTTATCATTCGTGCCAACAAAATAAGACCTGCAATAAATAATCGCTGAATGAAGGATAATGCCGAGATAGTAGCATAGCGGCGGGGAATGGGCAACAGCCGGAAATTGGGGGAAATGAGCCTGCCTGATCTGGTCAATAATATCCCATTACTTCCCGAAACATTCCCGATCACCTGGGAAAAATTGACGTTATTATACTCTTCTGGCCGGCTCTCGTGCCTGCCATCAAAATCAATACGAGGAGGAAACATGAAGCAACGAGTCAGTTGGAATCGCAAAGTTTGGCCTATTCTGGTCTTGGTCGTCGTCGCCGTGCTGGGACTGGCCGGCGTCATCCTGGCCGGCAATCAGGATAACGCCAACCTGTCTTTGGCCGTCCAGGATGGTTTGTCACCGGCGGCCGTAGCGCTCGGCCCCGGCTTCGCCTTTCAAGGCCAATTGGCTGATGAAGATAGCGGCGCGCCGCTGGCCGGCCCCTGCGATCTGCGTTTTGGTCTTTATGACGCCGCCACCGGCGGGTCGAAGTTGGGAGAGGTGCAGCGCGATAATGTGGAGGTGGTGAACGGAATATTTGCCGTTAATTTGAATTTTGACCCCACGCTCTTTTCCGGAGATGGGCGTTGGCTACATATGGAGGTACGCTGCCCAGCCGGTGGGGGTGACTTCAAGCCAGCCCGCAGCCGACACGAGCTGGCGGCCATGCCCTACGCTCTCGGTCTGCGCCCCGGCGCCCGAGTCGTCGGTTCCGTGCCTTCCGGTCCTTCGGTTGATGCTGGCATCAAAGTCTTCAACAGCAGCACCAGTTATCCTATCGGTCTATACGGCATCGTCAACGCGCCTACCGGCCCGGCCATCGGCGTGGCGGGAAACAACAGCTCGCCCAATGGCTTCGCCGTCTACGGCTACTCAAGCCCGCAGGGAACGGGCGTGCGAGGCGAGGCGACCAAAGGAGCCGGCGTTTGGGGCAGTAGCGTCGACTGGGTCGGCTCCTACGGCTACAGCGCCAAGTCGATCGGCGTAATGGGCGAAAGCCCAAATGGCGGCGGCGTCTACGGCAAAAGCACGAAGTGGCGCGGCGTCACCGGCGAGAGCGTTGACGAGCACGGCGTCTTCGGCACCAGCACCAACGGCGCCGGCGTGGCCGGTATCAGCCAGAACTGGGTCGGCGTGCGCGGTGTGACCGGCAGTTCCAACGCCGCCATTTCCGCGCAAAACACCGGCAACGGTCCCGGTATCTACGCCACCAGTGCGGGAGGGCCGGCGGCCGTCTTTGCCGGGATCGCCCGGACCGAAGTACTGCAAATCACTGGCGGCAGTGACCTGGCCGAGCGCTTTCAGGTCAGCGACGGCGCGTCGGCCGAACCGGGCACGGTCATGGCCATTGACCCGGACAACCCCGGCCACCTGATGATCAGCACGGCCGCCTACGACCGCAAGGTAGCCGGCGTCATCAGCGGCGCGGGCGATGTGGCCACCGGACTGGTGCTGCATCAGGAGGGCGTGCTGGAGGGCGATGCGGTGGTGGCGATAGGCGGCCGCGTCTATGTCAAGGCCGAAGCGCTTTCCGGGCCAATCTTGCCCGGCGACCTGCTGACGACTTCGGACATGGCCGGTTATGCAATGGCTGTGACAGACTACGACGAGGCCCACGGCGCGATCATCGGCAAGGCTATGTCCGGATTGGACAGCGGTACCGGACTGGTGCTGGTGCTGGTTAACTTGCAGTAGGCAGGTATCTGGAGATTCCTCATGAACCGTTTAATCGCCATTTTGAGGCTCGTTTTCACCCTGGGATTGGTAGCTTTAACGACTGTGTCACAAGCCAGGCTGGTAGCGGCCGAGGATGAGCCGCAGACCAGACCGGGGATTAACGTCATATTGGTTGACAACCCTAACCCCAACCCCAGAGTTATTCCCCCACCGTCCGGAGTGTTGGATGGCACGCCGCGACGCGCCGACGCGCTACCGATCAACATCGTTTTCAATCCGACATTTGATCCCGCCAATCCTCCACCTAATGCTGGCGATCTGTGCGCGCCTGTTTTTGAAAGCGATCCGGATCCGAATAATCCAACCATGCTACTACAACCCTGGCCACCCGACGCCATGACAGCCATGAATACGGCCGCCCTCATCTGGTCAACATTGCTCAATGGCCGACAGCGAGTGGACGTCAACGCCTGTTGGTACAGCACACTTGGTCCCGACCTCCTTGGATCAGCGCGAGCAATTGCCTGGGATAAAAACTTCTTCAACGCGCCAGTCGGCGACACCTGGTATCCTGTAGCCTTGGCCAATCAGTTGGCTAACTCTGACTGGGACCCAAGCCGGCCCGAGATTAAAGCTCAGTTCAGCGCCGCGTTCAACTGGTACTTAGGTATCGACGGTTTGGTGCCTGACGAACCGGCCGATCCGTCGGATCCTAATAGTTTACGGTCCGATTTCCTGTCAGTGGCTATGCATGAAATCGGCCACGGCCTAGGCTTCTCCGGCAGCGCGGAAATTGACAACGGGATGGACCCAAAAGAGTGTGAAGGCAAGATTGATCATGGTTGCGTCGAGAATCCACCGATGGCTTATGATCGCTTTGCCTTCTATGGCTCAACGTCGATTATTGACTTTACTGATTCACAGAGCCTAGGCACGGCGCTCACCGTTAACAACTGGTTCTTCAACGGACCTAATACCACGGCCGCCAATGGCAGTGCGCCGGCGCGACTGTTTGCACCAATCACTTGGTCGCCTGGCAGCAGCTACAGCCACCTGGACGAAGACACGTTCAATCCCACAACGAGCGCCTTGATGACCCCCGAGTTGAATCGTCGGGAGGTCATACACCATCCCGGGCCGGTCGGGCTAGGTGTATTAGCCGATATTGGCTGGTCAGTGAACAGTCGCAGCTTCGTCTATGTCGACGGGAGCCACACTGGCAACGAGACGGGTGCCAAACCTGAGCCTTTCAACACTGTTCGTGAAGGCGTGGCGGCCGTTGAGCGGAGCGGTA
>JAHDWL010000118.1:3970-4573 GCA_023384355.1 Anaerolineae bacterium
GTCCGGCACCTACGACGAGAAATTTACTATCAGCCGGCCGATGTGGCTGAAAACCACCGGCGGGACAGTAACGATTGGAAGGTGAGGCGCACGATGACAAGACGAATCAATCGCACGACAGGTATTCTGCTGGCGGCCGGGCTGGTGCTGACGCTCTTTGTGTCCGTCCTGCCGACGCTGAGTCGGGACGCGGCCGCGCCGGCCCTGCTCTGGGGCAATGTCTCCAGCGGCTACAGTAACAGCACCGGCGACGGCTTCCGGGTCGCAGCCACCGCCGGGCAGGTGGACGGAAGTTTGCCCGCCGACGCGGACGGTTTCAGGTTCACCGGCGGCGTGTGGGCGTTTATCGAAGAACCGCCGCCTGCTCCAGAGCCTTCCTCGCCTCCCGGCCACGATCTCTTTTTGCCGATCACAACCCGTTAATTATCAGGGTTGGTCAACAGAACGAGAGGCGTCAGTGCAAAAACACGACGATTCCCAACCCTTCCCGGCCACTTCCCGATCACCCAGGAAAATCGGACGTTATATTAATCCCCAGGTGAATAATGTAATTCGCCCAAACATTTCACGTGAGGAGTTACCATGAAACATCGAATCAGTTTA
>JAHDWL010000119.1 GCA_023384355.1 Anaerolineae bacterium
ATCTCGTATCTCGTATCTCGTATCTCGTATCTCGTATCTCGTATCTCGTATCTCATCACTATCCTACCATCGCGCCAACCAGTTCGATGATTGAGGCGACGAGGGTCATCACGGTGGGCACACTGGCGGCCAGCTTGCCGGCCGCCCGGCGGGCAATCTCGCCCAATTCGTTGACTGCTTCACGGTCAGGGCTGGCGGCCGTCGCCTCTTCCGCCAGCGCGCCGATGCGCCGCGCAAGGGTCTCGGCCTCGCCCGCCTGTTGCGGGGGGACCTTGTTCAGCGCCCGCTTCAACTCCACGATCAGCTGCTCCAGCTGCTCCTTCTGGTCCGACCGGGCATAGGCCGACTTGCCGACGATCTGCGTAACGTTGTCCAGCCGCGACTCGATATTAACCATCGCCCCGCGAAAATCGCCGGACATGACATACTTGCTGCCCTTGACCTCGTCGCCGTGGACGGTCTTCGCACCGGCGTTCACATCCCCACCGGCGGTGATGTTGCCGCCGACGAACGCCCCGCCACCGGTATTAAGCGAGGCGATATGGTAGATCGTTGCGCCGTCGCTCTCGCTGCCCGCCGTGCCCTGCGGCAGCGAGAAATCGGCCGGCATCGCGGGCCAGGCCACGTTGCCGCGCTGCCGCTTCACTTCGCGCAGCAACTCCTCGAGGCGACCGTTCCGCGCCGCGTCCGATATGAGCGAGTTGATCTTCGTCGGCTTCGTTGCCCCGCGCAGGGAATCGTAATCGATGCCCAGGACAAAGGCCAGGGTCTCGACCTCTTCGCCGTTGAAGTATTGGCTCATCTTGCCCTGCAGATCGGCCAGAAATTGCCGGCTTGTTTCGTTCATGCCATCCCTCCGCAGAAAAATACCATCGTGACCGTGTTCAGTCCAGCATCCGTCGCATCGCGGCCGTGATCTGGCCCACGACGACAGAAATGCCGGGGCGCACATCGGCCAGCGGGGCTGCCGCCCGTTCCAGCGCCGCGCCGCTGATGCCCACAAGGGCCGTATCCCCTTCAGCAAGGGCCGCCGTCATCCGTTCCAGTCGCGCGGCGAGCGCCTCGGCTTCGGCCGCGCGGGTCGGCGGCACGGCAACGATCTCCGCCTGCAACGCGGCGATCAGGCTGTTGAGGTCAGCCCGCTGCACCGCGTCGCCCACCGGCGCGGCGACGATCGCCTGGGTCACGTTGGACAGGTGGGACTCGATATTCAGCACCGCGCCCTGAAAGTTACCTGACATGACGTACTTGCTGCCCCGAATCTCATCGCCGCCGACGCTCTTGGCACCCAGGTTTACATCGCCTGCGGCGGTTATATTGCCGCCGACATACGCCCCTCCGCCGGTATTGACCGTTGGTCCGGCCGCCGGCGCGACAAACGGATCGGGCAGCGGCCGCCCCTTGCTGATACCCCGGCCGCCCATCAGCAAAGCAACGGGGAAGTTCTCGCCGCTGACCTGATAAACCGGCGTTTGCGAGACGTTATACTCCTCGCGAGCGCTGCGCGGAACCTGGCGCGAGACATAGCTCATCACATCGCTCACCAGCACGTCGGTGGCTCCTTCAGGCTGCGCGTGGCCGGTCAAGGCCTCGACGAGGTGATAGGTGAAGATGCTCATCCTGCGGTCCGAGCGCACGTAGGAGGATTCGGCGGCCGTGGATGAACTGAGCACGGCGCGGCCCTGACCGCGCATGAGGGCTACGACGCTGCGCGCTTCGGCCGGGGCGGCCGACCTGGCCAGACCGGTCCCCATGAACGCGCCGTCTCCCTTAATGCCCATCCCTCCGGCGTGGCAGCAGTCAAGAATGACCAATAGCCGCCGCGGCCGAACCAGCTCGATCTCGGCCGCCATGTCCTCTGCCCGCAACAACGAATCGACGATGGGTGCGCGCAGGTCATAGGGCAGAAAGTAATAGCTCTTGTCTTCCTGGTTCAGCACGCCGTGGCCGGAGTAATAGAGCACGGCCGTCGCGTTGTCGGACCGGTCACCGGCGATCCGGTCCTTCAGCCAGGCCAGACCGGCGCGAATTCCGGCGCGCGAGGCATCGCTGCCGGTCAGCAGGCGCACATTCTCGGCCGGATAGGCGCATCGCTCAGGATGGATGAGGACCTTGTGCAGCGCGGCCGCGTCTCGCGCCACCGTCGGCAGGGCGTAATTGGGTATCAGATTCTCGTTGACGCCGATGAGCAGCGCGTAGCCGTTGGAAAATCGGTCTTTGACCATTCCACACCTCGCCGGGCTGCCGTGGCCGTCTCAGACCCCGTCACAGGTCCCGTGATGATGCGGGATTATACAACAAAACTTTTCGCAGACGATACCCCTGAATGTAAAAATATAATCGGGACGGGGTCGGCCGACCGGCAAAGGCGCGGCCGACGATCTGACTACAATCCCCTCAGCCGCCCAGCTCTTTCCCTAGTCGATATATACCCGCTCGCCGCGCTGGGCCGATTCGTAGAGCGCCAGCACCGTGCGCACGTGATCGCGGGTTTCGTTCAGGCCGACAAGATTCGGATGGCCAAAGAGGATCGCGTCGTGCATATCCTCCACCTCGCCGGAATACAGTTCCACGTCAGGTACGGGCAGCTCCTGGGTCTGGTCGCGTTCGTCGACGAATGTCAGCCGCCGCTGGTCGCTGTCCAGCCCGGTGAAGGGCCGGGTCATTACCAGCCGTCCCTTTGTGCCCAAGACGTCGAAATGGGTATACCACGGCGTGCGAAACGCGCTGCTGATCTGGGCCATCGCCCCGCCCGCAAAGTGCAGGGTGCCGGTGAAGGACTCATCTACTCCACTCGGCCCGATCCACTGATCGCCATGGACCCACACCGGCGGCCCGCCCATCAGGTATTGGGCCATGCTCAACGGGTAGACGCCGACATCCCACAGGCTGCCGCCGCCCCATTCCGGCACGAGGCGGATGTTGGCGCGATTGCTCATGCTGAAGTTAAAGACGCCGCGCATCACGCTGATCTCGCCCAGGTGACCGTCGCGAATCCACGCGGCGGCGATCTTCGTCTGCGGGTGGTGGCGATACATGAACGCCTCGGCCAACACGCGGCCGTTGTCGCGCGCCGCGTCGAGCATCCGGTCGACCTCCGGCAAGGTGACGGCAAACGGCTTTTCGCACAGGACGTGGAGGCCGTGCTCGAGGGCGCGCACCGTCCATTCAGCATGAAGGTGGTTTGGCAAGCTGATGTAGAGGGCGTCTACCTCGCCGGAGGCCAGCAATGCTTCATAGCTGCCGAAGGCCAGCGGGATATCCCATTCGGCGGCGTAGGCGTCGGCCTGCGCCTGACGACGGCTGGCCACGGCCACCAGCTCGCCACGCTCCGAGGCGCGGATGGCGGGAATGAGGCGACGATTGATATTGGCGGTGGACAGAAGTCCCCAGCGAACGATGTTCATGCAGCACTCCTTTTGCCCTACGAATAGATTTTAGTCGAGGCTGCCGGTTCGGTAAAGCGGAAAAATTTATCAGTTCGCCAGCCACACGGCGACGATCAGCGCCAGAGCGATGAGTGCCAGGATGATATAGACGGGGTTACTCAGACCGGCGCGGACAGCCTGCCCGGCGGAGACGACCTCTTCCCCTTCCGGCGCGCCTTCCTGCAAGACCTTTCGCAGCTTGAGCGTACCCGGCTCAACCAGCACCCGGCCGTCGGGCATCACCACCGTCGGCACGCTCTCGTAGCCGCCGGTTAGCTCTCGCAGCCGGGTGGCCGCCGCGGGGTCCTGGCGGATATCGACGTACTGGTAAGCCGCGCCGGCGGACTCCAGCAGCCGCAGCACGGGGGAAACGCCGGGGCAGCCCGGCCGGCCATAGACGATCAAAGAGTTGGGTTCCTGGGGAGAGTCGGTATCGTTCACAGAGCTAACTCCTTGCAAATCGGACGCGGGTCTCGCTGGCAACCAGGAATTGTTCAGCCATCAGATGGGGGTATTGACTCAATAGGCGCTGTAAAACCATCATTTTCACGGCGGCCCTTTCATCTCGCAAGCGTAATAAAATAACGCCGCGGTGGGGCCACCGTTCCCGAAAAATCTTTTCACCAAAATCCTTGTCGCTGGTTATAAGTATACGATTTTCAGAAAACGCCAAAGTCAACACTGCTTCGTCGGTTAGCCCTCTGGCAGACTCAAATATCGAAAAAACATCATGGCCTTGTTCCCTTAGCCAGAGCGCGACCGTTGGCCCGATGTTCTCATCTGTGAGGAATCGCATCAACCCTGCTCGGCGGTAAGGAGAAGAAAGTCAGTTGATTCGAGAGAGCGAGAGGCGAACAAAAGGCACGCATGGATGTCATCTATCGTCACGCCGGGA
This sequence comes from Anaerolineae bacterium, assembly GCA_023384355.1. GTDB lineage: Bacteria > Chloroflexota > Anaerolineae > Promineifilales > Promineifilaceae > Promineifilum. Next base: position 4,324 of record JAHDWL010000119.1, read on the forward strand.
TATTCTTGCGTGATGCTTTCGATAGTTTCGCCATGTGCCAAAAGGTTAAGGACGAACTCAACAGTCAGGCGAGTCCCGCTTATGACGGGCTTTCCAGTCATAATTTTTGGGTCCAGCGTAATCCGATCTAATAGTTTTTGTTCAGTCACGGATTCATATTACTCCGCAAACAGTATTTCCGCATT
>JAHDWL010000120.1 GCA_023384355.1 Anaerolineae bacterium
AACCCCAGCATCCGATCCAGCCCGATGTGGGCCAGCCAGATGAGGGCGACGGGCGCAGCCCATGCCCAGCCCAGCCACCAGCCGGCCACGCCCAGCACCAGCGGGAAGACCGAAGTGTGGGCCAGGTTATAGGCGACGCTGCCCACGCGCGGCCCGAAGAGGTAGCCGACGGCCGACAAATCAGGCGCGAACAGGAAGAGCAGGAACGCCCACCACGGCCAACCCAGCCGGAAGTAAACGAGCGTCGCCGTCACAAGCACCGCCGCGCCTTCCAGATGAAGCAGCAGGCGCGGCAGGCTCACCCCGCGCCGCGGGGAGTCGTTGGTCACGACCGGCTAATCCCGATGTTTACGGCTGTAATTTCCACCGCCGAACGCGCCGATGTCGAGCAGGAAACCCAGGCCAACGATGGCCCACTCCAGCCCCGACACCCCACCCGGCGACATCCACACCCAAGCCATCGTCGTCCACGGCAGGAAGATGAAACCCAGGCAGGGCCACAGGATGTTGCTGAAGGCCGCGTTCCAGCGGGCGGTGTCGAGGAAATACCACGCCAACGCCGCCACGCGCGGGCCGATGAACACCAGCAATGAGACTACACAACACATGATTACCTCCTAATCAGAGCCAGAGCCCTGTCACCCGCCCGACAGTTCATCGTCGGGCAGCCAGGCACTTCAGTCGTCTGACCGACCTTCATCATGATTTTTGTCGGACGAATGGTTGCGACGCCCCCCGGCATAGACAAACAGACTGGCCGCGGCAATGACCGACCCGACACCAATACCGGCGGCCATGATATCGAACTGTCCATGCCACTCCATGAGCAGCGTTAGAAACACGACGCAGGACACAGCCACGACCATGCCGATCATGCGATCCTCAAGGGCATGCAGCCCGTCGACCCGCAGCCAGGTCGGAAAATGCCGGCTGGAGTTCGGGTTTACGAATAGTTGAAACAGTCCGGCGGCAATGACGTAGAGCGTGGTGGAAACCAGAAACAGATCGGTCGCCTCGATCAGGGCGATTCGCAATTCGTCCAGAACGCCGACGTCTGCCCCGGTCAGGGAGAAGTAGAGGACAGCCACAACACCAAAGACGCCCAGCAACATGAGAACGGTCGACCCGATGACAATTCCGATGGCGGCCGTGCCGACAACGTAGCGTATGACGGAAAACAAGCCGAAAAGCGGCGGCCGGGAATCAGTTTTTGTTTGCTCGTCGATTTGCAATTGACAATACCCCCTACTGAACGGATGCGCTGCCGTCGTTTCAGCTGGCCTTGACCCGCGCGATTTCCGTCGGCACGTCGAACGTCATGGCGGGATATTGCGGGTCCATCTCGCGCAGCGTCTCGGCCACCAGACGGCTCAGCAGCCAGTCGCGGTGCCACTTGCGGTCGGCGGGGATGACGTACCACGGCGCGTAGTCGGTGGAGCAGTTCGTCAGCGCCACCTGATACGCTTCCTGGTATTGATCCCACAACTGCCGCTCGTCGACGTCACCGGGATTATACTTCCAATGTTTTGTCGGGTCAGCCAGCCGGTCGAGCAAACGCTGCTGTTGCTCCTCGCGCGAGATGTGGAGCATGCACTTCAGGAACACCAGCCCGCCGTCGGCCAGTTTCTTCTCCCAGGCGTTGATCTCGTCGTAGCGAGCGCCCCAGACATCCGGCGGCACCAGGTTGTGGACGCGCACGATGAGCACGTCCTCGTAATGGGAGCGGTCGAAGATGCCGATCGATCCGGCGCGCGGCAGAGCCTTATCGATGCGCCACAGGTAATGGTGGCGCAGCTCCTCCTTGGTCGGCGCGCCGAAGCTGGTCATGCGCAGGCCGACCGGCTCGCAAATACGGTCGATGGCCTTGATCGCCCCGCCCTTGCCTGATGTGTCCATCCCCTGCAGGACGACGAGCAATCGCCGCTTGCCGCCCGCCTTCGACTCGGCGAACAACCGCTCCTGAAGCCCGGTGACTTCGGCCTCCAGCGCCAGCGCCTCGGCGCGGGCCGTCTCCTTGTCGTCCGGCCCGGCAACGATCAGGCGCGGATCGACTTCGCCCAGGTTGAACCCCGGCCCCACCCGCAACAATTCGCGCACCGATGAAGGTTTGCCCGCCGCTCCGGCCTTGTTCCCCTTGCCTTTGTCTTTATTCTTTCCCATTACGTCCGTCACTCCTGAAACAGAGTACCCCCGCGGAGCCGGATGCGGCTCCCGCGGGGGTACATGATTTATATTAACATAATCGGAGTTACTGCGCGGCCGAGAAGCTCATCGTCCCGCTCTCATAGAGCATATCGATGAGCAGGCTGCCGCCCTCCAGCCGATAGCCCATGGCGTTGGTCAGCCCGCCCAGGAAGTACTGGTCCATCGATCCCGGCGGGCAGGCGGCCATGGTCATCGGTCCCGGCGTCATCGTCAGCGAGCCGTCCGCGCCGGCAGTGTAGCCCATGACGGCCGTGTTGCAGTCAGCCTGGACGTTGGCGGTGCCGTCGGCGTTAAACGTGACCGTGTAGCGCGTCGGGTCGTTGAAGGTGATGGTGCCGTCCGGCTTGACGATGTTGTTGGCCTGCCATTTCGGGCCGACCAGCGCCGTGGCGGGCGCGACAGTCGTGCCGCCCGTGCCCTTGCCGGGAAGGCCGCCCTCAACGGTGTCGCCCGCCGGCGCGAAATGCATCGTGCCGCTGCCGGCGAACAGGTCGATTAAGAGGTTGCCGTCCTGGAAGAAGTAGATGGCCGCCGCGCTGAGGCCGGTCATGAACTGCGTCGCCTGCGAATCCGGCGGGCACATGGCCAGCGTCATCGCGCCGGGGGTGATGGTGATCGTGCCGCCCTCGCCGGTCGTGTAGGTGGCGGTGCCGACGTTGCAATCGGCGGTGATGTTGGCCGTGCCATCCTCGTTGAAGACGACGGTGTAGCGTGCCGGGTCGACGGCGACAATCTCCTCCACCGGCGTCATCGTCTTCACCCACTGCCAGGTGACCCCGGTCAGCGTGTCGGTTGCGGGTGCGGACGGTTCGGCCTCCGGCGCGCCGCCGTTGGCGAAGCGCATTGTGCCGCTGCTCGCGAACTGGTCGATGTAGAGATCGCCGTCCTGGAAGAAGTAGAGGGCGGCCGCGCTGAGTCCGCTCCGGAACTGCTGGTCCTGCGAATTCTCGCAGAAGGCCAGCGTGGAGACGCCCGGAATGATGCTGATGGAGCCATCCTCCCCCGCGGTGTAGGTGGCGTTGCCGACGTTGCAATCAGCCTTGATGCCCGCCGTGCCGTCCTCGTTGAAGATGATGGTGTAGCGTGTCGGGTCGGCGACGACGATCTCTTCCGTCGGCGTGGTCGTGGAGACCCACTGCCAGACGACGCCGGTCAGGATGTCGCCCGCGGGAGCCGGTTCGGCCGTGCCGCCGCCCGCGCGGAAGCGCAGCACGCCGCCGTCGGCGGCGATATTGCGCAGCAGCAAGTCGGCCCCGTCAAACGAGTAAGCGCCTACGACGCCCAACCCGGCCAAAAACGGGTTGACCTGCGAATCTTCGGGGCAAGCCATGAGCGTCGACGGCCCCATTGTCAGGGTCATGGACCCGTCGCTGCCGGCGGTGTAGGCGGCCAGCACGTTGTTGCAGTCGGCCTTGATGTTGGCCGTGCCGTCGTCGTTGAAGGTGATGGTATAGCGCGTCGGATCGACCACGTCGATGGTCTCGACCGAAGTGACGGCCTGCACCCACTCCCACGTGACGCCGGTCAGCGTCGGGGAGGCCTGGTCGGGTTGGCCGGCAGCGCTCCCCGCACCGGTTCGGAAGATGAGCGTCCCGGCCGCGCTGCGGAGAGTAATGAACAGCTCTCCATCCTCAACCACGTAGCTTTCGGCCGCGCTCAGGCTGTTAAGGAACAACACGTCCTGTGTGTCTTCGGGGCAGGCGACCGCGGTCGACGCGCCCAACTGGATGGTCAGGTTGACGCCGTCGGTCAAATAGTTGGCGGTGACGCTGTTGCAATCAGCCTTGACGTTGGCCGTGCCGTCGGGGTTAAAGATGACGGTATAGCGGGTGGGGTCTACGGCCGTTGTCTGCCCCATCGGGTCCAGCAACGACACCCATTCCCAGGTGACACCTTGCAAGTTCGCTCCCGGCGTTTCGGTTTGACCTTCGCCGGTCTCACCGGTCGGGGCAGATACGGTGGCCTGGTCAGCCGGCGCGGCCGGGGTCGCCCCGGCGATGTCCGTGGGCAGCGCCTCCTGTGTCGTCGGCCCCATGGTGTCGCAGGCCGCAAGAGCCAGCAACAGGATGAGACCCAGAACGATGATGATTCGCTTCATTTCACTTACTCCCTCATGTACTACTCGACGATGGACAGACCTCTCTCCGGTTTAACCCCCCGCGGGGGACCCGTCGACCGGCCAAAACGGTCGCCGGGTTCTGAGTCAAAAAAAAAAAACACAAAACCGCCCATAGCCATTCCCCCCGCCGGGGTTTGGGGGGGGGCGCGCCCCGCCCCACCCG
>JAHDWL010000121.1 GCA_023384355.1 Anaerolineae bacterium
TGAGGTAATTCATGTCTGACAACGGTAACATTCCCTACAACGAGACGGATCTCTATCGCATCCGTCACTCGGCCGCCCACGTGATGGCCGAGGCAGTCGTCGACCTGTTCCCCGAAGTGCGCCTGGCCATCGGCCCGCCCGTCGAGGACGGCTTCTACTACGACTTCGACCTCGGCAAGGACGAGCACGGCAAGCCGCGCACCTTCTCGCCGGAAGATATGGAGCGCATCGAAGCCCGCATGCAGGAGCTGCTGCGCGAGAACGCCCCCTTCGAGCACACGACCCTGCCGGTCGATGAGGCGCTGGCCTTCTTCGCCGGGCAGCCCTACAAGGTCGAACTCATCGAAGACCTGGCCGCGGGCAAGGTCGACGAGATGGGCAACCCCACGACCGAACCGGCGGCCGAAGTCGGCATCTATCGCCAGCGCGACTTCGTCGACCTGTGCCGCGGCCCCCACGTCGCCCGCACCCGCGACATCAAGGCCAACGCCGTCAAGCTGCTGCGCACCAGCGGGGCCTATTGGCGCGGCGACGAGAAACGGCCGCAGCTTCAGCGCATCTACGGCACGGCCTGGCACAACAAGGCCGAGCTGGACGAATATCTCCACCGGCTGGAAGAGGCCAAACTGCGCGACCATCGCCGCCTCGGCAAGCAACTGGGCCTGTTCCACATCTCGCCGCTGGTCGGCTCCGGCCTTCCGTTGTGGCTGCCCAAGGGCGCGGTACTGCGCGAGACGCTGGAGAGCTTCCTGCGCCAGGCGCAACTGGAGCGCGGCTACCTGCCGGTCATCACGCCCCACATCGGCAACCTGGAACTCTACAAGACCAGTGGCCACTATCCCTACTATAAGGATAGCCAGTACACGCCGATCAAGGTTGACGAGGAAGAGTTCATGCTGAAGCCGATGAACTGCCCGCACCACATCGAGATTTACCGCAGCGAGCCGCGCAGCTACCGCGACCTGCCCTACCGGCTGGCCGAGTTCGGCACGGTCTACCGCTACGAGAAGAGCGGCGAGCTGACCGGCCTGACGCGTGTGCGCGGCTTTACGGTCGACGACTCCCACCTCTTCGTGGCCCCGGAGCAACTGGAAGAGGAGTTCATCGCCGTGGTCGATCTCATCCAGTACGTCTTCGGCACGATGGGCTTCAACGACTTTCGCGCCCGGCTGGGCACCAACGACCCCGCCAGCGACAAATACGCCGGATCGCCGGAGATGTGGGCGCGCGGCATCGCCGCCATCCGCCACGCCGCCGACAAGCTGGGTCTCAACTACACCATCGAGGAGGGCGAAGCCGCCTTCTATGGCCCCAAACTTGACTTCATCTTCCGCGACGTGCTGAAGCGCGAATGGCAGTTGGGCACGGTGCAGGTCGACTTCCTGCTGCCGGAGCGGTTCGGGCTGGAGTACACCGGCGAGGACGGCCAGAAGCACCGACCGGTGATGATCCACCGCGCCCCGTTCGGCAGCATGGAGCGGTTCGTCGGCATCCTCATCGAGCACTTCAACGGCGCGTTCCCGCTGTGGCTGTCGCCGGTGCAGGCGGCGGTCATCCCCATCGCCGACCGCCACGTCGAGTACGCCCGCCACGTCGCCGCCGAGCTGAAGGCCGCCGGCGTCCGCGTCGAGGTAGATGAGAGCAGCGAGCGCATGAACAAGAAAATCCGCGAGGCCCAGCTCCAGAAGACGCCCTACATGCTGGTGATCGGCGACAAGGAGATGGAGGCCGGCGCGGTGGCCGTGCGCACCCGCGACAACGAAGACCGGGGCGCGATGCCCCTGGCCGACTTCGTGGCGCAACTGAAGCAGTCCATTGCCGCGCGGTCGATGGCGTTGTGATTGGTAGTAGGTCAGTAGGTCAGTGGTCTACTGAAAACTGACCTACTGAATACTGAATACTGACCCACTGATCACCGGCTCGCTGAGGAAATGAACATCATGCAACCAATAGACAGCGTGGAGCCTTACGAACAGTCGGAGCTGTACAAGCTGCGGCACACCGCCGCCCATGTCATGGCCCAGGCCGTCCTGGAGCTTTTCCCCGAGGCCAAACTCGGCATCGGCCCGCCCGTCGATGACGGCTTCTACTATGACTTCGACCTGGGCGAGGACGAGAACGGCCGCCGGCGCACCTTCACCCCGGCCGACCTGGAGCGCATCGAACGGCGCATGCGCCAGATCATCGCCGGCAAATACCCCCTGCGCTATCGCGTCGTGACCGCCGACGAAGCCCGCGAGCTGTTCAAGGATCAGCCCTACAAACTGGAGATCATCGACGGTTTGCTGCGCGGCGAGTTCAACGAGTACGGCGATGCGGAAGACGGGCCGCCGACCGATCTGGTCATCAGTACCTATCGCCACGACACCTTCGAAGACCTGTGCAAGGGGCCGCACGTGGCCCACACCGGCCTGATCCCCGTTGACGCCTTCCAGTTGATGGGCACGGCCGCCGCCTATTGGCGCGGTGACCAGTCGCGACCGATGTTGCAGCGCATCTACGGCACAGCCTTCTTCAGCAAGAAAGAGCTGAAGCGCCATCTGCAACTCGTCGAGGAAGCCAAAAAGCGCGACCATCGCAAGCTCGGCCGCGAGCTGGAGATCTACATCATGGACGAGGAGGTCGGGCCGGGCCTGCCCCTGTGGCTGCCCAACGGCACGATCCTGCGCGAGGAGCTGGAGAAGCTGGCCTACGAGATGGAAGACGCCGCCGGCTATCAGCGCGTTGCCACGCCCCACATCGCCAAGGAAGAACTCTACCGACGCAGCGGCCACCTGCCCTATTTCGCCGACAGCATGTTCCCGCCCATGGAGCGCGATGAAACTCGCTACTACCTGAAGCCGATGAACTGCCCATTCCACCACAAGATCTTCGCCGCCAAACCGCGCAGCTACCGCGATTTGCCGCTGCGGCTGGCCGAATACGGCATGGTCTACCGCTATGAGCAGAGCGGCGAGCTGTTCGGCCTGATGCGCGTGCGTGCCGCCGAACAGAACGACGCCCACATCTACTGCGCCGAGGAGCAGGTCGAAGAGGAGTTCATGGCTGTCATCGACCTCTACCGCCGCTACTTCGACCTGTTCGGCATCGATCGCTACGTCATGCGCTTCAGCAAGCACGACCGTAAAGGGCTGGGCGTGAAGTACGCCGACGACGAAGCGGCATGGCTGAAGGCCGAGGAGATCGTGCGCCGGGTGATGCATCAGGCCGGCGTGCCGTTCGAGGAAGTGGCCGGGGAGGCGGCCTTCTACGGACCGAAAATCGACGTGCAGGCGTGGAGCGTCGTCGGTCGCGAGTTCTCGCTGGCCACCAACCAGGTCGATTTCGTCCAGCCGGCGCGGTTTGAGCTGACCTTCACCAACCGCGACGGCCGCCCGGAGACGCCCTACTGCATCCACCGCGCGCCGTTGGGGGCGCATGAGCGCTACATCGGTTTCCTGATCGAACACTATGACGGCAACTTCCCGGTGTGGCTGTCGCCGGAGCAGGCGAGGGTCATCCCCATCACCGACGAGCACCACGACTACGCCCGGCGCGTCGTGGCGCAACTGACCGAGGCCGGCATCCGCGTCCATGCCGATCTGGGCAGCGAGCGCATGGGGGCCAAGATTCGTGCCGCGCAGTTGATGAAAGTGCCCTACATGCTCATTGTCGGCGGCCAGGAGGCGGCCGCCGGCACGCTCTCCGTGCGCCTCCGCGACGGCGAGCAGCGCAACGACGTGCCCCTCGGCGAATTCGCGGCCCACGTGCAAAGGCGGATTCGCACGCGCTCGCCGGAGTTATAAGCCAAAAGGAACGAGAGAGATATGCTCAAGCCAATTCCTGAGTTCAAGGACGAAGATGAGGAGCGCGAGTTCTGGGCGACTCATGATTCGACTGACTACATCGACTGGAGCGGCGGGCAACGCGTGATCTTCTCCAACCTGAAGCCCACCACCCGCACCATCTCCGTGCGCATGCCGGAGTCCATGCTGGCCGAGCTAAGGCTATTGGCTAACAAGCGTGATGTGCCCTATCAGTCGTTGATCAAGATGTTTCTGCGCGAACGGATTGATGAAGAACTCCATCGAACCGGCGTGAAGTAAGGGTATTTTATCAGCCTTGCTCGTATCTAGAGACTTAAGTGCGCCTCCCGAAACGCAACTAAGGTTACTGACTATAGTCGTCATACCAATGAAAAAGGCGCGCGGCTCTCAACCGCGCGCCTTTTTCAGTTAGAGGAGGAGAAACGAAGGGCACGCCGCTTTGCCGGGGCGGCTCGCCTCATGTCATCCGCTAGGCGTCGAACGATGTGTCAGTCGTCGTGTCCGGCGTGGTTTCCGGCAGCGTTTCGGTCCCTTGACCACGCCATCCGCCACGTCCACCGTGATGTCCGCGGCCACCGCGCCCGCCGAACCCGAAGCTAAAGGTCTGCGTCTCAAGCTGGGCCAGCAGCGCGTCGGCTTGGGCCTGGGTGAT
>JAHDWL010000027.1:0-21991 GCA_023384355.1 Anaerolineae bacterium
CGGGGAGACTTCCTGCGATTCGAGCGGCAACACGGTGATCCCCTGCTCCTCCAGATAGGCCAGAGCGGTCGGGGTCGTCGCGCCCGCGCCGAAGGCGTTGGCCCAGCCGATGACGCCGACGACGATGTCGTCGCCCGCGCCTTCCGGTTTCACCTCATCCCAGTTCTCCTGGAGCCAGGTCACGAAGCCGGTGAACTGATCCGAGTAGATCGGGCCGGTGCCGAAGGTGTAGCCGTTGCGGGGGATGTAGAAGGCTTCGTCGTTGAGGCCGGCGGTGATGTGGGGGATTTTGTCCTCGATGACGCGATCCTTCAACGCAATCGCCGCGCCACTGCCGTAGCTCAAATGGAACAGCGGCGCCGGTTCCTCAGCCTTGAACTTCTCGTAGACGGCCACTTCCTGCTCAGGATCGTACTGTGTATCCTCCAGGCGGATCTCCAGCATGACGCCACAAACGCCGCCGGCGGCGTTGATGCGGTCAACGGCCGCCTGCGAGCCGGTGATGAAACCGTCGCCCAGAATCTGGGACAGCGGGCCGGTGAGGCCGGCGGCCTGATGGACGATGATTGTCTCGCCCTCATAGGTCGCGTCGCATTCCTCCATGGGGATGCCGGCCGCTTCCTCAACCGGTTCGGCGGTCGGTTCCTCGGTTGGAGCCTCGGTAGGCTGCGCGGCGACCGAGGTTGCGGCGGCGGCAACGGTAGCCGCGGCGGCGTCGATCGTGGGGGCGACGTTGGTGGCCACAGCCTCAAGGGTCGGGGCCACTTCTTCCACGGCCGCCTGGACGGTCGGCGCGAGCTGCTCGGCCGCTGCCTCCAGCGTGGGCGCGAGCTGTTCTACCTGGGCAGCTCCCCCGCCACAGGCCACAACCGTGAAGGCCATGATCAGCAAAAGTGAAACCAGCAATATTCTCTTCATCTCATTATCTCCTTTGCACAATTGTCACTGACAAATGGTTCGAACCCGATGACCGCTACCCCGATTTATCGATAGACCTCACCTCCAGTTCCGGTTATCCATGAAATACACAATCGTTGCGGGCGGTATATTTCCATGCAGGCGACAGGCATCCCGTGCCCTCATCGCGCGAACGGCCGCAATCGCCACGCCGCCTTGAACGTCTGCCAGCGATGGGACAGCCCGCGCGGCTCGAATATCAGGAAGAGCATCAGCACCAGACCGAAGAAAATCGGCCGGAACGACGTCAGGAATCGTGCCGCTTGCGACGGGAAGAGCTTCGCAAGCGTTTGGCCGGTGACGCCCGCCAGGTCTTCCAGCAGGATCACCATGGTCACGCCCAGAAACGGCCCAAGGTTCGTGCCCAGCCCGCCGATGACCAGCATGCCGAGCATGATGATCGACTCCTGCAAGCCATAGCCGAACTCGGTGCCGACGCCGCGCTGGCTGTGGGCTTTCAGCGCCCCGGCCACGCCGGCCAAAAACGAGGCGATGAAGAAGGCGCGCAGCTTGTAGCTGAACAGGTTGACGCCCAGCAATTCGGCCGCCAGGTCGTTGTCGCGCACCGAGACCAGCGCCCGGCCCAGCCGCGACCGGCTGATGTTGAGCACCAGCACGGTGGTGATAATCAGGGTGATGAGCGAGAGGTAATAATAGTTGGTTGTCTCACCGAAGGAGATACCCAGGATGACCGGCACCGGCGCGTCGATGCGCCCCGACGCGCCGCCGAGCAGGTCGGGGAAAAGATGGCGGGTGGCCCAGGGGATGATGAACTGCGCCGCCAGCGTGGCCATAGCCAGATAGAAGCCCTTGACGCGCAGCGAGGGCAGCCCGAAGAGCAACCCCACCAGTCCGGCCGTCAGCCCCGCGGCCGGGATGGCCAGCGGAAACGGCAGCCCCAGGCGGGTCGTCAGCAAAGCCGAGGCATAGCCGCCGACGAGCATGAACGCCGCCTGACCCAGCGATATTTGCCCCGTGTAGCCGACGAGGACATTGAGGCCCTGCACGGCGATGATGGTATAGAAGATGCGGTTGGCCGTTGTCACCATATAGGCATTGGCCCAGCGCGGTGCGGTCAGGACGAGCAGCATGCCAATTGCCAGCGCCACCCACTGCCACGGCCGGCGGATGACGGACATGTCTTGTTCGTAGGTGCGGTCGAAATCTCCCGCGGGGCGAAGAGCAGCCATCGACGTTTCTTTCCTTTAAACTCGTTCGATTCGTTTTTCGCCGAACAGCCCTTCCGGCCGGATGAGCAGGACGATGAGCAACAGGATATAGGGAGCGATCTCCGACGTGGAGCGGACGACCTGCACCGACGACGCCTGCACCAGCGCCGACGCCAGCCCGACGAGCAGGCCACCGACAATGGCCCCGGGGAACGACTCCAGCCCGCCAAGCAGGATGGCCGGGAAAGCGATCAGGGCGACCGTGGCCAGGCTGAGGCTGACGCCGGTCACGGTGGCCAGCAGCACGCCACCGACGGTGGCGATGATCCCGGCGATGGCCCACGACAGGCCGAAAACGCGCGGCACGTTGATGCCCACCCCACGCGCCAGCTCGTGGTCTTCCGACGTGGCTCGCATGGCCAGTCCGGTGCGCGTATACTGGAAATAGAGCATGAAGATGACGGCCGCCAGGATGGCGACGACGGCCGTGGCCAGCAACGCCTGCTTGACGATGATGGTGTCGTTGAACGCGCCGGGGAAGGGGATCTGGATGACGTCGCTGGGCGAGAAGGGCGCGGGGAAGTTGTTCTTGGGCTGGATGCCGAAGACGATGGCCGCCGCCCCCTCCAGGAATTGGGCCAGGCCCAGCGTCATCAGCACGATGGCCAGCAGCGGTTGGCCGGTCATCGGCCGCAACGCCAGCCGCTCGATGACCAGGCCCATCCCGGCCATGACCAGCACGGCCAGCGGGATGGCTCCCCACAGCGGCAGGTTGAAGATCTCGCTGCCGTTCTCCTCGGCCCCGGCAAACCACCACGTCAGGAACGCGCCCCACATGACGAGCTGGCCGTGGGAGAAGTTGAACACCTCCGACGAGCGATAGATGAGGACGATGCCCAGGGCGATAATGGCGATGATGCCGCCGTTGAGCACGCCGGTCACAAATTGCTGGGGGACTAGTTGCCAGTTCATAAGTCAGTGTCCGGTAGGCCAGTGTTCAGTAGGTCAGTGTTCAGTAGATCAGTATTCAGTTGATCAGTAAAGAGCGTCGTCCGACAGGTCTATTGACCTACTGACCCACTGAATACTGACCTACTGATTACTGTTTACTGTCCCCTACTCCAGGCTCATTACATTAATCTCCGTCTCGACAAACCCCTCGCTGCCGTCCTGATAGCGCACGGGCGCGCGAACCTGAATGGTCTCCGCGCCGTTATACATGCCCTCAATGATACCCCCGTAGCGGTCGGCCAGAACGTTGCGCTTAATCTTGCGCGTGCGGGTCATCTCGGCTTCGTCGGCGTCGAACTCCTTGTGCATCAGCACGAAGCGCTGGATGCGCGCCGCGGCCGGTAAGGACTCATTCACCTCTTCCACCGTCCGGCGCACCAGCTCGTAGACCTGCGGCTTCTGCGACAAGTCGACGAAGGTGGTGTAGCCGATGCGCTGCTTCTCGGCCCACTGGCCGACGTTCTCGAAGTCGATGATGACCAGCGCCGTCACATAGGCCCGGTTCTCGCCACCCACGGCCATCACGTCGCGGATGTAGGGGCTGAACTTCAGACGCCCCTCGATGAACTGCGGCGAGAAGCGCTCGCCGTTGGCCAGCGTCAGCATATCCTTCACGCGGTCGAGGTAGATGAGGTGGCCGTCGTCGTCGATATAGCCCGCGTCGCCGGAGCGGAACCAGCGGGTGCCGTCGTCATCCACCAGGATATCCTTGGCCGTGTTGGCCGGGTCCCGGTAGTAGCCTTGCATCACCGTCGGCCCGGCGATCTGTATCTCGCCGTCCGCGGCGATGCGCACGCTGACGCCGGGGATGGGCTGCCCGACGCTGGCGGATTTGATGTCGTTGTTGCGGTGGACAGTGGCTCCGCCGGTCATCTCCGTCGAGCCGTAGATTTGCTTGAGGTTGATGCCCAGGGCGTGGAAAAAGCGCATGGCGTCGGGGCTGAGTGACGATCCGGCGGTGTAGGCGGCGCGGATGCGCGACAGACCCAGCTGATCGCGCAGCGGCGCGAAGACCAGCCGGTTGCCCAGAGAATAGGCCATGCGCAACCCCGCGCCGGGGGAGTTGCCTGTCAGCGTGGCGTCCGCCATGCGGTAGCCCACCGGCAGGAAACGTTTGTAAAGCGTGCGATTGATCCAGGTGGCGTCGTTCATTCGCACCTGCACCATGCCGACCAGGGAATCCCACAACCGGGCATTGTAGAAGAGCATGTCCGGGGCGATCTCGCGGATATTCTGGCGAACGGTCTCCGGCTCTTCGGGGAAATTGACGATCATGCCGGAGTAGACGTGGGCGGCAAAGCCGAGGATCGGTTCGGCGATCCATCCCAGGGGCAGGAAGCTGACGTGGTTGTCGGTGGCGGTGCGCGGGTCTATCTGGTCATAGCTCGCGATGGTGTTCATTATGTTGCCATGACTGAGCATGACACCCTTGGGCATGCCCGTGGTGCCGGACGTGTAGCACAGCATGGCGAGGTCGTCGGCGCTTCCCAAGGCGACTTCGGTGTCGAAGCGGCCCGGTTCGCTCTCCACCAGTTCGCGGCCGAGCTTCTGCACGTCGGCGAAGGGCATCAGCCACGGGTCGTCGTAGTTCCACAAGCCGCGGTCGTCCCAATAGATCACCCGGCGAACGTTGGGGATGCTGTCGCGAATCTCCAGCATCTTGTCACATTGCTCCTGGTCTTTGGCCAGGATGAAGGTGGCGTCGCTATGGTCGATGACGTAGGCCATCTCGGTCGCGCGGGCGTCAGTAAACAGACCGACCTGGGCCGCGCCGGCCGCCTGCAGACCAAGGTAGGCCCACAGGTATTGCCGGTCGTTATCGCCCACAGTGCAAATCTTGTCGCCGCGCTGGACGCCGAGGGCGATAAGGCCCATGGCAAAGTCGCGCACCTGCTCGCAGGAGTCAGACCAGGTGAATTCGCGCCAGATGCCGAACTCCTTCTGCCGTATAGCAACCTTGCCCGACGGCTGCGTTTGCACCTGGTGCAAGAAGAACTGTGGTACAGTCTGCGCGGTCGCTTCCATAATTTACGAGTGACGAGTTATGAGTGACGAGTGACGAGTGGGAAAGTCGCCGCGTGACTGCGCTCTGAATTCGTCACCCGTCGTCCGTCGCTCGTCACTTGCATCAGGCTTCTCCCAAATAGGCATGTATGACAGCCGGGTCGCGCTTGATGTCGTCGGGCGCGCCGTCGGCGATCTTGCGGCCGAAATCCAGCACCACCACCCGGTCGGAAATATCCATCACCAGACCCATGTCGTGCTCGATGAGGACGATGGTCACGCCCCGCCGCTCGTAGATGTCGAGGATGAAGCGGGCCATGTCCTCCTTCTCCTCCAGGTTCATGCCGGCCATCGGCTCGTCGAGCAGCAGCAGCGTCGGCTCCATGGCCAGGGCGCGGCCAAGCTCCACCCGCTTGCGCAGGCCATAGGGCAGCGCCCCGACGACCGCCTTGCGAATATGGGCGATCTCCAGGAAGTCGATGATATCCTCGACCACCTCACGGTGACGCACTTCTTCGCGCCGCGCCGGCCCCCAATAGAGCATGCTCTGCAGCGCGTTTTGCTTCATGTGGATGTGGCGGGCGGCCATGAGGTTGTCGAGCGTGCTCAGGCCGGTGTAGAGGGCGATGTTCTGGAAGGTGCGGGCCAGCCCCAGCCGGGCGATCTGGTCGGTTGGGGTTTTGGTCAGATCGTTCGCGCCGCCGAACAGGATGCGGCCGCGTTGCGGTCGATAGAAACCGGAGATGCAGTTGAGGATGGAGGTTTTGCCTGCGCCGTTGGGACCGATGATCGCGCGGATCTCCCCCGGCATGACATCAAAGCTGACCTCAGAGAGGGCAGCGTTTCCCCCGAACGAGAGCGAAACGTTATCGACGTGAAGAATCGGCGTTATTAATTGGCTCATCAGTCTGGTGCGAATCACGGCCGGGATCGCATCGGGGCAAAAGGTATCATATGTAGACAGGTCTTGCAAGCGTATGACCATGATTGGCGTGGAAAATCGATTGCCGGCATCGGGCAACCGCGAACGCGGCATTCCCTGTCTGACAAACGGCGATGGAATTGCTATAGTTCTCTCAAATATATTGCGATCCGAGGAGGCACAATTTGTCTGCGATGAAATCTGAAGCCATTCCGTCGTCCCATATCGATCTGATAGCCGGCCCCGTCTACGTCGTCTTCACCACCGTCGCCCCGGACGGCCAGCCGGAGAACACCGTCGTCTGGTGTTCGTGGGACGGCGAACACGTGCTGGTGAACACGACCGCCGGCCGTCGTAAGGAGAGAAACGTCCGCCATAATCCGCTGGTCGCCGTCACGGCCATTGACCCCGCCGATCCGCTGCGCTGGATCGACGTGCGCGGTTACGTGGAAGAGGTCGTGCCCGACGAAGGCAACGCCAACATCGACGCCCACACCCGGCTCTACACCGGCAAGGACAAGTTCTACGGCGACTATGCGGCCGGCGAGCGAGAGGCAACGGAGCGACGGATCATCATCAGGATCAGGCCCAGCCGCGTGGTGGTCTATCCCCATTAGCGCTGGTTGCCCTGCCCGGAACGAACACCATGCCGACCCCATCCCGCCAATCTGACCCGGATGATGAGCTGGCTCGCGACATCGTCGCCGCCGAGTTCAACTACATCGCCCAGACCGCCTTCCAGGCCAACGAAGACCGCGCGCGGGCGTGGCAATACTTCTTTGTCACCTTTGCCACGCTGCTCGCCGCGCTGCTGTCCACCCAGGTCGACGCGGGCATCCAGCAACAGCTCTACATGGCCTTCGTCGTCATCTTCATCCTGCTGGCCGCGCTGGGGCTAATCACCATCCTGCAACTGGTGCGCTTGCGGCAGGCGTGGCTGGAGAGCGTGCGGGCGATGAACCAGATCAAGGCCCAACTCATCGCCGGCGACCCGTCGCTGGCGGCCTATTTCCGCTGGCGCGACGATACCGTCCCGGCGGCGTTCAAGTGGCGCAGCTTCGGCTTCTTGCAGGCGTTGTCGGTGGCGTTGCTCAGCGGGCTGGCGGTTGGCGCGGCCGTCGCATTTGGGGCGCTGGCCCTTGGGGCGGTTGTCGTACCGTGGGCGTTTGGCCTGATTGCCGCCGCCGCCGCGGCGGTCCTCATTCTCTGGCTCGGCTATGTCCACCCCCTGAAAAAGCAAGCGCCGATCGCGGGCCAGGAGACACGCCCTCTCTGAACGCCGGGGGCACTCCCCGTGCTCCTGATGTGCTCCCTCTAGGTTTTTCCACTCATTGACACCGGTAAACCGGGCTATTAGACTGTTTGGTACGCGATCCAAACGGACAGCCTCAACGAGGCGGATCGCCGATCCTCTTCCGGCCGAGCCGGAGATATCTCCGACCCGGATCATGGTGCGGTCATTTGCGGCGATTGCACCTGTCGACGGCATATTGACATTCACATCGGCCAAACATTAAGTCAGGGAGAGTTAAAAAATGACCCGCTCTCGGTTTCTGCTGCTGATCCTCGTTTCTGTTCTGCTGGCAGCCTCGATAATGATCGTTGCGGCCGCTCCACTATCCCAACCCGTTAATCCGCCGGTCGACGGCGGCGTCCAGAACCCCGACGCCCCCATCGTCCGTGCCCCATCGGCCTGCTCCACGCCGACGACACAAACCATTCGCGGCAAGAGCGTCATCTTTGATCAGTGCTACCAGCGTAATTTCAGCCATAACGGCACAAATTACTCAATCGAAACCTACTACCGCGAGACGGCCAACACCACCAATACAAACCAGTGCAGCACGGCCGAGAACAACGCCGGCCGTTGCGAGCATGAACTGGCGAACAACGACGACAGCAACGGCAACAACGTCAACGCCGTGGCGATGGCCGCCGAGGCCGAGACCGCTATGCGCTTCTATGCCGACCGCAACCTGACCTTTCTGCCCGGCACGACATTGCAGATCTACATCGCCGAAGACCCGCGGCTGGGCGGTACACCGACCACGGCCAGCATCCAGATCGACGATGAGAACATCGACAACAACGACACGCTAAACAAACGGCTGCTGGCCTTCCACGAGATCATGCACCTGGTGCAATACAACTACGACTCGGCCACAGGCTGGCAGGACTTCTTCGGCGAGGGCATCGCCCGCACCATCGAGGACCGCGTCGACACGACACTCGACGCCGACACCGGCCACCTGTTCATCCCGGAAGTCAACGGCATCCTGGGCAGCGACGCCAACCGCACCAGCGATCTGAGCACGATCAACTATCGCAGCGTTCTGTGGTGGACCTGGCTGATGGATCAATACCGCACCGGCGGCGAGGTGGCCCCGGTGCAGGGCTGGCAGGCGATTCGCGACTTTTATATCGAGCTGAATACCGACTCCAGCCAGGTCAACGCCGTGCGCGACTTCATCAGCAACCAGGGCAGCAACTTCCGCGACGACTTCATCGACTACACCCTGTCGCTGTTCGCCTATCGCTTCAACCCGCCGGACCCGCGACTGACCTATCTGGACAACGAGATCCGCAACAATACCAGTGGCCTCAGCGGCCACACGGTCATCACTACCGCCCCGGCCTTCGGCACCGTGTCGGCGTCGATGGCCGCCCGGTCTTCGCGCTACTGGGAATTTAACCCGGCGAGCCAGTGTGATTTCACGACCTTCAGCTTCGATGGCAACGGCACGAACTTCGGCTTCAGCGTCATGACCGTCGACGCCGGCACGCTGCAAAATAGCTGGACAAGCTTCAGCAACAGTTGGGCCCGCACCGTGCGCACGGCCGATCTCGACCGGGCAGTGGGTGTCGTCAGCGCCGTCGATCAGTCTGGCACGGTGGATGTCGGCCGCGGCTGTGTCAACCCGACGCTGATCATCAAGAATCCCACGACGGCCCAGTTTGAGATGGTGGGCAACGCCAACAACCCGCGCAAGTTCATCGTCCGGCTGCGCGTGCAGGGAGCCGACGGCAGCAGCGTGGCCGGGCTTCTGGCGAGTGACTTCACCGTGCAACTGCGCAAGGCGGGCGGTGGTCCGCTGCTGAATGCGACCATCATCAACAGCGCCTATGTCCAGGACGACTACTGGCTGCTCGTCCGGCCGCCCAACAACAGCGCCGGCGCGCAGAACGGCGAATTCTACGACCTGATCGTCAATCTGGGGCCGCAAAGCGACACTGAGAACAGCTCTGTGGTCTACATCAAGCGCACCCAGGACGTGATGATCGTCCTCGACCGTTCCGGCAGCATGACGACGGCCAACAAGATTCAGGCGGCGCGCAACGCGGGCAACCTGTTCGTCAATGAGCTGGCCGGCGACGACCAGGCCGGTTACGTCGCCTTCGACACCGACGCCGACCTGCAGGTGGCGCTGGGCCAATTGAACGCCGGCGGCCACCGGCAAGACCTGGAAAATGCCATCGCCGCGGAGGTGCCGCTCAACTGGACATCCATCGGCGACGGCATGATGACCGCCGCCACCGAAGAGGACGTCCACGGGAACAGCGCCAATCTGTGCAGCTTCGTGTTGCTGAGCGACGGCTACGAGAACGAGCCGGCCATGTGGGCCGACGTGCAGGCGGCCGTAGTCGATAACGGTTGCGCCATCCACAGCATCGCCCTGGGGCCACAGGCCAACGAACCGCTGATGCAGCAGATTGCCGCTGCCGTGCCCGGCGGCAGCTACGACTACGCCGACCAGAGCGGCAGCGTGCCCATCCTCAGCCCCACCGCAGGTGACACGACAACCGCCGGCACTCTGGGCTGGGAGAATAACCTTGGCCGCGTCTATGACAACAAGGCAGCGCTGGTGGCCGGACGGGATCGTATGCCCTGGCAACTGGTGCGCGACGATACCGGCAAGCCGGCGTATTACCAGTTCTACGTGGACGAGACCAGCACCGAGCTGGTGCTCTCCGTCTCATGGCAAAAGCCGACGGACAACTTCGCCTATGATTTAATAGGCCCGGACGGCAGCCTGGTAACGCCAGACGAGGACCAGAAGTCGAGCTACTGGACCAACTTCGTGCTGCGCGTCTACGATCCGAAACCCGGCTATTGGAAACTGTACGTGATGGGCATTGACCAGGAGTATTACGTCAGCACGACGGCCGATTCGCAGTTCGACATGTACCTCTTCGTCGGCTCGCCAGTCGAGGACATGGTCCAGGGAATCCGGGTGCCGCTGCTGGTAACTTTCGCCGGGCCTGAGAAACCGGCCCTGGGCGCGGACGTGCAGGCCACCGTGTTCACACCCAACGGGAAAATGACAACGGTAATCCTGCTTGATGATGGGCTGCACGGCGACGGCGAGCCGGATGACGGCATCTATGGCGGCTTCTACTATTTCACCGCATCCGGCGACCCGCCACCGCCCGACGATACGCCTGTGGAAGGCGAAGCGCCGTCGGAGGTTGGCTCCTATATGGTAACGGCCATCGGCATACTGGGCGACCTGCGGCGCGAGGCGCAAGGCAGCTTTGCCCTGACCGCCTGCGCCGATGAGAACGACAACCGGATCCCGGATTGCTGGGAGAAAGAGCACGAAGTCGAGAAACCCGAAGATGACCCCGACAAAGACGAACTGACCAACTATTGCGAGTTCATCAACGGCACCGACCCCAACGACAGCGACACCGACGACGGCGGCGAGAGTGACGGCAGCGAACTGCCGCAATGCCAGTGGAACCCGCTGGGGCAGGACCCGCACGACCCGAGCGACGACCGCATTGGCGGCCTGGGTGATATCCACGTCCGGCCAGACTTGCTCGACCTGAAACCGGTGATCGTCATTCGCTGGGGGCCATTGCTGCTCGGCCAGCTGCGCAACGTTGACATCTATCGGCGCGTGCTCTTCACCACGCGAGAGGCTACCGACTGGGAACTGCTGGCCGAGGACGTTACCGGTTCCGAGTATCTGGACAAAGCGGTCGAGGACGGGAAGTCTTATCAATACCTGCTCATTCCCGCCGGCACGGGCGAAGGCGGCGCGGATGCCCAGGGCCCGGCCGATGAAACCGGCGTGGTCAAGGCGAGCAGCGACCCGTTCCCGCCGAGCGGCAGCATTCTGATCAACGGCGGCGACGAAACGACCGGCAGCCTGCTGGTCACGCTTTCGCTGGCGGCCGACGACACAGGCCCATCGGAGGCAGGCGAACCGGCCGCTCTGATTCCGGCCACGACGATCGACGGGCTGGAGATGCGCATCAGCAATTCGCCAGACTTCGCCGGCGCGAGTTGGCAGCCGTTCCAGGCCACGATCAACAACTGGAACCTGGGCGATGTTCAATCAGGCGAGACAGCCACGGTTTATGTGCAGTTCCGCGACGAGGCCAACAACGTGAGCGAGAGCGGCATGGGGCTGGTCGACACGATTCTCTTTAAAGTCGAGGAGCAGGAAGAGTGGAAACTGTTCCTGCCGATCATCATCTGGAAATAGATGACAGCGAGCGGGACGCCGACGGGTGGGGATGGCCCGCCGGCGTCCCGCTTGCCCCCGAACCCGGCCTCTGTTATGCTCCCTGCATTCAAAACATTTTGAACGCAGGGTAACATGCACGAGACGTTGGTCGCCGTCAATGACAGTACACTATCCGGCCTCGGCCGCCTGGCTCGCTTCTTCGGCTTCAGCGAGGTGATGGGCCGTCTCTACGGCACATTGCTGATGAGTCCCGAACCACTATCGCTCGATGAGCTGGGCGACACGCTCGACATCAGCAAGGGGTCGGTCAGCATGAACATGCGCGATCTGGAGCGGTGGGGGATGGCCAAGGAAGTGTGGGTGCGCGGCGAGCGGCGCAAGTTCTACAAGGCCGAGAGCGACATGTGGCAGGTCATCCGCAACGTGCTGGGCAGTCGCGAGCAGCGCGAGGTGCAGATGGCGTTGCATGTGTTGGGCGAGAACATCGAAAAGCTCCAGGCGGCCGAGTGCGAGCTGTCGCCCGAGGAGCAACAACTGGCCCGCTACTACCTCGACCGCATCGCCGACCTGCAGGCGTTCTTCCAGTTCGCCCAACTGGCGCTCCACGCCGTGGTGGGCAGCGACAAGGCACTGGATTTTGATGCGATTACCAGGATTGAGATTGAATAGTATGATTGACAGGCTGTCACTCTGTGATATCATTATGATATCAGGTGCAGCATGACCGACTTGCTAATACGCCAACTACCGGATGAACTCCACACCAGACTTAAGCTGAGCGCCAAAGCTAACCGACGTAGCGTTAATCAGGAAGTTCTCTTCCTGCTGGAACGATCGCTCGAAGAGACAAAAGTCGAAACACCGCTCCCCGGGCCACTGGAAGGCACGGTCCCCATGCCTGCCCAGGGGCTCGGGGCCGCGCGCGAAGAAGGCCGGGCGTGATAGCCGTCGATGTAAATATCATCGCCTATCTGCTCATTGCCGGCGAAAAAACGGCCGAGGCTCGTTTGGTGCGCGAACTGGATGATGAATGGATCGTTCCCGATCTTTGGCGCGATGAATTCATGAATATTCTTGCAACTTATATTCGTCAGGGCGGGACAAGCCTGGAATCGGCCAGGTCCTTATGGGTGACAGCGGCCGGCCTATTTGAGAACAGGGAAAGAAGTGCGGATTCGATTGCGACGCTTGAACTGGCGGAGATGCACCGATTAAGCGCGTACGATGCCCAATATCTGGCAGTTGCAGTTGAATTCGGCGTGCCCCTAATCACCGAAGATAGATCTCTCCTCAGATCGACGCCGAAAAACACCATGACCATGGCCGAGTACATCGCACTGGTCACGAAGGATTCGGCGCTTTCACCAGCATAAATCAGGCGCTTGTGAACTTCGGCACACCATTGTCGAACCCCTGGCCGGGCAACGTCATCAGCGTGGACGTGCCGTGGGCCAGCAGTTCGCCCTGTTCGTTGTAGATGTGGGCCTCTGAATAGCTGAGGGTGCGGCCGGGGCGGATGCAGCGCCCTTCGGCTCTCAACCGTCCGGCGATTGCCGGTTGCAGATAGTTGAGCTTCAGGTCGATGTTGACCAGCCCCGCGTCCTGCGGGATCCGCGCGAAGGCGGCCCAGAAGGTCGCCGTATCGATGAGCGTGGCCAATACCCCGCCGTGAACGATGCGAAACGGCTGGAAGTGGCGCTCGTCGATGTCGATGACGATGGTGGCACTGTCGAAGTCTATCGCTTCCAGGCGCATACCGATCAGGCGCGGGAACGATGCGACTTCGACAAGCTGCTGCAGCGTCTCAAAATAGGCCCGGTTGAGCGCTGGTGATTCGATTTTCATGGCTGTCATCCTCCGAACAACCCGGGGTTGGCCGCAACCCACTCGTAGAGCCGCCGGATGCCTTCGGCCGGCGAAACCTGCGGCCGCCAGCCCAGGCGTTCCCCCGCCCGGCGTATGTCGGCCACAAAGACGCGCTGGTCGCCCGGCCGCCACGGGCCGTAATTCACCGGGACCGGCCGCCCGGCCAGTGCCTCCAGCAGCGGCCCGAACTCAGTCCAGATGGCCAGTGTGTTGTCCGGCCCACCGCCCAGGTTGAAAACCTCGCCGCTCAGATTGTCGATGCGATCGATACCCGCCTGATAGGCGGCCACAAGGTCGTCGATGTAGAGCACATCGCGCACCTGCATTCCGTCGCCATAGATCGAGATAGGTCGCCCCAGAACGGTGGCGATGACGAAATGGGCCACCCAGCCCTGATCCTCCACGCCGAACTGTCGCTGACCGTAGATGCACGACTGACGCAGCACCAGCGTCCGCAGCCCGTAGATGCGGGCATAGTCGCGCGTGTACTGGTCACCCGCGCCCTTCGAGCAGCCGTAGGGCGAGTGGAAATCGAGCGGGAAGCTCTCCGGCGTGCCGTGGGGATAGTCGGCGTAGGCGTAGCGGTCACCGCGCCGGATAATGCCGACCTCCTCCATGCCGCCGTAGACCTTGTTGGTGGAGGCATAGAGCACGGCCGCGCCCGGCGCGTTGTGGCGCACGGCTTCCAGGACGTTGAACGTGCCCAGGGCGTTGATCTCGAAGTCCTCGCGCGGGTCGACGACGGACGAAGTGACGGCCACCTGCCCGGCCAGATGCAGCACGACGTCGGGCGACGCGACGGACATGACCGCCGCCAGCCGGTCGTAGTCGCGGATGTCGGCCTCAATGACGCGCAGGCGATCGCCGCCGTGCTGCGCGTGGAGCCACTCCAGATTGGAGCGGCCGCCCTTGCGCGTCAGGTTGTCATAGACGGTGACATGGTGGCCCTGCCGCAGAAAATGGTCGGCGCTGTTGCAGCCGATGAACCCGGCCCCGCCGGTAATCAACACGTGTTTGTTAGTCATACTTGTACCTTATCCAAAAAAGCCGTCCGCGTCGGTCATTGGCCCAGCCGCTGCACGGCAGCAGCGATCTTCGACGGCGTCTTGTGCCGGGCAGCCGGATTCAACCACACCACCAAGGGCGTTAACTGGCTTACGACGATGCCGCTCAGGCGCGGATACCGCCTCAGGAAGTCGGCCGCGCTCTCAAAGCCACCCCGCACGAAGAACGTCTCCTCTTTTCGCTCGGCCAACTGGCGCAACGTGGTCACTGCCTCAGTCAGTTCATCCCCGGTCACCGGTCGATCAGCCACCAGCCACAACAGATTGACGATGCTCGGCGGCATCTGTCCCACCTTGTTGCACAGTACAGACATCATTTTGATGTCACTGCCGGTCGACTCCAGGCCATACAGCCGGCGCACCTCAACATTGAACGGTGTGTGCCCGCGGAAGGTGACGGTGAAATCCGGCCCGCGCTGTCTGGCGGCAACATACTTTTCATATTCAAGTGTAAACTGTTTTTCGCGCAATAGCAGGGCCGCCGTCGCCAATTCCGCCCTCAGATCCTGCATGCCGCTCTCGTCCCGCGCATTTCTCAACTTGGCGCGAATCTTGGCCCGATAGGTATGGGCAAAGTCCTGGAAACGGCGGGAATCACGCGCCCAGTCAGCGAACTCCGGGTAAAGCATGTGAGTCTGGCTGTCGAAGATAGTGGCCAGCAAATCGTCGAGCGCGCTCATCTATCAGCCAACCGGGCCAGCCGTTTCGGTCTGCATGGGTTATACACGGGCAAGATGATCAATCCGTAACCGGCCGCCCGGTTAACTCGATGACCCGCTCCGCCAGCCAGTGGCAATAATCAGGTGCGTCGGCGAAATCTACCGTCATGAGGATCGCGTCCTCGCCCGTGTCGCGGTAATAGCGCCGCCGCATGCCCACCTCCACAAAGCGGTATTTGCGATAAAGCGCCTGGGCCACGCTGTTGCTGCGCCTGACTTCCAGCGTGACCAGCAACGGGTTCATCCGGCACGCCTCCAGCAGCAGGTTCAGCAACAGCCATTCACCGCGGCCGCGGCCGCGCTCGTCGGGGTGGACGGCGATGGTACTGATGTGAATCTCGTCGGCAATGTTCCAGAACCCGGCATAGCCGACTACAGACTCGCCCCTCTCGCCCGCGCGGGTCAACACCTGATAAAAGGCCAGCTTGTTATCGGTCAGCTCGTTGATAAAGAGTTGTTCGCCGGCCGGCGTGGGAAAGGAGAGGCTATCGATAACCAGCACGGCCGGGATGTCGGCCACGGCCATCGGGCGCAGCGAATACGGCGAGGGTAGCGCGAGCATCCGACGCTCAACCCGGCTCTTTCAGGTAGAGCGGGGCCAGGGTGTTGGCATCGGCCGCCTGCCTGGCCTTCCAGCGTTGCCAACCTATCTCAGCCAACACGGCCGCGCGACGCACGGAGGCGGCGGGCGAGACGATGACCGCCGAGCGGTTGGCGCGCCGGATAAGCTTGGCGGCCGCGCCGTCGATCTCTCCGGCAAAGGCCACCGGCACCTGGACGCGGCCGAGCAACTCTTCCCAGTTGGTCAGCACCGGCTCATCGACCGGCTCCCAACCGCGCTTCTCGTGCCAGCTATATTGCCCGGCCCACAGGCGCGTGCGCCCCGCCTGGGCCAGTACGACCAGGTCCGTCTCCAGCCTGATGACGGACGCGGCGACGATATCGAGCGTAGGCACGCCAACGAGCGGCAATTTCTGACCCAGGGCGATGCCCTTGGCCAGCGATAGCCCGACGCGCAGGCCGGTATAGGAGCCGGGTCCAATGGCGACGGCGACGGCATTCAGATCACCGGGCGCAACACCGGTGCGCGCCCAGAGCTGGGCCACGGCCGGGGCCAGTTCGATGGTCTGCGTGCGCCGGCTGCGCCAACCGAATTCGGCCAGGATGGTGCTGCCATCGTGGAGAGCCAGCCCCACCCAGTCAGTCGCGGTATCAATCGCCAGTATCATGGTCACTCACAAAGCCACTAAATTGCCCATTTCCCGCCGGCCCGGAGCTAAACACCGAAGGCATTTTTGCGGAAATCGACCATCAGGATAGTCGATCGCGGTCCACTCGCGTTCAGGCGCAGACGGCGGCGGGTCGGGCTGTCATATGACAGCGTAATCCACAGTCGATCGCGCGGCAGCATCTCGACGATGTTTTCAGGCCACTCGATCATGAACGCCGCGTCACTGTCAAGGATATCGTCCAGCCCGGCAGTGGCGATGTCGGCCGAACGTTCCAGCCGGTAACAATCGATGTGGTAGAGGATGCGGCCGTCACCCGGGCGCGGGTATTCGTTGACCAACACGTAGGTTGGGCTGGTCACGCGCCCCGGCGTGCCCCAGCCGCGACCAACGCCCCGCGCCAAAGCGGTCTTGCCCGCGCCAAGTTCACCTGATAAACAGACCACGTCGCGCGGCTCCAGTAGCTCGCCCAGGCGGATGCCCAGCCGCTCCGTCTGGGCCACGCTCGTGCTGACAAAATCCAGTGTTCGCTCGTCGAGAATCGGCATGCGTCCTCAATCCCGGTTCGGATTCGGTCGAACCTTCACAGGTTGACTAAACGCATATTATACTTTCATGGTATGATATGCGCACCCGCTGGGCGGGAACAGGGCGAGCGGGGGCGGCCGGCCCACGAATTATTTATCCGCTGCCTTATTTGATTCAATATGCGTACTCTCGTAATCTCCGATATCCATGCCAACCTGGTTGCCCTCGAAGCCGTCCTGGCCGATGCCGGGCATTGGGAGCGCGTCTGGTTCCTGGGCGATCTGGTGGGCTACGGCCCCAACCCGAATGAATGCGTCGAGCGGCTGCGTGAGTTGGAACCGCTGGCGCTCTCCGGCAACCACGACTGGGCGGTGCTGGGCAAGCTTGACACCGACGAGTTCAACGACGATGCGCGCCGGATGGTGCGCTGGACGCGCAACGAGCTGACCGAAGATAACCTGGCTTATCTGGAAGGGTTGCCGCCGCGCCGCGAGGCCGCGCCTTTCACCCTGGCCCATGCCAGCCCGCGCCATCCGGTGTGGGAGTATATCCTCGACCTGCAAACGGCGCGGGAAAATTTCGATTATTTCGACACGGCTTGTTGTTTGGTCGGCCATACCCACATCCCCACGCTGTTCGCGCTGGACGAGGCGGCGACCGAGCCGGACCTCTACCTTGTAGGGCACGGCGACATCGTCGACCTGAAATTCGGCCGGTCGATCGTCAACCCCGGCAGCGTGGGGCAGCCGCGCGACGGTGACCCCCGCGCGGCCTATGCCCTGCTCGACAGCGAGTCGATGGTCTGGGAGTTCCATCGCGTGGCCTATGATATTGCCGAGACCCAGGCTCGTATGCGCCGGCACAAGCTTCCCACCCGCCTCATCGAGCGGCTGGAGTTCGGCATGTAGCCCGGCCGCCCTTGTGTATGACTATTCCGGTCAGGAATAACCTTGACGCATCGTGGAACCTTTACCGATCTCTTCTCGTCATTATGATAGAGGCATTAACCGATATCCATGCCGCCAACTAAGGAAGGGTCAACCATGAAACGCCGAATCTTGATCGCAGTGACATTAACCATCGCCATGCTGGGCATCGTCGCCTGCAGCAGCCGGGCATCGCAGCTGGTCGCCAATGACTCAGCGGAGTTTTATTCCGGCGCGGCTCCCTCTGAGGCGCCAATGGCCAGAATGGTCACCATTGAGGAATCCGGGCTTGCCGACAACGCGGCCAGCCAGGTTCCCGTAGGTCAGGAGCGACTCATCATCCGCACGGCCGACATGTCGATCGTGGCTACTGACACTGAAGAGGCGCTGGCGAGCATCGCCGCAATGGCCGATAGCGGCGGCGGCTGGGTTGTCAGCAGCAACGTCTACCAGTCATCGGACACAGCCAAGACCGGCTACATCCAGATCCGCATCCCGGCTCAAGGTTTCCAAAGCGTGCTCGACGCCATCGCCGGGCTGGCAGTGGAGGTCACCAACCTCAGCACCTCCGGCCAGGACGTGACCGAGGAGTACGTCGATCTGAGCGCCCGGCTGGGCAATCTGGAAGCGACGGCCGCCCGGCTGCGCACCTTTCTGGATGAGTCGCGCAACGTTGAGGAGGCGCTGGCCGTCAACACCGAACTGAGCCGCGTGGAGGGAGAAATCGAGGCGCTGAAGGGGCGGATGAAGTATCTGGAGGAATCCTCGGCCTTCTCGTCCATCACCGTCAACGTGACGCCCGACGAACTGGCCCAGCCAATCCAGATCGGCGGCTGGCAGCCGGGTGGCGTGGCCAAGGAGGCCATCGAGGCCCTGATCAGCATGCTCCAGGTGTTGGCCAACACGGTCATCTGGTTCCTGCTCTTCGCCCTGCCGATCCTGCTGATTATCGCCATCCCGTTCGTCCTGCTCATCTGGTTCATCAAGTGGCTGCGACGACGAGGACGGACGGATGAAGCGCCCGAACCCGCCGCGGCTGAACCGTCGCCAACGAATGAGTGATGAGTGCCCCAAAGCCGGGCTTCCAATCAGGAAGTCCGGCTTTTTAATGTTATAATCAGCGGCATGGATGAGACTCCCCCGCTTTCAATCAGTACCTACAATCCGTTCGGCGATCTGATCGGTTTGCACTTCGACAGCTGGGGCGACGGCCGCAGCCTGTGCCGGATCGAACTGACGCCGAAGCTGCTGAACCCCAACGGTGTCACCCATGGAGCGGTCCTGTATGCCATGGCGGATACGGGGATGGGTGGGGCGCTGCTCACCACGCTGGATGGTGGACGCTATTGCACCACGGTGGAGATCAAAATCTCCTACTTTCGCGCCCTCAGGAGCCAGCGGCTGTCGTGTGAATCATGGGTAGTTCACCGGGGCAAGCGCATCGCCTTTCTTGAGGCCGCAGTCAGCGACGACGACGGTCTCGTGGCCCAGGCTTCCGGCACCTTTGCCATCCTGGAGCCGCGCGGGGCCGCGTGAGAGCTTGAACGGCAGGAGACGACAATACGGATCGTCAATCTGTATTGCCGCCCCCAGCCGCCATTCAGCTCACCGCTTATTCCTTCCGCAGGCGCAGGAAGAAGTAGACCAGCCGCCAGGCCAGCAACAGCCCGCCTCCCACAGCCATCGTGATGGCCATAAAGATCACGATGATCGCCGCCTGTCCGTGGAGCCAGGCGCGCAGCAGAAGCGCCAGCGGCGCGGCCGCCAGCCAGGCCACCACGAACCGGCCGAAGTAACCGCGCCAATCAGACGAGTAGCGGAAGGCTCCCAACAGGAAGCCGAGCACCGTCCACGGCAGCGCCAGCTCGGCCGTTGTCTGGAACAGGCGCGGCAGTTGATTGATCCCCGCCATGCCGTGGTTAAACTCGCCCACCAGGACGAACAGCCCCAGCACCAGCCAGTCGATGACGATCAGCAGCAGCGCGGATTTCGATATCGACTTATCCGAGAATACATCGTTTGCAGGCGTGCTGGGCATCACCTGACGAATTGCGTTGCCAAACACTTCGGACTCTCCAATTCAGTGATATTTATTGAGATCTGTCAGGCGACGACGTACATGCTGCCGATGCTGAAAGTCATCAGCACGAACAAAAACGAGGCCACAGCCACGGCCGCCAACCGGCGGCTATGGGTCGTGTTGTTGGCCGGCTGCAACCAGTAGTAGACCAGATAGAAACCCAGCGGGGCCAACCCACCCAGATAGTGGACATATAGTTGCAGCGGTCCCAAGCCCTGATCGAGCAGCTTGATGCCGATAAGCGTTTGCAGCATGACTGACAGTTGGAACAGAATGAATACGAGTTGACCGCCGCGGCCGATGGGTTGTCGCCGCCAGGTGGCGCGAACAGCCACAATCAAAGCCACCAGTCCGATAAACAGCACCACCGCCCCGACCATCAGGTGGACGGTCGGCGAAACAAATAAATCATCCATTTGAAATCAAGTCTCCTTTACGTCTAAACACAACAAGCATCGACCTGCTCTACCTTGTGCCTGGAAAGTGATCTCCCGGCCGGATCGCAGGTCTTTGATTGTGTCGGTTCAATTTTTCTAGAGGGAATAGTAAGCGACGAGGATGGCAACCGTTTGTCGGTTATATGACGATTATGTGTCAATTTCGGCGCTGTGGGTCACTGAACGGGCAGCGTGAAGCTGAGCGTCGCCCCATGGCCCGGGCCGTCGCTCTCGGCCCAGATGCGGCCGTCGTGTGCGCGCACGAGGTGAGCGGCAATGGTCAGGCCGATGCCGTTGCCGCCGCTGTGGCGCGCCCGCGACTTGTCGACGCGGTAGAAGCGCTCGAAGATTCGCGTCAGCTCGTCGGGCGGGATGCCGACGCCGCTGTCGGTGACGCAAGTGAGGATCTCGTCGCGCTGCCGGGCCACCGACACGCGGACGCTGCCATCCGCGGGCGTGTATTGCAGCGCGTTGCCCAGCAGGTTGGTCAACACCTGGGTGATCAGGTCGGGATCGATCGACAGGGACGGCAAATTTCCGACAAGGTCCGTCGTCAACGTCACGCCCTTGTCCTCATACTGAACCCGTAGCCGGTCGCAGACGCTCTGCACCAGCCGGGCGTAATCCAGCGATTGCCTGTTAAGGGGCAGCCGGTCGCTCTCGACGCGCGACAGGGTTTCCAACTGGTGGACAAGCCGTTGCAGCCGCGCCACCTCCCGCTGGATATCGAAAAACGAGTCCGGCTCCGGCGGCAGCACCTCGTCGATCAATCCTTCCATCGTGGCGCGGATATTGCTGAGAGGGGTGCGCAGCTCGTGGGCCACGTCGCCGAGGAGCGCCACGCGCCGCTCCTCGGTCGATTCGATGGTTGCCACCATCTGGTTGAACGCCTGGGCCAGCTCATTCAGTTCGATGGTGGGGTAGGTTGGCAGCCGCTCGTGGTAGTTGCCGGCGGCGATGCGCAGACTGGCCTCTTTCATTTCCTCGATGGGTCGGATGATGCGCCGGCGAATGACCAGCAGGCTGAGGAGCACAACGGTGAAAAAGGTCAGATAGCGGACGACATTGGCTTCGGGCGTGCCGCTGAGACTGCGCAGGACGATGAGTTCGATCAGGACGATGACCAGGTAGGAAAACAAATGCAACCAGGCTACGTGCCGGTGGAGCGAGAGCAGGCTTTTCATGCGCCGGCCCGGTCGAAGCGATAGCCCGCTCCGCGCACGGTGACGATGACAGCGGGCGCGGCCGGGTCATCCTCGATCTTGCGCCGCAGGCGGCGAATGTGGGTATCGATCACCCTGTCGTCGCCGTAATAATCATAGCCCCAGACGTGTTCAATGAGCTGCTCCCGGCTGAGGACGTGCCCGGCATGGCGGGCCAGCGTGTGCAGCAGGTCATACTCGATGGGCGTCAGCTCGATTTCGCGGCCGTCTTTCCACACCCGGTGGGCAGCGGTGTCAAGGCGCAGTCGAGAGAAGACGAGCGCCGGTTCGTCTGGGCGGGCGTCGTCCTCCGTGGCGTTGCGCCCGCGACGCAGGATGGCCCGCACGCGGGCAACCAGCTCGCGCGGGCTGAACGGCTTGGTCATGTAGTCGTCGGCTCCCA
>JAHDWL010000027.1:22091-30620 GCA_023384355.1 Anaerolineae bacterium
GTCTTCTGCAATTGGGCCTCATCGTCGACGATGAGAATGCGTTGCGCCGTCATGGTTTCTGGTTTACTGCCTGGATGGCCCGGCGGGCGGCGGCCATATACGCCTGATATTCGGCCGTTGCTTCCACGTCGGCCGCCCGCGGCCTTGGCAGGTCGATGGCGATTCGCTCGCTGATGCGCCCC
This sequence comes from Anaerolineae bacterium, assembly GCA_023384355.1. Taxonomy (GTDB): domain Bacteria; phylum Chloroflexota; class Anaerolineae; order Promineifilales; family Promineifilaceae; genus Promineifilum. The sequence goes on from JAHDWL010000027.1 coordinate 22,274, forward strand.
GGCCGGTCGTTCATCACCAACACCTCGTCGGCTAGCAGCACCGCCTCGCTGATGCTGTGGGTGACCATGAGCACCGTCACCGGGTGAGCCTGCCAGATGGACAACAACTCCTGCGCCATGTGCTCGCGCGTCAGGGCATCGAGCGCGCCGAACGGCTCGTCGAGCAGCAGCAGCGCCGGACGATGGACGAGCGCCCGGGCCAGAGCCACACGCTGCGCCATGCCGCCCGACAGCTGCGCCGGGTAATTGTCTCCCTGCCCGGCAAGCCCGACCATCGCCAGAGCCTCCCCCACGGCGACCGCGTCAGAGTCGCGCCCATCTCTCTTTCTCCCCTTCTCCCCATCCCCGTTCAACTCCAGCGGCAACCCCACGTTCTGTGCCACTGTGCGCCAGGGCATGAGATTGTCGCGCTGGAAAACGATGCCGATGGCCTCGTCCGAGTCGGCCGGATCGGCCCCATTGAGGCGCACGACGCCGGTCGTCGGCCGCAGCAGCCCGCCGATGACCCGCAGCAGGGTCGATTTGCCCACACCGGAGCGACCGACCACAGCCACGAATCCGCCGGCTGGTACCGTGAAACTGACCCCGGCCAACACCTCTTCGCCGGTGTCGGCGAAGGTCACGCCCACATCGCGCAGGGTCAGGAATTCATCCCCCGTCGGGAGTCGGGAATCCATAGGGTCGATCACTAATCCGCCGCGCTCTCCACGAAGTCATTGGTGTAGGTCTTGTCCAGATCGGGCAGGGGGCCAGACAATAATCCCATTTCGATCAGCAGGTCCTGTGTCTGCTGCCAGGCGGCCGGGTCGGTGTGGCCGAGCTGCTCCGCTTCCCAGAGCGGCAGCGACGCTTCCAGCACGCCCTTGCGACTGTCGTCCAACCCTTCGACGAACTTCTTGCTGATCTCGTAGGCGGCGTCGGGGTCGGCCAGCGTGTCGGCCAGGCCGCGAGTGAGCGCACGGACGAAACTGCGCACCAGCTCAGGGTTTTCGGCGATGGTCTGCTCGTTGGTCAGAATCCCGTTGGCTACCAGGTCAATGTAGTCGGCCACGGCGATCACGTCAATGTCCTCGCCGCGATCGCGCAATTGCACCGGTTCGTTGTTGATGTAGACCACAACAGCCTCCGATTGGCCGGTCAGGAGCGACTCCACCTGGTTGAAACCGATCTCGTTGGCGTCGATGTCATCCAGCGTCAGGCCGTTGGCCGAGAGCAACCCAACCAGACCGACATAGCTGGCCCCGAAGAAGCCGGGCACGCCGACTTTGCGGCCGACCAGATCGGCCGGCTCACGGATGCCCGCCTCGGCCAGTGCGGCGACGGCGACGGGGTATTTCTGCCACCACTGCATGGCGTAGACGACCGGCAACCCCTGGGCGCGGGCCAGAATGACCTGCTCGCCACTGGCGACGGACAACGGCAGCTCATTCGCCCCCACCAGGGCGATGCCGTCCGTCTCAAAACTGTAGTCGAACTCGATGGCCAGCCCTTCCTCGGCAAAATAGCCGCGATCCACGGCGACATAGAACGGTGCGTATTGCGGGTCGGCCACGTAGCCCATCGGCAGGCGTATGGTGGTCAATTCTTCGTTCTCCGGTTGCGCGCCGCCGCAGGCGGACAGCCCAACCGCCAGAATTAAAGCAAGGATAAGGAGGATGTGTTTCACGACTATTTTCCTGATGATTTGTAGTCCGGCGAAGGTTCTGTCGCCGATTGAAGGGGATTATAGCATGGGATTGGCCGGGATGGTTTCGCCGGCGCTATTGCCCCAACGCCATGACCATGCACTCAAATGCCGCCATGGCCCGGGCGATGCCGGTCGGGTCGCCGCGGTAGCCGTTGTAGCGTTTGCTCGTGCCGGCGAGCTGGACGATGCGCAGCCTGGCGCACAGCTCGAACTGAGCTGCCGGGACGCCCAGCTCCTCGGCCGCGAAGCGCGTCACGGTATGGCTGGACAACCCGCCGGTGAAACGACTGTGGTTGAGCACATAACGGTCCCAGCGCAATTCGGGAAACTCACGGACTTCGGCCGCCGTCGCCGGGCTGAATTCGGACTCGCGCAGCATCTCGACGATCAGCGCTTCGTGCCGCTGCCGGCAGCTGGCTCCGCGCATCGTGCCGACGGCGACGCCGAACTTGTGGCGGTCGGACATGCCATGAATGTCGATCACAAAGCGAATATCGTGCTCGCCCACAACGCCGGCCAGCGCGGTCTTATAGGGAGATTTGCGATCCCAATTGGGATCGTTCTCCGAAAGGGCGTGGGCGTAGATGGCGTGGGCGCCGGTGTGCTCGGCCAGCAGGCGGGCGAAGGCGGCGGTGTACTCGTCTTCCTGCTTGTAGCGGCCGTCGCGCCGGTGAGCGGCCCCGTGCGGAGCGGAGATGAGCACCGGCAGCGTCCCCACCTCATAGCGAAAAGGCGGCTCGCCGTCGGCCGGCGGTTCGTAATAGGTCACGTCCGCTTCGAGGTCAATGAGACGTTGCGGGATAGTCAGCGAATCCACTAGTTTCTTGAATGCAGGAGCAGTTGCCCGTGCGCTATGCCGGTCGCTCAACAAGCGACGCGGTTCCCTCAATTCAAACCAATCATACCATATCGGGACAAGCCGCAAGGGCCGGGACCAATCCAGCATCTCCCGCCGGTTGCCGGCAGCGCGTCCCGTATTGACGATATTCCATTTCATCCGCTGCCCTGAACGTGGTATCTTTATGCCAGTTTACCTTACGGAGTTTATATCATGACCGAAACCCAGGCGACGGACGCCCCGCGCGCCTCGCAAGCCGATGACCTTTACCGCTATCAGGTCCCTGCTGACCCGCAGATTTCGCCCGACGGCGGCCGCATCGTTTATACCCTTCAGCGAGTGGACCGCGACAACGAGAAGAAATATACCAACTTATGGGTGGCCGATGTCGAGAGCGGTCGGTTGCGCCAGTTCACCCACGGCAAGTGGAACGACAGCCAGCCACGCTGGTCGCCCGACGGCCGGACGATCTCGTTTCTCTCCAACCGCGGCAACGACGAGCAGGCGCAGCTCTATCTGCTGCCGCTGGACGGCGGCGAGGCCCGGCCGCTGACCGATCTCAAGGGCAGTATGGCCAACTACGAGTGGTCGCCCGACGGCCGGAAGCTCGTTTGCCAGTTTCGCAAGAAGGACGCCGACGCGCTGGAGCGCGAGAAGGACGAGACCAAAAAGAAGCTCGGCGTGTCCTATCGCCACATCACGCGCACTGACTACAAGTTCGACGGCGCGGGCTATCAGCCACAGGAGCGCTGGCACGTGTGGGTCATCGACGCTGAATCCGGCGCGGCCACCCAGCTGACCGACGGCGACAAGGACGAGACCGAGCCGCGCTGGTCGCCCGATGGCGAGCAGATTCTCTTCGCCTCCAACCGCGCCGACCACCCCGATATGGACCTCGACGCGACTGAACTGTATCTCATCCCGGCCGAGGGCGGAGAGATGCGCCGGCTGGAAACACGCCCCGGCCGCAAGTACGGCGCGGTCTTTTCGCCTGATGGGGCGTACGTCGCCTACCTGGGCCGCGACAAGCCCGGGCGCTGGTATCAGAATGCCCGGCTCTATGTGGCCGCCGTCGACGGCGGCGGGGCGCGAGACGTCAGCGACGGGATCGATCTGCATCTCGGTTCGTCCACCAACGGCGACGTCTTCAACGGCTCCGGGCCGTATCAACTGGTGTGGTCGGCCGACGGCCGGCGAATCTACAGCAGCGCGTCGTGGCACGGCAACGAGCCGCTGGTGTCGCTGGCGGCGTTCGAGCCGAACGATGAACCGTTGTGGGTCATTGACGGGGAAGGCGTCGTCGGCGGCTACACCTTTGACGCCGCGCGCGACCGCGTGGCCTGGTTGTGGTCGACGCTGGACGATCCCGCCCAGTTGCGCGTCGGCGATATCGACGACAACGGCAAGGTCACTGCCTCGCGCACGCTGACGGCCATCAATGACTGGCAGGCCGGGATGGAGTGGGGCGACATCGAAGAGGTATGGTTCAAGGCGCGCGACGGCTACGACCTTCACGGCTGGATCCTCAAGCCACCGGGCTTCGACCCGACGAAGAAGTATCCGTCAATCCTGGAGATCCACGGTGGGCCGCAGACGCAGTACGGTAACATGTTCATGCACGAGTTCCACTATCTGGCTGCGGCCGGCTACGTGATCTACTGGAGCAACCCGCGCGGCAGCCAGGGCTACGGCGAGGGGATGACCGGCTCCATCTACGGCCGGTGGGGTTCGGTCGATTACGACGACGTGATGGACTGGGCCGACTACGCGGCCAATCTGCCCTACATCGACACCGGGCGCATGGGCGTAACCGGCGGAAGCTACGGCGGCTACATGACTACGCTCATCATCGGCCGCACCGATCGCTTCAAGGCGGCCGTGGCCCAGCGCGTGGTCAGCAACTTCATCAGCTTTTACGGTTCCTCCGACCTTAATCTCGGGCTGGATCATCTGGCGGGGACGACCGCGCCGTGGGAGGACATGGCAACCTGCTGGGCGCAGTCGCCCATAAGCGCTATAGGCAATGCCCGGACGCCGACGCTGGTCATCCACAGCGAGAACGACTATCGCTGCGACCAGGAGCAGGGCGAGCAGGTCTACATCGCCCTGAAGAAGCTGGGCGTGGACACCGAGTTGCTGCTGCTGCCCGGCGAGTCACACGGCGTCAGCCGCGGCGGCCGCACTGACCGGCGCATCGCCCGGCTGGAGTATTTGATGGGCTGGTTTGAGCGGTATTTGAAGTAGGGATGATAGGGTCGCGATACTGTCCGGAGATGGTTTATAATATCGTGAACGGCTGAAGACACCGTAACTTTATTAATCTCACCTGCTACATAAACCTGACAGGTCGGCGAGCGGGGTTAACCCAAATGATTCACGTATCGTCGGCCTGTATGGTTTGTCCTGTCGCAATGGATAAAGAAACGCTCAGGGATACAGTTAAGAGCCAGGTATTGGCTTATTTTCCGCACACCCAGGGTATTTACCTGTTCGGTTCCCACGGCACAACTGAAGAGTGGGCGGATAGCGATATTGATATCGCCCTGTTGTTGCCTCACGATGAGGCTAAACGGGTGGGCCATTTGGTGTTGAGCGATCTCCGCCTGCGGCTTTCCATGGTGCTCGGCCGGGATGTGGACTTGCTGAACGCCCGGCTCGTTTCCACTGTTTTCCAGAAGGCGATCATATTTGGTGAATTGATTTATTGTGCGGATCGGTATGCCGTCGAGGAATTCGAGATGCTCACCCTTTCCTATTACCAGAAATTAAACGAGGAACGGGCGGGGATAGTGGAAGCGTTTCTCCAGTCCGGGCGCGCGTATGCTGTATGAACGATATCGTTCTCAACAAGATTCAAAGCGTCCAGCGGTGCATACTGCGGGCGCGGGAAGAATATGCGGCGGACCCCGATGGGTTCGACACCAATTTTACCCACCAGGATGCGGCCGTGCTGAATGTCTTGCGAGCGTGCGAGCAGACGATCGACCTGGCCAACCATGTCATCAAGCTTCAAAAGCTGGGTATCCCCACCTCCAGCGGTGAGAGCTTTGAATTGCTTCGCGTTGCAGGTGTTATTGACCAGAATCTGAGCGAGAAGCTGCAGAAAATGGTGGGGTTTCGGAATGCCGTTGTGCACCATTACCAGCGAATCGATACCCAGATTGTCCGAACAGTTATCACCTCCGGTCTGGAGGACTTGATCAGCTTCGGCGACTTCGTTCTGGCCTATATCAACCAAACTGATGGGTAACAAAAAATGACGTTAGATTCCGGGGAATCCCCGGGTTCACTAGATATATGAACAACCTATTCGAAAAACTGGATAAAGTCGTCGATCGCTTCAACGAGATCGAGCGACAGATGGCCGAGCCGGAGGTGCTGGCCGACCACGTGCGCCTCACCGAACTGGCCCAGGAACGTACCGACCTGAGCGAACTGGTCGAAACCTATCAGCAGTACGGGCAGTTGCGCGAAGAACTGACGCAGGCCAGAGAGATGAGCGAGGCGGAGGAAGACGAGGAGCTGGCCGCCATGGCCGCCGAGGAGATTGACAGGCTCTCGGCCGAACTGGAGCGGCTGGAAGGACGCCTGCGCTCCCTGCTGATCCCTCGCGATCCGCGCGACGAGAAGAACGTCTTCATCGAGATTCGCGCCGGCACAGGCGGCGACGAGGCCGGCATCTTCGCCGGCGATCTGCTGCGCATGTATACCCGCTATGCCGAGGCGCGCCGCTGGAAGACGGAGATCGTCGACGAGAACGAGACCGGTGTCGGCGGCTACAAGGAAGTCATCGTGGCCGTGAAGGGCAAGGGCGCTTACTCGCGGCTGAAGTTCGAGAGCGGCGTCCACCGCGTGCAGCGCGTGCCGCAGACGGAATCGCAGGGGCGCATCCACACCAGCGCCGCCACCGTGGCCGTCATGCCTGAGCTTGACCCGGTGGACATCACCCTCGACGAGAAGGACCTTGTCATCACCGCCGAGTTCTCGTCCGGCCCCGGCGGCCAGCACATGCAGAAGAACGCCACGGCCGCCCGCGTCGTTCACAAGCCGACGGGCATGTTCGTCAAGATTCAGTCCGAGCGCAGCCTGAGTCAGAACAAGCAACTGGCCATGGCCATTATCCAGGCCCGGCTGGAGGAGATGGAGCAGGAGAAGCAGAGCTCGGCCGAGGCCGCCAATCGAAAATCACAGGTGGGCAGCGGCGACCGCAGCGAGAAAATTCGCACCTATAACTATCCCCAGTCGCGTGTGACGGACCATCGTGTCGGTTTCACCAGCTATAATCTGCCGGTGGTCATGGACGGCGATCTGGACCCGTTCATCGACGCGCTGATCCTGGCCGACGAGGCGGAGAAACTGGCCGCGGCGACGGAATGAGGGACCAGTGTTCAGTGGATCGGTATTCAGTAGATCAGTGTTCAGTAGATCAGTGTTCGGGCTCACTGACCTACTGACCTACCGACCTACTGACCTACTGACCTACTGACACCTACGGACGACCGGCTACAAACGATGAGGAGCAAATGACCGAACTTGTCTATCAACCCAAAGGGCTGTATTTTGAAGAGTTTACCGTCGGCACGCGGCTGCGCACGGCCGGGCGGACGATCACCGAGAGCGACATTGTGGCCTTTGCCGGGCTGTCGGGCGATTTCAACCAGATTCACACCAACGCCGTCCACGCCGCGGCCGATACCTTCGGCAAGCGCGTGGCCCATGGCCTGCTGGTGCAGTCCATCGCCACCGGCCTGGCCGTGCAATCGGGCGTTATCGAGGGTACTGTGCTGGCCTTTCGCGAGCTGGATTGCAAGTTCAGCCTGCCGGTCTTCATCGGCGATACCGTCCACGTGGAGATCGAGATCGTCGAGACGAAGGCTTTTCCGCGCCTGAAAGGCGGCAACGTGACGATGAAGTTTGCCGTAGTGAATCAGGACGGCGCGGCCGTCCAGCGCGGCAATTGGGTGATGCTGGTCAAGAGCAAGGGTTGATGGAACTTTGCCGGGCGAACCGGCGTCAAGTTGTCATTGGTATTTAGGCCTGACAGGTCGAGCCTGCGGGTCTGGTTTCCTGGTATGCAAGACGACAAGGACCGCGAGTCAGAAGAAACACCATCGGGCGAGGAGCGCCGCTCTTCGCCACCGCAACCCTGGCGCAAGCCGGATGTGCCGCCCGAAGAGCCGGAGACTATCTCGCTTCTCGATCTGATGGCCGAGGAAGCGGAAGATCAGGGTCGCAAGACCGTCCAGTTGCCGCCGGAGGCGAAGACCGTCGAATTGCCGCCGCTGGTGCCGTCCGGCTCGACCATACGCCCGTCGCAGCCGCCCGCAACATCGACGCCGGCGGCCGCGCCGCCGGATGACGATCAGGACACACCGACGGCCACCATCACGCCGCCGGCCTCGGTCACCCGGCCACCCGCGAGCCAGACGCCGACGACGCAAGACCGCATCGGGCAACCTTTGACGCGCCCCGAATTCACGGCTCCCGAATCGACACCGACCGTCGACGACCCCGACGCGACCCAGGTGCAGCCACGGGTGGCATTTCCCGGATCGACCCAGCTCCGGCCGCCGGCCGGCATGCAGGGGTCTGTCCCGCCGCCGAGCGAGGATGTGACGCAGATCAGACCCCGCCCGACGGCCGCGCCGAAACAGGCGGCCGCGGCTCCCCGTCCGGCCACAACAACCCCAAAACCGCCGGTCCGGCAACCCGGGCCAGCGCAACCGCCGCGCCCGGCCCCGCCCCCCCCCCCCCCCCCCCCCCGGGGGGGGGGCGGGCCCCCGGCCCAAAAAAGACCCGGCCCTCGCGCGCGGGACACAAAG
>JAHDWL010000027.1:30630-40525 GCA_023384355.1 Anaerolineae bacterium
CCGCCCCGCCGCCGGTGACGTCGAAGGCCCGTCGTCCAATGACTGCCGGGCGAATCGCGCGCGGAATACTTCTCCTGTTTCTGATCCTGTTCGTCGGCGGGCTGCTGGTGGCCTCGGCCGCGGCCATCGGCTACAGCCTGGTGGCCGTCGACCTGCCGCGGCCGTCGGAGCTGCGCAACCGGGCCAGCACCTTTGAGACGGCGCGCATCTATGACCGCAACGGCGAGTTGCTCTACGCCCTGGCCGACCCGAACGCGGGTAACCGCACCTACGTGCCGCTCGACCGCATCTCGCCCTGGCTGGTCCAGGCGACCATCGCCACCGAGGACAAACGCTTCTACGAGAACCCCGGCTTCGATGTGATCGGGCTGGTGCGCGCGGTCATCCAGGCGGCGCGCGATCAGGAATCCATCGCCGGGACAAGCACCATCACCCAACAGCTCGTGCGCGCCACACTGCTCGATGAAGACGAGCGCACCCAGCGCAGCTACCGTCGTAAGGTGCGCGAGATCATCCTGGCCGCCGAAATCTCCCGAACCTACAGCAAGGACGAGATTCTGGAGCTGTACCTGAACGAGATTTACTACGGCAATCTGGCCTATGGCATCGAGGCGGCGGCCAATACCTATTTCAACAAGTCGGCCGCCGAGCTGACGCTGGCCGAGGCGTCGTTGCTGGCCGGTCTGCCGCAGGCCCCGGCGCTGTGGGACCCCTACACCGCGCCCGACAAGGCGCTCGGCCGCCAGCGCGAGGTGCTGAGCCTGATGGTCGCCAACGACGACGTGACCATGGACGAAGCCCAGGCGGCGCTGGACGAAATGGCCGCCCGCGTCTACGAAATGCGCCGGCCGGAAGTCACCATCCGCCACCCGCATTTCACCTTCACCGTGCTGCAACAGGCCGAGGAGCTGCTCGGCGCGCAGTCGATCTATCGCGGCGGGCTGAGCATCCACACGACGCTGGACCCCGAAGCGCAGCGGCTGGCCGAAGAGGCCGTGGCCGCCAACCGCGACCTGCTGGCCGCCGGCGGAGCCAACAACGCCGCGCTGGTGGCGCTGCAGCCGCAGACGGGCGAGATCGTGGCCATGGTCGGCAGCGCCGATTTCAACAACGAGGCGATCAACGGCCAGGTCAACATGTCCCTCGCCCCGCGCCAGGCCGGGTCTTCGATCAAGCCGCTGGTCTTTCTGTCGGCCTTCGAGCGAGGCTGGACGCCGGCGACGCTGTTATGGGACCTGCAAACGGAGTTCCCCGACGGCGCGAACCCGCCCTATGTGCCCAAGAATTTCGACGACACGTTCCACGGCCCGGTGCGCGTGCGCCCGGCGCTGGGCAATTCCTATAACATCCCGGCGGTCAAGGCGCTGGAGTTTGTCGGCGTGTGCGATTTCATCACCAACGTCCAGAAGATCGGCCTGATCACCTTGCAGGACGACGGCTGTGCCGAGACCGGACAGCCGCGCAACCACGGGCTGTCGCTGGCGCTGGGCGCGGGCGAGATTCCGCCGCTGGAGATGGCCGGGGCGTTCGGCTCGCTGGCCAACGGCGGCCGCTACATCGCGCCATTCGCCATCACGCGCATCGAGGATCGCAGCGGCACCGTGCTCTACGACAACCCCTCGCCGTCAAACGTCGCGCCCCAGGCCGTGCGGCCGGAGCACGCCTTCCTGATGACCAGCATCCTGAGCGACAACAACGCCCGGCTGGAAGAGTTCGGCCAGAACAACAATCTGGTCATTCCCGGCTACCAGGTGGCGGCCAAGACAGGAACCAGCGGCACCACGGCCGACGACGTTCGCGACGGCTGGACCATCGGCTATGCCCCGCAGATTTTGGCCGCCGTGTGGGTGGGTAACACCGACAACCGGCCCATCGGCGCGGGCCAGTCGGGTTACCGGCTTGCTTCGCCCATCTGGAACCGGTTCATGACGTCTTATCTGAACGGCCGCGAGTCGCTCAACTTCATCCGCCCGCCGGGCATCGTCGACCGCGAGATCTGCGCCGACACCGGCGTGGCTGTCGACGCGACCTCAACCTGCGCCAGCCGGCTGACCGAAGTGTTCGCCGGAGACCAGCCGCCACAAGACGCCTCAATGGGCATCACCCGCATGGCCGTCGATCTGTGGACCGGCCTGCAGGCCAATCCATCCTGCACCGAAGCCATCTACGAGGCGACGTTCGGCGGCGGCGTGCCGGTCAATGGCCGGCCCGACGTGCTGGAGCGCGAGCGGGCGCTGGCCACCGCCTGGATGCAGACGACGGCCGCCGGTCAGCAGTGGGCCGCCGCCCAGGGGTCAACGTCGGCGGCCATCTCCCCGCCCACGCAGGCCTGCGACGGCGACACGCCGCGTCCGCGGGCCGAGATTTTGCGGCCGCGCAACGAGGGCGACGCGCTCGATCGCTCCTTCATCGAGATTTGGGGCACGGCGCTGGGCCCAAACTATCAGGGGTATCAGGTTGAGTACGGGTTGGGCGAAAACCCCGGCGGCTGGGGACTGATCCAGGAGCGTCGGCCGGAGGCAATGCAGGACGGCTTGCTGGCGGTTTGGGATGCCTCGCAGGTCGCCTACAGTGGGCCGGTGACCATTCGGGTCATCGTGTACGGGCCGGATAATCCGTTCACGCCGGAGTTCGATCCGGTCACCCATGAGGGGCGGACGGTGTTCTTCATGCAACAGCCGACGCCGACACCGACGACTACGGCGACGGCCACAGCCACGACGACAACTACCCCCACGCCGACGGAGACCCCGACGGAGACCCCGACCATCACAGCGACGCCGCCCATGACCGAGACGCCGACGCCGCCCGCGACCGAGACGCCAACCGCAACGGCAACAACGACGGAGTAGTCAGCCTTTCAGACGGGCAACAGGCCGGCCGATCAGTGGGCCGAACCATGTCGCTCCTGCGTGATTTCGGCATTGATTGGGGTCAGCAATTCCGCCCGCAGGCGTTCAACGGTCGCGTCGTCGAGGCCGGCATGGCGGAGGTAGCCCGCCGGCGAGCCGTGACGACGGCGCAAGTGGGCGAGAGCGGCGGCCAGGGTACGGGCGTCGGCCAGCAGAAACGGTCGCAACTGCTCGCGGCTGAAACCGAGGTCCATTAACCTCTCCATCTCCGGCATGATCCGCTCGGCGTTCACCTCATAGGCATGGTTGCTAAGCGTGTAATCGGCGATGACCGTCTCTTCGGGCACGCCGAGGGTCAGCAACAGCAACGCCACAGCCAGCCCGGTGCGGTCCTTGCCTGCCGTGCAGTGGATGACCAGCGGCAGATTGACCGGATCGGCCGCGGCGCGGAGGATGTCGGCGAACAGCGGCCCGTTCTGGTCGAGCATGGTGATGTAGGCGTCCTGCAACAACTCGCGGACGCGATGGCGCTTGCGGATGAGAGCGATGAATCGCCGCAGCGGGTGAACGTCGACGACGACGGGCGTGTGGCGGGCGACAGCTCCCGGCGGCAACCGGTCAGGGGCGGCAACCGTCTCGGCCGTCGAGCGGAGGTCGCACGACAGCCGCAGGCCAAGCGCGGCCAAAAGGGCGATGTCGTCGTCGGCCAGTTCGGCCAGCGACCCGGCGCGATAGACCCGACCCCAACGCACCACCCGGCCGTCGGCAGTTCGATAGCCACCGATGTCGCGGAAGTTGACGCCACCGGCAAGGGACAGCGTTCGCTCGGCGACGACGAGGCGGCGGCCGTCGAGGTCGAGCAGGAAGCAGGGGCGGCGGCCGCCCAACAAAGCCACGTCCGCCGCTGCCATGCGAAGCTCGCTGACCCCGGCCGGCGCGGTCTTCGTCACAATTGCCGTGGCCACACTGGACACGGCCGCCGCCTCAGGCGTTTCCCCGACGCAGACCGCGACGCGACCGGCCGGCTCGGCCAGCCGAATGAGATAATCACCACCCGGCGGCCGCTCCACCCACGCTTCGACCGGCAGCGGAATGATGAGGTCGGCGGGAGAGAGGGGGCTGTCCATATATGCATCAGAGGCGGGTTGACCGGCAAGTTGCCGGGAACGCCGAGCGTGCTAGTCTATTGCTGAAATCTGTCAGGTATATTGATTACAAGTGTAATGGAGTGTGACCGGAATGTCATCCCTTTCATCGGCCGACGAGCGCCCGGCGGTCATCGGCATCGTCGGCGGCGTCGGGCCGTTTGCCGGACTGGATTTGCAACGCAAGATTCTGGAGCAGACCGTCGCCGCGCGCGACCAGGACCACCTGCCGGTCATCGCTGTCTCGTGGCCGGCGCGCATCGCTGACCGAACGGAGTTTCTGTTGGGTCAAGAGCGGGTGAACCCGGCGCAGGCAATCGTGGAGCAGCTGCGGCTGCTGGCCGGCGCGGGGGCGACGCTGGCGGCCATCCCCTGTAACACGGCCCACGCGCCGGCAATCTTCGACGTCGTGGTCGACCGCCTGACCGGCCGTGGAGCCGACTTTGAGCGGCCCCCGCGCCTGCTGAACATGATCGACGAGACGGCGGCGCATCTGGCGGGCCGGTTCCCCTCGCTTCGGACGGTGGGGGTGCTCTCGACCACCGGTACATGGCGCACGCGGCTCTATCCGGCAGCATTGGAGCCGCGCGGCTTCCGGGTAGTCGTCCCGGACGAGACGTTGCAACTGGAGACAGTCCACCCGGCGATCTATGACCCGACGCGCGGCATCAAGGCGACCGGCGCGCCGTCGGCGTGGGCCAGGGCCGGCCTGACGCGGGCGATTGCCGCGCTGCGCGATCAGGGGGCCGAGGCGATCATCCTCGGCTGCACCGAGTTGCCGCTTGCCTTCCCGCAGCGCTCGCTCGACAGCTTGCCGCTCGTCGACCCGACGCTGGCGCTCGCGCGGGCGCTGATCGGCGCGGCCGACCCGGAACGGCTCAAGCCCTGGACGGAACAGCCGGAGGCGACCGAATGAAGCGCTCCGGTTGGCTGCTCATCCTGGCCCTGATCTTCTTGCCGGCGGGTTGTGGCGGGACGGAACGGGGAGCTACGCCGGCACCTGCTGTCGCCCCGACGGTCCCCGATGTCGCGGTAACCCCCGTCGCCGCGGCTGACCCCTCCGCACCGCTGGTCGGGCCGCTGGTGGGCTTTTACATCGAAGACCTGTATGAGGACGTCTATCCGGCTATCTATGATGCCGGGACAGGCGCGTTGCGCGTGTTGCCGGGCAGCGTCGACGACGCGCCGATTCTTCTCGGAGAGGCACAATGGTTCGACCGCGGCTGCCGTCTGTTCATCCACGGCCAACTGACCGACCTGAACGGCGTGACGCAATGGGGCTTGCCGCCCACGGCGCAGGTTGACGCCCACGAGATCAGCCGTCTCGCGCCTGATAGCCGCCGGCTGGCCCACGTCGTGCCGGCGGGCGACGGGGCCGAGGTGGAGATCATCGAACTGGTCGAGCCATACGGCGTGACGAGGACAGCTCCGCGCGGCGGCGCGGACACCCGCGCGCTGGCCTGGTCGGCCGACGGGGCGTGGCTCTATTTCACCGACCGGGACGAGGGCGGCATCCTGCAGGTCTATCGGGCCACGGCCGACGGCGGAACCGTTGAGCAAATCACTCGTCACGCCGCGTCGCCGGGGGCGATTGTGGCCCTGGCTCCGTCGCCCAACGGGCACTATCTGGCCTATGGCACGCGCAACCTGGCCCAGGCAACCCACCCCTACACCTGGCGCGCGGCCGATGAGGGCTGGGTGGGTATTGTCGATCTGGCGACGGGCACGAGCGCCACCGTGCAGCCGGAGAAGTTCGGCAGCGTGGAGCCGGCGCAGGGGATCGTCTGGGATGCGGCCGGGGAGCGGCTGGTGTTTATCGGCGACAGCCTGCCGGTGGGCGGCGACGATCCGCGCGCCGGACGACAGGTGGCGTGGGTCACGGCCGCCGGAGAGGTGGCGAGGACGATGGTCTCGGCCGACGGTCCCGGGGGCCATGTCGGCTGGATTGCGCCGCTGGGCGGCATCGACCGGCTGCTGGTTGGCGTTGGTGATGCGTTCTACATCTACGAGGACGGCGAGTTTCAACCGCCGGCAGCGGGAAAAGCGCCGCTGCTGGGGATGGAGATCGGCCGGCGGCCGATCGGGATATGGCCCGCGCCGGTCGACTTTCCGGGGGAAGAGGCGTGTGGTTGAGGGTTGCCGATGAGGCTCTCGCAATCGTTGTCGCAGTCGTAATTGAAGATCGATTCCGTTAGCAGGCGAGAGAGCGGTTCGCTCCGTGGGGCATCCGCCCTGCATGTCCATACATTCCTGTGGCGTGGGTTCAAACCTGCGCCTGCCGGGAACGCGATAACCCTGCAAACACCGGAAAAAAGAAGAGCCGGCCATAAACACCCGGCCGGGTGACGCTGGCGACTGCCTGTTCATCGCGGGCCGGCCCCCTCAGCGCGGATTCCCGCGCTTGCTGCTATAATTAACCCCATGGACGCCATCCGACCCTACATCCCCTTCCTTGTTCCCGTCATCCTCATCCAGCTTGGCCTGATGGTCTTCGCCCTGATCGACCTGGCGCGGCGGCCGGCGGCCAACGGCCCGCGCTGGCTGTGGGCGATCATTATCATCTTCGTCAACATCATCGGCCCCATCCTCTACTTCCTGATCGGCCGCGGCGAGGAGTAGGAGCATGGCGAACAACACCGACGCCATCCGCACCGAGAGCCTGTCCCGCCGCTACGGCGACGTGCAGGCCGTGCGCGACCTCGACCTCGTCGTGCCCGAAGGCTCAATCTTCGGCTTTCTGGGCCGCAACGGCGCGGGCAAGACGACCACCATCCGCCTGATCACCGGGCTGGCCCGCCCCGACAGCGGCCGGGCCTGGGTCAACGGCGTCGAGACGACCGGTGACGACGACCGCGGCCGCACCCGCTTCGGCTATCTGCCGCAGGAGCCGGCCTTTTACGGTTGGATGACCGCGAGCGACTACCTCGACCACACCGGCCGCCTGTTCGGGCTGGGCGGGGACGAACGCCGCGCCCGCGCCGCCGAATTGCTGCGCCTGGTCGATCTGCAGGGCGCGGCCCGGCGGCGCGTGGGCGGCTTCTCCGGCGGCATGAAACAGCGCCTCGGTCTGGCGGCGGCGCTCATCCACCGGCCGGCGGTGCTCATCCTCGACGAGCCGATGGCCGGGCTGGACCCGGCCGGGCGGCGCGACGTGCTCGACCTGATGGAGGCCCTGCGCGACCACGTGACTATCTTCTTCTCCACCCACATCCTGGCTGACGTGGAGCGCGTGTGCGACACGGTCGGCATCCTCCACGAGGGGCGGCTGGTCGAGGTGGCCGGCCGCGAGGAGCTGATGTCGCGCTACGCCTCCGACGTGGCCGAGCTGGTCGTGCCCGCCGGTTCCGTCGTCACTCTCCCGGCCTTCGTCGCCGAGCTGGAGGCGCTGCCCTGGGTCAGCGGCGTAACGGTCGAGGAGGGCCGCGTTCGCGTGGCCGCGGCCGACGCGGCCGCCGGGCAGGCGGCGCTGCTGCCGCTGGTCGTCAAGCACAACCTGCCGCTGCTGCGCTACGAGTGGGTGCGGCCGAACCTGGAAGAGATATTCCTCAGCCTAAGCGAGGAGGCCGGACAATGACCGTCCTCTATGCGATCACCGTCACGCTGATGATCGGCGTGCCCATCCTGCTGGCGATTGCCTTCCGCCGCCGCTTCCGGGCGTTGTGGCTGCTGTGGACGGCCGGCGCGGTCGCCTTCTTCCTGTCGCAGGTCTTCCACCTGCCGCTCAACAACCTGCTCGGCCGGGCAGGTCTCATCAGCCCCGTCGGCCCCGACGCGCCGAACCTGCTGCGCACGGCCATCGTGCTGGGCCTCTCGGCCGGGGTCTGCGAGGGGCTGATGCGCGTCGCCACCTTTTGGTTCCTCGACCGGCGTGGCCTCGTCGACCGCTGGTCGGGCGGGGTGATGGTCGGCCTGGGTCACGGCGGCATCGAGGCGATGATCCTCGGCGCGATCACCGCGCTGTCGGTTGCCGGACTGCTCGGCCTGCGCGGCACAGACCTGGCGACGCTGGGCCTGACGCCCGATCAGCTGGCCGCGCTGGAGAAGCAAATGGCCGTCGTTAGCGCGCCGTCAGCGGCGGCCCTGCTGCCGCTGGTCGAGCGGCTGATGGCCATGGCCCTGCAGGTGGCCGTGTCGCTGCTGGTCTGGCTGGCCTTTCGCCGCCGCAACGCCCTCTACGCCGTCGCCGGCATCCTCTACCACGCGCTGGTCGACGCCGCGCTGGTCTACGTCGGGCAGTTCGTGACCAACCCGTGGCTGCTGGAAGGCATCCTGTTCTTCTTCCTGCTGCCGGGCCTGCTCGTCATCGGCTGGAGCTACCGGCGCTGGGGCGCGGCCGAACCGGCCCACCGGCCGCCGCCGCTGCGCGAGGAATGGAGTCGCTTCGGCGCGCTGCTGCGCAAGGAACTGCTGGAGCAATGGCGCACGCGCAAGGTGCTGGTCGTGGGGGTCGTCTTCCTGCTCTTCGGCCTCATGTCGCCGCTGCTGGCCCGCTTCACGTCCGACCTGCTCAAGGCCTTGCCGGAAGCCGAGCAGTTCGCCGGGCTAATCCCGGAGCCGAAGACGGCCGACGCGGTGGCCCAATACGTCAAGAACCTGACCCAGTTCGGCTTTATCGTCGCCATCCTGCTGGGCATGGGGGCCATCGCCGGGGAGCGCGAGCGGGGCACGGCAGCCATGACGCTGAGCAAGCCCGTCCCGCGCTGGGCCTACGTGCTTGCCAAATTCGACGCGCAGGCACTGGTATGGCTGGTGGCCCTGCTGCCGGCCGGGCTGGCGGCGTGGTACTACACCGGCCTGCTCTTCGAGCCGGGACTGGCGTTGGGGCCGTTCATGCTGGGCAACGCGCTGTTGTGGGTGTGGCTGCTGGCCTTCGTCGCCGCCGCGCTGCTGGGCAGCGCCATCGGCCGCACGACGGTCATCGCCGCCGGGCTGGGGTTGCTGTTCAGCGTGACGCTGCTCGTCGGCGGGGCCTTCCCGCAGGCGGCGGCGTTGCTGCCCGCCGGGCTTGTGCCGTGGATCAGCCAGCTAGGCATCCCCGACCCGGTTGCGGTCAACGGCTGGGGCGCGCTGGCCGGGTCGATTGTGCTCGTCCTGTTCTGCCTGATGACGGCCGTGGGGGTGGTGGAGCGGCAAGAGGTCTAGGCGGCCTGGGCCAGCACCTTGACCTCGCGCGCAATCCGGTCGCCGTATTTCCGCTCAGCTACCTCCAGATCGTAGCGGGCTTGCAGGCGAAGCCATACATCAGGACTCGTGCCGAAATAGCGGGCAAGGCGCATGGCCGTGTCAGCCGTCACCGCTCGCTTGCCGTGAACGATCTGGCTGATCCGCAACGTGGGAACGCCGATATCCTGGGCAACGCGGTATTGGCTCAGGCTGAGGGGCTTCATGAAATCCTCAAACAGGACTTCGCCCGGATGGATCGGGGGTAATCTTTCTTCGTCCATATCGTGTGCCTTCATGAGTGATAATCAACGATCTCGACGTCAAGCGCGCGGTCGTTATCCCATCGAAAGCAGATGCGCCACTGATCGTTGATGCGTATGCTGTATTGTCCCTGTCGATCGCCGGATAACTTCTCAAGCCTGTTGCCCGGCGGAGCCAGCAGGTCGCGCAAATCCCTGGCGTCATGCAGATAGAGCAGCTTTCGCCGTGCCGTCCGCTGGATGTCGTGCTCCAATTTTTGTGAAACCCGGCCCAGATAAACAAGTTCGGTTTCCCGCGACGCGAAAGATTCTATCACGAGGCGATATTATCATATCGCGATACTATTCGCAAGCGCCCCATGATCTGGCATGATGCGGCCGCTCAGCACGCCCTTCCAAACTCGTCACTCCAGATTCCAGATTCCAGATTCCTGATTTTTCCCCAATTCGCTATACTTCCATCATGACCACCACC
>JAHDWL010000028.1 GCA_023384355.1 Anaerolineae bacterium
ACCGCATCGTGAATCTGTGAGTTGTCTTGCATCATTGTTACTCCTGTCATATAGATATTTATCGATGTATCAAGTTAAAAAAAGAGGCCGGCGATCTATTCGTCCGCGCCGCCGGCGACATCGATCGTGGCCACATCGACGAACGCCGCGCCGGCCGGACGCTCCGGCGCGAAGATGCGCATGATCCGGCCGCAACAGGTGACGACCTCATCCTGGTTCAGCGAATAGAACACCTGCTTGCCCTCGCGTCGCGTATGGACCAGACCCGCCTCGCGCAGGACGGCCAGGTGATGAGACACCGTCGGCTGGGTGATGTCGCCCATCTCGTCGACGACGTCGCTGACGCACAGCCAGCGGCAACACAGCAGACCCATGATGCGCTGACGGGTCTCGTCGGCGATGGCCTTGGCGAAAGACACGGACTGGTCCGCCTCCGAAAACATATTGATATTCATCGATACGAGTATTATATTCGCGCGGCCGCGGCTGTCAAGGGGCATTTTAAGGCGATCCCTGTTCACTTGCGTCCGGGGGCGTATAATCGCGCCATCATGTACACCGTGACCGGACAGCAGCGCGTCGCCGTCATCGACCTGGGTTCCAACACCGCCCGGCTTATTGTCATGTCGGCCGTGCCCGGCCATGCTTATCATCTGGACGACGAAATCCGCGAGGTCGTGCGTTTGCGCCAGGGCATGACCGCCCGCGGCCTGAGTGACGAAGCGATGAGCCGCGCGCTTGTCACCCTGCGCCTCTTCAAGCGCTTTTGCGACAGCACCCGGGTGGATCATATCATCGCCACCGCCACCAGCGCCGTCCGCGAAGCCCATAACGGCGCGGAATTCGTGCGACAGGTGGAGACAGACCTGGGCTTGCCGCTGCGCATCCTGGACGGTGAAAAAGAGGCCTATTACGCCGTGCTGGGAGTGCTGAACGAGCTGCCGCTGACTGACGCCCACGTGCTCGATATCGGCGGCGGCAGCATGCAGATCTCCCGCGTGCGCGACCGGCGCTTCCTGCGCGGAACGTCACTCCCGCTGGGCGCGCTGGCTCTTTCGGAGCGTTTCATCCGCCATGACCCGCCGGCCGCGGCTGAGATCGAGGCCATACAGCGCGAGATCGACAGTCAATTGAAGACCGTGAGCTGGCTGATGGAGCGCAAAAAGAAAGACGGCCGCCTGCCGTTCGTCGCTCTCGGTGGCACAGATCGCAACATGGCCTCGATGGCCGCCGCGCGCCATGGCTACCCGCTTAACACGCTCCACGGCTTCGTCCTCAGACGCGACGACCTGTTGGAAAACATCCGCTTACTGACGAGCCTGCCCCTGAGCGAGCGCGAAAACCTGCCCGGCCTCAGCAGCGACCGCGCCGACATCATTCTGCCCGGCGCGCTGGTGCTCCAGGCGGTCATGGACGAGCTGGAGATGGAGAGCGTCACGATATCGGTCAACGGCCTGCGCGAAGGGTTGTTCTTCGAGCATTTCTGGCAACACCTGGTCTATCCGGTCGTCAGCGACGTGCGCCAGTTCAGCGTGCTCAACAAGGCGCGAATCTACCAGTACAGCAAGGCACACGCGAACCAGGTGCGCTTTTTGGCCGGTCGCCTGTTCAAGCAGCTCGCCCCGCTGCATGGCTACGGTCGCGCGGAGGAGGAACTGCTCGACGCCGCGGCCCTGCTCCACGACCTGGGCACCCTCATCAGCTACGACGACCATCACAAACATTCGCAGACGCTCATCATCAACAGCGGGTTGCCGGGCTTCCAGCCGCGGGAGACGGCGCTGATCGCCCTGATGACGCGATATCATCGCAAGGGGCGGCCGCGCGTCGACGGTTTCGAGAGCCTGCTGGTGGACGGCGACGAGACGCTGCTGACCCAGCTGTCGGCAATCTTGCGTTTGGCGGAGTTTCTGGAGCGCGGCCGGAACGCCAACGTCGACGATGTCGGCGCGCATTGGGATGACGAGACGCTGTTTCTGACGCTCTATGCGGATGAGTTTCCCGCGGTGGAAATCTGGGAAGCAGAACGCAACGCGGTCGATCTGATGGGCAAGGCCTTCGGCCGCCGGGTGATCATGGAGAGCACGGCCGCCCCCGGCGACTGGCGCGCCGGCTGACCGTCAAGTCTCCCAAGTCCCGTATGCAGACCAATCAGATCATCCGTCGGTTGATCTCCAGCAGGTCGGACAGGACGGCGTAACCCGTCTCGACGCGCCCCGCGCCCGGCCCGACGATCGTGACGTCGCCCAGCAGCTTGGTCACAAAGGTGACGGCGTTGGTGGCTCCGTTGACCGACGCCAGCGGGTGCGCCGCCGGCAGGCGTATCGGCTTGACGGACGCCCTGACCATCTCCGGCGTGCGCTCCACCCAGCCGACCATCTTCCACACCTCGCCTACCTTCTGCGCCCGGACGATATCTTTCGATGACAGATCGCGGATCCCCTCGCGTTCCACGTTGGACATCTGCAGCGGGACGCCCAGCAACAAGTTGGACAGGATGACCAGCTTGACCGCCGCGTCGTAGCCGTCGACATCGGCGATGGGATTGGCTTCGGCATAGCCCTTCTCCTGCGCTTCCTTGAGAGCCGATTTGTAGGATTCGCCGTCGGCCATTCGCGTCAGAATGTAGTTGGTGGTGCCGTTGAGGATGCCCTGGACGCGGGAAATGCCGGCGGTCGTCAGCAGCTCGCGGCCGACCCGCAGCAATGGCGTGCCGCCCATCACCGTGCCTTCGACGCCCAGCATCACCCCCCGCTCGGCGGCCGCGGCCGACAGCTCCGGGTAAAACAGGGCGATCGGCCCCTTGTTGGTCGTCACCACGTGCCGATCCTGGCGCAACGCCGCGCGGATGTATCCGGCCGCCGGTTCGCCGCTCAACAGGTCGCTGGACGTCAGCTCGACGATGACGTCGGCATTGCTCTCGTAGATCACCTGCGGCACGTCCCAGCCGATGTTAGGCGCGGGCACGGTGTCGATGCGCTGCGTTTCCTCGTAGGCCGCGAGCAGCATCCCCGGATCGAATCCCTCGGGGTTATAGATGCTGCCGTGTCGCCCCGTGTTGACGGCGACGATGCGATATTCCGCGCCGTGCTTGTCGGCGATCATCTGGCCCTGATCGCGCAGGATCGTAGCCAGGCCCTGGCCGACGTTGCCGAATCCGATGAGCGCGAGGCGATAGGTACGCATAATGTGAAACCCGTCCTTCCTGAGAATATCGGCCGATTGTATCACACATTCACTTGCCCTTCCGACCCTTGTGGCTTTACACTAGTGGGTTGAATGAATATTTTTACGATGATTGGCCGCCGGTTGGCTCTCGTCGCGTTGCCGGTGGCCGCGCTGCTTGTTGCCGCCCCCGCGACAATCGCCCAGACTGACCCAACGCCGACCCCGTCGCCTCTCCCGGAAGTTACTGCTGAGACATCGCCGGAAGCGGTCGCGTCCCCGACCCCGGCCGCCTCGCCGACTTTCGCGCCGCCCGGCGATATCCGCTACGGCGTGATCGAGAGCTTCGAGGACCCGGCCGCGGCGTCGCGCCTGGGCGCGGCGTGGACTCGCGCGCGCTTCCAGTGGGCCGACGTGCAGACAGACGGGCCGGACGACTGGCGGCCGCCCCTCGACGACGAGGAACTGGACGCGGAGCTGGCCGCCGGGCGCGAGGTAGTGGGGCTTATAATCGGTATCCCTGACTGGGCACGCGACCGCAACGGTTTGCCGCGCGGCCTCGACCTGCCGCCCGACGACCCCGACAACACCTGGGCTGTCTTCGTCACTGAGGCCGTAAGCCGCTATGCCGGGCGCATCGACCGCTGGATCATCTGGAACGAACCCGACATCGACGACGTCGACGCCCCCGGCCACACCTGGGACGGGACGATCGAGGAGTTTGTTCAATTGCAACGCGTCGCCTATCTGGCGGCCAAGGCGGCCAGCCCCGAGGCGGTCGTCCATCTGGGCGCGTTCACCTACTTTTGGGACACGGGTTATTTCGCCCGATTCCTCGATCTCGTCCTCGCCGATCCCGAAGCGGCGAAGCACAATTACTACTTCGACGTCGCCACCGCTCACCTCTACTTCCAGCCCAACGCCGTTTACAACGTCCTTTACGCTTTCCGACGGGTGATGGATGTCCGCGGTCTGGAGCAGCCGCTGTGGCTGGTAGAGACAAACGCGCCGCCGATGGACGATCCTTACTGGAAGGTGGACAACTGGACGCTGGCGGTGACGCTCAATGAACAGGCGGCATTCATCCCGCAGGCCATCGCCGCTGCGCTCTCGGCCGGAGCCGAACGCATATCGGTCTACAAGCTGAAAGATACGGCGGGCGACCGCGCCGCCAACCCTGAGCCGTTTGGGCTGATCCGCTGGGACAACAGCCGCCGGCCCGCCTTCGACACTTACCGGATCGCCATCCGGCTGCTGGGTGGGGTGACGGCCGCCGAGCGCGAGCGCTGGGATACGGTGGGCCAGGTGCGACTGGAGCAGGACGAACAGACGACCACGGTGCTGTTCTCCCGGCTCCCGGCCCCGCAGGAAGCGATCGTCCCGGCCACGGCCGACACGGCCGAACTTGTGGACATGTGGGGCGTGCGCGAGACGATCGAAGCCGAGGACGGAGTCTTCACCGTCGAGCTGCCTGGCGCGCTGTGCAGCCAGACCATCGCCGATTACTGCATGATCGGCGGGACGACCTACTACCTAATCCAGGCAGATGACGGGAGGTCGCCGGTCGCCGATGAACCCGCGCTCGAGGTGGACGGAGGAGAGGACGCTCCGACGGGCCACGTCTCGCCCACGCCGCGACCCTCGGCAACCGCTGAACCGACGGCCACGATGGAGCCGTCGCCGACCGGCACTGAACCGCCACCGGCTACCGCCACCCCTGTGCCGGCTACCGCGCCAGCGCCGGCCGCGACCCCGTCACCGGACACAAGCGACGCGACCGGCCCGGCCGCCTGGTCGGGTCTGCTATTGATTGGTGTCGGGATCGTTCTTGGCGTGGGGTTGGCGCTGTGGGGAGTGGCCGGACGCCGGCCAAATAAATAGTAAGGGCGCGACCTTTCGGCCGCGCCCCCGTGTTAGCGAGCGAGATAAGTGATTAACCTTGCGGCTCAATCACAAAGCGAATCGCCGTGCGCTCCTGTTCATCGATGTCGATATCGACAAACGACGGAACGCAACTGATGTGGACACCTTCCTCGGCCAGATAGCCCTTGGCTATGACGATAGCCTTAACGGCCTGATTGACCGCTCCGGCACCGATAGCCTGGACTTCGGCATGGGAAGAGTCACGCATCACGCCGGCAATTGCCCCGGCGACGGCTGCCGTGCGCGAACGAGCCGACACCTTGATGATATTCAATGTCTTCGGCCCGTCACCATTGGCGCTATGAACTGTCTCGCTAATGAAAATGTTTTCAGTCATGTTTGCGTGTTCTCCGTTGCTTGATGGATTGATGTGGCTATTAGGATACCATTTATAAGGCAATGATTGTTAGGTACTTAATGCTTAATAACTTCCACAGTCGAATGACCGTCCAGGACTCAATATGAGTATCAATAAGCCATGAGCCGGCCGGAACATTCTGACCCCACGACGAACGATTCGGGACGCAGCCAGGTCTTTCGCGCCGCAGGGCTGGTGGCCTCGCTGGCTATGCTCAGCCGGGTGCTCGGCTTGCTGCGCGAGATCGTCGTGCGCCAGTTCCTCGGCGTCACTACGCTGGAGGCGACTGCGTTCGACGTCGCCGGGCGTTTTCCCGAAACTATCTTCCTGATCGTCGCCGGGGGAGCCATCGGTTCAGCCTTCATCCCGACCTTCGCCGCCTATTTCAGCCGGGACGACGAGCCGGGCGCGTGGCGGCTCTTCTCGGCCGTTCTTAACCTTACAACCATCATCACAACCGTCGTGTCCATTGTGGTGATGATCTTCGCCGCGCCGTTCGTCACCTTCTTCTACGCCGACAACATCGCCCAGGAACCGGCCCTGTTGCCGTTGACCGTATCCCTGATGCGCATCATGCTGCTGTCGCCGATCATTTTCGGCATCAGCGGCATCGTCATGGCCGCGCTGAACGCCCGCCAGCATTTTCTGATGCCGGCGCTCGCCCCTTCGGTCTATAACATCGGCATTATCATCGGCGGCCTGTTGGGGGCCTTCATCGGGAAGGGCGATCCGCTTCCGACCGTCTTTGGTCTGGCCTGGGGTTCTGTCGCCGGCGCGCTGGGGCACATGCTGGTGCAACTGCCGGCGCTGCGGGGCGTCCGGGCGCGTTATACTCCCATCCTCACCCTGCGCGACCCCGGCGTGATGCAGGTCTTGCGGCTCATGGGGCCGCGCGTGCTGGGCCTGTCCTTCAGCGAGATCAACAAGTTCATCATCCTGTTTCTGACCGGCTCCATGGTTCTGGGCACACTTCCGGCGCTTAACGCAGCCTTTCGCATCCTCATCATGCCGCAAGGTATCCTGGGGCAGGCGCTGGGTATCGCCGCCTTTCCCACGCTGGCCACGCTCGCCGCTCGCTCGGCCCACCGCGAAATGCGCCATATCCTCAGTGATTCCCTGCGGCTGATCCTGTTTCTGGGATTGCCGGCCACTGTTCTGCTCATGCTGTTGGCCGGGCCGTATGTCACCGTTCTGTTCGAGCGTGGCCTGTTCGACAACGAGGCTACCATTATGGTAGCCACCGCCTTGCAGTTCTACGCCGTCGGCCTCATCGCCCTGACGACGATCGAGATCGTTGCCCGGGCTTTCTATGCCCTGAGCGACACGTTGACTCCCGTCCTGGCCGGCGGGTTCCAGATTCTGGTCATGTGGACGCTGAGCCTGTGGCTGCGTGATGTCGTCTTTTCAGCGTACGGGTGGCCGCCGTTGGGCGCGCTGGCGTTGGGTTTCAGCCTGTCCAACATTGTCGAGGTCATGCTGTTGCTCTGGCTGGTGCGGCGAAAGCTGGGCGGGCTGAACGGCCACTCGTTGCTCTCGGGGCTGGCGCGGATGGGCGCGGCGTCTTTGGCGATGGCCGTGGCGATCAGCGCCGTTCTGCTGCTGCTCGTCAGCTCGGCTACCTGGATGCATGCAATATTCGGCACTGCCGTCGGGATCCTTGCATACCTGCTGGTCTGCTGGCTCTTGCGCGTCGAGGAGTTGCACCAGTTCGCGGCCATGCTGCGCCGGCGGCTGCCGGGGCGGAAATAGGTTTTTTAGCCTGGTCGTCATGCCGGCGACCGGATTATCCATTCGACAATTTGTTCAATCGCCGACACTCGCCGGGTCACATCGGACAACAGGTAACAAAAAAGGCCCAACGGGCCTTCGGGAGCATGTATTGTAGATATTGTGAACTGGTTGTTAGTTACCAGCGGAGACGGCCGCGTCGTTCATGGTCGCCGATGCCTTGCCCAAAAGCTCGTCGTTCACCCACACTTCAAGGGTATATTGTCCCTCGTCGAAACCCTCTTCGGGGCTGAGGTAGATATAGCCGGGGCCTTCATCGCCGTAAACCCATAGCTCATTACCACCGTCGATGACGTCGCCGTTGTGACGCCACACCCAGGCCCAGGCCATGCCGTCGGCCATGTCCTTGTAATCGAAGGTGGCATAGAGGGTGTAGTGCCCCTCGCCGAAGATACTGGTCGGGTTGATGGCCTTGTATTCGTCGGTGACGGTGCTGGAGAGGATGATTGTGCCCAGTTCGGTCGTCGGCAGAAGGTCAGCTGTCGGCTCAATCTGGTCGTAGGCGGCGGGGAGTTCGGAAGAGAAGGTCGCGGCATCACCGCTATTGAGCAGCACGTTGGCGATGCCACCGCTGCGCGTGGTGACGGTGTTTGCTTCGGCAGTAGCCCGCTCGGCCACGGGCGGTTGGGCCAGCAACTCCTGCACTTCCTTCGTGGCGGGCTTGGCGCGTGTCAGCAGCGCCATGCGGATGGTCGGGTCCTCGGGCGTGCGCCAGCCATATGCGCCGACCGCGCCACTAAGCACGATCATCACAACCGCCACCGACAGATACGACTGCATTTTTCGGGCGGCTTGCTGGCGCATAAAAAAATAGGGCGACCGCTTGGTATCACGCCAAAGCTTCATGGACATAAGCAGAGCCATGAAGCCCAATACCAGCAGCAACCCTAACAGCCAGGGTAATATAGTTCCAGACAGCAACAGATCGAGGTTACTCAAACAAATCCTCTTCCAGATTCACAACATTATAGGCAAGCGGCATACTTTCCGCAAGTATATAGGTGGTTAGAAAAGGGTGTCGGAGAGTAAATGTCCCCAAAGTGCCGCTATTTTGCCTCTCTGTCAGGTAATTATGAGCGCTGGATGAGCACAGGGGGTTTCCCCTATTCAGGGCCTCGATCGGCCAGGGTGAATCCGTGGAACTCGCCGCGAGACAACCATTCCCGCACGGATTCGGCCACCGAGATCTCGCCACGCAGGATGCGATCGCGATAGACGGCCGACCATCGGGTGCGCACATCGCTGACCATGCGGAACTGCACCAGCGAGAGTTCAGCTTCCGGGCCTGCGCCATCCATGAAGCCCGAAGTGAAATAATCGCGCTCGGCGGCGGCCCGATCATACGCCACGCGGACGATCTGCGCCTGCCAGCCTTCATCCGGCGTCCACGTTAGCCGGCCGTAGGCGGCGTGCCAGTCACCGTCGCCGGGGATGCCGGTTGAGCCGGTATTGACGACCCGCGTGCCGTCCAACAATCGCATGTGGGCTACATGGGTGTGGGCGGTCACGAAGACGGCCGCGCCGGGCGTAATTCGCCGGCGAACGTCCTCATCGGAAGTGAACGGATAGATGCCGGCGCGGATTCCCAGCAGC
This sequence comes from Anaerolineae bacterium, assembly GCA_023384355.1. Taxonomy (GTDB): domain Bacteria; phylum Chloroflexota; class Anaerolineae; order Promineifilales; family Promineifilaceae; genus Promineifilum. Next base: position 8,828 of record JAHDWL010000028.1, read on the forward strand.
GTGCCGTGCATGGCCACCAGCCGCGAGCCGTCCGGAGCGGTCCATTTCCATTGTTCGGGCAGGCACATCAGCGCGCCTGTGCGTTCGCCTAGTTGCTCATAAGTCCAGTGGCTGACGCGGGTCAGATCGGCCACGGGGCCGGTGCGCGGGGTAGACGGGTCCCGCCACTCGGCGACGTATTCCTCATGGTTGCCGCGCAGGATAAGCCAGCCGTCGGCCGCCCGCCGCCGGGTGACGTAATCCCAACAGGCGGGGTTGCTCGGCCCGTCGCTGACGACATCGCCGTTGACCAGGACGCGGTCCGGCCTCCAGACGTCGATGTCGGCGGCGACAGCCGCCAGCGCGGGCCAGTTTCCGTGGATATCAGACAGGACGGCGAGTTTCATCTCAGCGACAGCGCTATTGCTACGCGGAGCGCGGGATCATTTCGTCTGCCCGTCCGCCTCATCCTGCCAGCGCGGCTTGCGTTTCTCCAGGAACGCGGTCATGCCCTCGCGCCCTTCTTCGCCGGCGCGCAGCCGGGCGATGGTTCCCGCGGTGTAGTCGCGCATGTTTTCCCGCGGCCGAAAGGCGACAGTGCGAATCAACTCCTTGATGGTCGCCTGCGCGCCGGGGGCGGCCATCAGCAGCTGCGCCACGCGATCGGCAACGACAGCATCGAGGTCTGCTTCGGCCACGACATGATGGACGAGACCGATGGCCTGGGCACGCCGGGCATCGAACCGCTCGCCTGTCAGGAACAGCTCGCGCGCCGGGCCGGGGCCGATGCGGGCCAAGACGAAGGGAGAGATGACCGCCGGGACGATGCCCAGGCGCGCCTCGCTGAAGGCGAAGGTCGCCCGGTCGACGGCCACGACGACATCGCAGCAACTCACCAACCCCGCCCCGCCGCCGATGGCCGCGCCGTTGACGCGGCCGATCACCGGCTGGGGGCAACTGTCGACAGCCATCATCAGGTCGAATATCGCCTGACCGTCGGCCATATTCTGGTCGAACGAATAGTCGGCCGCAGCGCGCATAAAGGCCAGGTCGGCCCCGGCACAAAAGGAACGTCCGTTGCCCGTCAGCACCACCACGCGCACGTCATCGCGGGCGGGCAAGCGGCTGAATATGTCGGTCAGTCCGGCCATGATGGCCGGGTTCATGGCGTTGTGTTGCTCCGGCCGATTCAGGGCTACCCGCAACACGCCGCCCGCCTGGGATACACTGACAGCCTGGGTAATCTCTTCGCTCATTCGGTGCCTCTCAGTTTCGACCTTGTGACAACCACGCCGGGACGGGGTCAGGCCCAATACATCTCGCCCGGCGGGTCGAGGATAACCACCTCTTTCAATAGCGCGATGGCCTTGGCCAGACCTTCATCGTTGCTCATCAGCGCGTCCTCATGCTCGATGGAGATGACATAGTCGTAACCCACCAGACGCAGGGCGCTGACGATCTCTTTCCAGACCGCGGCGTCATGGCCGTAGCCGACGGTGCGGAAGGTCCAGGCCCGATCCGGGATGCGGTCGTAGGATTTGTGATCGTTGCAGCCGTTGACGCGCACGTTCTGTTGATCCACGTAGCAATCCTTGGCGTGGACGTGGAAGATGGCATCGCTCAGCTTGCGGATAGCCGCGGCCGCGTCAACGCCGTTCCACCACAGGTGACTGGGGTCGAAATTGCAGCCGAGGGCCGGACCGGTCGCCGCGCGCAGGCGCAGCATCGTTTCGACGTTGTAGACCAGCATGCCGGGGTGCATCTCGAAGGCGATCCTGACGCCGTGGTCGGCCGCAAAGCGCTCCAGTTCGCCCCAGTAGGGGATGGCGACGTCGTTCCACTGGTAGTCGAGCATCCGCAGGAACTCCGGCGGCCAGGGGCAGGTGACCCAGTTGGGCGCGGTGTCGCCGGGCGCGCCGGCCGGGAGCCCCGAGAAGCCGTTGACGACCGGCACGCCCAGCGCCTGGGCCAGGCGAATGGTTCGACGCAGCTCCACATCGGCTGTGGCGGCCACAGTCGCGTCGGGGTGAAGCGGGTTATTGTGGATGCTCAGGGCGCTGAGTTTCAGCCCGCGCGACTCAAACGCGCCCAGATATTCGCGGCGCGCGGTCGCGCTGCCCAACAAGTCATCGACGGGGCAATGGTGGCTGCCGGGAAAACCGCCCGCGCCAATCTCGACCGCCGACACGCCTGCGGCCACCGCCTTGTCGAGCGTTTCCTCGAAACTGAATTGTTGGAACAGGGCGGTTAATACACCAATGCGCATGGAAAGCCTCCGAATGTTTCAGGCGACAGGGGTCGCCAATGTGATTGTTGTGTGGTGTCCCTGATGATACGGTGAAAAGCCGGAAGTGTCACCTGTCAACCACAGTTTCAAGTCCGGCCATGAGATCTTTCCTCATCGCGGGAAGCCAGGAAGGCGGCGACTTCGGCAGCGGTGGGCAGGGCGGGTATCGCGCCGCGTTGCGTGGCGGTTAATGCGCCGACGGCATTTCCGTAGCGCACCGCCGGCCCCAGCGTGTCCTCCTTCAGGCAGGCGGGCCACTCGTCGCCCGCGGCAATGAGGCGGACAAGCACCCCGGCCATGAAGCCGTCGCCGCAGCCGGTAGCATCTACCGCGTGGACGGCAAAGGCTGGTGCGAAGCGGGCGGCCGCCCCGACCCGATACCAGCTCCCATCCGCCCCCAGCGTGACAATGCACGTCGTCGGACCAACATGGCAAATCGCCTCGCTGCCCGCGACTGGATCGTCGGTGCCTGTGAGAAGAACCAGCTCGGCCTGATTCACCTTTACCAGATGGACGAGGGGCAGAACGGCGCGGACGGCCGAGGCGGCCGCCTCCGGTCCCGACCACAACCCGGGGCGATAATTGACATCAAGGGAGACCAGCGCGCCTGCCTCCCGGGCCAGTTTTATCGCGCGTAGCGTGGCGCTGTGGATCGGCTCCGTTCCCAGACTGATTGAGCCGAAGTGGAAGGCGCGCGCCCCGGCCGGTAACTTCTCGTCGAGTTCATCCGGCCGCAGCCGCATGTCCGCGCCGGGGTGGCGATAGAACAGAAACTCGGTCGATTGCGCGTCGGGCATGGCGATGAATGCCAGAGTCGTGCGGATCTCCGGATCGATACGCATGCCGCGCGTCTCGACGCCCTCGCTCTGCAGGGAATCGATGAGCAACCGGCCGAAAGGATCGTCACCTACTTTGCCGATAAATGCCGCGGAAAACCCCAACCGCCGGGCAGCCACGGCCACATTGGCCGGAGCGCCGCCGGGCATGGGGAGGAAGCTCGAGACTTCACTCAACCGGCAACCGATTTCGGCCGAGAACAAATCGATGAGGCTCTCGCCCAGGCAGACGATGTCGATGGTTTGCCTCGCTCCTGATTCAGGCGATTAACTCGTTGTAGAGAACGTAGCGGTCGCCGCGATGGTAGATCTGCAAATACTCGACGGGGATGCCGCCTTGCTGGAATGAGACGCGCTCGATATAGAACAGGGGCGTACCTTCGGCCACAGCCAGGATTTCGCTCAGTTTCCCGTCGGCGTTGACGGCGCGAATCGCCTGAGACGCGCGAACCAGACGAATACCGTAGCGGTCTCGAAGCGCCTCATGCAGCGGAGTACTTGTGTAATCACCGTCGAGGATCCCAGGACAGTGGCGATGAACCAGTCGCGAGTGCTCCACACTCATCGGCGTGCCATCTGCCAGCCGCAGTCGCTCCAGGACGGCCAGTTCCGTCCCTGTTTCGATACCAAGCCGCGCTGCCACGATGGTTGAAGCCGGCTCCAGGCGAGATGAGATGATCCGCGTCCCGGGATGCAGTCCACGCCGTTGCATGTCCTCGGTGAAGCTGATGATGCGGTTCAATCCGTGTTCGATAGGCGGCATGGTGACGAACGTCCCGCTGCCGCGCCGCCGATAAACCAGCCCCTCGTTGACCAGCAAATCAAAAGCCTGTCGGACCGTGATCCGGCTTACCCCGTAAATGCGGATCAACTCCATCTCGGAGGGCATCCTTTCGCCGGGTTTCCAGGTGCCGCGGGCGATCTCCTTACGTAAAATGGAGTAAAGCTGTTGATAAAATGAAACCGGGCTATCGGGGATAATGGCGATCAACTTACACCTCCTCGATTATCACGAGTCTCCCTCGCGCCATTTCACCCGGAGGTCAAAGCCGCGCTTCAGCAACTCGCCGGCGAACGTTGGGCCGGGTATCGCCAGCTCGACCGGCACGCCGCCGCGCGGGGTCAGGCCGCGAGCCTGGGCAGCGCAGATGATCGCGGCATGCCAGCCGGTGGTGCGTTCCATGGCTGTGAAGCCGGTCGCCTCGTCGTAGCGGTCGAAAAGGTCAACCACCACCTCGCGCTCTGCGCCGTCTTTTAGCCCGCGGCCGATGATGCGCACGACGACCAGATCCCTCTCCCCCGGTCGGGCGTTGATCTTCGGCCCCAGCAAAGCGTGGAGCACGTGGCGCGGCACGACCATGTGGCCGTCCACCTCGACCGGCTCCAAGTCGATCAACCCGGCGTCGCTGAATGCCTTCCATTGCGCGAAATGGCCCGGCCAGCGGATGGTCTTGTTCTGCAGCGTGCGCAGCCGCCCGGCCCACGTCCAGGGCATGGTGCTCGTGCCGCCGGCGGTGGTGAAGGCCTCCAGCGTGCCGATGTTCTCGCCGAAATCGATCAGCTCATACTCGTCATCGCGGAAACAATCCATCTCGACGAGTTTGCCGTCGCGGATGAATGCCGTCGGGCCGAAGTATTCGTTGGTCAGCCCTTCTATATTGAAGGTCAGGATGTAGTTCCACGGCGGCCGCGGCGCGGCGGGGATACCGCCGTCGTACATGATCAGGTCGTGGCAATCGTCGAACAGGCTCATAGTGTAGGCGCAGAGCGAGTTGCCCAACCCTGGCACCTGGCCGCAGTCGGGCGTCAGGGTGATGCCGGCGGCGCGGGCCTCGGCGTCGAGGGCCAGTTGGGCGCGGGTCTGCTCCGTGTTGCCGCCGAAATCCGCCATACTGGCCCCGGCGCGAACGGCAGCGCGAGCCAGGGCCATGTTGAAGAAGTAGGGCACGCCGGAGACGAAGGCGTCGATGCGGTTGGCGCGCAGCAAATCGACCACGGCGTCAGTGTCACGCGCGTCGAGCGCGGCGGCCGAGGCCACCTCGCGTCCGGCCAACTGGTTGACACGAGCTGCGCTGCGCCCTGCTGCGTCGCGGTCGAGGTCGGCCAGCAATATCATTTCGGCGTCACCGTGGACAGCCAGATCATAGGCGGCGGCCGTTCCCTGGCGGCCGGAACCGAGAATAGCGTAACGATAGGACATTAGGTCTCCTGTTGATCCAGCCCGCCATGCAGGTTGTCATAGAACAAGGCGGCGGCTCATTTACCGATGATATCCCCCACAAGCCGAACTGCCTCAAGCCTCAGTAGACCACCTCTGGCCGTGGCGGATTCCTGAAATCATAGCACGTGTTCCAATATTTATCCCCAGTTTCACGTCGATCGGCTCTGATGACACGTTTCTCCGAGGGGCACGAAGTGACTTCGACGCAATTTTGCGTGGCCCCGGATTGGTAAATAATCAACGTCTATACATCGTAAGCACACAAGAACATGATGATACGAAAAGTCTTCAAGACCGGTAACAGCCTTGTAGTTTCCCTGCCGAGAGAGTCAATCGAACAACTGGGGTTGGCCGAAGGAAGCGAGCTTGCGGTAGAGGTGAATTTTGAGGCAAACTCAGAGAGCCTCCTTTAGTTTTTTCTCAGAAAATCGCCGTTTTCCCGCGAGCATGATAAAATATTTAGAACATACGGGCGGATGTGGTTGCTTTCAGGCGGCCGAATCGTCCGGTGGAGCGCTTTCTCGCCCGGCGGGAGGGCATCATTGGCTGGAATATCATATTTGAAATTTGCAGAGGAGGTGCCGACATGGCATTCAAGTTTACAAACAGCAAGGGAAAGGATTACTTCCTCCACTCGCGGACTGTCGAATTGAAAGGCGGCCGCACGCAGCAGCTCTACTTCTTCGCCAAGGAACCGGGCCAGGGCGCGCTGGACGCCGTCCCGGCCGGTTATCAGGTGGCGGAGTCAAAGAACGGCCTGCCCGTCCTGAAGAAGAAGGCCTAAGGAATAGCAGAGGCAGGTTTCGCCTGACCGTAAAAAAAGAGGCTTGCCCGTGGGCAAGCCTCTTTTTTTATCGCAAATATCTCGCGATTAGGGAGCAGCATTGTGCACCATCGAATAACGCTTTTTATTCCGCGTGGCTCCGGCAGTGTGCCATACCCATCAAACAAAAAGGGCCGGACTCACTCCAGTCCGGCCCTTCAGTTATCAGGACACACCGCCGGCAAATGCTCAGTCAGTTAGGGCGGCGGGCGATTTCGATATTTGTCGCCGCGCAGCCAATCGATCCACCGTAGCTACGTAGGAGGCGGCGATGCGCGGCCAGTTATAGCGCTCGTTGAACAGCGCGCTCCCGGCCCGCAGTTCCGCCAGCCGTTCGGGGTGACTGTGGAGCGAGTGCAGGCAGCGAGCGAGGTCGTCGACGTCTCCCGGCTCGAAAAAAGCGGCCATCGTGCCGCCGAAGGTGTTCTCGATGGCCGTAGTGCGCGCGGCCACGGCGGCCATGCCCAACGCCGCGTACTCCATCAGTTTGGTCGGCAGCAGCCCGTCAGTGAATGTGTCGTTCCGATAGGGGGCGATCCCCAGATCGGCCGCGCCGATGATCGCCGGCAACTCCCCGGCCGGGCGCAGCTCGTTGATCAGCTCCACGTGCGCCGCCAGCCCCAACTCGTCGATCAGCTGCCGTAGTTCCGGTACGTAATCTCCGTCGCCCAGCAACGTCAGGTGGATGCCGGGGATATCCGGCCGAACCCGACCTACGGCCTGAATCGCCAAATCCAGCCCATAGTGGCGGGCCAGCGAGCCATGATAGATGAGCCGCAGCCCATCGGGGTTGTGGAGCAACGGCCGCGGCTCGGCCAGCGGGAAGAAGATGGCATCGTCGGCCACGTTCATCACGACACTACATTTATCCGGCGACACGCCGCGGCGGATCAACGTTTGCCGCCAGTGTTCGCTGACGGTGATGACGTGGTTGGCGAAGCGACAGGACAGGCGCTCCTGCAAGCGCACAAGCCGGACGGGCCACGCATCGAGGCTCGTCCCGAAGCGAGCGGCGTAGAATTCGGGCATCAGGTCGTGGATATCGAGGATGACCCGCGCGCCCATCAGCCGGGCAGGCAGCGCGGCAAAGACCAGAAAGTCCGGCAGATTATGAGCCTGGACAACGCCATAGGACGCTCGCAGGTGCAGGCGCGTCAGGCGCGCCATCGCCAGAATAAAGAAAGCCAGATACTCCAGCAGTTGCACGCCCGTTCCCCGGCCTTTGTGCCGGCCGACCGGCAAGCGGTGGATGGTGATACCGTCGTCCCGTTCGACGGATTGCTCGCCGGGCGCGCGCAGGCAAATCACGTCCACCGCGTAGCCGCCCCGGACGAGGGCGCGCGCCTCGCGCTCGACCCGCGTCTCGCCCAGCGGGTAGTAGGCGTGAACGATCATGCAGTGACGGGGTCCCGTGGCCTGCCCATTATGCACAGCGACTTCTTGCCGGTTCATTCTCGTTTTCCTCGTTCTCCGGGGCAGCGGTTTAGGCGAGGCGTCGCCTCAACTCATACCCTGCTTCGGCTATGCGCAGTCGCCACGGCGCGTGGACGCACGTGTTGCGGCCGTAGTTCACCAGCTCGCCGCCGAACTTGGCCTTGAAGTCGCGCGGCCCATACGGTACCCCGGGTTTGCCCGCGCCGCCGAAATCGAACGTCACCATGCCTTGCTCCTGCCCCCGGCGAATGATGTGCCAGATGAGCAACTCATTCGCCGCCAGGCCATGAAACGTCCGATCAGCGCCGCCATACCAGCCGAAGATGCGGTCCTTGTAATGCAGATCGAACACCGCGCCGATCGTCCGGCCTTCGTAACGGGCAAGCAGGAGCTTCAGCATGCCACGGGGTGTAAGCAACCGAAAAGCGGCCATGAAGAGCGAGCGGTCGGCCAGTGGCACCCGCGTCCGGGCGTATATACCGCGTAGCACTTCGTACCCTTCGTCGACGTGATCCTCCGACGTGCCCTCGATCACCGTCACGCCTTTTATTTCGGCCGCGCGAATCCCCTGACGGCCGCTGCGGTTGATCCGCCGCCAGAGCGTCTCCTCCGATTGCGTCAGGTCGATGAGATAATTCAGGTGACCTTCGTAATGATACCCGGCGCTCTCGAGTATCGGCTGCAGATCGGCAACATCGGTCTGATTTCGCAGTTCGGTAAAAATGGCCGTCGCGTGAGGATGGCGGCTATAAGCCTGCATCAGCGTGGTTAGCGCCTGTCGTCCTCGCGCGGAAGGCTCGCACAGCACGCCACCATATGCTACCGCCCGGCTCGACAGCGGGTGAAAGGGGCGAGCAAGCACCGACACTTCGACCGGCGTCAGCAACGCCAATGGACATGAAGATTCATCGACGACCGCCCAACAGGTCGGGCGATGGCGGGCGGCCTGCGAAAATACCTCGAACATCTCCGGCGTGTGAAAAATATTGCCGTCCGGGTTGGCATCAACGAATGCTCGCCATTGAGGCAGTTCCAGCTCTCGTTCGACTTGCAAGCTGCCCGTGAATGGATTCACTTCGTTCGTTCCTTTTATTGATCCGGTTGGTGGCTCGTTCTTTCGCTTACAGGAACTGGCGTACCAATTGATAGCCGCGGCGGCTAAAGCTCAGCCGTCGCGGCGCATGGACGCACGTGTTGCGGCCATAGTTCACCAGTTTGCCGCCGAATTTGGCCTTGAAATCGCGCACGCCGTATTCTTCGTCCGGTCTCCCGCCGCCGCCGAAATCGAACATCCGGCAGCCGCTGTCCGCACCCAGTTTCAGGGCGCGCCACACCAGGAGATCGGCCGGGCGGAAGGTGCTGAATTCACGCAGTGTGCCGGTGTACCAATAGGTCATGACGCCCTGGTGGATGAGTAAGGTCAGCGCGCCGATGGGCACGTTGTCCATCCGAGCGACAAGAACGCGCATCATATCGAGCGGGTATAGCGTCTGGAAAGCGGAGATGAACAGCGATGCGTCGGGCAGCGGCACCTGGAGTCGCTTGTAGACGGCCCGGAGCACGTCGTAGACCGGGGAAAGGCCGTCCGGCTCCGTGATCTCGTCGACAGTAACGCCCATAGTCTCCGCCTTGCGGACGTTGCGGCGGGCGTTGGAACGGATGTTGCCCCATAAGGCGGTCTCCGGTTGGGTCAGATCGATGTAGAAGTTGAGGTGGTCCTCGTGTCGATAGCCGTTGGCATCCAGCGTGGACTGGAGACAGCCCGCCGGCGCGGCGTTGCGCAATTCGGTGAAAAGCACGCTGCCCGACCGCTCCCGGTCATAGGCTTCCAGGAGCAGATTCAGCGCGGCCTGCTCCTCGCGGCCACAGCGGCAGGCGACACCGCCATAGGCGACGGCCCGGCTGGTCAGCAAACCCATCGGGCCGCTCATCAACGCGATTCGCACCGGCGTGAAGAGGGCGACCGGACAACCGCCGGCGTCCAGCACAGCCCACAGGCCCGGTTTGTAACCACTTGTCCGCGCGAAGACGGTGAACATCTCCGGGGTGTGGAAGATGCCCGCTTGTGGGTTGTCGTGCAGGAACTCGCGCCAGAGGTCTGGCTCCAGATCCCGGGTCACACGCAGGGATTTAGAAGTCATAGGGATTACCCGATTGAGAGGGGGGCGAGGCAACGGCGGGATGAGGGATTTTCCAGGTCAAATGGGAGTTCGCCGTTGCCTCGCGCCTACACCAAGTTGGAGCGTGGTGATGCCGGGAGCCGGCTCAAGGGTGGAACAATTGGGGATTGTCACCGACCCATCGCCACAGGCGTTCAATGCCATCGCGGACGGATACGCGCGGCCGCCATCCCAACTCGCGCTCGGCCTTATGGATGTCGCTGACAAAGACGCGCTGGTCGCCCACGCGCCAGTCAGCACGGGCGACGGGGATGTCGCGCCCCGCCAGTTGGGAGAGAATCGGGCCGAACTCGGCCCAGATCGACATGGTGTTGTCCGGGCCACCGCCCAGGTTATAGATTTGCCCGGAGGCAATATCGATACGTTCGGCGGCAGACCCGTAGGCGGCCACCAGATCATCGATCCACAGCACGTCGCGCACCTGCCGGCCGTCGCCGTAGATGGTGATCGGCCGCCCGTAGCGCGCGGCGATGCAGAAATGCGCCACCCATCCCTGATCCTCCACGCCCAACTGCCGCGTGCCGTAGATGCACGACTGGCGCATCACGACCGTCCGCAACCCGTAGGTGCGGGAATAGTCGCGCACGTACTGGTCGCCGCACCCCTTGGAGCAGCCGTAAGGAGAGTGGAAGTCAAGCGGGTATGATTCGGGGATGCCGTCAGGAAAATCGAGGAAGCGATGGCGATCCTTGCTCTCGGCCGTGCGAATGTCCTCCATGCCGCCATAGACCTTGTTGGTCGAGGCATAGAACAGGATGGCCTCCGGCGCGACGGCGCGCACGGCCTCGACGACGTTGAACGTCCCCAAAGCGTTTATCTCGAAGTCGTCGCGCGGATCTGTAACCGACGTCGTCACGGCCACCTGACCGGCCATGTGATAGACACGGGCTGCATTGGGCGGCAACGCGCCGCGCAATGCCTCGTAGTCGCGGATGTCGGCGCGGACGAAACGCAGGTTGTCCCCGTGTCGCTCCGCCAACCACTCCAGATTGCAGTCGGAACCGCGTCGGGACAAATTATCGAGAATCGTGACCCGGTCGCCACGACCGAGATGGTGGTCGGCCAGATTCGAGCCGATGAAACCCGCGCCGCCGGTGATGAAAATTTCCATGTTGTTAACATCCTCCCTGATCGTGATTTGGCCCGCTCCTGGGTGAAATCCGATGAAATCCGTCGGATTTACTGACGTAGTGCGGTCTGACAGGCCGGCAACCAGAACCATTGGCAACCGATACATGTGCCGCCGACCTGCCAGATCCGCTACCGATAATAACGGTCCATTACAGCACCGTTACATCGCACCAGGTTGGATTGACAATTCTAACGAAGCCAAATAAGCGACAAGGCAAATAACAGGAAGCCCATGTAGCGGCTCGCCAGCTTGTCAAACCAGAAAATGACACGACGAAAATGCTTGATCTTGTTGACAAAACGCTCGACCAAATGGCGTTCCCGATACTGCCATCGGTCGTAAGGTTGGCTTTGTCGCCTTTGACCGCCTGATGGGGGGATGGCCGGCTCCATCTCCTGCTCGACCATCCAGACACAGAAACCTTGAGCTGCATAGCCGCGGTCGGCAATCAGACGGTCAAAGACCAAGCCGTCTACCATCTCAACCGCCTGGCCGATGTCCGACTCTTGTCCGGCCGTCAGTCGCAAGCGCAAGGGATTGCCCAAACCAGCGACTACGTGTTAATCGCTTTTCCCAGTCGCAAATTCAATCTAGTTTCTGAACGCCTCGACCGGCTCCAGCCGCGCGGCGCGCAGTGCGGGGTACGCGCCGGACAGCAGGCCAATCGTCCCGCCGATGACCGGCGCCAGAAACGGCGCGGACGGATCCAGCACCGGCGTCCACACCTGATAGGCCGACACGGCGACGACGATCATCAGCCCCAGACTGGCCCCCAGGATGCCGCCGATTACGCCCATCGAGGCGCTTTCCAGCAGAAATTGGGCCGCGATGTGGCCGCGGTTGGCGCCGATGGCACGGCGCAAGCCGATCTCGCCGGTTCGCTCCATGACCGAGACGAGGGTGATGTTGCCGATGCCAATCGCGCCGACGATGAGCGACAGACCGCCCAGCAAGAGGAACATCACGTTTAGGTCGTTCTGCACGGCATCGCGCACGCGGCGCGGCTCAGGTGGCAGCTCGATCTTCAGGATGTTGGGCTTGTCGGGCCGCAGGGCCAGCGGTGTCTGCTGGGCGATGAGCGTGGCCGCGCCCAGCTGGGTCTCAACCACGACCGCACCGGGGCCGGCCAGCCCGAAATCCCGGCGCGCGGTCCCTTCGGGGATGATTACTGATCCCAGCAGGTCCGGCTGCCGGCCGACGCCGTTCAGGATGCCGATAACCAGATAGAGATGATCGCCGATGGCAATGGCCGGCAGGTGGCCCAGATCGACGATCCCAAGCCGCTCGGCGGCCGTCGGCCCCAGCACGGCGACTCGCTCCGCCCGGGCAGAGTGGGTGTCGTCGGGGAAGCGGCCCGATGCCAGCTCGGCCCGAATGGCGCGGAATAACCCCGGCGACGCGGCCTTGACTGCCAGGTTGAACGCAGTCTGGCCCTGTGGGTCGCGAATAGGCGAAGAGCTGACCAGCAGATCACCGACGTTAACGTCGCTCACCGTCCCCGCGGCCACCACTCCGTTCAGACGCATCAGGCGTTCCGCGGCGTCCCAAGGGATCGTCGTCGGATCGACGCCGCCCGCGCCGGGGCGCGCCGTCACGGTAATCTCGGTCGCCACGAGTTCGTCGAACTGGCTGATGATGCGGTTGTTGGCCGTGCGCGAAAGCCCGGCAGTGGCGACCAGCGCGGTCAGGCCGATCACGATGCCCAGGATGGTCAGTATCATCCGCCCCGGCCGGGCAAACATCCCGGCGATGATCTCATTGAAGAGATCGCGGAGCGTAATGCCGGATCGGGAAACGACGCCGACGGGCACGCCCGGCCGCGTTTCGCCGGTCTTTGCCTGCTCGCTCAGGATGGTCAGGCGGCCGTCGATGATGTGGACTCGCCGGCCGGCGCGATTGGCGACATTTTCATCATGGGTCACGATGACGAGCGTTAGACCCTGGTCGTTGAGCCGGGCGAAGAGGTCGAGCAGATCGGCCGTGGCCTTTGAATCGAGGTTGCCAGTCGGCTCGTCGCACAGCAGCAGCGTGGGCGAGCCGACGAGCGCGCGGGCGATGGCGACCCGCTGCTTCTCCCCGCCCGACAGCTTGGTGGGCAGGAAGTCAACACGGTGGCCCAGGCCGACGCGCTCCAGGGCGGCCAGCGCCCGCTCGCGCCGGCCGCGATGCGATTGCCGGCGATATACCTCGGCCAGCATCACGTTTTCCAGGACTGTCCGGTGCGGCAGCAGGTGGAAGGACTGGAAGACAAAACCTATACGGCGGCTGCGCAATCCGGCGCGCTCCTGATCGCTCAGTTTGGCCGTATCGACGCCTTCGATCAGGTAGGTGCCGCTGGTGGGGTGGTCCAGGCAGCCGAGGATGTGGAGCAGGGTCGATTTGCCCGCGCCCGACGGGCCGGTGATGGCCAGCCACTCACCGGGAGCCACTTGCAGGTCAACGTCGACGAGCGCGTGAACAGCCGGTGATGTGCCATACTGCCGGCAAACCTTGTTGAGTTCAAGGACGTAGGGTACTGTGCGCTGCTCGTCCATCACGGCTGCTCGAAGCCGATCACCACCTGTTGGCCCGGCTCCAATGTCCCGTCAACGGGCGTCACGGCGACGTAACCGTCGGCTGACAGCCCCGGCTCCACCTGCAGAAACTCCAGATTCCCGCCCCGGTCAACCTGTACCTGTGACGTGCCGTCGGCCGAAAGCGAGAGCGCGCTGACCGGAACAACCAACACCGTCCCGCCGGTCGTCTGGACCGGGATTGTCAGACGGAGCGAGAAGCCCTCCAGCGAGGAAGGCGCTTCCTCCACTACTGTTTCGAAGTAGATGTGGAAGCCGTCGACGCCGTCGGTGCCGGGCGTGGCGGCCACGCGCGAGACGACGCCGGTCGCCCTGATGCCCAGGTCCGGCTCGTCGATGGCAACCGGCATCCCCGGCTTCACCAGGGGCGCTTCCTCCAGCGGCAGGGAAGAATCGAGGACCAGCTGGTTGTTGGTCACCACCAGGATCGGCCCGCTGGCAGCGTCGCCGACGGTGACGTCGAGCCGCTCGATGCGCACGGGCAGCGCGGGCAGGAAGACGATCTCATCCAGCGGAACCTTGATGCCGGCATCGATTCGTGCCTTTTCCAGTTCCTCGGTGAGCTGGACGATCCAGTCAGCGGAGGTCTGGGCCTGGCGCTTGGCGGCCGTGTGTGCGTCCTGCGCGGTGCGGACGGCCGCCTGCCCGGTGGTGCGCGCCGAGCTTTCGGCGATTTTGGCCGCCTCCAGGTTCTTGTCGGCCACGGCGCGGTCCTGATCGGGCGCCCAATCGCTCCACAGCGCGTCGCGAATGACCTGCAACTCCTTGACGGTGGCCGCCGCGGCGCTGACGTTGGCCTCCATCTCGGCCACCGCCGCGCCGACGGCGGCTGCGGCGGTAGATACTGCCTCCGCCGCCGCCTGGCTGTCGTTTTGTGCGGTGGCCAGTTCCCGCTCCAGGGCGCGGATGTTGGCCAGCTGGTCAGGCGTTGCGCCGAACGGCTGCCATCCAGCGGCCTCATACCAGCGCCGCACCGCCTCGCCGGCCGTTTCGTCGTACTTCCCGTCAATCAGGCCGGGATTGAATCCCATTCGCTTGAGGGCATGTTCGAGTTGGTAGACGTCTTCGCCCGTGGCGCCGGGCACAATATCGCGATAGGCGGGGCTTTCCCCCTGGAGCACGAAGAGCGGCCGCCCCGATGCCGTCAGCAGCACGTCGCCTTCCGCGATCTGGGCGTTGCGCTGCGGCAGCGACGTGAGAACCCCAACGTCTCTTTTCAGGGCCGACGGCACCAGGTTGAGGGTCTGCGGCAAGCCATAGCGAGCCGTGCCGCGTGTCACCACGTCGGCCGACAAGACGCGCTCCTCGACCGGCACCAGGATGGGCGACGGCTCCGGGGGAGCCGTCCGTGCCGCCGCCTCTTCCGGCGACTGGATGGATGAACCGGCGATCCAGCTCACCGTCGCCGACAATATCATCAGCAAGAGCACGACGAAAAGAGTTAAGGTGCGTTTTCTGCCCATGGTTGCCTCATCTCAACGTTGTCGGGCATTGTTTTCCGCGCCATCCCCAGCGCCGGCTATTGCACGGGACGGGCGTATAGTTCTCGCTGGATCAGTTCTTCGACCGGCGTGAGGAACTCCTCCTCGCAATCGAAGGCGACCTGGGCCACGGCGCGCTCTTCGCCCTGTAGCTCGGTCAGGGCGGTCATCGCGTCGGCCGACAGCGCGTCGAGTGGGTCACCGCTGGTGATGGCATCCACGCGGCTCCTGATGTCGGCCTCGATCTGTTCCGGGTGGGTATAGTCGAAACCCGCCTCGCGAATGCAGTCGGCATACTCACCAAAGGCGGCAACCATGCGCGGGTCCTGCTGGATGAGCGCATCCAACGGGTTGGCATAGGTGATAGTCAGTTGTTCAGGCGCGAAGACCTGCTCGATCGCGGCCCGCGTGCAGCCGCCGGTCCTGGAGAAGTCCTCCGCCTCCAGGGCCACGGCGAAGGTCGCGTCCTGGTTCTCGCCGAAGAGGGCGCGGTTATAGGCTACCTGGTCGGCCGGGGAGAGATTGTTGTAGATCGCCACGTTGCGCTCGCCCAGCCCTATTTTTGCCGGTGTGGTGGCGTCGGAAGCCTGTGGGCCGAGGCCGGTGTAGAGCGTCGAGATGCCGTAGCCGTATTGGGCGATGAACTCCTCTTCGCTCAGACCGGGCAGCGACTTGTCGGCGACCATGCCCTGGCGCACGGTGTCGTAATCGGCGGCGACGTACTCGAATCCGGCCTCGCTCATACACTGTGCGACCAACCCCTCGACAGCCTCGATGCGGGTGACCAGTTCCTCGCGCGTCAGGCCAAACTCTTCTGTGCCGGGCAGCGCCGCCGGCTCTCCGGTCGGGGCCTCCTCGGCCGGCGGGGCGGCCGATCCTCCCGCACCCGCGCTACAAGCCGCGGTCATCAGGATAAGCAGAAATGCGGCGACCAGCAAGACACCGCGACCACTACGGATATCGGCTCGATTGTCGTTCATAACACCTCTCCCGCAACTGCAATCAGGATAACGATCTGACATTAAAAAAATATGAGAAAGACGGTTCGGGCGACATAATGACCCCGCTCCGTCCGGCGGAACGGGGTCCCGAAATGCCGCGAACCCTTCTTTTTACCCCAATTCCGACACGCTCACGGCGTGGTCATAGGTTCCGTCAATCCGTACACGTCGGGGCTGACTAGATAGGCATGCTCCTCCAGTTCAAGCGCCTTGGCGCGCACTTCCGCCAGTTCCTCGGGGCTTAACTGGTTGACGCCGATCAGCTCCAGCTCTTCCCGCTGCTTGTCTGATCCTTGCCAACTGACGCGAATATTGCCGACGCCGGGGGCGTAGAACTTGAGCTGAAACGCGCCCGGCTCCATTTTGGTGAACTCCTGGACGACGATCACGTCGTTGTAGCACTCGATCGCCGTGCATACCTCCGCCTTCACCTCGGAAACCTGGCCCCGATCGCTGAAATCGACCGCCGGTCCCCAACCCTGGGAGTAGCTGCGCGAGCCTGGTTTTGGATCGGTGGTCATCATGATGCCCGCGTGGGCGTCGGCGATGCCATGGATCCAGGTTGGGGCGGTGATAAAGTTGCCTTCCTCATATTCCTCAGGGTGTTCGCCAAGATACCAGACGTTTCCATCATCGTCCTGGGCGTAGAAGGAGACCTCCTTTTCGACCAGCTCGCCGTCGCTGTAATCGAGAATCCAGGCCACGACCGTCGGCACGCCGCCGATCTTCTTGACCAGGTCCGTCACGGTGAACTCCATCCAGTGCTTGCTGAGTTCGCCGTCCTCAAAGGTGGAACCTTCAAAGAGATATTGCGTCCCCGGCACGAGAGGCAGCCAGCCGTTATCGATGGTCGTGGCGTCGGAAAAGGTGGCGGGATCGAGCTGCTCGAAATCGCTCTCGGCCGCTTCGGCCGCGGCCTGGCCTTCCGATACTGTAGTCGGGGTACAGGCCCCGGCAGCCAGAACCGCCAGCAAGGCCAGGACCTGACCTATTCCCATAAAAATGCGTGCCCGAAACTTCATGGTCAACCTCGTTGTCATCATGCCGGCATAGGCCCGGCTGTCTTGGGGATGCTCTTTCCGAACCGCAAGTACAGGTTCGGGACGATGAACAGGTTCACCAGTGTCGACGTGACCAGGCCACCCAGGATGACGATCGCCATCGGATGCTCGATCTCGTGACCGGGAATGTTGCCGGCGATGACCAGCGGCACGAGCGCCAACCCGGCGGTCAGGGCCGTCATCATGATCGGCGCGATTCGTTCCTCCGCCCCGCGCCGCACCAGGTCCGGCCCGAAGGTTTCGCCCTCGAACTCCTCGAGATGCTGGTAGTGGCTGATGAGCATGATGCCGTTGCGAGCGGCCACGCCCAGGATGGTCAGAAAGCCGACCAGCGAGCCGAGCGACAGCACACCGTCGCTGACGAAGTAGGCGGCCAGCACGCCGCCCACCAGGGCCATCGGCAAGCTGAGGAAGGACATGATGGCCAGCCGCCAGTTGCCCAATGAGACGCGCAAGAGCGCCAGAATGACCAACACGGCCGCTGCCCCGGCGACGAGAATCCGCTGCTGAGCGGCCTGCCGTTCGGCGAATTCACCCACCAGTTCGGCGTGGTAGCCGAGCGGGAAATCGACCTCGGTCAATGCCCGCTCGACTTCATCCACGGCCGACCCGAGGTCAGTTCCTTCTTCCATGTTGGCCTCGACGTTGATGCGCCGGGCCTGGTTCTCGTGGTTGATGGCGTTGGGAACCGGCACAAACTTCACGTCGGCAACGTCCATCAGCCGCACGTGACCGCCGTTCGGGGTGTCGATGAGCATCTCCTGGATATTGGTCACGCTGCGACGCGATTCCGGCTGGCTCCAGATGTTCACGTCGTAGGTGCGGTTGACCAGATGGATGTCGCCCGCCTCTTCGCCGGCTACCATATAGGCCGCCGTGCGGCGAACGTCGCCCGGCTTGACGCCGTACTGCCGGGCCTTGACCAGATCCACCTTCACCTCGATTTGCGGGATGTCGAGTAACAATTCCACGTGCTCTTCGGTCAGTCCATCGATTTGCTTCAGCTTCTCGGTCACCTCGTTGCCCAGTGCGCGGAGCGTTTCAATGTCCTCACCATAGATGCGAATGACGATAGGGTGACTCGATCCCGTCAGCACTTCGCGGATACGCTCCTTTAGATAGGTCTGCACATCGCGATAGAGGCCGGGATAGCCGTCGACCAGTTCCTGAACTTTGGCCAGTGTCTCGTCGTAGTCCACCGAGGGATCGACGCTGATCCAGTTCTCGCCGAAGTAGATGCCGTAGACCTCGTCCATCAACAGGGCCTGCCCGATGTGGGAGCCGCAGTTGCGCACGCCCGGTATGGTTCGTAACTCCTTGCAGGCGGCAGTGGAGATGCGCACCATCTCCGGGTGGGAGGTGCCCGGCTTGGTCAGCCAGTGCATCAGGAAGTCCCGCTCCTTGAACGAGGGCAGCAGTTCCCGGCCGAGCAGGGGCCAGATAATGATGCCCGCGGCCAGCAGCCCGACGGTGGCGGCATAGGATATGGCCGGCCGCTTGATTGTGCCGCGCAGCAGCCGGTCGTAGCCGTTATGGAGCGGTGAAAGGATCGGCGAGATACGCTCGGCGATCGGCGCGTTGGAAAGCAGGATCAGGATCAGCGCCGGGGTGACGGTCAGAGCCACCAGCGGCGAGACCAGCGTGGCGACCACGTAGGCCTGGGCCAGCGGCCGGAAGAACGCACCCGACAACCCTTCCAGGAAGAAAACGGGCAACAAGGCGGTCATCTCGATCAGCGATGCGTAGACGATGGCGGCCCGCACCTCGACCGAAGCATCCAGCACGATGGTTTCCGTCGACAGGCTGCTGCCCTCGCGACGATATTGGCGCAGCCGGCGCACGATGTTCTCCACGTCGACGATGGCGTCGTCGACGACCGCGCCAATGGCGATGACCAGACCGGCCAGTACCATCACGTTGAGTGTGGTTCCCACGAAGGAGAGCACGAGCAACGTGATCATGACGGTCAGCGGGATGATGGTGGCGCTGATCAGGGCGATGCGCCAATCCCACAGGAAGAGGAGCAGGACGAGTATCACCAGGCCCGCGCCGATGAGCAACGAGCTGATGAGGTTCTCCATTGCCACCTCGATGAAGGTGGCCGGCCGGAAGATTGTTGTGTCGATGTCGATACCGGGCAGGCCGGGCCGCAACTCATCGAACGCTGCCTCCACGCCTTTCGTCACCTCCAGGGTGTTGGCCCAGGGGAATTTCTCGACGATGAGCAACAAGCCGGGGCCGTCGTTGATGACGGCATCACCGATCATCGGCCAGGTCCCTACTTCCAGCCGGGCCACGTCGCGCAGTCGTAGCGGCGTGCCGTCGGCCTTGATCCGGTCGTTGATGGGGATGTTGGTCAGATCGGCCGGCAACAAGACCGGCGACACGTGGCGGATCGACAACCTCTGGTTGGGCGTCTCGATGAATCCGCCGGTGCCGACGACCGAGCCGCCGGAGAACTGCACCATCCCCACGTCGAGCGCGTCGGACGTGACTTGATAGATCTCGTCCATCGAGATGCCATATGTGGCCAGCTTTTCCGGGTCCACCAGCACCTGCGGCATCTGGATCTGCTCGCCCCACATGGCGACGTTGGCCACGCCGGGCACGCGCAGCAACCTGTCCCGGATCTTCCAATAGGTGATCATGGACAGCTCCATGACCGAATACTGGTCAGACGAGATGCCGACCTTCATGGTGCGGGCGGTGGACGACAGCGGCGGCATGATGACCGGTGGCGCGGCCCACGTGGGCAGTTGCGGCGCGGCGATGGCCAGCCGCTCCTGCACCAACTGCCGGGCGGTGATCAGGTCGGTTCCCGGCTCGAAGATGAGCAGGATCGACGAGAGTTGCTCCACCGACTTCGAGCGCATGACGTCGAGATTGGGTACCCCGTTGAGCTGATTTTCCAGCGGGATGGTGACCAGGGCCTCGACCTCGGCCGAAGAGAGGCCCAGAGACGGTGTCTGAACCTCTACCCGGGGCGGGGCGAATTCGGGAAATACATCCACCGGCATGTTTTGCAGCCGGATGATGCCGAACAACACCAGCACCACCGCGGAGAAGACCACCAGGTAGCGAAACCGAAGACTCGTAGCGACGATCCACCCCATGATGTTCATTTTCCAATCCCCGTGTCGGCCCCATACAGCTCGGGAACGCCGACGATAGCCACAGTCGTGCCGACCGGCGGGCCATCAGACAGGACCGCGCGGTCACCTTCGACAAACTCAACCGTGACAGGATGGCGCATGAAAACGAGCGGCTCAGGACTGACGTAGACCCACGTATTGCCGTTCAGGTCATAGATCAGCGCCGAATAAGGGACGACCGTTCGCCGCTCGCCACTGCCGACGACGGAGAGTTTGACGCGCACACCCTGGCCGGGGGTCAGGTTGTGGTTCGGGTCATTCACCTGGTAATAGAGCGTCCCGCCGGCGTCGGCGCTGTCGTCGTCCTCTTCGACGTCGCCGATATCGTCCGCGTCGAGCACGTCCGCCTCCAGTTCCTCGTCATCGTCGTCCTCGTCATCATCGTCGGCGGCCACGATGCGCGCCGGCTGTCCCATGGCTATTTTTGCCATATCACCCACGGACAGGGGAACGCGCACCCGGACCATCCCGGATTCGCCTCCGACGGTCTGGACTTCTTCAACCCGGCCGCCGACCGTAAGGTCGCGGGGGACAATCTCCTCGGTGACCTGGGCGGTTTCGATGCCCAGTCGTTGGGCCGCGTGTTCGGTCAGTGTCACTCGATTCAGATCGCTTCCTTCAATTGTCGCGACGACGGCCGGCGCTTCCTTGGCCGCCTCTTCCGCCTCCGACCCGGCACAACCGGCCAAGGAGAGGCTGACTACGACGATCATCAATCCACTCATCCACAGGGTACCACGCTTCATCTCTATCGCTCCTTTGTCATCCGGACTTCAATAAAATCCGAAAAGCATAACAGGGTGAATTTCCCGTGTGCCCGCGGGTCAGGAAGCCAGTACCCCTTCCTCCGCGGCGATAATCGGTTCTTCAGGGGCCGGGCTGGAACCGAAACGCAAGTAGATGGCCGGCAAGATGAACAGGTTCAGCAGACTCGCGGTGACAAGGCCGCCCAAAACGACGAGGGCCATCGGCTGGAGGATCTCGGTGCCGGCTCTTTGCCCGGCGACCGCCAGGGGTAGAAAGAACACCGCCGTCGTTATGGCTGTCGTCAAGATCGGCCCCAACCTTTCGCCCGCCCCGCGCAGGGCAAGCTCCCGGTCTAACACAGCGCCCTCATGCTCTTCGAGCCGGCGGTAATGGTTGATCAGCGTGATGCCGTTGCGCACCGAGAGAGCCAACACCATCATCAACCCGAACAGCGAACCGAGCGAGACGATGCCGCCGCCGAGGAACATGGCGACAGCACAGCCCGCCAGCGCGGCGGGCATTGTCAGCAGAACCAGCGCCGCCAGCCGCCAGCTCCGGAAGCCGGCCTGCAACAGGAGCAAGATGCCGATTGCGACAATCAGGGCGACGATCAGGATTCGCTGGTTGGCGGTCTGTTGTTCGGCCGATATGCCCAGAACCTCGGCGTGGTACTCGAACGGGATGTCGACCCCGTCGAGACCACGATTGATGTCGTCGATGACTGCCCCAAGCGAACGGCCGCGCACATCGGCGTTAACGTCGATGAAACGGGAGACGGCGTCACGTCGGATGATGATCGGCGACGGCACAACACGCACGTCGGCCACGTCCGCCAGTCGCACCTGCCCGGTGGGCGTGTCGATCAGCAGCTCGCTCACGTCGGTCAGGTTATTCCGAATCTCCGGCACGCCCCAGACCACAATATCGAAGACCTTCTGTTCCTCATAGAGATTGCCCACGCGAAGCCCCGACAACAGCGTCGTCGCTGCCCGCCGAACCTCACCGGGCTTGATCTGGTATTGCTCGGCGGCGGCCAGATCGACCTCGATCTCGACTTGAGGTTCTTCAATGATGGCGTCCGCACGAACGTTGACGAGGCCGTCGACGCCCGCCAAAACCGCTTCCACTTCCTGTGCTTTCTGGCGCAGGACTTCCAGATCGACGCCATAGATGCGCACCGCCACGTCCTGGCCGGCGCCCAGCAGTGCCTCGCCCAGGCGTTCCGGCTTATAGGTCTGCACAGCGTGGAGCAGCCCCGGATAGCTGTCAATAGTGCCGTCGATTGCGGCTACGGTGGCGTCGTGGTCGGCTCCAGGCTCCAGGCCGACCCAAATCTCACCGGAATTGATCCCGACCACCTGATCGCCGGTGATGGCGCGCCCCACCTCGAAGCCGACGTTGCGGACCCCGGGAATAGCCTCGATCTCCTCGCCGACCTGCGTCATGATCCGGTTCATCTCCAGGCGCGAAGTTCCCGGCGGTCCTTCCCAATTGATCAGCAGATCCGTCTGCTTGAAGGCGGGGATGAGCGAGACCTCGAGAAACGGCACGATCGCCGCGCCGAGCAGGATGGCGACGATGGCGACGATCAGCGCCGGGTAGGCCGCGTCGACCGTCGCGGACAACATGCGCTCGTAGCCGTGGCGCAGCGCGCCCACAACCGGGGATTCCCGCCGCTCGGCCGAACCGTTGCCCATCAGCAACAGGCAGAGGGCCGGCGTCACGGTCAGGGCCACCAGCATGGAAACGACCACCGCCAGCAGGTAGGAGACTACGAGCGGCTGGAAGAACACACCCGACAACCCCTGCAAGAGGAATAACGGCATCACGATCAGCGCGATGATCAGGGTGGCATAAACGATCGCCCCGCGGGTTTCGGCCGCGGCGTCCACGATGACGGCCAGGGTCGATTGCTCTCCCCCTTCCGCTTGGCGCCGGCGCAGCCGTCTGCGAACGTTGTCGACATCGATGATGGCATCATCGATCAGGATCGTTAGCGCCATCAGCAGGCCCGACATGGTGAGCGCGTTGAACCCGACGTCGCGACTGTTGAGAATCAGCCCGGCGATCACCAGCGACAGCGGCACAGCCACCAGGCCGATCAACGCCGCGCGCCAACTCCACGAGAACAGCAGTAACGCCACCACCGCCAGAACTGTGCCGATGAGGAAGAGCGTGGTCAGGTTGCCGAACGCCTGCTCGATGTAGTTGGCCGGGCGAAACACCGTCGTGTCGATCTGCATCCCGGTCAGGCCCGGCGCCATCGCCGCCATCGCTGCTTCAACCTCTCGTGTCACTTCCAGCGTGTTGGCGCCGGGGAACTTCTCGATGACCAGCAACAGACCGGGGCCGTCCTTCAGTGTGGCGTCGCCGATCAGCGGCTGATGATCCTCCACGACGTCCGCCACATCGCCCAGGAGCAGGCCGTCCGTGCCGTTGACCGTCACCTTGGCCAGGTCCTCGGCCGACGAGATGGGCAGGAGATGGCGAATAGTCAGGCGCTGGTTCGGCGTGTCGATCCAGCCCGCAGTTCCCGGCGAGGAAGACTCCAGGTAGCTCAGCGGCGACACCCAGAGCGCTTCGCCCGCGGTGGCGATGATCTGATCGAGTGTCACCCCGGCGGCGCTCAGGCGGGCAGGATCAACCTGCACCTGAAGCTGCCGCTCTCGCTCGCCCCAGATGGCGACGTTGGCGACACCGGGCACGCCCATCAGTCGCGGTTTGATGTTCCACTTGGCGAGCACGCCCATCTCGATTGGCGTCAATGTGTCCGACGAAAGCCCGATCATCATGGCCCGGCTCGTCGAAGAGAGGGGTTGCAACATGGTTGGCGGCAGCGACACGTTCGGCAGCGCGAACGTCTGTGTCAACCGCTCCTGAACCATCTGGCGCGCTCGAATGGGGTCGGTCCCCGGCTCGAAGATGAGCAGGATGGACGAAAGCCCGGCCACCGATTCAGAATAGATCTGATCGAGCCAGGCCACGCCGTTGAGCAAATCGGCTTCCATGGGAACGGTCAGCAAAGACTCGATCTCTGCCGCCGACAGGCCGAGCGCCTCGGTCTGCACCTCCACCATGGGCGGGTTAAACTCGGGGAATACGTCAACCGGGGCGTCGCGAAGCTGCATGATGCCCATTGTGAGCAACACCACGGCCAAGATAACCACGAGAAACCGCAACTTCAGACTTGATTCGACAATCCAGCGTACCATGCCATTACCTCCCGTCACTGCACAGGTCTGAGACGCCGCAATTGCGGCCCTCGCTGCCCCCCACCGGACAACAAAAAGGCCATTCACAACGCAACCGGATCGGTTGCGGAGGAATGGCCGCGCAGAACTTGCTTCTGGCCTACTCGATACGTGGGATATATAGTTTTAGATTACTTCGTTGTAATCCCGGCGACGTGCAGTCGCCTGCTGAAGAACGCCCCCGGTCATTGCTGATGGAGTCTGTCGGGGATTGCCTGACGTGCCGCGGTTGCGGGCATCAACCGGGTAGTCATAGCATTATCCGTGCAAGCCGGCAGATTTCATTGGTCGTTCCGTTGAACCGGCAGCAAACCGGAATGCGCCCGGCTTGCTCACGCTTTAAAAACTTTAACAGTTAAGCAGTAGTATACAATAGCCCAGAACAAAATCAATCCCCCCATTTACATAGGCAGGGTTTTTCAGTAGTCGGCCCAGTGGTTGAAGGTGTAGAGGTCAGGCAGCGGCGAAACCCCTGTGCCGTAGCAAATGGCCTCCCTTCGCCGCTGCCTGACCCTCCGCGGCTGTTGACCCGGCCTGAACACACGGGCCACGCCCCAGGAGGGTCAGGCAACCGGGAGGCGAGGCCCTGGTTATCAGCCGACACCTCTCCCGGTTGCCTGACCTCTACGCCTCACGGCCGTGTTGTATTATCAGAGCCGATTACTGAAAGACCCTGTTTACATAGGTCGTGTTGACATTTAGCGCAACCAAATAAGTGATGAAGTAAAAAACATGGGTCGCTTCGCAAGAAATTCGGTATCTTTAGCCACTGGTTATCCTGCTGCCTCATGGTTGTCTTGAGACGAGTTAATCGTTTTCTTTCATTTGTCAACAGAACCTAACGACCAAACAAACGCAACCCGTAATCCCACAATGTCAGCGCGTCGATGTCGCCACTGACGGCCAGGGCGCTGCGATGGCCATGGGGCCAGCGGCCAAAGCGCAGCAGAGGGAAGTCCCCCTCCTCGATCTGCCTCAGCAGCGGCCGTTGATCCCCGGCAGCGAAATCGGGCTGGTCGAGGGTCAATCCATACACGATCTGTCCATGGGTTGTCTCGACAAAGTAACCCTGTTGGCGCAGGAACGACGCCAGCCGCGGCGACGAACGGGGTGTCAGGGCGATGAAGGGTCGTACCGCTGTGACGATCTCGAATTCAGTATCAGCCACACGGCAATAGACGCCGTCCCACGGCGCGGCGCTGACTGTCACGCTACGGGCCAGCACCGTCAGCCCGGGCGGCCCGGTGACCCGAACGCGCCATCTTCCTGCGCCGTCGTCCTCGCAACTCATGGTCGCCTCGGCCCGCGCCGCCCACCAGCCGGCGATTTCGTCCAGCCGCGCGATCCAGACCCCGGGCGACAGGGCGCGAGCCGCCCGCAACACGGCCGTCAGCGCCGTGGCGCACAGATCGATGCGCTCCGGGTGCAGGCCCAGCACGAACAATTCGCCCAGTCGCCAGGTCTCGGCCAGGATCGCCAGCCAGAACGGCGGCATCTCGTCGGGGGTCAAGCCCAGCCGGTCAGCAAGCCCTTCGTCGTCCGGCAAGGAATAGGGAATGCGCAGCAGCCCGTCCTCGCAATATGGCAGCGCCGGGTAGTCCGCCGCCGAAAGGGCGCGATAGAAGCCCAGCACGCGATGGTATGTCTCAGTCTCTCTCCCGTTCACCACCGGCCAGACCAGTCCCTGGCTGCTGTCATAGCGGAAACCGGCCTGTCGCACGGCCTCCAGCGTGTGTTCGTCCCAGCGCAGATATGGGCAGCGAAAGCCGGGCCGGGTGATACCGCGCTCGGCAAACAGGCTCCGCGCCCGTGCCAGATGCTCAATCTGCTGCCCGGTCGGCAAGCGGCTGTGGTCGACGTGATAGAGGCCGTGGACAGCGAACTCGATGTTGCGCGCGCGGTAGGCGTCGATATCCCAGCGGCCGCGAGCCAGCGCGGCCGCCGTCAGCGGAAAGGTCGCGCCGCATTCATGGTTCTCCAAAACGGTCGCGAAACGGTCGACAGCGCGGTCCATCTTGGCTTGCGTCAGGCCATACCGGCCGCCGATCGCCCCGCCGCGCCGAATCATCCGACCGAATCCCTTGCCCTCGGCCGCGGCTTGCAATGAGTTCATCCGACCCTCCGGGCAGTCCCGACGGCGGCAGCAACGCGATCTTCCAACTGGCGCATCCGGGCATCCCACTCACGCCGGCTGTCACCGCGGAAGGCGACGACCTCGCGGGCCAGCGTCTCGCGCTGCTCGCACATGGCCAGTACGGCGTCGCGCAGCCCTTCACCCGTGTTGGGGGCGAAGATCGTCCCCCCGCGAAACAGCTCGCGCAGATAGGGCCAATCGGAGGTGATGAGCGGCTTGCCGACGGCTACAGCCTCGCATCCGCCAAGCTGCAGCGTGTGGTCGCGGGTGGTCAACACCATTGCGGCATCTGCCCCGCGCAACAGGCCCAGATACTCGCCGTTCGGGTTAAGAAAGCCGGTGAAGGTCACGTTGGGCGGCGCGGCGGCGACGAAAGACGCCGGGCGCTTGCGCGTGTCGCCGGTGACGTAGTAGTTCACCTCGGGCGTCATGGCCGCCGCCGCCATGACCGCCTCCATCGGCTCGTCGTCGGCGAAGGTGCTTATGAAGGCCACGTTGAAGCCCGGCTTGAGCAGGTAAGGCGCACCCTCCGGCAGTTCGAGAAACGGATCGAACATCACCAGCGGTTCCGCACCCCACTCGCGCATCAAGTCGGCCCAATGGCGACTGGTGACGATATTGACTGTGGCCTGGCGGGCCAGAAAGCGTTGTATGGGACGTGCCCAATCCCAGGCCCGGCCAAAGGCCGCACTGTGATACTCGAATACGTAGCGCGCTCCGGTCAGGCGACAATAGAGCCAGACCACCGCCCCGCAAAAAAACGGGGGTGTCTGCACATGAACGGCGTCCGGCCGCTCGCGCCAGAGCATCCGCCAGGTGCGAACCGCCTGGAGCGCGTACTTGAACGGCGCGTGAAGCGGATATTGGAAGCGCAGGTTGTGGATGCAATGAAGCCGACCACGCAGCTCGCGGGCGAACATCTCGCTCCGGCGGCTATAGGGCGCCCAGGCCACGGCTATCCAGTTGAGTTGAGCAGGTTGGATCATCATTCCTCCGATTGAACTGCATCGGGGGCGTTGCCCGGTGGAAACCAGTCCGGCCACAAGATCGCCGCAAAGCGGCGAACATTACAGGCCACATCAAATGTCTCCAGGACGGCGCGGCGACCATTACGGCCGAGTTCGCGGCCCACAGACGGGCAATCGAGCAACCGGGCCAGCGCCCCGGCCAGCGCCGCCGGATCGCCCGGCGGAACCAGCAAGCCGCTCTCGCCGTCCCGCACCAGTTCGGGGATGGCCGACAGCCGGGTAGAGACGACGGGCAATTCCATCGCCATCGCCTCGGCCAGCACGTTGGGGATGCCGTCGATGTCGCCGTCGGCCGTGCGGATGCAGGGCAGGGCAAACAGCGTGGCCCGCTCGTACTGCTCGATGACTGCCTCGTGGGGCAGCGCGCCGTGGAGTGTCACCACATCACGCAGCCCCAGCCGGCCGATCGTCTCTTCGAGGCGCGCCCGCTGTGGCCCCTGCCCTACGATGTGGACGTCGAACTCGTAGCCTCGCTCGCGGAGAGCGCCACAACTTTCCAGCAGCGGCTCCAGTCCCTTGCGCTCGGCCAGCTGTCCGACCGACAGGATAACCGGACGACCGTTGGCGTGGTGCGCGGGTCGGTAGCGCTCCAGTTCCAGGCCGTGGGGAACACAACTGATCCGGGCAGCCACGTCCGGCCCGACAGCGGCTATCAGATGCGCCCGGTTGAACGCCGTGCACGTCGCCACGTGACGAGCCTCGCGGATTTTCTCCGGGAGCAACATCGGGGTGACGAAGATATCAGCCCCGGCATGGATCGACAGGCTATATGATTTGCCCAGCAAGCGCCCCATGACCAGGGCGATCGTCGCCGCCCGGTCGGCGAAGTGGGCGTGCAACTCGCGAAACGGCAGGTCGCGGACGAGCCAAGCGGCATAGACGCCCTGGCCAAAATGCAGGAGCGTCTTCAGTCGCGCCCGCCGGTCGGGGTGTGGCCGGGTCAGCAGGTAGAACAAGACCTGCAGCAGGGCCACGGGCCGCCGCAGCAGGTAATGCAGATGGGCGGCCAACAGGGCCGGCAGGCGGACAGGCGTCAAATAGATAACCCCGGCCGCGCCCGCTTGCTGGTCGGCCGAAAGCGGCAGTTCCGGCGGCGGGTGACGCATGGCGATCACCCGCACGTCTATTCCCCAACCGCGAAGCGCCTTGATCTCGCGGTCGATGAAGGTTGTCGTCAGGCTGGGGTACGTGCCGACGAGGTAGATCAGGCGACGAACCGGCGGATCAGCGATCATGATTCAACGTGTGAAATCAACAAGGAACGGCAGGCACCAGCGATGGCCGGTCGTTTCCAGCGTAAGGGGATCAGATTCGGTCAATGTCGCGCCGATCGCATCCACCGCGATCAGGCGTATGGTGTACACAGTGCGCGGCACCAGGCCGGTCACCAAATAGTCGCGCTCGCCGATAGGGATACCGAGGATGGTTACCGGATCGACGCCGGCCGCAGCATAGATCAACGTCAGCGAGACGGCGGATGACTCATTGGGTGGCGTCCAGGCGACGTGGATCGCGGTCTCTTCGGCGCTGCCGGTCAGGGTGAAGTGGTATTCATACGCGCCCAGGTCAGGCGTCGCCGAGCGGGGCCGGCCCAACAGGTCCTCTGTCGGAAACAGCGCGGGATCGGCCGCGCCGATGGCCGGACTGCCCGTCGCCGGCCGGCCGTACAGGTCGGCCAGGCGGACGAACTCCTCCCGAATCGATGCGTTGCCGCTCAGGAAGGCGTCGCCCGTCCAGCGGGGCAGCACGATCCCGTTGTAAAAGGTGTGCAACAATGGATCGGCCACCAGGGCGCGGGCGTCATCGACCAGCGGCACGAGCAAGTCGCCGCCAGGAATCGGCTTGGGGCCGTTCCAATACAGATTATTGTCGATGGTCGCGCCCGTCACATAAGCGGTGTTCCCTTTCGAGAACTCATTGTCACTGTTATCCATGAAATAGGACCCCATCGAGCCGGTCGGGTCGGACCAGATGTTGTTGGCAAAGAAAACGTTTTCGTTCACCGGGTTGAGTCCCTTCAGATCGATCCACATCGCGTAGGCCGACGAGGGGAAATCGCCGACGGCCGTATTGTTGGCGAAGACCACGTCGCGCACGCCGCGCAGGCCCAGGACAGAATAGGCATCATTAGGCGAGTTGCCGATGAACAGATTGCTCTCGATGCGAACATCTCGCGCCTCATGATACGGCTTGCCGTCGTTGCCTACCTGTATGAGCGTTTCTCGCCCGCCTTCCCAGTTGAGGAAGATGTTGCGCCGCACCGTGATGCGCTCGCTGCCCAACAGGCCGTCGGCTCCCTCATCGCTGTCCTTGATGGTGATGAAAGAGTGGCTTGTGGCAGGGTTCGCGCGACCACTGCCGGCATAGTCATTGAAGAAGATGTTGTCCTGGATGATCACGTCGGTGACGCTGTTCACGTCGATGTGTTCGTCCGTCGGACCCTGGTTATAGAACACGTTGTTTTCCACCAGTATCTGGCGCGCGCCGCTGACGATCTTCAGCAGGTCGTTGTTATACGAGTCGTGGAAGATGTTGTTGCGCAGCGTGATGTATTCGCCATACCCGGCGGCGCTGCCGTCCACCTGGACCACAAGCGGAGCAGCCGCCGGGCTTGAATGACGAAACACAAAGCCGTCCATCGTCACATTGGTCGCGCCCGACAAACTGAGCACCAGTCCGTCATGATGAAAGACGGCGCGGTAATCATGGGCTGCCCGGAAGAGGGTGGGGGTCATGAAGCGGCGTTTGATGCGGACTTTGCCGGCATACTCGCCGTCCTCGACCCAAACGGTGCAGTAATCGTCGGGCACGACCTCGGATGCGTGCACGAGCGTGGCCCACGGAGCCGCGGCCGTGCCCGGATTACTGTCATCGCCCGCGGGCGCGACCCAATACTCGCACGCGGTAACGCCTGACGGCAGCAAGGAGGGCAGTACGATGGCCGGTACGACGATGCTCAATACGATGTAGAGGGTTGCGCGCGCGTTTTTCATGGCAATTCGAATCCGTCCACGTCATCCCCGCTCAGCCCCCATGCGCTGCCGTCGAAAGCCAGGGACGGCCCAAAGGTGCAGGCGGTTATGGTCCCCAGCGAGGTCGGGGTGCAGACAAAGACGTCTTCGTCGGCGCCGGAGACGCCGGTGACGGCAAAGTTGCCGGTGGTCGAGAGGTAAATAGCTCCGTTGCCGGCCACGCCCGCGGCGTCGATGTCTTCGCCGCTGGTAGTCAGGCTGACGTCGGAGCCGTCGAAGTAGATGGCCCACGTGCCGGTTGTCACCCCGCCGAGTGTGGCCGGCGTGAAGGCAAACAGGTCCTCGTCGGCGCCGCTAGCTCCCGTAACCGAGAAGTTGCCCGTGGTCGAGATGATGATCCGGCCGTCCGGCAGAACGTCGAGCGCGTCGATGTCTTCATCGGAAGCGTTGAGGCCTACATCGGAACCATCGAAGTATAGACTGAGAGTTCCAGCCGTATTGTCGCCCAGCGAGGTGGCGTCGAACCGGACGATGTCCTCGTCCTGCACCGATCCCGCGCCCGGCAACACGGCCGAGCCGCCCAGCGAGAACAGGATCGAGTCGGCGTCGAGGAAGTGGAAGGCGTCCAGTTCACCGGTCACGCCCACATCGGAGCCATCGAAAACCATGCTCCACGAGCCGTTGCTTAAGAGAATGATGTCCTCGTCATTGACTGCGCTGAGGTTGCCGACCGTCGTCGGACCGCTGTTCATCAACGAGAGATAAAACGGCCCCACCGGCGGCGGCGTATTGGTCGGGGTAGGTGTGCTGGTCGGCGTGCTCGTACCCGTCGGCGTTACCGTGACAGTCGGCGTGCTCGTATCAGTCGGCGTCGCCGTGATCGTCGGCGTGCTCGTGTCCGTCGGCGTCGCCGTGATCGTCGGCGTGTCGGTTGGCGTTGCGGTGTCGGTCGGCGTCGGCGGATTGGTCGGCGTGCCTGTGTCGGTGGGCGTCGCCGTGAGGGTGGGT
>JAHDWL010000122.1 GCA_023384355.1 Anaerolineae bacterium
ATCTCGTATCTCGGTCCGCCTCTTCATTCGTCACTCGTCATTCGTCATTCGTCACTCCCCTTCTGTCCACACAATAAAACGATATAATCCCCACCATGAACCAAACCGACGAAACTCCCATCATCTGGATAAAAAACCCCCACGCGGGCAACCCCGCCGGCATGGCGGCCGTCAACCATTTGCTGCCCGACGGAATCACCGACAAGGCCCGCGCCTTCCACACGCAACTGCCGCGCTATGAGATGACCCCCCTCAAGCGCCTGTCCAGCCTGGCGACGCGCCTCGGCCTGGGCAGCATCTGGGTCAAGGACGAATCCGCCCGGTTCCGCCTCAATGCTTTCAAGGCCCTGGGCGGCTCCTTCGCCATCTACTCCTTCATCAGCCAAAAGACCGGCCTCCCCAATCTTTCCTTCGCCGACCTCATGTCCGGCGAGGTGCGCGCCGCGCTGGGCGACATCACCTTCACCAGCGCCACCGACGGCAACCACGGCAAGGGACTGGCCTGGGCCGCGCGCAAGCTGGAATTTCCCTGCGTCATCTACGTCCACAAAAACACCTCGCAAGCTCGCATCGCGGCCATTGCGGAGTTCGGCGCGGAGGTTCGGGTCGTAAATGGAAACTACGACGATGCCGTGCGCCAATGCGAGCGGGATGCGCAGGCTAACGGCTGGCAAGTCATCTCCGACACCTCCTGGCCGGGTTATGAGGACGTGCCCAAGTGGGTGATGCAGGGCTACACCACGCTCCTGGCCGAGACGCAGGAGCAGTTTGCCGCCCTGGGGATCATCAAGCCGACCCACATCTTCCTGCAGGCCGGCGTGGGCGCATTCGCCGCGTCCGTCATCGCCTTCTACAAAAAGCTGTTCGGGGACGGCGCGCCCATCTCCGTCGTCGTGGAGCCGCGCAAGGCTGATTGCCTCTACCAGTCAATGGTCATCGACGACGGCCGTCCCCATGCCGTCGCCGGCGACCTGGACACCATCATGGCCGGTCTGGCCTGCGGCGAACCCAGCCCGCTGGCCTGGAGCATCATCCGCGACTGCGCCGACTTCGTCATTACCAGCCCCGATTACGTCGCCGCCAAGGGGATGCGCATGTACGGCGTTCCGCTTAAGGGCGACCCGTTCGTCGTCTCCGGCGAATCCGGGGCGGTCACGCTGGGGGTGCTGCCGTTCATCATCGGCTACGAGGGCGCGGCCGATCTCCGGCAACAGCTCCGGCTGGACGAAACCTCCCGCGTCCTGCTCATCAACACCGAGGGCAACACCGACCCCGACTACTTCCGCAACGTCGTGTGGGAAGGCGTCTTCCCCGTGCCGGAGCCCTACCGATGGCGCTCCGCTGCTACCCGTGGGTGAAACACATGAAACAAACCAGACTGTCCCGAAATCGCATGGCCTGCGCGATCGGCGGGTTCATCCTTGCGGCGATCATCCTGTTGCCGGCCCGGCAAGGCCAACCGGCCGCCCGCGCCCAGGACGAACTCCAGCAGGGCATATCCTATGCCACGTGGTGGGCCGGCAACTTCAGCACGCCCGACGCCGACCTGTCGCTGGCCCGGCTGGCCGACACCGGCGCAAACTGGGTCAGCATTGTCGTCACCCAATACCAGGACAATGTGAACTCAACCGCCATCGCCCCCACCGACGGCTCGCCGACCGACGCCGACGTGATCCACGCCATCGCCGAGGCCCACGACCTGGGGCTGAAGGTCATGCTCAAGCCCCACGTCGATCTGTGGAACGACCCGGCCCACTGGCGCGGCGAGATCGGCCAGAATTTCAACGCCGCCCAATGGGACGACTGGTTCGCCTCCTACCGGACGTTCATCAATCACTACGCCACCATGGCCGAGGATAACGGCGTGGAGCAGTTCGCCGTCGGCGTCGAGCTGAGCGGCACCGAAGACCAGGAAAGCCGGTGGCGGACGACAATCGACGGCGTCCGCGACCGCTTCAGTGGCCCGATCACCTATGCCGCCAACCATAGCGGCGACGAGACCTCGCTGACGTGGTGGGACGCGGTCGACCTCATCGGCGTCGACGCCTACTACCCGCTGGCCGGCGACAACACCCCCACAGCGGCTGAACTGGCCGCGGCCTGGCAGCCCGTCGTTGCCACGCTGGCCGATCTCTCGGCCGATTGGGGCAAGCCGATCATCTTCACCGAAGTCGGCTATCGCAGCATCGACGGAGCCGGCCAACACCCCTGGGATTGGCAGATCGACGGCATAGTCGATCTTGCCGAGCAGGCGTTGCTCTATGAGGCCCTGCTGACGGCCGTATTCGACGAACCCTGGTTTGCCGGGGCCTACATGTGGGACTGGAACGCCGATCCCTACCAGGGCGGGCCATGCGATACCGGCTACGAGATCTACGACAAGCCGGCCGAAAACGTGCTGCGCGGCTGGTATGGCGCGCCGCCGCGCCCGCCGGATGACCTGCCCCCGGCCGACTACGACACCAGCCTCGACATCTACACCGATAGCTTGGGGCCGGGCTGGGAAAGCTGGTCGTGGGACGCCACGGTCAATTTCGCGGCGACCAACCAGGTCTATGGCGGCGCGCGCAGCACCTCCGTCGCCGTCAACCAGGACTGGGGCGCGCTCTATCTGCACCACAACGGCGTCGCCACAACCCCCTATTACTATCTGGAATTCTACATCCGCAAGGGCGCGGCCCAGCAGATCAGCGTCATCGCCTTCAACAGCGCCGATGAATCAGTCGGCCAGCGACCGCTGAGCGACTGCCGCTATACCGACGGCGCGCCCATTGCCGCCCAAACCTGGACGCGGGTGCGCTTGCCGCTGGAGCATCTGAACGCCGATGGCGTGGCGCTGGGCGGCGTCGCCATCCAGGCCGACCGGCCGGGCACGTTCTGGATCGACGATATGCGGCTGCTGGCGGCCGATAACGCCGTCTATACGCCAATCGTCCTGAATCCGGGCCATGATACCCACGTCCGGGAGTCCCGACCCACCAAAAGCTACGGCAACCAGGTGGCGCTAAGCATCCGCGACGCGGGCAGCGACATGTTGACCTATCTGAAGTTCGACGTCAGCGGCCTGAGCGGCAGCGTCCACAGCGCCACGCTACGCCTCTATGTGACCAACGCCGGGCCGGACGGCGGCGCGGTCTATGCCGTGGATAACAACTACCGGGACACCGCCACGCCGTGGGCCGAGACGGGTCTGACCTGGAACAACGCCCCGGCCATCAGCGGCGCGCCGCTCGCCGTCGCCGGCGCGGCTACCCGCAAGCAGTGGCTGGAGTGGGACGTGACCCCGGCCATCGCGGGCAACGGCGTCTACAGTTTCGCCCTGCGCAACGCCCACCGCAACACGGTCAGTTTCTCCAGCGCGGAGGGCAGCCGTCCGCCGGAGCTGGTGATTGAGTGGGGGCCTTAGGGGCGACGTAACGGCGTGTTTGAACCACGCCTTGACATTCATGTGCCTCGATCTATAATCAATAGATACAAATCAACAACCAACGCGTTGACCGGGACGAGTAATCGCCAATCACGCGCCAGAGAGCGGGCCGCCACAGGCTGAGAGCGACCGCCGCGAGCGATGGCGACGAAAACCCCCCGGGAGCGGCCGTCCGAACGGTTGAGGCGAACCCACGGTTTGCCTCCCCGGGCAGACAGAACGTCTGCCCACCAAATAAGGCGGCCCGGCCGGCCCCGTTATCGGCCAAATCAAGATCGAGGGACGCGCGCGCCCCTTGAAGTTGGGTGGAACCGCGACCGCCGTCGCCCCAATACGGGGCGGCGGCGTTTTTGTTTAATTACGAATGACGAGTGACGAATGACGAATGGGGTAGGGGCAGACCTGCGTGTCTGCCCTCTGGTAAGAGGGTCGACACGCCGAAGAAATACGCCGAAGATCGACACGCCGAAGAGGGTCGACACACAGGTCGACCCCTACACGTATCTCGTATCCGGGTCGACACACAGGTCGACCCCTACTCGTATCTCGTATCTCGTATTTCGTATCTGGATAGATTGAGGTAATTCATGTCTGACAACGGTAACATTCCCTACAACGAGACGGATCTCTA
>JAHDWL010000029.1 GCA_023384355.1 Anaerolineae bacterium
CCCGCGCGACAAGCTGGTGGTCATCACCGGCCTGTCGGGGTCGGGCAAGTCGTCGTTGGCCTTCGACACCATCTTTGCCGAGGGGCAGCGCCGCTACGTCGAATCGCTCTCGGCCTACGCCCGGCAGTTCCTCGGCCAGATGGAGAAGCCGGACGTGGACGGCATCGAGGGTCTCAGCCCGGCGGTGTCCATCGACCAGAAGGGCGTCAGCCACAACCCGCGCTCGACGGTCGGCACGGTGACCGAGATCTATGACTACTTGCGCCTGCTCTACGCGCGCGTGGGCACGCCCCATTGCCCGCAATGCGGCCGCCCGGTCATGCCCCAGTCGGCCGAGCAGATCGTCAATCAGGTCATGGCCATGCCCGCGGGCACGCGCATCCAGGTGCTGGCCCCGCTGGTGCAGGATCGCAAGGGACACCACCAGGGCGTCTTCGACGACGTGCGCAAGGCCGGGTTCGTGCGCGTGCGCGTCAACGGCGAAGTGCGCCAGGTGGATGACAAGATCGAACTTGACCGCTACAAGAACCATACCATCGAGGCGGTCGTGGACCGCTTGGTTATCCGTCACGCGGCCGACGACACGAGCGAGGAAGCCCTGTCCGACCGCAGCCGCCTGACCGACTCCGTCGAGACGGCGCTGGCGCTGGGGAGCGGCATCGTCATCATCAACGACGTGACTGATTCAGAGAACCCGGTGGACAATCTCTACTCCGAGCATCTCTATTGCCCCTATGACGGGACGAGCATTCCGCCCATTGAGCCACGCACGTTCAGCTTTAATACGCCGTATGGCGCGTGCCCGGAGTGCCAGGGATTGGGCATCCAGAAGGAGATCGATCCCGATCTGATCGTACCCAACAAGGAGCTGTCCTTGCGGGACGGGGCCATCACCGGCTGGCCGACGGACGACAAGGCGGGCTATTACTGGCAGTTGCTGAAGGCCACGGCCGAGCATTTCGCCATCCCGCTCAACGTGCCCGTGGGCGAACTTTCCTCGCAGCAGATGCGCATCCTGCTCTATGGCAGCGGGGAGGAGTCCGTCACGGTCACCTATCACAACCGCGAGGGGCACAGCCGCAACTACGGCACCCGATACGAGGGAGTCATCCCCAACCTGTGGCGGCGCTACAACGAATCGACATCCGATTACGTGCGCGAGAAGCTGGAAGAATTCATGGTCGACCGGCCCTGCCGCGCCTGCGGCGGCACCCGGCTGCAACCCGTGGCCCGCGCTGTGGATATCAGCGGCCAGACCATCGTCGACGCGGTGCGCCGGCCGGTGGTCGGCACGCTGGAGTGGACGCAATGTCTTGAGGACGACGAGCGCACGCCGCTAACCCCGCGCCAGCAGATCATTGCCAAACCCATCCTGAAGGAGATCCGCGAGCGGCTGACCTTCATGATCAACGTGGGGCTGGATTATTTGACGCTCAACCGCACGGCGGGAACCTTGAGCGGCGGCGAGGCCCAGCGTATCCGGCTGGCGACACAGATCGGCAGCCAGCTCATGGGCGTGCTCTACGTCCTCGACGAGCCGAGCATCGGCCTGCACCAGCGCGACAACGCCCGGCTCATCCAGACACTGCAAGGCATGCGCGATTTGGGCAATACCGTGCTGGTGGTGGAGCACGACGAGGAGACGATGCGCGCCGCCGACTGGCTCATCGACCTGGGGCCGGGCGCGGGCAAGCACGGCGGCGAGCTGGTGGCCGAGGGCACGCCGGCTCAGGTGGCGAAGAACAGGAACAGCCTGACCGGGGCTTATCTGAGCGGCCGCAAGTCGATTGCCGTGCCCAAAAAGCGCCGTCCCGGCAATGGCGAGTGGCTGGAGATTATCGGCGCGGCCGAGAATAATCTGAAGGACCTCGATATTCGTATCCCGCTGGGCAAGTTCGTCTGCATCACCGGCGTGAGCGGCAGCGGCAAAAGCTCCTTTCTGGTGGAGATCCTCAGCAAGCGGCTGAACCAGCATTTCTACGGCTCGAAGGCGCAACCCGGCAAGCATCGCGAGATACGCGGGCTGGAGCATCTGGACAAGGTGATCGAGATCGATCAGAGTCCCATCGGCCGCACGCCGCGCAGCAACCCGGCGACCTACACCAACCTGTTCAACCAGATTCGCGATCTCTTCAGCAATCTGCCGGAGAGCAAGTTGCGCGGCTATCAGCCGGGGCGGTTCAGTTTCAACGTGAAGGGCGGCCGCTGCGAGGCGTGCCAGGGACAGGGCCAGAACCGCATCGAGATGCAGTTCCTGCCCGACATTTACGTGCCGTGCGACATCTGCAAGGGCGCGCGCTACAACCGCGAGACGTTGCAGGTGCTGTATAAGGGGCTGAATATCGCCGAAGTGCTGGATCAGACGGTGGATGAGGCGCTGGAGTTCTTCGCCAACTTCCCGCCCATCCGGCGCAAGTTGCAGACCATGGCCGACGTCGGCCTGGGCTATATCCACCTGGGGCAGCCCGCGCCGACGATGAGCGGCGGCGAGGCGCAGCGCGTCAAGCTGAGCCGCGAGTTGTCGAAGATCGCCACCGGCCGCACACTCTACATCCTCGACGAGCCGTCGGTCGGCCTGCACGCCCACGACGTCAGCAAGCTCATCATTGCCCTCAACAAGCTGGTGGACAAGGGCAACACCGTCGTCATCATCGAGCACAACCTCGACATCATCAAGGTGGCCGACCACATCATCGACATGGGGCCGGAGGGTGGCGATCGGGGTGGGGAGATTGTGGCCCAGGGTTCGCCGGAAGAAGTGGTGCGGGTCGCCGGATCGTATACCGGGGAGTTCTTGCGGCCATTATTGAATGGGCAAGCGCAGGGGGTTGCAACAGACTGATGAAGCCACCGGAGAACCCGAAAGGTTAGGCTCTCGCTCCGGGTCATGGCCCGACTTCGAGGGTCGTAACGATTTGCCCCAATTGGTCATGCCGCCATACAATATGACCAATCATGACAATCCGCGCCTGAACGGGTGACAAACGTCAATCGTCCACAGCCGCTGAAAATCTTATACTGTCAGCAATCGCGGGGTTCCCGAAGTTCCCCTGTGCCCCGCCCTGAACCATCTGAGGAGAGTACCATGATCGATCTGACTATCCATGAAGCTGCCCTCGAACGCACCGTGCAACGCGCCCGCGAACAGAACATCATTATCCCCACGTTTGCCCAGCAGCGTGACCCGTCGCTGATCCCTGATTCCATCAAGGGCCGGCTGGCCGACGTCGGCTTGTGGGATTTAAACCCCGTCAACCTGTTCCGCATCACCTGGCACAACGAACCGGTCGTCGAAGGTGGCGGCTTCGGCGGCGTGAACTACCTTGAATTGCCCAGGGAAGTAACGGGCGTTGACGCGCGCATCGTCGTCATCGTCGGCAAGTGGTTCCCCACCGGCGCGCACAAGGTCGGCGCGGCTTATGGCTGCCTTGTACCCCGGCTGGTTACTGGTCAGTTTGACCCGACCACGCAGAAGGCAGTGTGGCCCAGCACGGGCAACTATTGCCGCGGCGGGGCTTATGATTCGCACCTGCTGGCCTGCAAGTCGGTCGCCATTTTGCCGGAAGGGATGAGCAAGGAGCGGTTCGAGTGGCTTCAAGGGGTGGCGGACGAGATCATCCGCACGCCCGGCACGGAGAGTAACGTCAAGGAGATTTTCGACAAGTGCTGGGAGCTGCGCCGGAGCGGCGAAGACTTGGTTATCTTCAATCAGTTCGATGAGTTGGGCAATTACCTCTGGCACTATAGCGTCACCGGCCCGGCCATGCACGAGATCCTCAAGTCGGTCATGGGTCCGGGAGACAACTTCCGTGGAATGGCCTCCGCAACCGGTTCAGCCGGGACCATCGCCAGCGGCGACTATCTGAAGGAGCAGTATCCGCACAGCAAGATCTGCGCCAGCGAGGCGCTGCAATGCCCGACGCTGCTCAACAACGGTTTCGGGGCGCACCGCATCGAAGGCATCGGCGACAAGCACGTGCCCTGGGTTCATAACGTCAAGAACACCGACATGGTAGTCGCCATCGACGACAACGCCACCATCGGCATCATGCGCCTGTTCAATGAGGAGATCGGTAAGGATTTTCTGGCCGGGCAAGGCGTGTCAGCCGGGATCATCGAGCAACTGCCGCTGTTGGGCATCTCCGGCATCGGCAATGTGCTGTCGGCGGTCAAGATGGCCAAGTATTATGAGATGGGGCCGAACGACGTTCTGATGACTATCGCCACCGACTCGATGGAGATGTACGGGAGTCGCGTCGAGGAAGAGCGCGAAGCCCACGGCCCGTTGACCATGCTGGATGCGGCCGGCATCTACCATCGCTACCTGCTGGGCGAGACCCCTAACAACCTGATCGAGCTGACCTACGCCGAGCGCAAACGCATCCACAACCTGAAGTATTACACCTGGGTGGAGCAGCAGGGCAAGACCTCGGAAGAACTGACGGCGCAGTGGTACGACCCGAACTACTGGACGAGCCTTCACGGCATGGACCGGCAGATCGACAAGCTGACCGAGCAGTTTAATGAGCGGGTGGGACTGTTGGGCTAATCCGGTCGTTTGTGGCGGCGTGCAGAAGTTGGCGCGCTGAAGGGAAAATGGAGAGGCGCGAGGCCAGGAACACCTCGCGCCTCTTTTTAAATTCTTTTTGTTGATAAATCCTTTCGGCTTCCGGAGGGGGGAGAATCAGGACGGCCATCAATCCTCGTGGAATATTTCCAGAAAATCGTCGCGGGAAATTTGTGCTTGTGTCAAAATAGTTCGAAGCGTCGAGCCTTTGATGCGACGATGGTTGGGTATGGGTATATTAAATAACGCAATCCGTTCATTATTATTTTTCTTTGGCGGAGTGCTTTTCGTGCCAAGTCTGGTAGCTTGCGGCGCGGGGCCTGACGCCATGATGCCCACGGCCGCCGCGACGGCCGCGCTGCCGCCGAAACCGACCGGCACGCTGCCCGCAGTAGTGATAATGCCAGTGACCAGACCGTCTCCTTCGGCCACGCCCAGACCAACTCCATGTCAATTGCCGGTTCAACCGGTCCTGAGCGCTGCCTGGAGCGAAGACGAACTCGGCTGCCCCATCACTCCCGGCTCTTCCCCGATCAACACCGCCTACGCCCCGTTCGACGGCGGACAGATGCTCTGGCGAAGCGATACTGACACCATTTATGTCCTTTATAACAATGGTGAGTGGGACCGTTACCCAAACGAGTGGCGTGAGGGCGACCCCACCTACACCTGTGGTCAGGAAAACGACCCGGCCACGCCGATTCGTGGCTTCGGCCGTGTCTGGTGCGACAATGAGGTGGTGCGGACGGCGCTGGGCGCGATGACGGCGGCCGAGATCGGCGACGCTGCATCCGTTGCCCAGGAGTTCGTCAACGGCACGATCCTG
The DNA here is from genome assembly GCA_023384355.1 of Anaerolineae bacterium. GTDB lineage: Bacteria > Chloroflexota > Anaerolineae > Promineifilales > Promineifilaceae > Promineifilum. The sequence goes on from JAHDWL010000029.1 coordinate 5,394, forward strand.
ACCGCGCCGTTCGGCGATGCGTTTGTGCTGGTTGGTGAGCGCGGGATATGGCGGCGCGTCGCGAAATAGTCTGGCGGTTCAGACCTCGGGGAGCTCCCAGTTTTCGATCTCAAGCCCGATGACGCGCACGAATTCGCGCGTGTTGGCCGTCACCAGTGCCGCGCGATGGGTGACGGCTGTGGCGGCGATGAGCAAGTCATGCGGACCTATAACCATGCCGGAGCGCTCCAGATCGCTACGAATGCGCCCATATTCCTCCGCGCAGCGATCGTCAAAGGGCAACGAGTCATATGGCTCAAAAAAGCGCGACAACAGACGTATGTTTTCAGCTGGACGTGCGCTGCGATAGGCCCCGTGAATCAGCTCCGCCTTGACGATGGAACAGAGATAGATTTCTCGTGGGTTTTTCCGACGAAGCCGCGCTACTAACGATTCAGAGCGACCGGTGAGGATACGAATACAGGCGTTGGTGTCCAGCAGATACATGGCCTATTGTAAATTTTCAATCAGGTCTCGCCGCTCAAATTCGCCCTGGCCCGTTCGTTCCAATGGTTCACCCAGCCATCCTCCGACGACCTCCTCAAAATACCCTGACGGCCAATCGGCCGCCACCTCGCGCTGAACAAGGTCAGCCAGATAGCGCGAAACGCTCAGATTGGCGGATTGAGCCTGGCGTTGAATTCGCTCCGCCAGCTCATCGGATATGTAGAGGTGCAACTGAGTCATGATTTGTTCCAAATATATTTGTTATATGTGAATTATAAATTTTCAAACGATATCGTCAAGCGTTGATTTGCCTTGTCGGGCAACGTAGGCGATCATTGACGCATGCTCCAACCCGGACAACAGATCGAGAACTACCGCATCGACAGCGTCCTCGGCGAGGGCGGCATGGGGACGATCTACCGCGCAACGGACGTCAACCTGATGCGCCCGGTAGCCGTCAAGGTGATGCACGGCAATCTGGCCGACGACCCAACCTTCCAGGGGCGTTTCCTGCAGGAAGCGCGCGCCGCTGCCCGTCTCGATCACCCCTCCATCGTGCGCATTTACCACTTCGGCCGCGAGAGCGGGTTGCTCTATATCGTGATGGAGCTTATCGACGGGCTGAGCCTCGGCGCGTATCTGCGCCAGTTGGCCCGGCTCAATCAAGTGGTGCGTCTGGAGGAAACGGTATCGCTCATCGCCCAGGCGGCCGACGCTCTCGGCTATGCCCACCGCCAGGGCGTCATCCATCGCGACATCAAGCCTGACAACATCCTCGTCAAGCGGCTGGACCAGCCCGACCGCCCGGGCGACCCGCCCCTCCGCGCGATGGTCACCGACTTCGGCCTGGCCCGGCTGATGGGTATGGAGCAGGACACCCAATCGGGCCTGATGATGGGCACGCTGCCCTACATGTCGCCGGAGCAGGTATTGGGCCTGCCGGTCGACGGGCGGTCAGATATCTATTCCCTGGGAGTTGTGCTCTACCAGTTAACGACGGGCAGATTGCCGCTCGAAATTCGTTCACCGGAACAGGCTGTGCAGGCCCACCAGTACGAGGAAGTTGTCGCGCCGCGTGAGACCCACGCCGGCGTGCCCGTCGCCATCGAGACGATCATCATGAGAGCGCTGGCCCGCCGGGCGGAGAATCGCTACCAGACGGCCGAGGAACTGGCGGCCGACCTGCGTCGGGCGACGACCACTCTCGGCAACCAGGAGGCGCTCGCCTTCACCGAGGAGACGGATTCGACCATCGTCAGCATGGTGACCGAATTTCCCACGCCCGCCCGCCAACTGGAATGGGACATGCGGCCGCGCCTGCTGGAGGGCGAAGGTATCTGCCGCGTCCTGTTGCAGAATCATTCGCTCGCGCCTCAATCGGCGACCCTGACGCTCGAAACCCCGCGAGGCGGACTGTATGCCGACGCAGCACAGAAGCAGGTCTCACTTGTGCCGGGTCAGATGGGCGTCGTCGATTTTTACCTCAAGCCCATGAAGCAGCCGTTCATTGGCCGCGACCGGAATTGGCCGTTCATCATCCGGGTGACGCCCCATTCGTCACTTGGCGGGCCGGCCCCGGGGATGGATGGCCTCGTGCGGGCCACGCCGCAGATGCCGTGGTGGCTGGCGCTGTTGTTGGCAGCGCTGCTGTTGGTGGGCTGCGGGTTGGCGTTGTGGCTGCTCATCTCGCTGCCAATGGTTAATAACCTGCTTTTCTCCTAGGCGGCCAGCCTGTACCCCACTCCCGGTTCCGTCAGGATGAGCTTCGGCAAAGATGGATCCTCTTCCAGCTTCTGGCGCAATGTGGCGAAATAGACGCGCAGATATTGCGTTTCCTCCACATATTCCGGCCCCCACACTTCGCGCAGGATTTGCTTGTGCGTCATCACTCGCCCCGCGTGCTGGATGAGAAGTCTCAGCAGGGCGTATTCCGTTGGCGTCAGCTTCACCGGCTCCCCACCGCGCGTCACGTGACGACGCGAGAGATCGACCTCGACGTTCCCGGCCTTGAACCGATGTGATTGCAGCGCAGGCTGGGTATGCCGCTGCGCCACACGCATCCGCGCCATCAGTTCTTCCAGGCTGAACGGCTTGGTCAGATAATCATCGGCTCCTGCATCCAGCGCCGCCACCTTGTCAATGTCGGCGTCACGCACCGACAGGATGATCGTCGGCGTCGTCGTCCACTCCCGCAGCCGCCGCAACACCTCCAGCCCGTCGATGTCGGGTAGCCCCATGTCGAGGATAATGAGGTCGGGTCTCAACTGGGCCGCCCGGTTGATCCCATCCTGCCCGGTGGCAACCTCATGCACCTCGTAGCCGTTCGCCTCCAGACTGATACGCAGGAAGCGCCGGATCTGCGCTTCGTCGTCGATGACCAGCACGCGCGGTCCTGCGCTCATGTTGCAGCCTCCCGCACCGCTGGTTGCTCATCGGGCATGGGCAGCCGGATGATGAAGCGCACGCCGCCCGCGTGGTGGTTCTCGGCCGTCAGCGTGCCGCCGTGGGCCTCCACCAGTCCGCGCGAGATAGGCAAGCCCAGCCCTGTGCCGGTGACAGCCGGCCCCGGGACGCGATAGACCTTGTCGAAGATGCGCTCCAGATCGGCATCCGGGATAGGAGGGCCGTCGTTCGACACGCTCAACTCGCAAAATCCGCCACGTTCACGAGCGGCGATGAAAATGTGGGTGCCGGGCGGCGTGTAGCTGCAGGCATTGTCGAGCAGGTTGGCCAGTACCTGTTCGATCAGGACGAAATCGAGCTTGACGAGTGGCAGATCGGGCTGCACATCGATCGTCAGCACGCGCTCGGCCAGGCAGGTCGTCAGCCGTTGCGCCGCCACGCCGATGATCTCGCGTATATCGCACCACTCTCGCTTGGGTTGCAGACGGCCGCTCTCCAGCCGGGACATGTCGAGCAAGTTTTCCACCAACCGGTTCAGCCGCTCGGATGCGTCGAGGATGTCGCGTATCAGCTGGTGCTGGGCATCCTCATCCAGCCCGGTGCCGGGATGGAGCAGGCTGTCGGCCGCGCCGCGGATCGAGGCGATCGGGGTGCGCAACTCATGGGAGATGGAGTTCAGGAGCACACCTGAGAGGCGCTCCGACTCGCGCAGCAGGGCGGCCTGCTCGGCCGCCTCGTCCAGCAGCTCCCGTTCAACGGCCAGAGTAATCTGGCCGATGAATGTCTCCAGCAGCGATTCCTGGTCAAATGGCAGCCGTTCTGTCGACCGTCGCCGGATGCCGATGACGCCGACGATGCCGCTGGCAGTACGCAACGGATAATAGCGAGCCAGAGCTTTCGGCAGGGTGCCTGTGTTGCGGCCGGCAACCCGACCATATTCATAGACCCAGCCGGCCACACCCTCCTCCTTCTCATCCATTACCAGCGTGCTGGACGGATGCGGCGCGACACCGTGCCCGTCTTCGCGCGGCAGCAGGATGGCCACTTCCGCGTCGAAAACGCGGCCGACCTGCTCGACGGCCGTGGTGAGGACGGCATCCATGTCCACCGCGCCGGCCGTCTCATGGGTCAGGGTGAAGAGGGCCAGATTGCGCTCGGCGTTGAACCGGGCCTGTTGTTCGCGAATGCGCAGTCGGGCAGTCAGATTGCCGGTGAACAGAGCAATGACGAAGTAAAGCAGCAGCAGGGCGATGTCCTGCGGCAGGAAGATCTGAAGCGTAAAGAGGGGGTCGATGAACAGGTAATTCCAGCTGAGCGCGCTGAGAACGGCCGCCAGCAGGGCCGGGCCGCGACCAATGTAAACCGCAACGAGCAGCACCGCCAGCAGGTCAGTCAACCCTACGAGCTGGTAACCGGCGATGGGCACGATAAAGAAATCAGCCAGCGTGACCAGACCGATAATTCCCGCGGCCAGCAGATAGTCACGCCAGCCAGTGTGCCGGTCGATCTTGGGCAGCGCCGGCAAGGCGACCGTGGAGCGCGCGTCCGGCGTCTCGTCCCCGGTCACAACATATACATCGATGTTACCGCTGTTGCGAATGAGCCGGTCGACATAGGAGCCACCTGTGAAAAGCTCGATCCGGCGCTTGTGCAGCGGTTTGCCGATGATGATCTGGGTGATGTTGCGCTGCTGCGCGAGGCGTAGCAGCGCGTCGGGCACGTCGTCCCCGGCGACGGTCATCACTTCCGCGCCGAGCGAGCGCGCCAGATCGAGATGACGATTCACCATCGCCCACGCTTCGTCGGCCAATGGCTTCGAAGTCTCGACAAACACGGCCAGCCACGGCGCTTCCAGATTGTAGGCCATGCGCCGCGTCCAGCGGATGAGTCGCTCGGAGAAGGGGCCGGGGCCGATGGCGACCATCAAACGCTCGCCGGACTTCCACGGCCCGGCGATGCGCTTCAGCTCCATGTAATCCTGAAGCTGGTGGTCAACGCGTTCGGCCGTCAGGCGCAGGGCCATCATCCGCAGCGCCGTCAGGTTTCCGACGCGAAAGAAGTTGTCGGCAGCCACATGGACGCGCTCCGCCGTGTAGACCTTGCCCTCGAACAGCCGCTTGCGCAGCTCCTCCGGCGTCAGGTCAATCAGTTCCACATCCTCGGCCAGATCGATCAGCGTGTCGGGCACGGTTTCGTGGACGGTAATACCAGTGATCTGGCGCACGGCGTCGGCCCGACTTTCAAAGTGCTGGACGTTGACCGTGGTGTAGACGTCGATTCCCGCCTCCAGCAGGTCCAATACGTCCTGATACCGTTTGCCGTGCCTCGCGCCGGGGGCGTTGGTATGGGCCAGTTCATCGACGAGAACGAGTTCGGGTTGGCGGGCCAGCACGCCGTCGACATCCATCTCCTCGAGCCACGCGCCGCGATACTCAATCTGTTGGCGCGGGACTATCTCCAGCCCCTCCAGCAGCCGTTCCGTCTCGCGTCGGCCGTGGGTTTCAATATAGCCGACGACAATGTCCATGCCGTCGGCCTGTAGCCGGCGAGCCTCTTCGAGCATGGCGTAGGTCTTGCCGACACCCGCAGCCATGCCGAAGAATATTTTCAGTTTTCCGCGTCGCCGGCGTTCTTCCTCTTTCTGAATGCTCGCCAGCAACGCGTCGGGGTCGGGTCGTTCGAAATCCATATGCGCCTGACCGTCATTGTAGACGATCCAGTGCCAGATTGAGAAGCAGAACGTTGACGCGCGGCTCCCCCAGGATACCCAGTTGCGGCCCTTCGACATGAGCATCAACCAGGTCGAGAACCTGAGCCTCATTCAGGCCCCGCGCGTCGGCCACACGACTGGCCTGCATACGCGCGGCATCGGGGCTGATGTGGGGGTCGAGACCGCTGCCGGACGCGAAACGCATTTCAACCGGTACTTTCACGCCGGTGGGTAGTCCGTGGGCGGCGCGGAAGTCGTTTGCCCGTTGCATCGCCTGTTCAGCCAGCGTGGCGCTTGTCGGGGCCAGGTTGCTGGCCCCGGAAGGAAGCGTGGTGTAGCCCGTGGCCGACGGCCGGGGCCAGAAGTAACGCGAATCGTCGTTGGCCTGTCCCAGAAGCGCTGACCCGGTCGGTTGGTCGGGGTCGCCCAGCAGGCTGCCGTTGGCCTGTGCCGGAAAAATCAGTTGCGCGATACCGGTCACCACCAATGGGTAGACGACGCCGGTCAGGAGTGTGAGCAGCGCCAGCATCACCAGCGCGGGACGTAGTTGTTTAAGCATTTCAGGCCACCTCCGAGCGGGGAGTAATTGGTTGGGCGGTCGGCCGCGCAGCGCGATGATCCTGCTTCATCTGATGGCTCATTATGCTATCCGGTTCAAATTCGCTGACCGGGTCGCATTCGATGATCGACCGCCCGGCGCAGTCGCGAGGCGCTGGCTGTCGTTCCAGCGCTATCTGATTGCGCGAAATCCAATGGCCGATAGCGCCGTAGAACAGGAACGTCCAGCCAATCAGCAGCCACATGTCCGCGGCCGGCGAAAAGGGCAGGCGTTGCTCTACTACCAGCAAAGCTCCAAAAGCCAGCCCAATTTCGATCAATGATAACCACTCCGGGATTCGATTCTTTGTCATGATAACCTCCTGCCACTTCACACTAATCCCAGCCAGGAAACGACCACGTCGATGAGCTTGATGCCGATAAACGGGATGATCAATCCGCCCAGACCATAGACGAGCAGGTTTCGTCGCAACAGTGCGGCGGCGCTCATCGGCCGGTAACCGACACCTCGCAGCGCCAGCGGGATCAGGGCGACGATGATTAGGGCGTTGAAGATAATGGCGCTCAGGATAGCGCTCTGAGGCGACGCCAGGCGCATGACGTTGAGCGCGGCGAGCGGTCCCGCGGTCGCTCCGTCCAGGGCGTAGAGCATGCCGAACAGCGCCGGTATGATGGCGAAATATTTGGCAATGTCATTGGCGATGCTAAAGGTCGTCAGCGCGCCGCGCGTGATGAGCAGTTGCTTGCCGATCTCGACGATCTCGATCAGCTTGGTCGGATCGCTGTCGAGATCGACCATGTTGCCCGCCTCGCGCGCCGCCTGTGTGCCGGTGTTCATGGCGACGCCGACGTTGGCCTGGGCCAGCGCAGGGGCGTCGTTCGTGCCGTCGCCGGTCATGGCGACGAGATGGCCGTCAGTCTGCTCCTGACGGATGCGTCGCAATTTGTCTTCCGGCGTGGCCTGGGCCATGAAGTCGTCCACACCTGCCTCGGCGGCAATGGCCGCGGCCGTCAGCGGGTTGTCGCCGGTGATCATAACCGTGCGGATGCCCATCCGGCGCAATTGAGCGAAACGCTCGCTCATGCCACCCTTGACCACATCCTTCAACTCGATGACGCCCAGCACTTCCTTGCCCTCGGCGACGACCAGCGGCGTGCCGCCCCCACCGGCGATGCGGTTCACTAGCGCGTCCACCTCGCCCGGATAGCGGCCGCCCATCATGGCGACATGTTGCCGGACGGCATCGGCTGCACCCTTGCGGATAGCGAGCGGCGGACGACCGTTTTGCGCCGGAAAGTCGACGCCACTCATGCGTGTCTGGGCGGTGAAGGGTAGAAATTGGACATGCGGCGCGGCAAGCTCGCGCCCGCGCAGGCCGTACTTGTCCTTGGCCAGAACGACAATCGAGCGCCCCTCGGGCGTTTCGTCGGCCAGCGACGAGAGCTGGGCGGCATCGGCCAATCGCACCTGTTCGATTCCCGGCGCAGGATGGAAGGCGGTCGCCATGCGGTTGCCGAGGGTGATCGTCCCCGTCTTGTCCAGCAGCAGTACATCTACGTCGCCGGCGGCCTCGACCGCCCGGCCGCTCGTCGCCAATACGTTGCGCCGGATGAGCCGGTCCATGCCGCTGATACCAATGGCGCTCAACAAGCCGCCGATGGTCGTCGGGATGAGGCAGACGAGCAGGGCGATTAGTACCGGGACGGTCGTCGTTGACCGGGTCAGCCCCGAATCAGCCTCGGCATAGGCGGCAAACGGCCGCAACGAGATGACGGCCAACAGGAAGATTATCGTCAGGCCGGAGAGGAGAATGGTCAGCGCGATCTCATTCGGCGTCTTCTGCCGCTTGGCTCCCTCGACGAGGGCGATCATCCGATCGAGGAAGGTGCTGCCCTGTTCCGAGGTGATGCGGATCACGATCCGGTCGCTGAGAACGCGCGTGCCGCCGGTGACGGCGCTGCGGTCGCCGCCGCTCTCGCGGATGACCGGGGCGGACTCACCGGTGATAGCTGACTCGTCGACGCTGGCGATGCCTTCGACCACCTCACCGTCGCCGGGGATGGCGTCGCCCGCCTCGCAGACGACGAGATCGCCCTTTTTCAGTTGCGAGGCCGGCACGCGCTCCTCGCGTCCGTTGCCGTTGCCGCCCGTGAGACGACGAGCGCTCATCTCCTGGCGGGCCTTGCGCAGGCTGTCGGCCTGGGCCTTGCCACGTCCCTCAGCCAGCGCCTCGGCGAAGTTGGCAAACAGGACGGTGAACCAGAGCCAGAGAGCGATTTGCAGATCGAAGGCCGGGTTGGCTGCGCTGCCGCGAGCCAGATCGACGATCAGGAGGAGTGTCGTCAAGGTCGCGCCGACGGCCACGACGAACATGACCGGGTTCCGGGCCTGTTGCCGCGGGGTCAACTTGCGAAAAGCGTCCACGACCGCCCGCCGCACGATTGGCGGGTCAAACAACGGTCGTGCTTTTAATCCGTGGTCCATTCATTAACTCCAAAATCTTTCAGACCTGACAGGGCATCCTTGTGGGAACGATATTGGGAAGACTTCTACATCCCGCGCCCGGCGGTCATGAGCAAGTGCTCAACGATTGGCCCCAGCGACAGAGCCGGAAAGAAGGTCAACGCGCCGACGATGAGGATGACGGCAATCAACATACCGGCGAACAAGGGCTGATCGGTGGGGAATGTGCCCGAAGACACGGGGACGACTGTCTTGCCGGCCATGCTACCGGCGATGGCGAGCGCCGGCAGGATGACGCCCAGCCGCCCGATCCACAGGGCCAGGCCCAGCGTGATGTTGTAGAAAGGCGTGTTGCCGTTTAGCCCGGCAAAGGCGCTGCCGTTGTTGGCGGTGGTCGATGTATAGGCGTAGAGGATTTCGCTGAAGCCGTGCGGCCCGGCGCTGAGGCGGCTCGACAGACCGGCGTCGATGGCTGAGGCCAGCGCGGTGAAGAGCAGGATCGACGCGGCCGGCAGCAACACCGCCAGCGTGGCCATCTGCACCTCGCGGGCCTCGATCTTCTTGCCCAGATACTCCGGCGTGCGGCCGACCATCAGCCCGGCGATGAAAACTGTCAGGATGACGAAAACGAGCATCCCGTAGAGACCGGAACCCACGCCGCCAAAGATGACCTCACCCAGCATCATGTTGAGCATGGTGACACCTCCCGCCAGCGGGCTTAGACTGCTGTGCATGGAGTTGACCGCGCCGTTGGAAACCGAGGTCGTCGCCGAGGCCCATAGGACGCTGTTGGCGACGCCGATGCGCGTTTCCTTGCCCTCCATGCTCCCTGCCGCACCCACAACCGGGTTCGGTGTGAATTCAGACAGGAGCATGACGGCCAGCAGGACGATCATCATCACCATCATGGCGGCAAAGAGCACCCACCCTTGCCGGGAGGAGCCGACCATGCGGCCATAGGTATAAGTCAGCGCGGCCGGGATGAGCAGCAGGGCCAGCATCTCCAGGAAGTTGCTCAGCGGCGTCGGGTTTTCATAGGGATGGGCGCTGTTGGTGTTGAAGTAGCCGCCGCCGTTCGTGCCCAGTTGTTTGATGGCGATCTGCGAGGCGGCCGGTCCCTGCGGCAGGATTTGGGTCTCGCCGGCCAGCGTCGTCGCTTTCACGTCGGGGTTAAAGTTCTGCACAACGCCCTGGCTGACGAGAACGATGGCCAGCGCCAGCGACAGTGGCAGCAGGACATAGAGCGTCGCGCGGGTCATATCGACCCAGAAATTGCCGACAGTCGTGGCTGACTTGCGCGCCAGGCCTCTCGCCATGGCCAGCAGGGCGGCTATGCCTGTGGCGGCGCTGAGGAAGTTCTGAACGCCCAGGCCCAACATCTGCGACAGGCGGCTCAAAGTCGTCTCCCCGGCATAGGCTTGCCAGTTGGTGTTGGTCACAAAGCTGGTGGCGGTGTTGAATGCCAGAAACGGTTCGACGCCGGGCAGCTTCTCCGGGTTGAGCGGTAACGCACCTTGCACCAGTTGCAACAAAAAGAGGAACAGGAAGCCGAGCGCGTTGAACAGCAACAACGCAACTGCGTATCCCTTCCAGTTTTGCTCCTTCTTCATCCCCACGCCGCTCAGTCGGTAGAGAAACCTCTCGACAGGGCGCAGGACGGGTGTCAGGAAAGTCCGCTCACCGTCAAATACGCGATGCATGTAGCCGCCCAGCAATGGCGTGCAGACGATTAAAAGCCCAAGAAACAGGGCGATTTGGAGCAGATCCAGAGCGGACATATCAGAATCGCTCCGGTCGGAACAGGGAATAAACGAGGTAGACAAGCAGGCCGGCGGCACATAGCCCGGCCAGAATTGCGCCAAAATCCATAACAACACTCCTTGTGTGTCTTCATCGGTTATTATGGTGCGTCTTGAAGGCCGCTGGGCTAAAGATTTGGTCGAAAGGTATCAAGAAAGTATCAAAATCGTCTTATAACAAAAAAGGGCGCAAGGAGCTTATTCCCCTTGCGCCCTTCGGCATGCGATGATATTTCCTTTGATGTTAGCGGAGTTCGCGTTTCAGGATTTTCCCCGTGGCCGTCATGGGCAGCGATTCGCGAATCTCGATGATGCGCGGGTATTTGTAGCCGGCCATGCAGCCCCGGCACCAGTCGATCAGTTCATCCTCATCCACGGTCTGGCCCGGCTTGAGGATGACATACGCCTTGATCTCCTCGCCGTAGCTATCGTGGGGTACGCCGACGACGGCCGCCAGACTGACCGCCGGGTGGGTCACCATGACCTCTTCAATCTCGCGCGGGTAGACGTTGAACCCGCCGCGGATGATCATATCCTTCACCCGATCGGTGATGTAGACGAAGCCATCCTCATCCATGTGGCCCAGGTCGCCGGTATGGAACCAGCCGCCGCGCATCGCCTCAGCCGTGGCCTCCGGCCGTTTGTAGTAGCCTTTCATGATGTTGTGCCCCTTGAGCACGATCTCGCCCATCTCGCCTTGCGGAACGTCCTTGTCCAGCGGATCGACGAGGCGAACCTGCACCCCCCAGACGGGCAGGCCGATGGAGCCGGGCTTCGGCGGCCGGTCGAGACGGTTGAAGGTCGCCACCGGGCTTGTCTCCGAGAGGCCATAGCCCTCCAGTATCTGGACGCCGAACTTCTCGCCGAAGGCGCGCATCACCTCGACCGGCATTGCCGCGCCGCCGGAGACGGCCAGTCGCAGGTTGTGGGCGATCTTTGCCAGGTCAAACTTCTCCGGATGGGGATGGTTGAGCATGGCCCAATACATGGTGGGTACGCCGGCGAAGATAGTCACATTGTCGCGCTCCATGATGCCCAGCGCGGCATCGGGGTCGAAGCGCGGCAGCAGGGAGAGCGCTGCCTTGTTATAGAAGCCGGCATTCATCTGCACTGTCTGGCCGAAGGAGTGGAAGAGCGGCAGCGTGACCAGATGGACGTCATCGACTTCGGGGTGGTACATAGTATCCGACAGGCGGGCGTTCATGACCATGTTGCTGTGAGTCAACTCCGCGCCCTTGGGGCTACCGGTGGTGCCGCTGGTGTAGAGAATGACGGCCGTGTCGTCGGCGTGGGTCATCACCGTGTCGAATACCGGCGACCGCCCGGCCATCAGTTGGCCCACAGTCTTCGTCCCCTCGATAGACGACGCCGCGGCCGGGTCGATGGTGATCATGTAAAAGTGCTCGCACGACGGCGTCTGCTGGAACCCCTCGTAGCCGAACTGGCCCATCGGCAGATCGGGCGTGCCCTGGAAACAGATGTAGGCTTTCGCGTCGGAGTCGGCCAGATGATAGGCAATCTCCCGTCCCTTCAGCAGGACGTTGAGCGGCACGACGACCGCTCCCGCCTTCAGAATGCCGTAATAGATGACGGGAAAGTGGGGCAGGTTGGGGCAGGTCAGCGCCACCTTGTCGCCCGGCCGGATGCCGATGTCGACCAGTCCGCCGGCGATCTGATTGGCGGCGGCGTTGACGGCGGCATAGGGGAGCTTCATGTCGTTGAAGATGACTGCCGTGCGGGTCGGAGCCTCGCGCGCGCTGTCTTCCAGTAAGACGGCCAGGTTGAGCATCGATTATCTCCTTGATTGATTTGTCAAAATTAGATTATCCAGCGGTTAACGACCCGGAACCCATTCGCGGCGCAGCAGCCCGTAGAGGTACATGTCGTAACGGTGCCCGTCGCGCTCGATGTGCTCCCGGTAGACCCCTTCGCGGGTGAAACCGATGTGCTCATAGAGGGCGATGGCCGGCTCATTGTAACTGAAGACCGTCAGGCAGACGCGATAGAGATTCAGCTCGTTGAAGGCAAAATTGAGGGCCAGGTGCATCGCCTCGTGGCCGTAGCCCTGGCTGCGGTAGCGGGCGTCGCCGATGCCGATGCTCATGAACGTCGTGCGGTGCGGCCAGCTCACCCCGTCCATCTCCAGCAGACCGATGAGTTCCTCTTCGTCGTCGAGCAGACGGACGGCGAACAGGAATATATCCGGGCTGGTCTGGCTCAGGTCCAGGCGGCGGCTTATCTGTTCATCGTTTCGCGGGGCGGCCGGGGCCGTGTCGTAGAGCCGCAGGAAGTCGGGATCGCTCCACCAGCGTGTGATTGTCGCAAGATCATTTGAGGTCACGGCGGTTAACCTGACCTTTTCGCCGCGTAACAGGTTAGGTGCTATCATGAATATTTCTCCTGCCCGGCACCATATCGCCGCGTGGGGACCGAGGACAGACATGAGTATAGACACCTTCACAATCAATGACAATCACCGCCTGAATCTGCCGACGATCGACATGCCGCCGCGCATCCTTCTGGGCGCGGGGCCGTCGAACAGCCACCCGCGCGTCTTCGCGGCCATGATCGCGCCGACCGTCGGCTATCTCGACTCGAACTTCATCCAGGTCATGGACGAGGTGAGCGAGTTGCTGCGCTACGCGTGGCAGACGAATAACGAATACACCGTCGTCGTCAGCGGCACGGGCACATCGGCCATGGAAGCGGCCTTTGCCAATGTCGTCGAACCGGGCGACCGGGTGCTGGTCGGCGTGGCCGGCTACTTTGGCCGCCGCATGGTCGATATCGCCGGCCGCTACGGCGGCGATGTGCGCTGCATTGAGGCGGTGTGGGGTGAGGCATTCACCCTCGACGAAATACGCCAGGCCATGGAGGTTCACCGGCCCCAGGTATTGGCCGTGGTTCATGCCGAGACCTCGACCGGCGTCCGCCAGCCGTTGGACGGGCTGGCCGAGTTGTGTCGCGAGCACGATTGCCTGCTGCTGGTCGACACCGTCACCAGCCTGGGCGGCGTGCCCCTCTACGTTGATGACTGGGGCATCGACGTCGCCTACAGCGGCTCGCAGAAGTGCCTCAGCGCGCCGTCGGGCGTCGGCCCGCTCACGTTCGGCCCGCGGGCGCTGGAGAAAATCGACAACCGCCGGACGCCCATCGCCAACTTTTACATGAACGCCGAACTCATGGGCAAATACTGGTCCGGGACGCCGCGCGGCTATCACCATACCGCGCCGGCACACCTGTATTACGCCATGCGCGAGGGGTTGCGCCTCGTGGCCGAGGAAGGGCTGGCCGAGCGTTGGGCACGACACCAGTCTGTGGCCGAGGCGTTCTGGGCCGGACTGGAAGAGATGGGGCTGACGCCCCATGTGGCGCTGGAGTACCGCCTGCCGAGCCTGACGACTGTGCGCGTGCCGGCGGGCGTCGACGCCGCGGCCGTGGCGCGCCGGCTGCTGAACGAATACAACGTCGAGATTTCCGGCGGCCTGGGCGATCTGGCCGGCAAGGTGTGGCGCGTCGGCCTGATGGGCTATAACGCCCGTCGCGAGAATGTGGCCGTGCTGCTGCGGGCGCTGGCTGAGGTGTTGGGACGTTAAGTCGGTATTCAGTAGGACAGTATACAGTATTCAGTAGGCTGGTATCCGGTAGGTCAGATGCGCGCTGACCTGCCGGCCATCGATGAACTTATGGACATCACGACGCTAAGGACCCGCTTGCTCGCCCAAAAGGGCGCGACGGAGGAGACACCCTTCGGGCCGGAGGCGCTGGTCTACAAAGTCATGGGGAAGATGTTCGCGCTGGTGGCATGGGAAGAGGAGCCACTGACGATCACGCTGAAGTGCGAGCCGGGACAGGCGCTTTTCCTGCGCGACTTGTATCCGGCCGTCCGGCCCGGCTACCACATGAACAAAAAGCACTGGAACACGATCACGCTGGACGACACCGTGCCGGAAGCAGAGTTGGCAGCCATGATCGATGACTCCTACGAGCTTGTCGTCAAGAGCCTGACGCGCGCTCAGCAGGAGATATTGTCTGCATCACAGGAGGAAATACCATGAATGACGATGAAACATTGAAACTGGTGGAGAGCCTGCAACAGGAGATCGTTTACCTGCGCGGCCGCGTGGACGCCCTGGAATCGAATCAACAAATGAATCAGCCGGAGGGGCTGCCGAAGACCTGGTTGCTAAGCCACAACTACTTCAAGCGCGCTTTTGGGGTCTATGGCCTCAGTCTCGTAGCCGGGATTCTCATTTCGATCCCGTTCCTGTGTCTGTACCTGCTGTTTTTTCTCGCTCTGGGTGTTGGTGGTTATTTACCTTAGGTAATCCATCGTCCGCACCGTGGCGTTGTCGCGGGAATATGGGCCGTCGCGCTCAATCACTGCCCGTGATTTAATCCATGCGGCCGTCATGCAAAACAACGATTTGACGACCATAATCTTGACCGACAGGTGCTTTGATCAGATCAAGGGACTGACGCGACGACATCCGCAACAGCTGGTGGACCAGGAAGGGTAAATAACCCTCAGCCCAGGCACGCAAAAAAGGCGCTGAGGAGTTAACCTCCTCAGCGCCTTTATTCATTTCAAACGGGGTGCGTAAGCTACGCGGCCTTGACTTCGATTCGCTTCGGCTTCACTTCTTCGGCCTTGGGCACAGTCAGCGTCAACACGCCGTTCTCGTATTCGGCCTCGATTTTCGCGGCATTGACCGGCACCGGGAAGCGCAGGCTGCGGCTGAAGCTGCCGAAGCGACGCTCGCGGATGTGGTAGGTCTCTTCCTCAATCGTCTCGTCTTCCTTGATCTCGCCCTGAACAGTCAGAACGTTATCTTCAAGGGTGACGTTTAAATCCTTGGGGTCGACGCCCGGCAGGGACGCCTTGACGGTGAAGTTATCGCCTTTCTCGGCCACATCGACGGCCAGATTCCAGCTGCCGACGACCTCGTTCGTGCGCAGCGGCATGCCCCAACGGGTGCGATATAAAGGAGATTCAAAGACGCGGTCGAACTCGTTAATCAGGTTAGTCGATTCGCGCATCGGGTTCCAGCGGATTATCTTTGTCATGGTCATACCTCCAGCTTTGTATGAGAAGTAGTTCGGTTTCTTTTTGGTTTGTGATACGTCCTTATCACAGGAACGTATACCATTCATTCTGCGGCCGCCGCGTATGAATCAGGTAAAACGAACGTTAGAGATGTGTTGGAGTTCGAGTGATATCACCCGCACGCCAGGTGCCGCCCGATGTCAGGGGGCGTCGGGCAGGGGAAGCGTGACAAAATCGCTCTCGCCCGACCGCAGGCGCACGCCGGTATCGCCGTCGTACAGCCCGATGCGGAGCGATAGTCCGTCGCGCGGGAGCTCCGCCGGCAGTTGCAGCGTGTGGGTATCCACGATGTATTCGCCGGGCAGCCAGCCGGTGGTCGGCCGCGTCCAGCCGGCGGGGATGCCGTCCGATTGCGCCAGGATGTTGCCCGCCGCGTCAATCAGATGGACGAAGACGCGGTAGCCCACGGGCGTCTCGGCCTCGGCGCGCCAGACGAGAGGAACCGAGCAAATGGTAAGGGGACCAGGGGAACAGGGGAGTTGAGGGGATTCAGCGATGCCCGCGAGCGTGGCAATGAGCGTGCCGCCGGCAGTGGTGAAAGTCGCGTCCAGTTGTGCGGCAAGCGGCGGCGGGGTAGATTGCCGCTCCGGGGCAGTGATGGCGATCTCGCCCAGCGGGTACTCCTCAAGGAAGAAACGATAGCGACCGCTCTCCAGCCCGGCCGGAAGCTGCACGACATGCTGGCCGCGCAGGCGGCCGTGGGCGGGCCAGTCGGTGGCGGGGAAGCCGTCGCGGATGACCGGCAGACGCCAGTCGTGAACACTTGTCCCATTCCCATCCCGCAGGCTCAGGGCGACATCCGAGCAGACGGTAGTGTCGCGGCACTCCCAGAACAGCGTCAGCAGCACGGGGTCGCCCGGCGCGGCCTCGGCCCGATCCTGGTTGTAACCCAGCAGCCGCAGCCCCAGCGCCGGGAAATCCGCCTCAGCCGGGTATTGTGGTTCAAAGATCGGCGCTGTGGTCGGGTTAACAACCTCAATTTGTCCGATGACAGCCGACGGGCCGATTGTCTGGCCGGTTGCCGGGTCGACCAACGTCACAGGCGCGAGCGTCGCTTTGTCGAAGAGGGTTACCATGATGTCGTATTGGCCCGGCGGCGCGCCGGAGAGCACCCGCACCTCGCGGCTGTCCCAGCCCCATTCGCCGGGTAACCATTGCCGGGTCGGCGCGGCGTCCTCGTAAACGCGCGGCCGTTCCGTCCCCTTCTGGCTCCACGTCAACCCGTCCGGCCCGACGAGCGAGATTTCGCTCTGGTAGTCGACCGGCGGCGGCGCGACGGCCGTCCAGGCCATGTCGATATCGAATGTCCCGCCCGCGGGCACGCTTGCCCGGCTGAGGTTGAACCCCTCCAGACGCAACACGTCCCCTTGCAAGGCGACCGCTTGTCTGACCGGCGGGACGCCCGCCCGCCGCAGGAATGTCTCGTGGCGGTCTACGTAAGTCTTTAGCGCCAGCAGCCCCAGGCCGAGCACAACCAGCGCGAGCATCTCGTCGCGGCCTGGTCTCCTGTGGCGCGTCTGCTTCCGGTCGCCGCCGGCCCGCGGCCGTCGCCCGGCCCGTAACGCCACAACGACCACGCCCGCGGCCGACAGGACGCTGAATGCCACCAGCGCCAGCCGCAGCGGCGTCGCTCCCCACCGGACAGCTACCTCATGGTTCCCGGCGGGGACGGGGAAGGTAATCAGCCCGGTCGGGTCTTCCGGCGTGATGGGAACCGACTGCCCATCTACCCGGACTGACCAACCGGGGAAGGCGAAGCTCAGGTAGTGGGCGGCGAACGGCGTGGGTGTGTCGAGAGTCAGCGTCACGCCCAGCGGCGAATAGTCAACGGCGGCGATGGTCGCGCCTGGCGGCAGCGATGATTCGTCGAAGCGTTGCGGCGCGCGACCGGCGGCGTAGTCGGCCTCCAGCGGCGAGCCAGTCGGTCGCTCGCGGACGGTGCGCGGGAAGTAGCTGCCCTCCGGGTCGACGCCGACCAGCCCGGTGATGCGTTCGTAATTGTGGACGGTCAGGATGGTCGGGAATGGCTCTTCGGGGCAGATGCGGGGGTAAAGATTGGGGATGGCTTCGATGATAAGCAGGGCAATGGCGACGGCGGTGATGAGCGCCGGCCAATGGCCGCCGGCGGTCGGTCGTCGATGCTCAAACCAGTAGAGCGGCACCCCGGCCAGAAAGGCCACCGGCAGGGCCGCGCGGCCGACGAAGCGCCATGGGAATTGCACAAAATCGATAAGCGGCAGCGCGTTCCACACCCGTTGGGAGGCGGGGAGCGCCATGAACAGAAAGACGGCCGCGCCGAGCGCCATCAGCCAGAGGTGCAGGCGTTGTTCGCGACTGCGGGCATCGCTCCCCTTGATCCATGCCAGGCCGGTCAGACCGAGCGCCGCCAGTAACAGCGGCATCCATCCCAACCGGAACAGCAGCGGCGGGTTGACGAGCGTCGGGTCCTCGGCGACAACGGGAGCCAGTATTTCACCCGGCGAGGCGAAATTGTAGCGCCAGTTGTTATTGCGCGTCGTCGTCGACATCTCCAGCGTCACCTGGTCCATCTCCAGCAGCGCTCCACCGGTGTAGAAGAAGGCCATGCCCAGTCCCAGAGTGAGGAGGGCAACGAGACGAAATAGCCGTTTCCCGATCCCTGATCCCCGACCACTGACCAGCGCCAGCGCGCCGAGGTAGAACGCCAGCGTGGGGGCAAAGAGAAAGGTCGAGATGTTGTGGCTGATAGACAGAAACGCCAGCCCCAACGCCCCGGCGACGAACGATTTGACGGAGCTATGCAATACCCAGCGCCGCCCGACCCACAGCAGAAACGGGAACAGCGGCAGAGCCAGCGACTCCGGCGAGTTGCCGCGAATGAGGGCGTCGACCAGCACGTAGGGGGCAGCCATGTAGGCCACGGCCGACACCAGCGCCGCCCGCTCGCCGAACAGATCGCGCGCCCACAGGAACATGAAGATGCCGCACAGCAGGATCGTGACCGCGTAAAACAGGTTCGACGCCGCCGGCAGCGGCAGCCCGGCCAGATGGGGCAGCAGGACGGCATAGAGCGGCGCGGCTTCGCGGTAGACGAAGAAAGGGTAGCCGTAGCCGAAAGCCAGGTCGGGCAGCCAGCGCGTCAGGTAGACGCCATTCTGCCAGGCGTGGGCCATGGCGGCGACTCGATGGTAGTGGAGATGGCCGTCATGGGTGCAGGCGACCGACGTCCAGCGGAGCAGCGGCGTGATGAGCGGCAGGCCGAGGAACGCGGTGAGCAATAGCCAATAGGCGGTATTCAGTCGGCCGCGCGGCCGTTCGTCTGTGTTCCCGGTTGCCACAGGTGGGAGTATGGCCCAGGCGGGGCAGAGGCGCAACGCGACCGGCCTACGCGCCGTCTACGCCGACCCGATTGCTGCGTCGTTCCAGCAGCAGCGCGTCCCGCCAGATGCCGTGATGGCGGCCGAGACGTTCCCGGCGGCCGACGACCCGAAAACCACACGCGAGATGCAGGGCCACGCTGGCCTCGTTTTCGGGGAAGATGCCCGCTTGCAGCGTCCACACGTTCGCCCGTTCTGAAGCCTCGATCAGGGCGAGCAACAGCGCCCGGCCCACACCGCGGCCGCGGGCAGCGACGGCCACGTAAACGCTCACCTCGGCCACGCCGCGGTAGACCGGCCGCGCGGATACCGGGCTGAGCGCGGCCCAACCGATGACCAGGCCGTCGCGCCGGGCGACAAGACGACAATCCGGCCGGTGGGCGGCGTTCCAGCTTTCCCAATCCGGCGCGGTGGTTTCGAAAGTGGCCTGTTTGGTGGCTATGCCTTCCAGATAGATGCCTCTGACCGCCGTCCAGTCGGCGTCTCGCATGGCGTCGAGGGTTATAGGGCCATTATCCATTGAGGCCGACAAGCGCGCTGCGTCGCTCCAGGAGCATGAAGTCGCGCCACACGCCCTGATGGCAACTGATGTGCCTGCGACGGCCGACGACCTGAAAACCACAGGCGCGATGCAGGGCGAGGCTGGCGGCATTCTCCGGGAAAATGCCCGCCTGAAGCGTCCAGATGCCCGCCGCCTCGGAAGCCCCGACCAGAGCCATGAGCAACGTCCGGCCGACACCCCGGCCGCGGGCAGCGGCGGCCACGTAAATGCTGTCCTCGGCTACCCCGGCGTAAGCGAGGCGGCTGGAGATGGGTGTCAGCGCCGTCCAGCCGACGACGCGGCCGTCCTGACGAGCCACCAGACGGCAGTCCGGCCGGTGGGCGGCATCCCACGCGGGCCACTCCGGCGCGCTGGTCTCAAACGTCGAGTTGCCGGTGGCCACACCCTCCTCATAGATGGCGCGCACGGCCGGCCAGTCGGCAGGTGTCATCGGAGAGATGCAAACCGGTTCGACGGCGCAGGTCACGGCGCGTTGTCGATAAGTGAATCGGGTGAACCAGTTGGCGAGGGATACGTCCAGACTCATGGCGGTTTCTCCGGAAGGAAAAATCTAGACCGACAGGCAATCGCCCAGTATGTCGGCGGCCGCATCGATGTGCTCCCGCGTGACAATGAGCGGCGGGGCGATGCGCAGGGTGATTTCGCCGGCGTTGATGACCAGCAGCCCACGGGCGCGGGCGGCAGCGATAACCCCGGCGGCGGGGATATCAAGGTCGACGCCGACCAGTAGCCCGCTGCCGCGCACGGCGAGAACGTGGCCGCCGGCGAGCGCCTGCAGGCGTTGCCGGAGATACGCGCCGTTTTTAGCGACGGCGGCCAGGAATTCCGGCCGGGCGACGCGGTCGAAGACGACGCTCGCGGCGCGAGTCACCAGCGGGCCACCGGCGAAGGTGCTGCCGTGTTCGCCGTAGCCGACGGTCGCGGCCACCTTTTCCGTCACCAGTATCGCCCCGATGGGCAGGCCATTGGCGAGCGGCTTGGCCAGGGTCATGATGTCGGGATGGACGCCGGCAGCCTCGTGCGCCCAGAGCGTGCCCGTGCGGCCGAGGCCACACTGGATCTCGTCGAAGATGAGCGTTACGTCATGCTCGTCGCACAGAGCGCGCAGCCCGCGCAGGAACTCCGGCGTGGCGGCGTTAATGCCGCCTTCACCCTGCACCGGCTCAACGACGACGGCGCAGGTGGCCGGGCCGATGAGCGCTCGCGCCGCGGCCAAATCGTTGAACGGGGCGAAGCGAACGCCGGGCACCAACGGCGTGAACGGCTCGCGGTAGATGCCCTTGGAGGTGATCGACAGTGCGCCCATCGTGCGACCGTGGAAGCCATTGTTGAAGGCGACGATCTCGTGCTTGCCCTCGCCGTGCCCGACGCGCGCTCGCTTGCGGGCGAACTTGAGCGCGCCTTCGATGGCCTCGGTGCCGGAATTGGTGAAGAATACGCGGTCGGCGAAGGAGTGGGTGACCAGTTTTTTAGCCAGCTCAACCTGGGGCGCGGTGTAGTAGAGGTTGCTGACGTGAGTCAGGGTGCGAGCACCTTCGGCCACGGCCGCGGCCACTTCCGGGTCGCTGTGCCCCAGCGCGGCCACGGCGATGCCCGACATGAAGTCGAGGTAACGCTTGCCGTCGGCGTCGTAGAGCCAGACCCCCTCGCCACGCTCCAGAACGATGTCGGCCCGTTTGTAGGTCTGCATCAGGTAGCGCGCTTCGTCCTGGATGATGTCTTGTGAGTTCATTTTATATGTTTCCTTGTGATCAGTAGGTCAACGGGTAGGCCGTAACTGATCCACTGAATACTGTTTCACTGAATACTCTCTCACTGAATACCGTTCCCCCACCACAACCCAGCCCGGCCAGGTTGACGATGCGCACCCGCGACACGCCGCGGTCGAGCGCGTCGAGCGCGGCGCGTACCTTTGGGATCATCCCGCCGTTGATGACGCCGGCGGCAATGAGCGAATCGGCCTGCGTCGGCGTCAGCTCCGGCAGCAGGCGGCCGTCATGCAACACGCCGGGCACGTTGGAGACGAAATCAAGCGTATCGGCCGGTATCGCCCGGGCGATGGCCCCGGCGGCCTCGTCAGCGTTGACGTTATAGGTCTGGCCGTCCTCGCCCAGCGAAATGGGCGAGATAACCGGGACGATGCCCTGAGCGACGAAATGAGCCAGCAGCCCGGCGCGCACGGCGACGATCTCGCCGACGAGGCCGAGGTCGGCCGTGGGGTGCTGCTTCTTGCGACAGCGCAACAGGCCGCCGTCGACACCGCTGAGGCCGGCGGCGTCCAGTCCTGCGGCCAGCAGGGCCTTGACGATGGCTTTATTGGTGTGACCGGATAGAACCATCTGGGCCACCGCCAGCGACTCCGCGTCGGTCACGCGCAGGCCGTCGACCTTGACCGGTTCGATGCCCAGTCGCGATTGCAGCGCGGCAATCTCCTGTCCGCCGCCGTGGACGATGACCAGCGGCTCGGCGGCCGCGGCCGACAGGTTGGCAATTTGCCGGGCCAGCTCTTCCAGGAATCCCGGTGTGTTCATTTCGTTGCCGCCGATTTTGATGATGCGTGTCATGATAGATGCTCCATGGCCTGACAGATCGTCGCAGCCCGTCAGGTCTGTCATTTAAAGAAGCCCCAGCGTCTCCGGATGGCCGAACATGACGTTCATGTTCTGTACCGCCTGCCCGGCCGCGCCTTTAATGAGGTTATCGATGGCCGAAGTCAGGATGAGCGTCCGACCGGTGAGGGTCAGGGCAATAGCGCAGCGGTTGGTGTGGGTGACGTGGGCCAGCGAGGCCAGCTCGCCCGCGGGCAGAACGTCGACGAACGGCTCGCCGTCGTAGGCGGCGGTGTAGAGCGCGCGCAATTCCGCCTCAACCACCTCCTCGGCGAGATTGACGTAGATGGTCGAGAGGATGCCGCGCGGCACGGGCAGGAGGTGGGGCGAAAAGATGATCGCGGGGGCGGCCTCGCGCCACCAGCCGACGGCCTGCTCCATCTCCGGCAGATGGCGATGGGCGCGGCCGATCTTGTAGGGCGAATAGTTATCGGCCACCTCGACGAAGTGGGTAGTCAGCGACAGCCCCCGTCCCGCGCCGGAGACGCCGGACGCCGAGTCGGCGATGATCGGCCCGCTGATGGCGATGTCGCTCAACAGCAGCGGCCGCAGAGCCAGCAGGACGCTGGTCGGATAGCAGCCGGGGTTGGCCACCAGCCGCGCCCCCGGCAGACAGGCGCGGTTAACCTCGGTCAGGCCATAGACCGCCTCATCGAGCAGGTCAGGCGCGGGGTGGGTGTGGGCGTACCACTGCTCATAGGTCGCGGCGTCGCGCAGACGAAAGTCGGCGCTCAAGTCGATGACCCGCGCCCCGGCGCTTAGGGCGACCAGCGCTGTCTCGGCCGCGGCGGCGTGGGGCAGGCAGAGAAAGACCACATCGACCTCGTCCAGTGACGCGTCTTCCCCGACCACGAGCGGCAGGGCCGGCGCGCCGGGAAACACGTCGCTCAGGCGCTTGCTGGCCTGGGATTGGGACGTCACGAAAGCGATCTCGGCCGCGGGGTGTCGCTGGAGCAGTTTCACCAGTTCCAGCCCTGTATAACCCGTCGCGCCGTAGATTCCGGCTCTAATCATGAAAACCCCTTCAATAATTACGAATTACGAATTACGAATTACGAATTACGAATTCAGAACGGCGATCAGCAGGCCTTCCGGGCAGTGACCCACTGATTAATGACATACTGAATACTGACCCACTGAATACTGACCTACTGATCACCGTTCCTTAAACAAAAAACCGCCAGGCCCTTGCGGGGTCTGGCGGTAGGTTCGTTCGTTACTGTCTATTGACGACTCAGGCAACCAAAAACACCAGACCTGTGGTCCGGGGAGGGCGAGGGCGTCGCGGGAAAGCCTGAGCCTTGTCAATGAACATGGGGGGAATGATAACAATGTGATGGTAATTGTCAATAGGAAAATCTATCGTCCGCTGCGTATACGGGGATCAGAATGAGGTGATTGGGGCGCAAAGCGGCGTAGTAAGGTCCTGATTTTGGTCCTGATCTGTCACACGATGCCCCGGGAAGGGTGGCAACGCCATTGTTATTGCTATCACCGCTGTCTTGCGGGCGCATGAATCTCCCATGACTTTAACCCCCTGAACCCAAACGTTTCCGACCATACCGGAGCGCCGGCCAGACGCCAGTCTTCAGTATGGTCGAAAAGGGCGCGCAGCGCGATGCCACCCTGGGCCATAGCCAGCGGCGCGCCGAGGCAATAGTGGATGCCGCGACCGAACGCCAGGTGCCGGTTCGGCCGCCGGGTGATGTCCAGCCTGTCCGGATCGGCGAAGACGGCCGGATCGCGATTGGCCGAGCCGAGCAACAGCGTCGCCGACTCGCCCCGCCGAATGAGTCGGCCGCCAATCTCAACATCGGCGTAGGCGATGCGCGTCGTCGCCTGGATCGGGCTATGCAGGCGCAGGATTTCGTCGATCGCCACGTCGCTCAGTTCGGGTAGGGCGCGAAAGCGCTTCAACTGGTCAGGATGCTCCAGCAACAGGTACGCGCCGGACGAAATCAGGCTCACCGTCGTCTCGTGCCCGGCAAAGAGCAGCATAACGCACAGCGCGACCAGCTCTTCCTCGTCCATCTTTTCCCCGGCTGCGGCCGTCAGGCGCGAGATGAGGTCATCTGTTGGGTATTTGCGGCGCTCCTCGATGATCGGCCGCAAATAGGCTGCGAATTCCAGCGCCATGCGATTGCCCGCGGCCATGACATCCCAGGTGGGTTTGTAGTCGAGCACGTCAGCGATGGTCTGTGACCACGCCTTCACGCGGTCGAGGTCGCGCCGCGGGATGCCGATCAGATCGGCAACGACGCTCAGCGCGAGCGGGAAGGCGTAATCAGCGACGACGTCGATCTTGCCTCGCGGGACGAGGCTTGCCAGCAACTCGGCGGCGCGGGCGGCGATCTTCGGCCGCAGACCCTCAACGACGCGGGCCGTGAAGGCGCGGCTGAGCAGCGCTCGCTGGCAGGTGTGCTCCGGCGGTTCCAGCGCCAGTGTCCACCGGGCGTACATGTCCCAGAACGGTTCGCGCTCCTCGGGCGGCACGGGCGGCGGCGGGGCGTCGAGGGCTGGGGCAAAGGATCGACCGAAGCGGGAGTCCTTCAGGATGGCGGCCACGTCATCATAACGGAAGATGTACCACCAGCCGGTTGTGTGTTCGCCGGGCGTCGGCGGGCGGCCGCGATGCACTGGATCGGCCGCGCGGTAGCGGGCATACGCCGGATACGGATCGGCGCGGAAGGAGGGATCGAAGATGTCGAACGGTTCCACGGGCCAAGTATCCGCGATTTTGGAGGATCCGGCAGGTATCCACGTCAGAGATCAGCCCGACAGGCGTTGAAGGTTCCGAATCCGGATCAATTTACACCTTTCCAAACCTTCCTGAACAATTTCCTAACATCTTTTAGGCATAATCCTCGAAATGACGCGATTCAGACGATTGGGGATGGAATTAAGGCCGATAGCCCGTTCCATTCTCAAACGCGCCGAAGAGGTGATACCAATGATCAAACGTTCAGCTTTGCCCGAAACAACAGAAGCGCCGCCGTTAATGGGAACTGCGCTGGGATGGGCCGACCTTGAGCCGAGCCTGCCGCATCTGTTGCGCCGGCTGGAACCGATCGGCCTTGAGCAATTGGCTGCGGCAGCCTTGCTCGACCGCATTGAGACGAAGTTCATCTTCCATCAGGATCGTCTGCCGGAGATACTGGCCGGACTAACGGATGAATATCGTGTGCTGAAGATCAATGATAGTTCGCTGAACCATTATCAGACGCTCTACTTCGATACGCCGGGATTCGCTCTTTACCTTCGCCATCATGCCGGTGGGCGCAATCGCTACAAGGTGCGCAGTCGCGCCTATCTGGATACAGACCTGGCGTTTATGGAAGTCAAGCACAAGGTCAGCGACGATCGAACCGTGAAGAGCCGGATTAAGACGGCCAAACTCGTGAAGCATATCTCGCCCGGAGTAACCGGATTTCTGAACACGCATTTGCCGGCTACCGACTGGTCGCTGGAGCCGAAGCTGTGGAACCAGTACACGCGGGTAACGCTGTTGGGCAAGAACGGCCCGGAGCGCGTAACGCTGGACCTGGATCTGCAATACCTGACCGATGATGGACGGGTCATGATGTTGCCTGGTCTGGTCATCGGCGAGGTTAAGCAGGACGGTTCCGGCCGCAATTCGGCATTCATTCGTCAAATGCACGCCATGTCGATCCGGCCGGCGAGCTTCAGCAAGTATTGCATCGGCGTGGCCATGCTCTACGGACAAGTCAAGCACAATCGTTTTCGACCTACGCTGCGGCAGGTCGACAAAATTCTCCGGGAGGACAATCATGTCAACTGAACTAATCTATTTTGCCCTGGGCGCTGTAATTAATTTAGTAGTCGCCCTGATTATTGTTCGCTTTATCTATTACCCGGTTACGCAGGACAAGACCTATGTGTTCACGTTCCTGGCGTTCAGCACGGTGATTTATTTTGTGCTGAGCATGATGACCAGCACCACGCTCAGCATGGGCGTCGGCTTTGGTCTATTCGCCATTTTTTCGGTCTTGCGCTATCGCACCGATGAGATGCCCATCCGCGAGATGACCTACCTGTTCATCGTCATCGCTCTGCCGGTGATGAACTCGGTGATGATATCGGACACCGGAATGCCCTGGTTGCTGGTGGCCAATGGGGCGATTGTGGCGTTGCTTTTTGTTCTGGAGAAAGGGTGGGGTTTCCACTTCTCCGGCAGCAAACGTGTCATTTATGATCGGGTCGAACTTATCGGCCCGGCCGAGCGCGATCGACTGCTGGCCGATCTGAGCGAGCGTACCGGATTGCCGGTCATTCGGGTAGATGTGCGACGCATCGATCTGCTCCACGATACGGCCGAACTCACAATTTACTATGAAGAACCAAAGTCATCGAGGATCGAAACCCTGCCTCGATTGGTTAATAAGGAAGCTTGAGAAGATGTTACAGAAATTCACTATATATCGTGGCGGCGGGTGAGGAAGACCAATTCACCACGGCCGTGGAACAACTGAAATCGGTTGTATCTGCACGAGATACGGCGGTCGCCGAGTTCCTGGCGCAATAATGCGCGCCTTATAGTTCGTTGAAAAGCAGGCCGGTGGTCAGTGATGATGTACTGACCACCGGCCTGCCGGTCTACTGCCTACTGACCACTGACCCACTGATCACTGGCCTACTGACTACTAGCCCACTGCCTCAGCACTCGCTATAACCACAACTATTACACTTCCGGCATCCTTCCTCGTTGACGAGCGACGAGTTGCCGCAGTCAGGGCAAAGGTCGCCGACGATTGCCGGGCGAGCGCCGGCGCTCGACGTGTCGGTTTGGGCCGTCGTGGCAGCGGCGTAGCCGTTCGTATGGCCGTTGGTATGTGGCGCGTTCTGTTCCTCGGCCGAGCGATCCAGAAAGTCGGCCAGCACCTGGGCCACGCCGTCGGGCAGTGACAGCACGCGCTGCGGGCCGAAGCCGAGCGGGCGGCCGCCGCCGATGCCGCTCAACTGGTTCACCACTTCCTTGAGGCGGTCGCGTGGCGAGACGGGCGAAGCCAGCCGCAGGTTGTAGCTGATGAGGCGGCCGATGGCTTCGGAGACGGCGGCTGTATCACTGCCCGCCTTGGCCGTCTGGATGAAGACCTCGAAGGGCTGGTCGTCGCCGTTGTGGTTAATGGTGATGTAGGTCGCGCCGAGTGGGGTGCTGATGCGGCTTGTCTCGCCCTGCAGCACGCGACTCCGCGGTTTCTTCGTCTCGCGCCAGATGGTGAGTTGCTGCGCCGGTTCCTCGGCCTTGCTTTCGGCTTTCGCCTTGGCCTCTTTTGTGGCCTGTGTCTCCAGCGTGACGGTCTCGCGCGAGCCGGTGACGTAGACCGTCAGGCCCTTGCAGCCAAGCTCCCAGGCCAGCAAGTAAGCTTCGGCCACGTCCTCGCGCGACGCGCCGGCCGGGAAATTGCACGTCTTGGAGATGCTGTTGTCGACGAAAGCCTGGATGGCTGCCTGCATGCGCACGTGCTCTTCCGGCGTGATGTCAGATGAGACGACGAATGTGTCGCGGATGCTTGCCGGGAGCTTGTCGATGTGTTGGCAACTGCCGACACGGTTCACCTCGCTGATGATCTCGTGGCGCGTGGCTTCGTCCAGCCCGGCGTCGAGCAAGGCGCGCTCGAAAAGAGGGCTGGTGTATTGCAATTGCAGGTCCTTGCCGTTGTCGTTGACGTGTCGGATGTAGGCCAGGGCGAAGACTGGCTCGCAGCCGTACCCCTCGATGCCGGCCACGGTAGCGATGGTGCCTGTCGGAGCGACGGTCGTCTGGGCGGCGTTGCGGATGCCGTGGGTTTTGATCTCGGCGACCAGCCCTTTCCAGTCGAGCGCCGGGCGGCCGTAGCCCTGCTTGCTCTTCGCTGTTGGCTTCGGCGCGGCCCATTTGAAGGCGTCGGGGTCGTAGATGCTACCCTTGATGGCCAGGAAGGGGCCGCGCTCGCGGGCCAACTCGACGCTGGTGCGCATGCTGTGGTAGCGGATGAATTCGACGATAGCCCCGGCCAGCGCCTGGCCTTCCTCGCTGCCGTAGCGCACGCCGATGCGATAGAACAGGTCGCTCAGGCCCATGATGCCCAGGCCAATACGCCGGGCATTCAGCGCGGCCTCGCGCAATTGGGGCACGGCTGGCACGTAGGCGTTAGCTGTGACGACGTTATCGAGAAAATGGGTCGATTCCTCGGTAGTCCGGCGCAATAATTCCCAGTCAATCCGGCCGTCGGCCGTCACATGGCAGCCGAGATTGATCGAGCCGAGGCAGCAGTTCTCATATGGGCCGAGCCACTGCTCGCCGCAGGGGTTGGTCGCCTCCAGCTCGTAGAGATGCGGAACCGGGTTGGAACGGTTGGCCGCGTCGAGGAACAGGATTCCCGGCTCGCCGTTGCGATGAGCATACTTGACGATCTCGTCGAAGATGGCGCGCGCGCGAACGGTGCGCCATACCTTGCCGTCGCGGGGGTTGACGAGGTCGAAATCGGTGTCGGCCTTGACGGCGCGAATGAAATCGTCGGTGATGCCGACGGAGATATTGAAGTTGGTGATGGCGTATTCGCTGGACTTGCAGGAAATGAACTCGAATATATCGGGGTGGTCGACGCGCAGCACGGCCATGTTCGCGCCGCGGCGCGTGCCGCCCTGGGCGATCTCGCCGAACGCCTGGTCATACACGCGCAGGAAACCGACGGGGCCGGTGGCCTTGCCGGCCGATGATTTGACGTAATCATCCTTGGGCCGCAGCCGGGAGAAGGCAAATCCATTGCCGCCACCCGTCTGCTGGATGAGGGCCGCGTCGCGCAGGGTCTGGAAGATGCCCGCCTGGTCGCGCCCCATGTCGTCGGAGATGGGCAGCACGAAGCAGGCGGCAAGCTGGCCCAGCGGCGTCCCCGCGCCGGTGAAGGTCGGGCTGTTGGGGAAGAAGCGCAACCCGGTCAGGAGATCGTAGAAGGTCGCTTCGGTCGCATCGACGTCGCGGCCGTGATCGGCCTCGACAAGGGCGATATGGTGGGCAACTCGGCGGAACATTTCCTCGACCGTCTCAATCGGCTGGCCATCCGGGCCACGCCGCAGGTAGCGGCGACGCAGAACGGCCATGCTGTTCTCCGGCAGGGATAATGTGGGTTGGGCGATAGCTGGAGTGACGGTTGTAGACATTACGGTAATACCTCCTCGACATAGATATGGGCTTCCTGCGGCTCAGGTCAGGTTGCCTCCAATACAATACCCCTATATATGGGGGGTGCTTACCAGTACGACGGCTTATCTGGTTAAGAGAGCGGCATTATAGCATGGCCTGTAAGCGTGCGCAATAGGTCAGCCTTAAAATTCCAGAACAGATAATCTAGAGGTTTGGGCGGATATTCGACGGTCGTGAGTGTCCCACATACCGCCGGAAAGCGGCCGATTTCCGGTAAACCGGGTAAATGTGCCGGTGCCTCAGGTATGGTTGCCGGCAAGGGGTTTTGCAGTAGCGGCTTCGCAATATGGCCAGGGGTCTTCTCCGGCCTGCAGGGCCGCCAGCGCCGGGGTGTCCCCATATACGCCGCGATGGCGCGGTTCGACCAGGGCGGCGATGTGGGTCATGATCAGGCAGGTGTAGGCGGACAGGTCCTGGCCGCGCGCGCGGCGGCCGAGGTCGGGCAACGTGAATGGCTTGCCGATGCGCATGGTCACAGTGACTCGCCGCATCCGGCGGAACCCGGCGAAGAGGATGTCGGAATTGCTGATGCCGACGGGCAGGATGGGCACGCTGGCCTGCGAAGCCAGATAGGCCGCGCCATCCTTGGCAGGTTGCATGTAGCCGACCTTGCTGCGGGTTCCTTCCGGGGCCAGGGCGAAGGGCGTACCGCCCTCTATGGCCGCTAATGCCTCGCGCAAGGCTTTGCGGTCGACCTCGCCGCGATTGACGAAAATGACGCCCAGCCACGACATCAGTGGTCCCCACAGCCAATGTTTGGCCCATTTCTCCCCGGCGAAGTAGCGGTAGGCGCCAGGCGGGAAGCCGACGAAGACGATACCAATATCGGCCGTGCTCAGATGATTAACGGTGAGGATATACGGGCCGTCCGGAGGGACGTTTTCGAGACCCTCGACTTTCAGGCGGCACAAAATCCGCTGCGCAAGGGTGAAGACGACGCGGGAAATTCGGAAACGCCACATGCGTGGGCACTATAGCAGAATCGATCGCCGCGTCAAAATGCCCCGCACACTGTCGCGGTTTCGCCTTCGCCCCCTATCGTGCCGACCGATTGGCGAGCAGGATGTTGAGTCGTTGTTGATAAATTCAGGAAGGGCTATATTCTTCAGTGTTAAATACTGTGGTAATGACCCTTGCACTGTTCATAAACCAGAGACAAGCCATCCATATCCCGATTTCCGCGCCTGAATGGGGCTTCCTGAGTTGGGCCGTTATGCTTCAGATCTGCAGTCACATTTGAGGATTAAATACAGACCGCAAGATCGATAACGACGAAGATTCATGAATCGAACATACAATAGCGACATCGGCCGCAAAATTTTCGCCTGGAGCGCCCACCTTTTCACCGCCACAGGTGCGGTGTGGGGGTTCATGGCCCTGCGCGCCATCTTTGCTCACGAATGGAAGTCGGCCATCGTCTGGATGGCAATCGCTGTGTTCGTGGACGGCGTAGATGGAATCCTGGCTCGCCGGGCAAGAGTGGACACCTACGCCGCGAATATTGACGGAGCGCTGCTGGACAACATTCTCGACTATCTCAACTACACAATCGTCCCGGCCTTCTTCCTCGTCGAGGCGAACCTCGTGCCGCCCGCGCTGGCCCTGCCCACCGCCTTCGCCGTCCTGCTCAGTTCGGCCTATCAATTCACACAGCTGGACGCCAAGACCGACATCACCGACGAATACTTCTTCAAGGGATTCCCCGACTATTGGAATGTGGTCGTCATCTACTTGCTGATCCTGCAACTGAATCCTTGGATCAACTTCGCGATCCTGACATTTCTCATCGTGATGATCTTCGTCCCCATCAAATATATCTACCCCACGCGCACCCGGCGTCTGCGTCCCCTCACCCTCGTCCTCAGCGGCCTCTACGGCGCGATCGCCGTGTTGGGCATCATCTGGTTCCCCGACGTGCCGATGTGGATAATCTACGCCTCGCTCCTCTATGTCGCCTACTATGTCGGCCTCAGCTTTTGGCCATGCGACGCGAGCGCAATTACCGGCGTCGAGCACAACTCCACCCCGTCATAGGGCGGGGACGCGACATCATCCGCTCCGGGAATTTCGTGCGCCTATCACTCGACGCGACGCGCGACCGGCTTATAATCGACACATGACGCGCAAATTGATGTGGGTATTCCTGATCGTGTTCACCTTGCTGACGGCCTACAGCACCATCGTTCTGTACTTCGACCTGGGGCCGCTCTTCAATCCGTTGCTGACCCCGCTGACGACTCTGGTCGGCTTCGGCTTCGCCCTCCTGCACGCTCGCCTGCGCTGGAATTGGCGGGCTGCGCTGATTCTGTTCGTCATCTCGTTCGTCGTCACTCTCGCCTTCGAAAGCATCGGGGTCGCCACGGGGCTGATCTACGGCGCGTATCATTACACCAGCAAGCTGGGGCCAAAGTTCCTCGGCCTCGTACCCTACACGATTCCGGCTGCGTGGTTCATGATGATGTACCCATCGCTGGTCATCGCGGAGCGTATCTCGCCGCAAACCCCCGGTTGGGTGCGCGGGCTTTCCGTCGCTGCAATTGGCGGCCTGGTGATGACCGCCTGGGATGTGGTCATGGATCCGATGATGGTGCGCGGCGGCCACTGGACGTGGGAGACCGCTGGCCCGTATTTCGGGATCCCCCTGCAAAACTACCTGGGCTGGTGGCTGACGACGTTCACCGTCTTCTTCGTCAACTGGCTTGTAGTCCATCGCCACAACCTGCCTGTGCATGGGCAGGATGATCGCCTTGTCGTGTTCGTCTATGCCCTGACCGGCCTGAGCAGCGTGCTGATCGCCCTTCACCCCAGCGCGATGGCGCAGATCAGCGGAGCGGGGCTGGCGGGGTTCTTCGCCATGGCGCCGTGGGCGATCATCGGCTGGATCAAGACGGGGTACGCACAGGATACAGGATAAACCAAATAATGTGACAGATGGAGGCTATTCGCCATGTCAGACACTTTTCACGTCGGCGACCACGTGACCTGGAACTCGGAGGCCGGCTGGGTCACAGGCCGGATCATCGCCGTCCACACAGCAAATGTGGAGTATAAAGGCTACACCCACCACGCCACCCCCGACCAGCCGCAATACGAGATCAAGAGCGACAAAACCGACCACATCGCGCTACACAAAGGATCGGCGTTGCGGAAGCTGGAGGATTGACGGGCGCGAAAAACAAACGAGAC
>JAHDWL010000030.1 GCA_023384355.1 Anaerolineae bacterium
AGGGTCATGCCCAGGTCGCGAATGACGGCGAACTCCTCGCGGACCTCGCGCGCGTCGAAATCGGACCACCAGTACATCGCCTTGCGGCGTGGCCAGTAGTTCACTCCCAGCATGAATGGTTGCGCAATAGTCATATTATGATTCCGGCTGCAGAACTCCGGGTGTCTCCATCGGCCGCAGGGTTATCCGGTAAAAACCCTCGGCATAGTCAAAGCCGACCTGTTTGCCCGCTTCGGCCGCCCATTGCCGGATCATCTCATCGAGGCTGGAGCCGCCCACCTGACTAACGTGTTTGTTCAGGGCCTCGATTTTTAGTTCTATGGTATCGGTAATGTCGACGTAATAGTTCTTCCTGGCGCCAAAGGTGACGAAAACGTCGTTAACCTTGTGCCCGACCAGTCCCTCGGCGGCGAGATCGGGGTAGAGCATGGTCATCTCGGCCGCCGGGAACACGGCATCGAGAGCGGCCGTTCCCGCGGCGCGATGGTCGGGATGGTTGATGTAATCGTCGGAGGGAAAGAAATTGGTCGGATCGGTGCAGACCACAGCGTTGGGTTTATAGCGGCGGATGAGGCGCACCAGGTCCTTGCGCAATTCCAGCGTGGGTTGGAGAAACCCGTCGTGATAGCCCAAAAAAATGCATTCTGCGCCGGCTACATCGGCGGCGGAGGTTTGCTCTGCCCGCCGGATTTCGGCCAGCTTTTCCGGCGTCATACCGTCTTCGTGGCTGCCGACGTTGCCGTCGGTAATGACGACATAGATCACGCGGCTGCCGGCTCGCGTCCATTTCGCGGCCGTGCCGGCTACGCCGAATTCAATATCATCAGGGTGGGCGAAGATAAACATCGCCGTTTTGGGGGTGTAATCACTACTCATCGATAGACCTCATAATTCAGCCCGCGTTATATAGGCCGCGAACCGGTTCAGGCGGGAAAGATTTTGCGCCATGATATTGCGTTATGATGGCCGGCCCGTCAAATCAACGGCGAGCCGGGCGTGGCGTCAGGCAAAACGGATTGGTTTAAAGAAACTGCGGTCGAAATCGACAATCCGTTCCGGCCCGAGGGAGACAAGGGCGGCGTGGGCGTGATCCACATCCTCGCGCAGCGTGCGGACATCAACACCGCGGCAGGTGTCGGGCAGGGGGCTGAGCCATTGGCGCACGCGCAGCAGCATCTTGACCGCGCCGCGATAATTACCTTGCTCGATTTGATAGTAGGCGATGCCGACCTGCAGGATGCCGCGATAGAGGTCGCGCCCCGGTCCGTCATCCTGCATCCAGGCTTCTTCCAGGGCATCATGCGCGGGATAATAAGCTCCCTGATTAAACCGCTCAATGCCTGTGCGGGCAAGCTCCGAAAGAGGTTCGGCGCAGGCGTCATCCAGTGAGTCACGGTCGGGGATGCGGGCGTAGCGCTGGAAGAGGGCGGGCATGTCGGCCGTGAATCGTGAACGGGCCAGGACCACGTCGGCTCCGGCGCTCTTTGCCGCGGTCATCGTCGCCACGTCCTCATGCGGCCCAAAACACATGATGGGGAAACGGCGGGTGGCGGTGGCCGATTTGAGCGCGGCTATCCATTCACGCCACGGGATGGCGGCGTTGTTCAGATCGAACAGCAGCAGCGCCGGTTGCGCGCCGGTGACAAGCTCGAACAAACTTCCTTCCCGCCCATGTAACAGTTCGCCCGGCGTTTCCGGTTCATCTTTGGACCGGATCGGGCCGAGATCCGCGGCCGATTCTATCCACTCCACCCGGTAGCCGATGTGTTCGGCCACCGGGTTGATGCGCATGGTGAACAACAGGTCGGCCACGAAGGCAAGGATGAGCGGCGGCGCGGAATTGGACATGGTGAGATTTTATTGGAAGAGACCCAGATGCTCGAACGATCTATCCGGTTTCTCAGGCAAAAGGATTGTAGACCGGGATTCCTGGCGCTGACCAGACCAGAAATATGTAATGCCGTTCGCGGCCGTCAGGATCACGAGTGACGTGGGGGACGTAGAAAAGGCGCAGGTCGCGCGAATCGTAGAGCCATAGTTGCCCGTCGAGTGGTCGAATCTGTGCAGACAGCGGATTGCGTGGATTTTGCAGCAGGTGATCGACTGCACCTTTGACAACCTGCAAGTTCGCTTTGCGGAAGGCCGGGGGAATATTTTCGAGCGGCCGCAGAAAGGTGCGGGCGAGACCGACTTCCCAGCGTGGTGGATCCACATAATGCCCGCGAGGCGAAAAAGCGGGATCCCACATGGCCTTGAGCGCGTCGGCAAATCGGGCGGGGTGTGTATGAGGCCAGAAGGGCCGGCCCGCGCCAATGGACAGCCACTTCTCGTATTCCGGCCACTCGTCCAGCCCGCTTCGGATGGCACTGCGGTCGGCCGATGTGATGGCTTCCAGCTCGAAATCGGGCACCGGCGAGCTGTCGAAAGAGATCGTAGATGCCGGCACCACCTCTGCAAATGCTCCCAAAACGCGGTTGTGGTGCGCGATGATCTGTTCGGCGGGGATGACCCCATCGACGGTGCTGTGCGCGTCAGCGGCCAACACGACCGAATAATCCAGGCTGAAGGCCCGGCGGCAAGTCGTATCGACGCAATATTCTGTCTGCATCCCGGCCAGAATCAACCGGTTGATACCTCGCGCGGCCAGCACCCCGGACAACCCTGTCTGGAAGAATGAGTCAGGGGTGTGCTTATCGACGATCGATTCTCTTGGTGCAGGTTTCAGCCGGGGATGGATTTCCCAACCCGGAGAACCGGATCGATCCGGGTCGTCCGGCCCCCCATTGTGTCGGACGAAGATGACCGGCACGTCGGCTGCGCGGGCGCGACTGACCAGCTCAACGAGGCGATCGAGCATTTCATCGGCCCGGTAGACTGGCTCCGGTTCGAACATGTTGACTTGCGCGTCGATTATTACCAGTGCGGAATTCATGCCATATCCCTTGCTGAGGGAAATTATAACCCTGTTCGGTCGAGGGTATGAACTAATCTTTATCGAATCCGCGCGTTATAATGGGTCGCAACCCCAAGCGGGAAAATCCGGACGAACTGCCAAGGATATTATCTTGACTGCACAACCCCCATACGCTCGCGTTCATTTTTCTCCGGCGGCCGATCCGCGCGCCGTTGTGACGGCCGGCAAGGCGCGATTTTCCATCCTGACGCCGTGCCTGATCCGGATGGAGTATTCGCCCGACGGACATTTTGAGGATCGCCCAAGTCAGGTGTTCTGGCACAGGCAGCAAGCCGTGCCGGCGTTCAAGGTGGAGCGCGGGAAGAGCGGCGCGCTAACCGTGACGACCGAGAGATTGCGGCTTGAGTATGCCGGGAATGACGCGCCGTTTGGTCCTGATTCGCTGGTCGTGACCCTTTCAGATGACGGGACCACCTGGCAATTTGGCGATCATGACGCGGAAAACCTGTTGGGCACGACGCGAACGCTGGATAAGGTGAGCGGCAGCACGCGCCTGGAGCCGGGGTTGCTCTCGCGGGACGGTTGGGTCGTGATCGATGACAGCCGGACGCTGGTCTTCGACGAGACCGGCTGGCTTGTGACGCGCGGAAACAGAGACGCCTGTGACCTGTATTTTTTCGGCCATGGTCGCGACTATCGCGGAGCGTTGGGCGATTACCGCGCCGTGAGCGGTGGGGTGCCGCTGTTGCCGCGCTGGTCGCTTGGGAACTGGTGGAGTCGCTACTGGCCCTACAACGACGCGGAGCTGCGGGCGCTGATGGCTGATTTCCGCGACCACGATGTCCCTCTTTCGGTGTGCATCGTGGATATGGATTGGCATCTGGTGAATGTGGGCGAGGGCATTAACGGCTGGACCGGATATACCTGGAATAAGGATCTGTTCCCCGATCCGCCGGCGTTCATCGATTGGCTCCACGGCCAGGGGTTGCGCACCGCCTTGAACCTGCATCCGGCGCTGGGCGTGCGACCCTATGAGGCCATGTATCCCGAAATGGCCCGACGCATGGGGCTGGACCCGGCTGAGGGGAAACCTGTCCCGTTCGATATTGCCGACCCGCGTTTTACGGCGGCTTATTTTGAGATATTGCACCACCCGCAGGAAGCCGACGGGGTTGATTTTTGGTGGATGGACTGGCAACAGGGGCAACGGACATCCATGGCAGGTCTTGACCCGCTGTGGTGGCTCAATCACCTGCATTTTTATGATCTCGGCCGGGATGGCAAGCGCCCCTTTGTTTTCTCTCGCTGGGGCGGGTTGGGCAACCATCGTTATCCGATCGGTTTCTCCGGCGACACTGTTGTCTCCTGGGAGTCGCTGGCGTTTCAACCCTACTTCACGGCGACGGCCGCCAACGTCGGCTACGGTTGGTGGAGCCACGACATCGGTGGACACATGCAGGGGATTGAAGATCGCGAGCTATATACCCGCTGGGTCCAGTTCGGCGTATTCAGTCCGATATTTCGGCTGCACAGCACCCAAAACCCGTTTCATGAGCGGCGGCCGTGGGGCTACGACGCCGAGGTGGAGCGCGTCACCCGGGACGTCATGCAACTTCGTCACGCCCTGATCCCGTACCTGTACACGATGTCGCATCTGAACGAGAGTGAAGGGTTGACTCCGGTCCGGCCCATGTATCATGAATATCCCGAACGGGATGAGGCTTATGCCTGCCCGCAACAATACCTGTTTGGGACGGACCTGCTCGTCGCCCCTTACGCGGCGGCGGCCGATCCCGACACCCGGCTGTCGCGGCAGGCTGTGTGGTTGCCCCCCGGTGACTGGTATCACTTCTTCACCGGGGAGTACCATGCGGGCGATAACTGGTACGCTCGCCACGGCGATCTGGAGGACATCCCCGTCTATGCCCGTGCCGGCGCGATCGTTCCTCTTGGCCCACAGATCGGGTGGGGCAGAATTGAAAACCCTGAAACGATGCATCTGCGCGTCTTCGCCGGGGCTGACGGTCGGTTCGCGTTATACGAGGATGACGGCGAGTCGACCGCTTACCAGGCGGGCGCGTTTGCCGTTACCCGCATTGAGCAGCGTATGGACGGCGACAGGCTGCATTTGACGATTTCATCGGCAAGCGGCGACCATTCGGTCTTGCCGGCGCAGAGAACCTGGCATCTTCATTTCTTTGGCTTGTCGGCCGCTGATGCTGTCGTGGCGATGATTGACGGGGTCGCGCGGCCGCTCGACTTTGAGTATGACGCAGAACGGGAGATTCTGAATATTGAACCGTTACCACTGGACGCTCTGGCACAATGCTGTATCACAGTCAACACGGGATCGGGGCGGCCGCTTCTGTCCCGACGCGATCGCACCTTAGAGACCGCTTACCGGCTTATCAAGTCCTTTCGGATGGACACGCTGGCCAAGGCCTGGATCGTGCCCCGGCTAGAGGCGATTGCCACGCGACCCGAAGAACTGGCTGATTTCGGCATCAATATGGCCCCCTCACAGATTCGGGCGTTGCTGGAAGTGACGCAGGGTGTGGGTGTTCAATATCTCAGCGGTCTGGCGGAGGAAAACCTTGTGGTGCTTTGGAATAATCGCGCTGCGCCGGGTTTCCGCCACTACTTCGCCCAACTTAATCCGGAGAAATGGTTTGCCGACGAAAGATTCGGTTCATCCTTTGGGACAACGCCCCGCTTTCTGACCATCGTTCCGGAGGGGGAGAGCTGGCGTCTGGCGGTCGATTATTTCGGGTTGCAGAACTTCTCGCTGCCGAGGCGTTTCGGGGCTGATTGACTTTTAACCGGGGGTAACTATAATTTACTCGTCAAACGCCCGCTGATCGAGACTTTTTCAACGTATTTTTACGATACCAATTGTTAATCGTGATAATTTCCCGCGGAAACGCACGCCAGGCGGCGAGATTGCCTGAGCACCGGGGGGTGCATTAGCCTTGTCCGCCTCCGCCTCGGAGCCTCCGAGTTCTTGCCTCTTATACTCCCGATTTCATGAACCAGGCATGGCGGCCGGTTGTCCGGTCGTTGTCGCTTCGTCTGGCGTGGTCCTTGCGGTTACCGTAAGGTCATGGCCGGTTGGCTTTCCCGTTCCCCCCGGATCGGTTCCCCTGTTCAGGGTGAAAGGGAGGCG
The DNA here is from genome assembly GCA_023384355.1 of Anaerolineae bacterium. Lineage (GTDB taxonomy): Bacteria > Chloroflexota > Anaerolineae > Promineifilales > Promineifilaceae > Promineifilum. The sequence goes on from JAHDWL010000030.1 coordinate 6,078, forward strand.
ATGATGTTGATTTCAATCATCGTTGTCCTCCTGATGCTGTTGACGGCGGGGTTATTCGTGGCGGCCGAGTTCGGCACCGTTAACGCGCGTCGCACCAGGATTAACCAGTTAGCCGCCCAGAACAATCCTTCGGCCAAGGCGCTCCTGCCTATTCTGGAGAACAATCAGAAGCTGGATCGCTTTGTGGTTGCTTGCCAGATTGGCATTGCGGTCTCGACCTTGGTATTGGGCGCGTATTCGCAGGAGGCATGGGCCGCTCCATTGACTGACCGACTTGGGCGGCTTTTTGGGGGCCTGCTGTCGGCGGAGACGGCGGCAAGCCTGGGACAGGCGCTGGCAGTTATCGTCGTTCTGGTTTTCATCGGCGCGCTGCATATTATTCTGGGCGAGCTATTTGCCAAATCACTGGCCGTCCAGCGACCGGAGCAGGTAGCGCTGGCCGCCGTGTGGCCGATGCGCGTCTTGCTGCTGATCCTCGCTCTGCCTATCCGCTTTTTCATGGGTAGCGCCAACCTGATTTTGCGCCTGTTGGGTCGCCATCCCAGGGAGTTCATCGGTCGGGTTCGCTCGCCGGAAGAGATCGAGATGTTGGTGACGACGAGCCATCAGGGCGGCCTGCTGGACGATAACGAACGGCGACTGCTGCGCAACGCCCTGCGGATGCGCGAGTTGACCGCCCGCCAGGTGATGGTACACCGGACGCGGATTGTGGCCGCCACCATTGACACCGCGCCTCTTGACCTGATGCGTATGGCCATCGATGCCGGGTTCTCCCGCATACCCCTCTATCGGGATACCATCGATGAGATCGCCGGCTTCGTTCACGTCAAGGATGTATTTCGTCTTTATAACGAGGGGATCGAAGAGATGGGCAGCATCATCCGCGATGTTGTTTACGTGCCCGAGACTCTGTCAATTAACGATGTCTGGGACCAGCTCGACTTGCAGAATCGCTACCTGGCCATTGTGTTCGACGAGTTCGGCGGGACGGCTGGATTGCTGACGCTCGAAGACCTGATCGAGGAGATCTTCGGCGAGCTACAGGACGAGTTTGATGATGAGGCCGCAGTCATGGCGCGGGACAAGGAAGGCCGGATTTATCTGCGCGGCGATTTGCTGGTCTCGGATGTGAACGAATATCTGGAATTGGACCTGCCGGAAGAAGCGGCCGACACGTTGAGCGGCCTCATCTTCAGCCTGTTGGGCAGGCCGCCGGTCGAGGGGGATGAAGTACGGATCGGCGAGGTCGCGATTCGCGTCGAGACCATGGAAGATTTAGGCGTGGGGAGGCTTTCGCTCCTGCTTCCGCTCAGCGATACCGGTGCGCATTTCACCGAATGGGACGTTGCTGAACATGATTGAACTTGCCTTGTTCGGCAACGGTTTGTCACCCGCCGGCCAGGCTGCGCCGCCGCCCGGTGAATTCCTGATGTCTGTCCTGATTATAGTCCTGCTGGTCCTGCTCAACGGGTTGTTTGTCGCCGCCGAATTCGCCATGATCGGCGTGCGCGACACGGAGATGGAACAATTGGCGGATGAGGGCAACCGGGTTGCGGCTCGTGTTATGGGTATCCTGGAGTCGCGGCCAAAACTCGACAATTACCTGGCCACGGCTCAACTGGTTGTGACATTGCTCACATTGGGGCTGGGGATGTACGGGGTGTCCGTCATAGGGCGGTTGTTCCTGCCGATCCTGGCGTCGCTGCCGTGGCTTGGGCCGGTCGCGGCCGAAATCGCTGCCTACATCGTGGCAGTTGTTCTCTTGCTCTATCTCTACATTGTGGTCGGCGAGATGGTGCCCCAGGCGCTCGCCCTGGGCAACCCGTCAGGAATGGTTCTGGCGCTCAATCGGTTCATGCGGCAGATCGGTCGTCTGTTCAGTTTGCCGGTCAGCTTTTTGAACGGCGCTGGTCGTGTCTTGTTGCGTCTTTTCAACATTTCGCCCGCTCAAGGTCTTGAACGTCTCATGGGGGCCGAGGAGTTGGAACTCATTGTGGCTGAGAGCGCCGACGAGGGGCTGATCGAAGATGATGAGGAGGAAATCATTCTGAACATCTTCGACTTCAGCGAGCGGACTGTCGGACAGGTGATGACCCCGCGACGGAAGGTCCAGGCGCTGCCTGTCGATTGCGACCAGCAGGAGTTGATTCACACAGTCACGCGCAGCCGCAACAGCCGCTTCCCCGTCTATGAAGGCGACATGGACCATATCATCGGCATCCTGCACCTGAAGGATTTGATTCGCCTGACGCTTGATTCCAAGAGGCCTTTCGATTTGAGGCCGGCGTTGCGCAATGCGCCGGATGTGCCCGAAGACTTCCAGGTTGACAGGTTGCTGGCCGCCTTTAAGGATGAGAAACTTCATATGGCGGTCGTCCGGGACGAATTCGGCGGTTTTGCCGGCGTGGTGACGCTGGAGGATCTCGTGGAGGAGATCGTCGGCGAGGTTCGTGACGAGTTTGACGTCGAGCGCGATCCGTATCATAAAGTCGCCCCGGGCGTCATCGAAGTGGCGGGCGATTATTTGCTGGATCACCTCGCTGACGACGTTTATCTGGGCGAGGAAGACGACTTGCCTGATGTCGAGACAGTCGGCGGGTTAATCGTTTCCCTGCTCGGACGCCCGCCGATCAACGGGGACGTCGTCACCTTTCGGAACCAAATCCGCCTCACTGTGCTGGATATTGACAAGCTGGCGGTCGCCCACGCGCGTATCGAGTTTCCATCTTCGGAGGCCGTCGCGGATGAAGCCGATGCCGGAGATAATAAAGAATGAGCGGAGCATCAACTGTCTATCGCTCAATAGTAAAAAGGAGAAACAGTGTATGAGTATGTTGATGACGATTCACGGGGAGATTAGATGGCTCGTCGCGCTGGCGGCCATCGTGGTTATCGTCAAATTTCTAATCGGCTGGCTCGGCAAGCGGGAGTACACCCCGTTGGACCGCAAACTGCTATTGGTCTTCACCACGCTTCTGGACATCAACGTGGTGTTGGGGTTGATCCTGCTCTTCTTCGGGGGCGGTTTCAGCGGGCCGCGACTGGAACACGCGACGACGATGATCCTGGCGACCATCGCCGGTCACATGACCGCTATCTGGAAAAAGTCGCCCGATTCCGCGCTCAAGTTCCGCAATCAGTTGCTGATGGTTGTGCTGGCCCTGGTGCTGGTGTTCCTCGGCGTCATCCGCATTCGTGGCGGGTTCATGTTCTGATTTTGAGAGGCCCGGCATATCTCCGGCGGTAATCCAATCGGCCGGAGGATTGCCGGGCCTGTGTTTGATTGTCGACGTCGTCCCCTCTAATTTAGCGCGTACAAATCGCTGAACTTCGCCCGGGCGTAGCGCATGAAGGCTTGATGGTCGAGCGGCCGTCCCGTGACTCGCTGCACCAGCTCGCCGGGCGTGAATTTCTTGCCGTGCTGGTGGATATTCTCGCGCAGCCAGGCCAGGAGCGCGGTCGTCTTGCCCTGTGCCAGCTCGTCGAGGATGGCAGGGTTCTGGCTGACGGCCGTCTCGAAGAACTGCGCCCCGTAGAGGTTGCCGAGGGCGTAGGTTGGGAAGTAGCCGAAACCCGGGCGCGACCAGTGCACGTCCTGCAGGCAGCCTTCCTTGTCATTGGGCGGCGTGATGCCGATGAGTTCGCGCATCTTGTCGTTCCAGGAGGTGGGAAGCTCGGCCGCCGGCAGGTCGCCGTTGAGCATCGCCTGCTCCAGCTCAAACCGAAGGATAATGTGAAAATTATAGGTGAGCTCGTCGGCCTCCACGCGGATGAACGACGGTTGGGTCTTGTTGATCGCCCGATAGAAATCTTCGGCCGTGCTGTTGCCCAGCGCTTCGGGGAAGTACGATTGCAGTTTGGGGAAGTGGGCTTGCCAGAAACCCCGGCTGCGCCCGACGATGTTCTCCATCATACGCGACTGGGATTCGTGGATGCCCAGCGAGGTGCCGCGCGCCAGCGGGGTCCGCGCCAGATCGGGGTGTGTGCCCTGCTCGTACATGGCGTGACCGGACTCATGGAGCGCGCCGAAAAGCGACGGATTGAGGAAATCCGGGTACCATCGCGTGGTAATGCGGGCATCGTTGCGGCTGAAGCTGATCGCGAACGGGTGGACGACAGTGCCAAGGTGGCCGCGCTCGAAGTCGTAGCCGACGGCTTCAGCGATGTAGCGGGCAAACGCCTTTTGCTTGTCGATGTCGTATGGCTGATGGACGATGCTGTCATTGAGGCTGACCCGGCTTTGGTCGACCGCCTCGCGCAGCGGGACAAGCTCCGCCTTGACGGCGTCGAAGATCGCCCGCACCTCGGCCGTTTTCATGTTCAGCTCGTACTTGTCGAGCAGGGCGTCATACTTCTCGTCTTCGTAGCCGTAATAATCGGCCAGTTCCTGGCATAGTTCAATGACCTGCTCCAGCCAGGGCCGGAAATGGGCGAAATCGTTCTCGGCGCGGGCTTTGACCCACGCCTCACGGGTGCGGCCGCTGATGGCCGACGAGCGGGCGACGTACTCGGCCGGGATCTTGCGGGCGTCGGCGTAGTTGCGTTGCAATAGCCGGATGAGGCTGGCTTCGTTGCTGTCATACGGCGCGCCATCGATCTCGGCCGCAGCCGCCTCGATCAGTTCGCCCATTTCATCCGAGGTTGACATGCGGTGGCTCAAGCTGCTGAGCGTCGTCATTTGGGCGATTCGTTCGGCCACGCCGCCACGCGGCATATAGACCTCACGGTCCCAGTACAAGAGAGCGTTGGCCTTGTTGAGGTCGTCCAGTTCATGAACGCGTTCGATCAATTCTTCATATTTCGTGGGCATACAGGTGACTCCATAGCGGGAAATTTGAGATATACGGGATTTGGTCCAATGCGGGCAGGCGTCATGCGTCTATGACGGCAACTTAACAAACAGATTGAAAAAAAGCAAGCGGAAGCCGGGCAAGGCGCATCCGGCCGAGGAGGTCTATGACCAGAAAAGAGGTAACGCGGAGATAAGCCCTTCGGCCGTAGACAGGTGATAGGGAACGCTCCCTGAACCCGTCATCAGGCGATCCGCGATCGACCACAGCCCGAAGCATCCCAGGGCGAACAGGATGATGGCAATAGCGATAGCCAGAAACAGGCACGTACGCGCGCAGCCGATGCCCCCGGCCGGGAGGGTCCTCACCTTTGAGCCGGGGGCGTTGGGTATCGGGCGGGCTGCGCCCGGCGCGGAGCGTGGCGTTTCCGGTTCCTGGGTGATGACGCGCGTCCGCCCGACAGGCCGGCCGCGAGCGGGCGTGCTTTGCGGTCGGGCGGTTGCGGCTACGCCGATTTCGCCCGCTCCCCGGCAGCCGTAGGCTGTGCAGTGGTTGCCGTTGGCCTGCCAGCAGCCGGCATGATGACGACTGCCGTCTTCCGGGCAAATGACGATGTCATCACCGGGGACAAATTCCTGCTTGCACAAGGCACAGGTCTGTCCCAGGAAGGTTGAGGAATCGTCGATGCGGTGGGCGCGAATCATGATGGCATGATGCCGGGCGTGGCGGCTCCCGGTTTATGGGTTGATTTTGATCTGATCGAACAGCCAGCGCCAGAAACGTTGGAACAGGGTCATGTTGCGAACCTGGCGTCGTTGCTCTTCTTTCAGGCGGCGATTTTGCGCGCTGGTGGACGGGCGGCCGTTGGCGGAGTGGGCGGGAAGGTCCGTATATTTGACCTTCAGAACAGGCGTGTTATCGATCCCGTGGACGTGGAATTTGGTGCTGCCGCAGCCGAGGACGGCGCATTTGCCGCCGCTCTGTTCCCAGCAGGCGCGATGGTACAACGTGCCGCATTGGTCACAGATGACGGGCACGAGAGCCGCGCCGTCGACGTGATCCTCCACCGCGCTCCCGCAAATCGGGCACGACAAACTGAGCTGGTTAGCCTCGGAGATGTCGTTCTCCGTGATGCGGATTAGAGGGTACTCTTGCTCTTCCATGACCTGACGCTCATGAGCGGAAACCCGGCCATTCGACCCGTGCAATTCAGTGGTCGCCCTGTTCCGGCTTGCGGTTTGCGCTTCCAGGCTCTGATTATACATCATTATCCGGCTCTTGTTTCAAGACTGTCTTGTACTCAGCCGATTACCAGGAACCGGCCGCCCAGTTCGGCCACTGGAAATCGTACCGGTTGACCTTGGTGCGTTGCCTGTTCCAGCAGAAGAAGCCGCTGGTGCGGGCACGCGGGTCGAGGACATAAGCCACATGCCATATCTGGGTGAAGAAATTCTGGTGGATAAACAGATCCATGCCGGACAGGAAAATGCCGAAGCCCGGATGGGTGTGGTACCAGCCGACAATGACGGCGCTCTCGTCCGGGTAGCGTTCCCAGAGGGTATCGGTCATGTATCGCCAGCTTTCGGGCGTGTAGGTGACGCTGGCGCCTTGCATGACTGTGTGTTTGGCGATGATGCTGTCGATGACGTGGACGATATAGCGGCCGTCCGGCTGTTTTTCCGGCTGGCGGCCGATCATCACGCCGGCGACTTCACGATCGAGGCTGCTGAGCGCGTGGGCCTGCATGGCTCGCAGAGGCGCTTCATCTAGCAATACGTCAACGGCCGCGCCACCCGACTCGGCAAGGGGCAGCCGCGCGCCGGCCACGCGCACGCGGGCCTGGCTCGGGATGATTGTTGGTGTTGTTGACGGGTGTGGTTCTGGTGTGGATGGCGAATGGTCGCCTGCGTCCTGATGAGCGCCGGCTGCTGTGGTTTCGGTCATCCCGGAATCGTCGGAGGCTTGCGTTGCCGATTGGCCCGGCTGATGTTCTGCCGTTGCCTCTGCTTCAGAGGCCGGCGGATTTGTCTCTGATTCCACCGCGCCTGTGTCGGAGTCGTCGAGAAGGACGACATGGGTGAGCCAGTTTTCAACTTCGTCAGTCGCCTGCCCTTCGCCGTCCAGAGCCATCACCTGGATGTTTATCTGCTGGTCTTCGCGAAGATCGTGCAGGGTAATCGCCTCAAAGGTATCCCAGACTTCCGCCTCCAGCTCCTCGCCGTAGGCGCTCAGCTCGGCCAGCGTGGTTTCCGAGAGGGGCTTGGCCGTTTTGCCGAGCGGGATTTTATCGGCCGGAGCGAGTGTGACGACGGCCGTCGCCTTGTCCGGTTGGCCGGGCAACGTCAGGGTAATCTGGGCCACGTAAGTGACATCGGTCTTGTCAGTCATAGGGTTCACGGTGTGCCGGCGTTGGGCGCGGCCAGGTTGACGGCCACGACGCAAGGGCTGCTGCCGGTCAATCGAATGTTGTTGCTGTCGACGGGCGATAGCCGGATTTCATAAGCTCCGGGCGGGTTCTGGCCGGTTGCCCACTCGGCCAGTAGGCCGAGGCGCGTTCCTTTCCGCAGGCGGTCGATGAGTTGCCACTCGTTGTTGCCGGTGGGCCGCACATCGATTTGGTATCGCCGCGCGCCGGGATAGTCGGCTGTACCAATAATTTGCAAGTCGGCCCCGGCCAAATATGTCTGGTCGTCCAGCGGGGTGAGGATTCGCAGACGTGGGTCGGGACAAGTCAGGCTATTGCCCTCGGCCAGGGAGACCTGCGAGAGGTTAAGGACCGTCGTCTCCAGGAGGTTGACCCGTCTCTGCAGGGGTAGAACGCCGCCAACGATTAAAAAAAAAGACAGCAGCAGCGCGGCGGCCGAAGCCACCAGCCCAATCTCGCGGCCGGAAAAGCGCGGCCGACTGTTACGGGCCAGCACAATGTGGCTGTCCTGATCCGAAGGCGCTTGCATCTCGTAAGGGCGGTCCCAGACCGAGGTTCTGACTGCTCGCCACGGGATCTGTGTCTGCGGCTGCCGTTCGGGCAACTCATAGAAGCCCGCCAGAGCTGATAGTTTGCCGTTTGCCCAGCCGAAGAACGCGGCCTCGTCACGAATGGGATCGACGACCAGGCCGACGTGCCAGGGGAGCGTGAATGCGGCCGTATGGACGACGACATCGTCGCTGGAATAGAACACGCCGAGGTCGGGGTGGGTGTGGAACCAGCCGATGATGTCGAGATTGCTGTAGTGGGCCGAACGATCGCGATGAAGTTTCGACCAGGAGTCGGCCGAAAAAGTGAAATGCACCGGCCCGTGGTCGGCGCTGACCGCCGGAAGGGCGGCCTTAATCTCGACGATGAGGCCGGTTTTATGGCGATAGGCGTGACCCAGAAGCGCCCCGCCCAGTTCGTAGTTGGTGTTGCTGCGGCTGTGGGCGATGATTTGAAGGGCGGCCGTCTGATGCATCAACACGACCGGCTGGCCGGATGCGGGCATTTCGCCGTGCAACAGCCATTGGTCCGCCGGGGCGGGGAGTTGCCGGAAAGGAAGGGCTGCCACGGCTTCCCGATGGGCCGCCGGCGCTTCAGGCTTCACGGCATCATCCGCCGGCGGAGGATCGGTCGACGGCGTTTGCGCCTCGACGGGTTTATCCGATCTTGATACCGAAGTCATCGGACTCCTCGTCGCGTATGACGATCAGGTCAGCTACGGATTGCCCCTTCAGCTCGCGGCGATCGACGGGGAACAGCGATTTACGCTGCATTGCCCAGGCGGCCGCCTTGGAGTTCATCGGGTCCCGTGGCTCGTAGTTCTTGTACTGGATCATCTCACCCAGTGTCAACAACAGCTCATCCAGCGTCTTTGCCGGCCACCATGCGCCGATGCAAACCGCGCCGGTGATGTGGATGTTGGGATGGAAAATCGGCGAGATCCACTTGAGCTGAGGTTGTTTTAACGGGTACTCCGCGTGCAGATAGATGGTCACATCATGTTGCTCGCGGAAAATGGGTTGATTCGATCCGGTAATGCCCTCCACACCCTTGCAAGTGTAGCGGATCAAATACTTCTCCGGCGGATCGCCCTCGGTTCTCACGATGTGGATGAGCTCGCTCCGATTCGCCAGATCGCGCACACGCTGGTAGTCGTTACGCAATCGGGTTTCACGAATGTCGAATGGCATGGTTTCTCCTGTTCAGATGTGTTGCGATGAACCCTTCACGGTGACGGCCGGACTTTCGTGCTTACCGGTTTCCGGCAATCACCGGAAGGGTTTTCGTTAACGGCCCGCGCGCACCGGCGCGGTTCGGGTCGGATGAAGGCGCCGGGGTTCAGCCCCGTTACAGGACCTGTCCCGTGTGGCGCTCGCAATGTCAGCCGGCCGTGACTTCGGGGAACAGGCTGAGAATGTCGTCTTCCTTCACGCCGGCATCCCGCAACGATTCCTCGTCGCCGAGTCGCTTGCCGGATGAACGGTGATCCAGGCGGTAAGTGATCGGATTCGCGCCCTGCGTCGTCGGCAACCCCATCTTGCTCACCAGAGCGGGGATCAACCGGCGCATCGGCACGTCATCCGGCAACTCGACCGGGGTCTTCTTGGACCCGGTGGGATCGTAAATAATAACCTTTGTGCTCGCCATCTTATTAAAAGCCTCCATCAATGTATTCGTAAGACAATACGCAATATTTCGATTGCGGTTGCAGCCGGCTGCGCCGTTGCCATTTTCGGTAGACAAGCGGCGGCCGCAGCCTTGTTCTGGACGCAGCCGGGTTTATTCGAACTGCAAAAACGCCGCCTTGTCACCCGTCAATTCGTAATAGACTCGCTCGCTGCCGTTTCGTGCCCGGATGATGCCGAGCGGCGGCACGTCAACCTCGGCCAGCGCGCGTTCGAGGAAATCTTCCTCGCCGGTAATGCGGTGGGTCAGGCGCATCTCGCGCTTGGCGCCACAGGAAGGGCAGACGGCTGCGTCCTCATAGAGGCGGGCCATCCGCTTGAAGATCGGTTCAACGTTGCCGCATGAACCGCATTCCATCGATATGACAAGCTCGCTATCGAACTCCAGCACCGTTTCCGGTCCGAGTCGTTCGCGAGCGACGCCAAGCAGCCCGGCCAGGGTGGTGCCGGCGGCCGTGGTATCCGGCAGCTCGACAATTGGCTCAAGCCGGGAGTGGCTCATGCAAAACTCCTTGACGGGATACTCAGTCAGGTAGATGTCGTTGGTCAACCCGTTAATCATCAAAGCCTTGCCGGGCTGAACTTCCATGTCGTGGAGCAATTTCAACGCTTCCTGGGTCTGGAAGGCGGCCACAATCGACGCGCTGGTCGGTGTCGTCGGCACCTTGCCCATCAGGATGTCCTGCCGCGCCAGCAGCGGGCAGGAGTAACGCAGGTTGATGATCTGATAATCGAGATCGGTTAGCGTGCACTCGTAGCAGGCCCCCTCGCCGGGGCGGAAGACGCGGACGATACCCATCAACTCCTGGATTGCGCCATCGACCCACGGGCGGTCAACGGCCCAACTGAAGCGATTGATCGACAGACGCGCTTCGCGATTGTCCAGACAGCCCACGATGGCGTCAACGTGACGAAAAACGCCCAACCCCATCTCGAAGTTTATATCGCCATGCCAGGCTTTCACCTTGACGTCGGGGTTGATGGTCTTGACCGCCTCGGCCGCGGCATCAACCTTGCGCCGGCCGCGATCCGTGGCGCGAAAGAGCACCGAACGACTCAGGTTGCTGTCTTCGATGGTGTCGAAGTCGGCGATAAGAATATTGCCGACACCCATCAGCGCCAGGTTTTTGATCACCTCATTGCCGAGCGCGCCGGCGCCGATCACCAGGACGGTGGCATTGCGCACGACTTCCTGTTTCCACCAACTGATGTACCCGAAGGTGTGATAGCGGTCGCTGTCCGGGTCAGTGATGACAATAATGTCCGAATCCGTCATATTATTCTCGGTCCTGTCGCACCTAGACCGGTTTGGTAAAGGTCGCGATGAAATTTTGTGTGACGATTAGCTGGCCTTCGGGCGCGTAGGCGACGCCGATGCCGACATGGGTCCAGACCGGGTTCAGGATATTGCCCCGATGGTTGGTCAGCCGGCGCGGCTGGTTCATGAACGCCATGTGGACTTCGTTCACACCGCGTTCGCCATGACTGGCCGGGCCGTAGATGACGCCGATGTTTTCGCCACAGGCCAGATAGCTGATGCCGCTCCGGTCGAGCCGCTGAGATACGGTGAGCCCTTCCGGCGTGTTATGGGCGACGTACCGCCGTTCCAGCATGTCGGCCGAATGTTGTCGCGCGGTTCCGGCCAATCCCGGGTGCCATTGCAGGGGGCCGCGCCCCAGCCATTTGGGGATATGCTCGCTCCGCGCGAGATTTACCCGGTCGAACATCATCCTCTCCAGGACGCTTGTGACATCTTCGCCTGCCGGCTCAAACGCGGCGATGTCCTCAGGCGTGATCAGCAACAGATGACCTGAACGGGTTGGAGCAGGTGGGAGGGCATCCGGCACCTCGTCAGGCCGGATCGTCAGAACCGGCGGAGCCGTCACCCGCTCGCCTTGTGATTCAATATCCTCAGCGGTCACCCGCAGCGGCTCGACATCGCTCATCGAACTTTACCCTTAGCCCTTCAACGTCCGATAGAAAGGCAGGGTGAAGTGGGTGCGGTCGGCGTTCAGCGTGATCGACTTTCGCTCGACTTCTCCGCCAAAATCCCGCGGCCAGGTGACGTCTACATCGTAGGTCAAACCCGAATCGACTTGCACGGGAAGTTCGCAGATAAACTCGCCGTCCTTGTTGGTCGTCCCGGCTACGTAGCGACGAATGCCGCGCGAGCTGACCCGGACTTGCAGGCCATAGAGGCCTATCCCGTCCGGCCTGTCCTGCACGACGATATGGAGCTTGGTCGATTTCATCGCGTTGCGGCCGCGGGAGGGCCGACGTGCGGAGGACGACGTGTTGGCCGCAACCGTCGCATTGGGCATCACCACGTTCGCCGGCTGTGGGACGGGACGTTGGGTGGTCGGCTGAGCGGGCAAATCGGTCGGGGTGATCTCAATCCGCAGCGGCGATTGGGTGGCCGGCGGAATGGAACCAGTTCCCATAAGATCGTCGGAGGTGATGCTGATCGGCCCTTCACGGACAGGGGAGGGTGGTTGCCCCGCCTCATCCGGCGACACTTCGATGCCGGGGTTGTATTCCGGGTAGCGCTCCGGGACAGGCGACCGGTAGTAAGGGGGGATTGGCGCGATCGGGGTACCGGTGGGCAAGCTGTTGAGCGTCGGCACGCCGTCCGCCGTGTGGGCGAGCTTTCGGCCCAGTTTCTCGCGTTCCGTGGCGCTGCGTTGAACTTCCTGACGTACAAAGTGTGCAGCCCGTTTCAGGACCTGTCCGGCGGGGCTATAGGGATCGGGTGGTGATGCCGGATCGAGCCGGTCGAGCAGGAAGTCGGAACGCCACGCATTGGCTGCCACCGCCAGCGCCAGCCAGGCCGGCGTGGCCGGCTCCGCCTGTGAGGTCATCGCCGTCATCGCCGAGGCCAGCGCTGCTATTTCCTCGTTCCCGGCCAGTCCGCTCTCATGTAACAAGCCATACAAGGCCAGCCGCATGCCCTGTTCCGACTCAACCACCTGCGCGAAGCTATGGCGCGTCGGCTCGTCCAGCACGTTGGCCGCCAACAGCAGCGCTCGGGCGCGAGACTCGGTTAGCGGCTCGCCGTCCGGGTTCAAATCGCGGTTGAGCCATTCGAGCAGGCGACCGCCAAACACGGCGAGTTGGGCCTTGCCGGGAAATGCCTGAATCAACTTCTGCGCGGTTTCATGCATGGTGATGAACTCCTTGCGGCGATGAAACTCGCCCAATCACGGGTGGCCGGTGGCTCGCCACCGGCCACCCGTGATCCCTTTTAAATGGCCAGACCGGTCTCCAGGTGATGCAGACCGTCCCAGACGCGCATCAATTCTTCCATGTCGGACACCGACTCCATATCGACTTCCAGCGCTTTCCTGAGTTCGGGCTTGTGCAGGTTGCGATCGTGCTGGCGCAGCATGGGCTTTACCAGCAGGTTATTGAAGTCACGCTCGGTTTTAATCGCCTCCAGCCAGAACAGACGCCGCAACCGGGGCAACAGGTCGTCGTCGCTGAACAGATCGTCGATGATGGCGGCGAAGATCCGGTTGACCTTGACGGCGACGTTATCCAGCAGGTCAGCGTAGTTTGGCTCCAGATCGGCCACTGTGGCCGGGGTCGCCTTGCCTTCGCCCAGGAAACTGATGTCGATATCGGGCATCGCTTCGCCGGTCGGCGTGTCGAGAATATTAATCTCAATCGGCTCTTCGGCCGGAGCGGTCACCGCGGCAGCACTGCTATTTGACGAAGTGTACTGTGGCATTGATGCGGCGATCTCCCGGCCGACCCGTTCGGGGCCATAGAGCGCTACGTCCAGCAGCCGCTCGTTGGTCGGCAAGGCAAGCTCTTTCTCGCCGGCGCTGAGTCGCGAGTGGACCGAACGGTCGGTGCGCATCAATTCATACATCGTCGCCTGCTGGCAGGTCGAGCGGAAGCTGCGGTTGATGCGGGTGATCAGCGTCCGGTAGGCGTCGTTCAACGGCACAGCGTTTTCGACTTCACCGGGGATGACGTAGGTGTACTCCTGACCATAACCGGCGCGCTCCAGGCGGGAGAAAATCTCGTGGGCTTCCAGCGTGCGCTCCAGTTCGGCGGCCATGATGTCGGCCGCCTCGGGCATAAACTTCGACACAGCGTCCTGCATGACCAGTTCGACCTGGAAGAGGATGCGCTTGATCGGCACCTCGATGCCGCTCGTGCCCCAGATCAGGTTGTCATAGGTGACGTCGCGGCCGTCCCAATACTCGGTGCCGTAATTCTCCAGCAGCATTTCGACTTCGCGCTGGACGGAATCCTGGACCATGCCCTTGATCCCGTTCAGCGTCGGGCGGAGCATCTGGCGAAACCGTTCGTCGCTGTTGGTGCGGCTGCTCAGCTCCAGCAAGGCGTTGTGGAACGCGCGGGGGAGTTCCTTCTGCTGGCGGTTGAGGACGTTCTCGTAGCGGCGTTCCTGCAACTGTTCCCAACTGGTGGAGAACGGCGGCTGGACGCCACGGGCGGCCAGTTGCTTCTCATAGTAGAAGCGCAATGCTTGCAGGGCGTTGCGGGTACGGGTGGCCGCCTCGCGCAGCTGGCTGCGCACGCGCTCGTGCTGGATGAAGTGGATGAGGCTCTCGCGCAGCAGCGGGACTTCGCTCAATTTCAGGAGAGCTTCCTTCGTTTCCGGCTCAAGCGGATCCTTGGTGGCGACGTTGCCCAGCTGGTCCTTGAAGACCTTGAGGATGCGTTCCGTCTCGCTGGCGAATTCCTGTGGCGCGTGTTCGGGATCCTGCACGTACAATGCCGGCGGGGCCATCACCAGGAAGTAGGGCCGGTTGTGCCCGCGGCCGCTATAGCGTTCCCAATAGTTGGGGGCGATGTAGCGGGTCACGTCCTTGACCTCCAGCTCGGCCTCGGGCAGGCCGGAGTTTAGACGGTCGAAGGCCTGACGGACGTTGGCTCCATTGACGGCCAGGAAGATTTTTGACGCGGCTTCGTCCAGATCGCCACCGCTGAGACCGAAGAGACGGTTCTCCTTGATCCAGTTGACGGCCGCCAGGGATTTGAGTTCATCCACGCGCTGCCGTCCGGCGTCGGTCACCAGAACGATCATCGCGTCTTCGCGCTTCATTTCCTCGAGCGTGATCGCCTCATGAAGGCGCATACCGGCGCCCAGACCGGGCACGTCGACGATGCGAAGATAGCCGTTCATCAGCAGGTTGGGCACCCCTGTCCGGGGTTGAATGCGGAATGTGGCCGACTTTATGAGGCGGATCTGGCGCTGCTGGCTACCCTTGAATCCGTCTTCGCGCAGATGCTTGAGTGAATCTTCGTTTTCAAGCATCAGGCTAACCGGCGGTGGGGTGCCTTCCTTATACAGGGCTTTGTTGTTCTCGTAGGAGTCGATGCAATCGAGGAGAATCTCCAGGTACTCATCGCGCTCCATCCGGGCTTGATCCTTGCGCGACTCCTGCAAGGCTTCGATGTCCTTGCGGGCCTGTTCGCGCTCGCCGCTGTTGGTGATATCAAAGCCGTCGATTTCGGCCAGCTGGCAGAGACGACGGACGCGCTCGGCAAATTCATCCTTGCTCCAGTAACTGAGAACGAGAGATTCGGCTTCGCCTTCGGCCGCCTGTTCGATGTAGACGATGGTGCCGGTTACGGCCGTGACTGCGCCGGTCGGCAACAGATTGCGGCCGAGGAGAGCGTTGATCAGCGTGCTTTTGCCCACGCCCGTGCCACCGAAAAATACCAGTGTATAGGTTCGCTGGGCGAGGATCTTCTGCGCCTCATCAATACTCAATTGTGCCTGAGGCACAGCCCGGATGAGGTAATCTCGCGTGCGGTCGATCGTTTGCTGCAAATCGACCCACTGTTCCACCTGCGCGGGGCTGATGAAGGGTAATTCCGCCAGGGAAGTTCGAAGGGAATCGTTGTCGTTCTTGCTCATTTTCTGTTCCTTGTCTCGCCAAAATCCATTGCCGATTTTGTTGACCTCATGTCGGTGCGACCTGATGCCCCACCGGCACGTAATGACATATTAGCCTGGAATGCTACTCACCAATACGGTAACCATGAATCAAAGTTGCATTCATTATAAACCAGAGCCTGCCTCAATTTGGAAAGAATTTTACTGTTCTTGTGTTAGCAGTTCGTTTGATCATTGCAAGGGGCTTGATATTTGGCGAGCGATATGATATTCTGGATATGACGCAATGCGTCATATGGTGTACCTATGAAAGTAAAAGACATTGAACAATCCTTTGTAACTAATACGGGAGTAAACATCTATGTCCGGCCGCTGCGGGCGGCCGACGCGCCATACCTGGTGGATCTCTTTGAACACATGGGCACAGAAAGCCGCTACAATCGATTCCTGCAGTCCACGGACAATGTGGGCATGGATCGAATCTGGTCAGAGGCGGAAAGTATTGCTTATCTGACGGATGGGACGAGCTATGGCGTCATCGCATTCTCCGACCTGCCGGAACGCGAGCATGCGCCCGTGGCGGCGGCGCGATACGTCCTCATCTCGGCCCAGCAGGCCGAAATCGCGGTCTCGGTCCGCGACGACATGCAACATATGGGCATTGGCACAGAATTGTTGCGCATCGTCATCGAGCACGCGACCGAGTGCGGAATCGAGCAGCTGGTCGGCACGGTTCAAAACAGCAATGCCCCAATGTGGGCCGTGCTCAAAAAGTTGGGGCATCGACTGGAGAGATATCCCGAAGGAAGCTACTCCTATATTGTGTTCCACATCAATGAGACGGCCGGCCGCCTTGAGGACTGGATGGACACAGCGGCCGATTTCTCACCGGAACCGCAGATCATATGGTAGCAGCATCAGGGGCTGCCCGGTTAGTTCTTTCAACTCCTGGCCGGATAGCAAATGACTCAAGGTTTGGATAACCTGGGTCGAGCCGGGTACAGGGGATACATAACTTGAGGTCCGGGCGAAGTAATTCAACGCCGGGATCGCGTAAATATCATCAATCGGAAGGGCGGCCAGTTCGGCCGCCTTTTTGATCGCGTCGAGGAAGTCGCCGTGGCCGTCGACCAGTTGCCGCTCTCGCGCCTGTCGTCCGGTCCAGACGCGCCCCAGACCGACCTCGTCGACCTGTTCCGATGAGATCTGACGTCCTTTGACGACGACTTTCCGGAACTGCTCGTAGGTGTCATCAACAGATTGCCGGAACAAATCGCGTTCCGTCTCGGTCCATGGTTCGCTGCCGCGAAATAGTCCGGCATGCTCGCCGCGAACCATGCTTTCCCGATTGACCGAGAGTTGGTCGAGGAGACCCGACGTACTGATTCGGGCGACGATTACGCCGATCGAGCCGGTGAGGGTGGCTTCCTGGCTCATAATAAACCTGGCCGGGGCGGAGATGTAATAACCACCGGATGCGGCGACGTTGCCCATGTAGACGACGACAGGGATCTTGGCCGCAATCAGCTCGATCTGGCGGCCGATCAAATCCGAGGCGAGCGCCGATCCTCCGCCCGAATCGACGTGGAACACAAGCGCCGCCAGGTCCTTGCGTTTCTCCAGTCGTCGCAGTGCGCCGACAATGGTCTGTTCCCCGGCGACCGCCCCGCCAATGAACGGGATGGGCAGGTCGATTGGCGGCTTACGACTGGCGCCCATTGAGATGAGTCCCTCCAGCGACACAATGCCGACGTGTTTTCTCCCGCGGCGGTGGGGCTTTTCCATGAGGAGTTTGCGCGCTTCGGGCCAGGTCTTGATGATGGCCTGGGGGGCCTTTCTTTCACCGGCGCGGTCAGTTTTGGCCGAGGGTTGCTGCGTGGGGCTCGGCGGGATCGAATCTTTGGCCATCCGGCTTCCAAGCCGGCCGGCCAGTTCATCGTCATAGGCGATATGGTCGATGAGGCCTTTCTCCAGGGCTTTATCGGGCGTTAGCGGGGCTTGATCGATCAAGACCTTGAGTTCAGCTTGTGAAAGATTGCGCCCGGTCGCCATGCCGGTTGTGATCATGTCGAACTGGTCGTCGAGCAACCAGTTCAATTGCCGGCGATGCTCCGGCGACATCTCCGACCGGCTGAAGCGGTCGAAGGCTGTCTTATAGGGGGAGATTTGGACGACCTCGGCCGACAGGCCGACGCGCTCCAGCGAATCCTTCAGAAAGGTAGTTTCGGTATAGAGGCCGAGCACCTCGAAGCGGGAGCTTGGCGGCACAACGATGAGATCCGCGGCCGTGGCGACGTAGTAATGGGCCATGTCCAGATAGGGCGTGTAGACGATAGCCTCCTTGCCGGCGGCGCGCAGACGCAGGATGGCCGTGCGGAGATTCTGCAGCGTGGCCAGGCCCGCGTCGAACTCGCGAAGGATGAACACAACACCTCTGACATTTTGGGCATCAGCCACCCGCTGCAATTGCACGTTCAATTGCTGAATCGATTGCGGGTCGGGCGGCAAGGGCAGCCGGCGCTCGATGAATCCGCGTGGTGGGCCGCTCCTTTCGGGCAGCGAGCCGCCGACGGGCAACACGATGTAATCGAGGCGCACGTTTCGCATACGTTTAATGCCGTTGCGAAGTCCGACGCCCGCGGCCGACCAGCCGTCGTTGGCGCGATCGACGGCGTTATGTAAAGCACGTGCAAATTTTGATGATGTATTCGTTGGTGATTCCGTATGTGGTGCGGATTCGTTCATATTCATGCGGCGTGGATGATGCCTGGGTGGAGTTTAGTCCGATCGTTCGGGAGAGGTCAAGCGATCTGACGCCGGCAGATTGGCACGACGCGATCGCCGACGGTACTATTCGCATGAACAGCGGTGTTCAAGAGACAGTTGCCGGATGGATGGACTATGATTCCAGAGAAGGACTTCGTCCTCGTTTTTGCCAACGGTATGATCGAGGAGATGGGGTGGGTCGAACCTTATTTGGCCAGGGCCGTTGCGATAATCGCCGCTGACGGTGGCTTGCGCTATCCCGTCGCTGCCGGGCGCATCCCCGATCTGCTCATTGGGGACCTTGACTCTTTGCCTGCCGGCCTTGCCGAAACTATAGAGACGTGGGAGATGGAGATCATCCGCCATCCTCGTGACAAGGACGAGACGGATCTGGAGCTGGCGTTGCTGCTGGCCGTACGCCGTTACCCCAACGCGACCATTTTAGTGCTGGGCGGAACCGGCGGTCGCCTCGACCACACGGTGGCCAATATACTTTTGACGGCTCACCCGGATTTGCTGGGCCGGTCGATCCGTTTCCTGGAGGACCGGGAGCTGGCCTGGTTGGTCGCAGGCGAGACGGAGATTATCGGGCGGCCCGGCGATACGGTATCACTCATCCCTTTGGGCGGATCGGCACGAGTGGCCGAGACGACGGGGTTACGCTGGCCGCTGACCGGCGACACGCTGGCCTTCGGGCCGGCTCGCGGCATCAGCAACGAGATGACGGCCGATCGAGCGATGGTTTGTCTTGAGAGCGGGCTGGTGTTGTGTGTTCATATCGCCCAGGCGTCCGGCTGAGTGCCCCCGGATGGCATGTTGTGGCTTGCCCTCGCTAATACGGCCGGCAGAAACAACAGTGGAAATGATCCCGCCCTCTCTGGTATACTACCCCGCGCCGGTGGCAGACTACCCGGCTAATTAAAACTGCGGCGGTCGATGCACCCGCCTCAACAAAACAAGGAGAAGTAAATGACCCAAGCTGAAACGCCGGCCGTTGCCCCTCGCGCAACGGCCATTTCATTTAACCGGGTGGCGATTGTCGTCGTCAGTTCATATGCCGGCGCGCAGATGCTCTCCGACATCGCCAGCCTGAAGATCGGCGTGGTCGCCGGGCTGGCCGTCGATATGGGAACCTTCATCTATCCCATAACATTCACCCTGCGTGACGTCGTTCACAAGGTGCTGGGCAAACGCAACGCGCAGACGCTCATCGTCATGGCCGCCATCATCAATCTGATCATGGCGTTATATTTGCAATGGGTCGCGCGCGTACCAAGCGACCCGGCCTGGGGGCTGGGCGAGTCATTCAGCGCCATTCTGGGCCCTGTCTGGCGAATCGTCATCGCCTCGATTTTGGCCGAGATCGTCAGCGAGTTAGTCGATACAGAGGTTTACCACTGGTTTGTGACGCGGGTGACGACTCGCTACCAATGGGCGCGCGTGCTCGCCAGCAACAGCATCAGTATCCCCATCGACAATCTCATCTTTGCCGTGGTCGCCTTTGCACCCTTGCCCGGATTGGAAAACAGCCCGCTTAGTTTGCCATGGGCGGTTGTTTGGCAGATATTCCTGTTCAACCTGATCGTGAAATTTGGGGTGACGATCGTTAGCCTGCCGCTGATCTACGTGACGCCCGACCCGGACTGGAGCCAGCGTGAGGAGAGCGACCGCTAACGCGCCAGGGTTGTGGCCAACTGACCGCAGCCGGCGGCGACGTCGATGCCTCGCCGCTGGCGGACGGTGCTCGGCAGCTCGTATTCGGCCAGGATTGACTGGAAGAGCCGGATGGCGCGTAAATCGGCCGGTTGTCCTTCGTAACCCTGTGTGGGGTTCAGCGGGATCAGGTTGACATGGGCATCGAGGCCATGCAGCAAGCGCCCCAAGGCGTGCGCCTGTTCCGGGCTGTCGTTCTGACCGTGGATCAGCGCCCATTCAAAAAACACCCGGCGATGAAGGGTCTCGCTGTAGTCGCGGCAGGCGTTGATCAATTCCGTCAGCGACCAGCGGCGAGCGGTTGGGACCAGCCGGAGACGTTCGGCGTCGGTCGCGCCGTGGAGGCTCACGGCCAGCCGGAACGGCCGCCGCTCCTCGGTCAGCCGGCGGATGCCGGGGACGACGCCGACCGTGCTGAGGGTGATGAAACGCGGGGCGATGGCCAAACCGCGATGATCCATCACTGTCTCCATGGCGGCCATCGTGGCGTCGTAGTTATGCAGCGGCTCGCCCATGCCCATCAGCACGATATTGCGCAAAACTTCCCCGCGGGCGCGCAAGAATCGGGCGATGTGGAGCACCTGCGCGACGATCTCGCCCGCGCTCAAGTGACGCCGGAAACCCATCTGCCCGGTGGCGCAAAAGACGCAGCCCATGGCGCAGCCGACCTGGGTGCTGACACATACCGTGGCGCGGCCGCGGAAATACATCAGGACCGTTTCAATCGCCTGGTCGTCGCGCAAGCCGAGCAAATATTTGGTCGTGTGGCCATCCTCGCTCTCGATCCGGCTGCGGACGGTCAGAATGCCTGGAACCGAATCCCGCGCCAATCGCGCGCTGAGATCGGGCTTCAAGCCCTGGATCGCCGCGGGATCGGTCGCCAGGTCGCGGTATAGTCCGGCCCAGACCAGCCCCGCGTAATAGTCGCTATATCCCCAACCGTCGAGAAGCTCGCGCATTTCCACGCGGTTCAGGTCGTATAGATTGAGAGTCGTATTGCTTGCGGCAGGCATAATGGGATTGTAGCGTGCCGGGGGATGTGCATCAACGCCGGAGCAGGAGAGGTTCCCGGACAGATCGAACGTGCTACAATCCGGCCTATGCTCAGGTTTTATAGCTGGAATGTCAACGGGTTGCGGGCGGTGGATCGCAAGGGTATTTTTCTCGATTGGTTGGCGCAAACCCAACCGGACATCGCCGGATTGCAGGAGACGAAGTGCAATCCCGGCCAGCTGGACGAGCGTTTACTCGCGCCACCGGGATACCATACCTACTGGGCATCGGCCGAGCGCGGCGGCTATAGCGGCGTGGCGCTCTATTGCAAGCGCGAACCGATCGCGGTTCAGATCGGCCTGGGTGTTGACGAGTACGATCGGGAGGGGCGCACCATCGTGGCCGACTTCGGCGATTTCGTCTTCATTAACGCCTATTTTCCCAACGGCGGCCGCGATCACGCGCGCGTGCCGTTCAAGATGCAATATAACGCCGATTTCCTGAGCTTCATCAACGGTCTACGGGCGCAAGGTCGCTCAATAATTTTCTGCGGCGACGTCAACACTTCCCATCAAGAGATAGACCTGGCCCGGCCACGACAAAACCGAAACACGACCGGTTTTATGCCCATCGAGCGGGAGTGGATCGACGAGGTTGTCAATTCAGGCTACGTTGACACATTTCGCGCCCGATATCCTGATCTGGAAGGGGCGTACACCTGGTGGGCACAATTCACCTCCTCGCGCGAGAAGAATGTCGGCTGGCGGCTGGATTATTTCTTTGTCTCGCCCGATTTATGGCCACAAGTCGTCGATGCCGCCATTCACCCGGAATTTTACGGCTCCGATCACTGTCCGGTGAGCCTGACGATTGATTTGGGGATGGACAGGCGGTGAGGGCCGCGGCCGATCGTGAGTAAGATGACGCGCCGGGAATTAGCCCTCTTGCTGGCTATCCTGCTTCTGGCGGCCGTTGTCCGTCTGGCCCGGCCGGACCTGACAGAATTCAAGGCTGATGAGGGACGACTGCTCACCGCCGCCCTCACGATGAGCGACGGCCAATTCGCCCTGCGAGGGATCAGCAGTTCGGTCGGCCTGCCCAACGCGCCTATGAGCGTCTGGCTCTATGCCTTGCCGTTGGTCGTCTGGTCGCACCCTTACGCGGCGACGCTTTTCACCGGCTTGTTGGGCGTTGTTGCGGTGGGCGGTGTTTACTGGCTGGCGCGTCGCTATTGGGGGATCGGCGCGGCCGTTTGCGCGGCGACCATGCTGGCTGTCAGCCCGTGGGCGATCGTCTTTTCTCGTAAAATATGGGCCCAGAATTTGTTGCCGGCATTTGTCGTGGGCTGGGCAATTGCGGCCGTTCTCACCTATGTGGAACGACGACGGGCATTTCTCATTCTCCATATCCTTTGCCTGGCGATCGCGGTTCAGATCCATCCGGGAGCGATCAGCCTTGTTCCCGCCACATTGCTCTTGCTGATCGTCTTTCGGCGGCGTGTTGATTGGCGCTATCTGGCGGCAGGTGTGCTCCTGTCGGCGCTGACGGCCGTGCCGTTTTTATGGTACTTGTGGTCTCGTTTTCGGGCTGATGGTGGATTGGCAATGGCTTCCGGTCAATCAAGCCCACACTTTTCATTTGACGCCGTCAGCCTGATCTCCGACATTCTATCCGGACAGGGTATCGCCGCCCTTGCTGGCCCGAACTACAACGGCTTCCCGGCCGAGAGCGCGATCCGCTTGTTGTGGCTGGCGCTTGTTGTGGCCGGCGCAGGCTGGGCAGTTTGGAAGATCGCCCGCACCCCGCGCGAGCCGGCGGCACAAACGGCGTTCATTTGCCTTGTCTGGCTTTTGGCCCCCGTTGCCGTTTTTCTGTGGCAATGGACGCCGCCGTATATCCATTATTTCATCCTCGCGATACCGGCGGCTTTTTTGCTGGCCGGGGGGGTCTGGGGCGAGATGGCAAGCCGTGTTCGACCGCCTGTCAAGGTGGTCGCATGGTCGGCATTCGTAGTTGTCTCCGCGCTCCAACTGGCTATATGGGCCAACATGATGGCGGTCGTTGCCCGCGACCCGATGGCCGGCGGATTCGGCATCCCTCTTGGGGTCAAGCTGGCCGCGGCTGATGGCGCTCGCCGCCTGCTGGACGAGACGGAAGCGATCGAAATTCTCGTCGCCGGCGACGGGGCTAACCCGGAGCAGCAGGACTTCCCGGCGGAGTTCCGGGCCTTGCTCCATGGTGTGCCGCTGCGTTATGTCGATCTGAAGCAGGAGGCGGTGTTTCCCGCCACTCCGTCGGTCGTGTTGCTCGATACCTCTGCGGCCGATGGCCCATCGTCCGCCAGAGACCTGTATCTTGTCCCGTCGGGTGAGTGGGATTCGTTCGCGATTCCCGGCGGCGATCTGGCGTATTCCGTTCGGGCGATGCCCGCGGCCGCCACGCCGTCGATCGTGAGCAATATCGAACCGCCGCCGCTATTGGCTAATTTTGTGCGCCTGATCGGTTACGATGACCGGCGACTTCTGGGTGAAGGGGTGTGGGATATTTACTGGCGTCCGGCGGATAATCCTGATGCCAGTGATTACCACTTCTTCAATCACCTGCTGGATGGATCCGGCCGGCGAGTGGTGCAGGTGGATGGTGCAGCGTTCGCCGGCCCACAGTGGCGTGCCGGGGATGTCGTCATCAGCCGCTTTTGGCTGGCTGTCCCCAATGAGTTGGATCCTCCTCCAGCGATGAGCATCGGCATGTATCGCTTCCCGTCCATCGAAAGCGTGCCGATTCTTGATGAGGCGGCAAACCCGGCGGGAGATGCGGTCACCATCCCGTTAGGTGACTGACCGAACTGCCGTGATCTGTCAGTCGATAACGATATCCGGCCGAGGTCGGAAAACAGCCTTGCCAGTATCGATGCCGGACAACAAGCGGTCGGCAATATCACGAAGAAGCTCGCCGGTTTCGGGGTGCGGCGTGTCCGGTAACAACTCGGCGACGGGCACGGCGCAATGAGCGTAACGCAGGAGATCGGGATCGGGAATGTGATGAGGGCGGCCATCAGCCGGCACGTAGTCAATGATCAGGTTGCCGAAGAGGGCGATATCGAGGTCGATCGTCCGCGCGGCGAATTTGTCGCTGGTGCGCTTGCGGCCGAGCCTCTGCTCGATGTTTGCCAATAAGGCGTCCTTCAACTGCTCTGGCGATAGATCGGTGAGGAGGATTAGCGCCGCGTTGAAATAGCTCGGCTGATCCTGAATAGCGCCTGCGGCCGTCGTCTCATAGACGGTGGATGTCGCCAGGACATGTGCCATATTGCGCAACATGGCCACGGCCGCCGGGATATTGCGCTCCTTGTCAATGTTGGATCCGAGGAGCACAACGGCGTGATGATGCTTTCCCATGATGCCGTATTCGATGCCTAGAGGGGGGTGAGACCAAAATCCTCGCGAAACCGGTCGATCTCGATCCCGACGGATCGGGCAAAGCGGAGAGCGCCGGGCTTTTCCACGCGCACCTGCACGCGGCTGACGGGGAAATCGGTCAGGATCAGCCGGGCGATTTCGGTGACCAGCCGCTCCACCAGGAGGAACGAGGATTCTTCGATGAAATCGAACACCTTTTTGCTAACATCCTTGTAATTAGCGGCGTCGGCTATGTCATCGCTCGCGGCCGCGCGGCTGATGTCGGTGTAGAAGACGATATTGACCAGAATGTCCTGTTTTTTGACCCGCTCGTCCGGGTTGATGCCGATGATGCCGCGAACCAGCAGATCCCTGATGATAACCTTGTCCATTTTCAATCCTTTATTCCGGTTTTTTGCCGCTGATGGTGCCTTCCAAATCGACCAGACGGCTGAACTCTTCGATGGTTGTCGTGTTGCGCAATCGAATTCGTCGCCACTCGAAGCGGTCGTTGAAGCCGTGCCAACTGCCGTTTTGGGTGGTCACTGCGCCCCAAAAATCCAGCTCCTTGAGCATCTGTATTGTCTCGTCGTTGTACGTGCCCCCCGGATAGCAGAAATATCGCGGTGTGTAGCCGATGTGGGCGGCCAGCGTCTCTTGCGATCCTAACATCTCCCAGATCAGACCGTCGCGTGACTTGGTAGTCAGGTCGGGGTGGGTTCGGGAATGGGACTCGATCCTGTGCCCGGCGCGGGCCATTTCCTCGATCATCTCCCATGTCATGTAACCCTCGCGGCCGGTATCGATGAATTCCGTCACCACGAAGAATGTCCCTTTGAATCCGAATTCTTCCAGGATCGGGAAGGCTGCCTCATAATTATCGATATAGCCGTCGTCGAAGGTTAACGCGATCGGTTTTTCCGGCAATTCCGTATGGGCGACGATGGCCGTCGATAGGGCATAGAGATCGATGGGGGTGTAACCGTTATCCTTCAGGTAAGCCATTTGTTGCCGGAAAGCGTCCGGTGAGGTTGACAGGTCGGTTCGATAGATATCTGCGCCGGGCGGCGGCTCGCTGATGTAGTGATACATCAGGATGGGTACCTTTAAGGTCCAGCTATAGATGCCGGACGGGGTTGGCATCGGTTCAGTGACGATCGACTCTATTGTTGCCGAGGGGAGGATCGGCGGGGTGGGCGGGTTGGCGGCGGCCGTTTGGGTAGCGACGATAGCCGCCGTAGTAGCAAGGGCTGGATCGATCGCCACTGTGGGCGCGGGCGTCGGCGAGGACGGAGGCAGCAGGGTCGCCGCCGGCGTCGGCAGCATCTGAATGGCCGGGGCTTCGGTTTCCGCGAGTATTTCATTGCTCGTCAGTAACGCGCTCGCCGGCTCCGTCAAATCGGGTTCGGCCGACGTTTGCCCGCCGCACGCCGCGAGCAGTATCAGCAAAACGATGAAGGGATAAAAACCGGCACGAGCAGCGCCCGTCTTGTTCAACTTTTCCAGAAAATGATCGGCAAAAAATCGCATATTGCCTGCCAGAATAGCCAAGGCCGGCCTCCCGGTCAAGGACAGGCCGCTCTTTCGAACGAACTGCTGATCTTGACCGGAGACATCGATAATCGATAGCATTGATTATTTTGAAATTGTTCATAAAAATTGACTTTCGCCACTGTCATTGTTAGAATTTGACCAAGATTGACGGAGAGAGGAATGATCAATATGGATGTTCAGCAATTGGAGCAGGTAGAAGTTGAAACAGTCTTTTTGACCGATGCGGCTGCGGAGACTGTGCGCAACCTTTTGATCCAGAAGAATGTCCCCGATTACGGCTTGCGCGTTTTTGTGGCCGGCGGCGGCTGCTCGGGGATGCAATACGGCATGGCCCTTGAAGCCGAGTCTCGCAACTATGATTACGTGATCGAGAAGGACGGCGTGAAGATTTTCATCGATCCGACCAGCATGATGTACCTTAACCAGGCGACGATCGATTACGTCGACAGCATCATGGGCGGCGGGTTCAAGATTGAAAACCCGAACGCGGTCACTTCCTGTGGGTGTGGCACATCCTTTAAGACGAAGGAAAGCGGTGGTTACGCCGAAAGTGCCGGCGGTGGTTGTGGTTGCGGTCACTAGTTCGGGCATGATATTCGTTAAATGAGAGGGTGGTGGTTGTAATGACCATCACCCTTTTTTGTTTCGTTCAGACAGTCAATCAAGGGGGTCGGGAATGAGCATCCGATATTTCACCGTCGAAGAGGCAAATGCCTTGCTGCCGGAACTGGAACCATTGGTCGGCAAAGTCCTGGAGTTGCGCGCCAGAGCCAGCAGACAAAGCCGGGAGATGGGCGACCTGCTGGGCGACCTGCATAGCGATGTGGGCGGCCCCGATGCATCACGCCTGGCGCAGGAGTTTGCCGAGATCGAGTCACTGGCTTACCGCATACAATCTTATGGGTGTGTTCTGAAGAGCCTAGAGGCGGGGCTGCTCGATTTCCTCACCGAGCGAGACGGCCGCGACGTTTTTCTGTGCTGGCGTTATGGGGAGCCAGGCATCCAGTATTATCACGAGATCCATGACGGTTTCCAGGGGCGTCGACCTCTGTAGCCGCCGGAAAATGGGTCATCCTTCTAAAGCTTGCTGCCGGATAAACGTGATCGCTTCCTCGTGCGAGGTAACTTCGCCCGTGGCCTGGGCTTCTTCAAGCAGACGTAGCAGCCGGCCGATTTCGTGCCCCGGTGGTTTGTCGAGGATAGTCATGATCGCTTTGCCGTCGAGCAAGCGAGGCGGGGCGACGGCTACCTCATATTGGTGAAAATAGACATCGAACAACCCACTGATTACAGTTAGGAGAGACTCCCAGGTCGTCCGGTCGCCGGGGCCGTCATGGGTTGCCAGGTGATCGGCGAAAGACAGCAGAGCCACGTCCAGTCCAGCTTTGTGCAGGTTTCGAAAGTAGCGGTAGACTGAACGCCGCGAGGGCGGGTGATTTTCATTTGCCAGAAACAGCGGCCGCATGTGTCCGGTAACGATGGTGCGAACCCGTTTGATCGACTCATTGCTGAAGGAGTAGCTCGACAGCAATTTAGCAGCTAGTTCGGCGCCGACTTCGTCGTGGCCGAAAAAGCGGATTCGGCCGTCGGGTTCCACGGTCTGCGTTGGCTGCTTGCCGATATCGTGCAGCAGTCCGCCCCACATCAGCAGCAGGGTTCCGCTGGTTCCGCCGTTGGTCTCGCGCGCGAGGTGAGATTGCAGGTCCTCGCGGTATGGGCTGAGAAGTTGGGCAATATCGACTTCCCAGTCAGCCACTGCCGGCGTGCCACCGACCAACAGTATGATCGCCGCCAGATAATGCAACACTCGCAGGGTATGACGATATACATCCTCAAAGTGAGGCAGAGATTGCGTCAGCCCGTCGAGACGTGCGACGTCCGGCAGGACGATTTCCAGAAGGCCAAGCGTGTGCAGCATCTCAATTCCGAGATTTGGCGCGCGCGACGACAGGATGCGGTTGAGTTCGTCACGTATGCGCTCGGCCGATGAATGCCCGGGGAGAAGCACTCCCGCCGCACGCGCCGCGGCACTCGTCTCGTCTGACAGGGTAAAGCCCAAGTGTGATGCAAATCGGACCGCGCGCAGCGCACGTACAGGATCGTCGTCGATGGATTGCGGGTGGATGATGTGGATGCGTCTGGCGCGAAGGTGATCGAGGCCGTGATGAAGGTCGATGACGGCGTCGGTGGTCTGGGCATCGATCGGCAAGGCCATGGCGTTAATTGTGAAATCCCGTCCGCGCAGGTCATTCTCCAGCGTTTGATCGCGATATCGGGCGATGTCGATGGTAAGTCCATTGCCCGGCACCATGATCCGGCCGACATCGCGCTTGTCGTCGAGGACATAGGCAGGCAGACCGAGGACGTTTGCCAGGCGGAAGGTCAGCGAAATGGCGTCAACGGGGACAATGAGATCGATGTCATGGATGGGGCGTCCCAACAGGGCATCGCGAATCGTGCCGCCGACGAGATGGACGGGCATTGTCTCGGCCGACAACAGCGAGCGGATGCGCTCCAGTATCGGCGATTGAGCAAGCTGTGTTTCAGTCACGCCATGCCCAGGGCCGTACCCTCTTAACCGAGCAGGTGGGCGAACACTTCCGGCTTGAGGACGGCGATAAACGGCAGGTTTCGATATAGTTCGTCGAAGTCCAGGCCGTAGCCGACGACGAATTCATCGGGGATGTCGAAGCCGATATAATCGACCTCAACGTTGATCTCTCGCCGTGCCGGCTTGTTGAGCAGGGTGCAGATGCGCAACGAGGCCGGCGACCTTGCCAGCAGGCTGCGACGCATGTAATCGAGTGTGCGGCCGCTGTCTATGATATCTTCCACGATGAGCACATGGCGATCCTCGATCGGCGCTTTCAAATCCATGATGATCTGTACCGCGCCCTTGCTGGTCGTGCCTTTGCCGTAGCTTGAGATGCCCATGAAGTCGACGCTGTGTGCCCGTTTCATCGCCCGGCTGATATCGGAGAGGAACACAAAAGCGCCTTTGAGAACACAGATCATCAGCAAGTCGTCGTGCTCGGCGTAATCCGCTTCAATCTGGGCGGCCATGGCCTGAATACGATCCTGCAGTGCGGTTTCATCGATGAGAACCGTGTCGATATCAGCCCAAATGTCACGCATGGTTATAACCCTCCGTTAGCCGCCGCGTTCCCAGAAGCTGGCATTACCTGATGACACTTACGACAGCGCGCTTCGTATACTTCCGCCGCGCCAACGAGCACGATCGGATCGTCAAAAGCTGCCGGGCGACCCTCGATCAGGCGTTGGGTGCGGCTGGCATCTTCTCCGCAGACAACGCAGATGGCGTGCAGTTTGCTAACGTCTTCGGCCCTGGCCAACAGTTCGGGCATTGGGCCGAACGGCAGGCCGCGAAAATCCAGATCAAGACCGGCGCAGATCACCCGTTTGCCGCGCTCGGCCAGCAGCTCGCAGACGTTGATGATTTCGTCGTCGAAAAACTGGACCTCATCGATGCCGACGACGTCAGTTTCTGGGTCTACTGCCGGCAGGATATCGATTGAGCGGCTGACGGGCTGTGCCTCGAAATGCAGTCCGTCGTGGGACGTAACTTTTCCCGCGTGATAGCGGGCATCGATGGCCGGTTTGAACGCCTGCACCTGCTGGCGAGCGATGACCGCGCGGCGCAGGCGGCGGATCATTTCTTCGGTTTTCCCGCTGAACATGCTGCCGCAGATGAGTTCTATCCGTCCTCGCGGGTGAATGGCCCGAGTTGTCATGGTTCGATGAGTTCTCCCGATAAATAAAAAAAGGCAGATACGATGATGACGTATCTGCCTATTATCCTCGCTTCAGTTTTTCGTACAAAACCGAATGGCGGATTTGCCTTAATCTATCAACTCTTCATCGCGCATGTAGCGCTTGATTTTGATTAGCGCGGTTTGGCCGACGCCCTGGAGCGCCAAAACGGCATCATCGCCCTGTTTCAACAGATTCAGCACATCACCGACGGTGGTCAAGCCGGCATTGGACAGAGCATTATTCACGCGAGTCCCAAGGTCCATCTGGTCGATGCTGAAGTTTTCGGGCATGCGTCGCTGGCGAACGGTCTCAGTCTGGGTCTGAATGTCTTCCCGCTTTTGGAGACGGCGCATGAAGCGATCAACCTGTCCTTCGGTGTCCATCAGGCGCTGCGTGCCGGTGTAGAACGGATGCGTGCCTGACCACACTTCGACGGAAATCTCTGGCTTGGTCGAGCCGACGGTCAAAACGACCTCGCCATCGACGATCACCTTCGCGTTGGGATACCATTTCGGATGGATTGACTCTTTCATCCCGGTTTACTCCCCCGCGCTCTGTGTCTGAGCCGGATAAACGCTGACGACCTTGCGGCCGAAGCGGTTTTCAAATGTTACCTTGCCGTCGATCAGCGCATAAATTGTATAGTCGCTGCCTAAACCGACGTTGTTACCCGGGCGGTATTTTGTGCCCTTTTGGCGAACGATGATTGAGCCAGGCCCAACGACTTCACCGCCGTAGCGCTTGATACCCAGGCGTTTGGCGTTGCTGTCGCGGCCGTTGCGGGTGGAACCGCCACCTTTCTTATGAGCCATGATACATCTCTCCCTTGTCTTACTCTGACCGGGCTAACCGGCGACGATCTCGTCGATGCGCAAACGAGTATAATCTTGCCGGTGACCGCGACGACGGCGATAGCGAAGCTTGGCCTGATACTTCCAGACGAGAATTTTCTTGCCCCGATATTGCTCGACAACCGTCGCTTTCACGGTAGCCCCGGTAACGTTAGGCCGGCCCACGCGGATAGAATCCCCGTCGGCGATCAGCAACACGTTTTCCAGTTCCACCTGGTCACCGACTTCATAGGGCAGTTTTTCAACGGAAAAGGTGTTGCCCTCTTCGGCGCGGTATTGCCGGCCACCACTTTCAACAATTGCGTACACGTTTACCTCCAAAAAGAACCGGCATCCGTACTTGATGCCGGTTTTCGTCGTAATGACTTGTTGTTACTGTAGTGACGCAGGCGTGGTTGGTTGACCTGTGTCACGCGAATAAGAATTATAGGCGGGATCAGTCGTGTTGTCAAAGCGATTCTCCAGCGGATTTAAGGGGCGGTCAACAGTGCATGGTCGTCATGACCCACGGCATTTGTTATACTGCCCGCTATCATATCAGGGTTACCGGCGATTCTTGCCGGAGGATGCTGCGACGAGCGACATGACACAACGACCAGTCGATTTGACGATCGACGATTCGGCGCTGATCGAGCGCGCGAAAATAGATGAGGAAGCCTTCGGCCAACTCTATGAACGCTACTCGCAGCGGATATTTCAATATATATATTATCGGACGGGAAGCGAGCCCGATGCTGAGGACCTGGCGGCAAAGACTTTCATGCGTGCATGGCAACATATTGCCACGTATGACGACCGCGGTATCCCGTTTTCTGCATGGTTATATCGGATTGCGCATAATCTTGTCGCCAACTGGCACCGTGACCGCAGTCGGCGGAAATTAATTTCGCTCGATGATTTGAGTCGCTGGCAAATTAATGAAGACGGGCCTGAGGCTTCCGCCTTGCTGGCAGAGGACCGGGCTGCTTTGTTGGGGGCAGTCCGACGGTTGCCATCTGACCGCCAGGAATTGTTGAATTTAAAATTTGTAGAACATCTGTCGAATGCCGAGATAGGCAACATCATGGGGCGCAGTGAAGGGGCAG